>JAFUOJ010000017.1 GCA_017481945.1 Parabacteroides sp. | reverse complement strand
TCCGGTTACTCCTATTGATATAAAATAGAAAAATTGAGGTATATATAAAAGATAATATAATATTAATATTATATTATCCAACTATTCCCCTACACCAAACTGGGATGGTAACCGCGGTAACCGAGGGAACTGAGATGGAATGGTTAGCTATACAACAGTTTTTTCAATACATTCTTAAATTTCTCTCCACCCAGCAATAAAGCAAGTTTTCTCCCATATTTTCGGGCTGGAGATTGCCACGATTGAGCATAATGGTGAATAGAGTACGTATCCGATGTTATTCTCAATTTACCATCTACAACGGAGATTGGACAGAAATACCGACTTGGATAAATTCTTAAATCTGCAACCATTTGAATACCTTCGATATCACATAAACCATGCTTCTTCAAACAATTGGTTGTATATTCAACAATTGTCGCTTGATTTAATGTTCCATCAGCATTAAGAAAATGGAGCTTTCCATAAAAATTCTCCAATTCTTTATATATTGGCATTCCTATAGGAGCGGCTAACCCCAAACCAGGAGCAACAGTAACCCCATTAGGGCTATCATAATCTTGCTCACAGCCCATAAAGGCTCCTTGAGAAAGGATTTTATCCATCGGCTTTATCACTTCAACATCCGTATCAAAATAAAGTCCACCATGACGATACAATATCCAAAAACGAGCAAAATCACTTACGAAAGCATACTTTTTAGCTTCATATGCCTCTTGGGTATAAGGAATAATATTTACATCAAAATTATCCTCATTCCACTCTATAATTTCATAATCTGGCAAGTATTTTTTCCATGATTCGATACATTTTACTGCCATAGCTGGCAATGGATTTTTTCCAAACCAACAGTAATGTACTTTTTTAGGGATCATAATTTTAAACTCTTTATCAAATTTCTTGGTTTTCTCTGATTATGTAATGAAGGTAAGATTAATCCTAACCTCCCCAATTTTAATCGTTTTTCTTGTCCTACTCTTGGAATTGCTAAAGGACTCTTTTTTATATTTAATACTCCAGGTTGTACCGAATAAGCCAATTTTATTCCGGCTTTATTCGCAAACTCCATTTCTCTTTGACCAAAATCATCCATCCACAATCCATTAGGATATGCAAAAGAGGTTACAGGCTTATCTATCAAAGTTGCTAAATTATTAACCGATTGAACTATTTCATATTCTGAACGTTTTTTATTTTCTGCAGCCAATATAGGATGAATCATCGTATGAGCACCTATCTCCACCAAACCAGAATCAGACATTTCTTTAACTTCTTCGATATTTACAAAACCTCTTTCTGATAGATCTATATGATGAATAAAGGCATATTTTCGAATACATGAATATACTTCATCTATTTCCAATTCTTTCAATATAAGTTCGAGAGGATATTTTTCTACACCTTCTTTAAAATATCCTTCACAAACAAGATACTGTTTAAAGTCATTTTCACTAAACTTTTTAATGTCATAATACCAAAAGTTTAACTTGTTCAAACAAACCTCCGGAGAAACAAATATCGTTACAGGTATTTTATGTTTTTTCAATAAAGGAAAAACTACCTGATATGTTGATAACCAACCATCATCAATTGTCAAATGGCAGGAATTATATAGTTTTAAGCCTTCATAATAATAGGAATAAATCTCTTGGCTACTAACTAAATTATAGTGTTTCTTAAACCAAAGTAATCTTCTTTCTATATTCTCTGATGACTTTTCATCATGTAGATAAAAAACAAAATTCATATTCTTTAATAGGTTGCATAAATAAACTTATAAATGAAAGGCTTAATATCGGACCAAGAGAAAATAGAATAGCAATCAGTTCTCCACCAATCCTTTATGGCTTCAATTGGATGTTTCCAATCTAAATATTTTATATAGCTAATTTCTGTCATACCATAAGTTCTTTTTTTTATATCAAGTTGTTCATCCTTTATAGAATCTCCTTGATTTAATGTATCCCATAAGTATGGCATATTAACTCCAGATTGAGTATAGACAAATAAATCTCCATCTACTCTTAAGTTTATTTCCAAAAAATAAGTAGTATCTTTAGTTACAAAAAATTCTATACTATACAAACCTTCATAATCTATTTCATTTAAAAAATGATCTACAACTTTAGTATCCACATATGGTTTTATTTCTTTTTGTGTATAAGCATAAGCAGGCATACCCAAATTATAGACAGACTTACAAGTTTTTGATTTTATCAATAAACCAGGTATAAGATTTATTTTACTTTTTCTATGCCTCATACATAAAATCGAAATCTCAAAGTCCGGTTTTAAATATTCTTGGATAAGTACATTACAGCAATTTTCCTTTATCTTTTTTAAAGAATCACATAGTTCATTCTTATTATTACAAATATTAAAATCTAACTTACTACCATTACTACTTTTTAAAGGTTTAACAATACACGGATATTTAACATCTTCTAAATCCATACTATTATAAGTATATAAAGATATTTCTTTCGAAAAAGGGATTTTAAATCCTGACTTTTTAGCAAATTCATTCATTATCATTTTATCCATCCATTGCGACAAAGAACCATCCTCATTACAATTAGCCAAATAATACTTAGTTGATAATAAAGTATAATGAGTATCTAAAAAATCTGATATTTTATCACTAGAAGAAAATATAGATACTTTCTTATTAAAATTTAAATTTAGTAATATTTCCAAAATAGCACTACATGATGTAACAACATAACTATTTTTTGCATATTTAGTTTTTTGAACAAAACTTTTATTTTTATTCTGATCTAATACTATAATAGTAGGTTTATAACCTGTTAATCCAAGGCTTCTACAAACCCATAATGTATTGTAGTGATCTCCACCTACAACTACTACATCTTTATTTTCCATATTTTAATGTAGACTTAAATCCCTTCTTGAATATATTATAAGTAATAAATGTTTCTTGTAAGTTATAAGACCGAGCTAAATAACTATTTTTAGAAGCTCTATTAAAAGAAGCGACTATTGATAAAGAACGTTTTTTACCATATTTAAAAGCTACTCTTTCTCTATATATAGTAAGATATTTATGATAATGTTTACCTCTAGCATTAGGATGAGTGTAAGCATCCCATAAATAACAGTCATCTTTTTTTAATATTACATTTCTATTTAATCCCATATATTTTAAAGAAAGAAATCCGTACGATATAATTAACCCATTTTGAAAAATACCATACGCAATATTACCTTCTATAGAAAAAGCCAACTCTAATAAATGTAATTTTTCTTCATTAAACCAATTGGGATTTAGATTTTTCTGATTTTTAAAATCAGAAAAATTAAGTTGAACAAAATTGAATTTACATTCATTATTTTCAAAATCTGATTGAGATTCTATTTGCTTACAAAAAAGATAATATTTTGAATAATCAATTTTAATAAGATAAAGAATCTTCCAAAGAAAACGTTGTAAAAATCCTTTTAATCCATATCTTTTATAAACATCTACTACTTTCATACATTTTTATCCTTTATTTATTACTTTAAAACAATACTCATTACTAGTCACTATCTTTTTAACTATATATATTTTATTCATCTCATAATATCACTAATCTTAAATAAATCAATTAAACCTATTGTTATAAATTCAAAAAACAATTGTAATAGAAATGAAACGATATAAATAAAAGAACAAATATGGAATTACAACCATAAATGCCATTATCCTTTGTTTTCGTTTCAAATTCCATATTAATAATGGTATTATATATACATATATATATATATCAAAATACGTTAATAGACGGCTTGCAACTTCCGTTTTAAAAAACAATCCACATACAATCAATGCAAATGAATAAAACAATAAGTTATTTCTATATATAGTTTCAGACAATTTATTTTTCCATTTTATCAAAAGTAAAAACACAAGTACTTTTTCTAAATAAGCCAAATAATTAAGTCCTTTATCTATTTCAAGGTAATTAGCATAAGTACTTCCTCGTGATATATTTGAAAATACCAGATCAAAAGCAAAACTTAAAACACCTATTTGCCCTATTATAAAAAAGATTAATATTAGCATTATTTGATATTTAATATCAAAATTAAAAAACATATAAACAGGTAATAATAATAATACTAATGAGCTATTATGAAACAACGATGCAATTAGTATAAAAATACAATAGTTTAAAACTGAACGTTTATTAAATAAATACCAAATAGCCAACAAAACGAAAATCAAAGCATATAACTGTCTAATCAAGACAAGTCCCATCCACCAATGAAAGTGAGCTATATATATAACTAATGAAAATAAAGGTATTTTACTTTTTATATAAAACGAAGATAATAAGAAAACCGAAGGAATAAAAATCAATATTTGATAAACAAGATTACTATCTCCAAACATCACTTTTAGAATCCAACATAAAAAAGCAAATCCTATTTCATAATTATAGTGAACTAATTGTATCTGATCAGCAAAAGAAATTTTACTTTGAATTGAATCTATATATAAAATGTAATATACATAATCTCCTGAAAATTTATACAATAGAGAATTTAACATCAACAATAATATCGAAGATATTAAATATAGTACTAAATTACATTTATTATTATGTCGTATTAATTCTGGGTATAAAAATAGCATTGAAATACTCAATACGATCATATATAATTCGAAATAATCCATCTTTCAATAAATATCAATTATGGCATTTTATTTTTTCACAAAAATCTAACGATTACAAATTCTATTTTTATTTAAATGAATATATTTTATTATGAATAAAATTAAAAAATCACGTTCATTTTTATGAAGAATAATTAAGATTATAAGAATACCAACTAGACTCAAACTACTAAAAATAATTATAAAACGAAAAACAGAATCTTCCCCTATTAAATAACTTTCGATAATACCTATACCTGTTAATAATATTGATAATATAAATGTTGGTTTTACAACTTCTATAATATATCTTTTTATATTTAATGATAATTGTTTACGAATATCAAAAAGACAATAAAACCAATAAATTATATTTGAAAAAATAGCAATAACAAATGGAATTTTAGGATCCGAAAAGAATCGTAACATCAGATAGCTTAGAGGCAAGATCGATAATGTAATTAATCGACCATAAACCTGATTATTTTTTATCCGTCCAGTTGCATTAGTTGCAATCCACAATGAAGGAGTAAACACCCCAAATAGAGATTCACACAAAACTAAGCGAGTAAAAGAAACTGTATATTCTGGTACTTGTCCTAACCATAGTTGTAATATAAATTCTATCTCTATTATTATAGGAATAGCCAAAAGAGAAGTAAAAAAAAATGCATATTTTGTACTTCTTTCTATCAAAGTCATCATGTATTCTTTCTCTCCTGAAACATACGATTTGATTATTTGAGGTTTTACTGCTGTCATTATATTTCCAGTAAAATGAGTAACAACAGCACTTACTTGTACAGCTATAGCACGTGCAGCATTAACCGTTGGACCAAAAAAAAGATTCAAAATAATATTTGTTCCTTGTACACCTGCTGACCAGGCAAAACAACCAAATAAATTATAACTAATAAAATGGAGCATTTCTTTAACCAATGGTCTATTCCAGTAAAAAGAATATTTACATTCTAAAAAATTATGAACACAATAAAAGAGATAAAAAAGAAATGTCAGAATAGAAACAATAGCCATTAATCCTCCATACATAATTAAAGAATCAATACTATTTGTCAACATTAATATATATACTATAGCTAATTTTGTAAATGCTTCAAACAATCCTAAATACGCATAGATATTCATCCGCTCACGGGCTATAATCGCTGCCATTAACGGTACTTGATTTATTGCTGAAATAACAGACACAAGAGAGAAATGATAAATCCAAACTGCAGCTTGAAGTCGTCCCGCCGGAATCACCAATTTATTATATACAAACCATAAACCGATTGTTTCACCTATAATAAACAATACGATGGATAGCAGAAACATAAGTGTAACACTTTGTCGAAAAGCATGTTCTGTCTCCAACAAATCATTTTCCCCTAATCCTATACTCATATAACGCTGAGCGGCATTGGATAAACTGGAAGTAAAAAAACCTAAAATAGCTACTACTCCTCCTACTACATTATAAATACCAAAGTCTTCTACACCCAATACCTCCAACACTACACGAGAGGTATATAACGTCACTACCATAATTAGCAGCATACGGATGTACAGCATAACGGTATTCTTCGCTATGCGCTTATTATTTGAAGAGGTTTCAGACATCGGAATAGATGTTATTGAATAGGATATAGTATATCGGGAAACCTCAGTGGAGGTCTCCTATATAGAATGTCAAAATAAAACTGGTTTTATTCTTATTTGAAATGTAAATCTACGTTACTTAGGTTACTCGGGTTACAAAGCGTTGTACAGTTACATACAAATGTAGCTAATCTATTTTCTCTACCAGTGAAACGGGTAGAGAAGCAGTGGCAATGGCTGCCACTCCGGTTATTTTTACAACAACTCGTTTTTCGCGTTTCCCATTTATTACTCGCATGAAATGACCTTCCACACCCTCAAACGGACCTCCTAATACACGTACTTTATCCCCTTTTGAGAGATCTACTTCTTCCGGATTCAAAAACATGACTCGTTCATCCTCCGTCCCTGCGATCGCTATAAAGTTTTTCATCTGGCGTTCTGGAACGGTTTGAATTTTCCGCAAACCATTCTCATCATTGTACATGACATAACGCAAAAAGGGAAGCTCTCCTCGTTTTAGGATATCTATTTGAGATTTAACTGTATATACAAATATATAGTTGTGTAATAGAACTTTTGTAACCCAAGTAAGTCGTCCAGATTTTCCTTTTACACGTACTTTTTGTATCGGTACAAAATTTTCGATATTCAATTCGTCTAACTTTGTTTTTGCGATTAACTCACGTTGATAAGTTACACGAAGTACAAACCAGGAACGATTGTCACGACTTACAATTTCCACCAAACACAATATATTGAAGAGGTTTCAGAATGAAAGAAGAGAGGATTATTTCTTAATCATTCAAAACAGTATTTTTGATTCATTCACATACCTTAGGGTCATCGCAATCCAACTATCTCATTGGTTTACAACGTTTTACCCCCCCCGATTTTTTCCAAAATCAAATTTACCTAAGAATAAATTCTTTCTAAAACACTGATTGAATATCATGCATTTTTTGCAAAAGTAATTATTTATTTCATTGAGACAAACTTTTTTAAATAAAAAAGGTCTTCGAAAACAATCTGATTTTGAATATGAAATATTTTTCCCTTTTTATTTTTTCAATTACTTTTGTTTTGAACAAATATAAATCAAACGATGGAAAGAAAAAATAAAATACTAACGACAAGTATTATCGTCATTTCATCACTATTACTTATTATTCCGGCCATCGGGTTCAGTATTCTAAATTGGGGTATATTACCTCCAGAGAAACTAACTCCGTTAGTTATAGAACAGACTAATAAATTATTGGAAGCTCATTTGAATTGTGAACGAGTAGAACTTACTTATTTTGAGACTTATCCTTATTTAGGAGTGAGACTCACTAACGGACATTTAATCTCACATATTAATACAGATTCTATTAAGAAGTCTGAAGAAACAGTATCTTCGGATTCTTTATTGGCATTTAATCAAATAACTATTTCTTTACAACCATTGGATTATTTATTCGGAGGAAAAATCACGATTAAAGATTTCTCTATTAGTAATCCTCGTTTTTATGGTTTTGTGAATAAAGAGGGACAGGCCAATTGGGATATTTATAAAAGTACAAACGATACGACAGAGACAGAAAACTCTTCTCTTCCCCCTATTGATTTGCAAAAAATCAGAATATATGATGGCCATTTCACTTATGACGATCAACAATCCAATCTATTCACCGATATTCAAGGATTTTTTGTTCGTTTAGATGGGTCCTTAAATGCGGGAACAAACACGTTAGATTTTGAGACAGGTTGTTCCTCTATCCTTTTTAAAAACCCGACTTACACTTTAAAGAACGAATTAGCTCTTCATTTAAAAAGCCATTTAATATTAGCTGATCAATATCGTTCAATCACATTAAAAGAGTCTGAATTGCTCATCAATCAATTCCCATTCACTGCCAATGGATTTATCCATCGTTTTCCGGAAAAACAAGAGATACAAATCGATATGGACATGGGATTAAAAATTTCAGATCTGAACGATTTATTACAGTTTATTCCTGACTCCTATTTTCAAGATAGAAATCAGATAGAGGCAAAAGGTTCTATCTTTATCGAAGGAAGTATGTCTGGTACATTAAAAGACAGTGTTATTCCCAATATAAACCTATGTTGTAAAATCGAAAATGGAGCCTATCATATAAAAGATAAAAAGCAGGGTATCGACACGTTAGCTATGGATTTAGACCTGCAACTAAATGGTCTTTCTCCTGATTCCTCTTTCATATCTTTAGAACAATTAGTTGTCAAAGGGCTTAATACCTCTTTAGATATGCAAGCTAAAGTAACTAATTTGTTTCAAAATCCAGCCGTCAAAACGAGTATAAAAGGACAGATTGATTTTACCCGCATGGGGCAAGATTTCTTAAATCCCGATACTTTATTAATAGAAGGTATTATGAACGCAGATTTATTTGCCACATTTACCCTCGACGATCTTATAGAAAGTCGATTCGGGAAAATACATAGTTCCGGGACATTAGACATAGATCAATTGAAAGCATTTAGTCAACCACTCGGTATGGACATTTTTATCTCCGATACCTATTTGACCATTGACACAACCCATCAGAAAAGTCAATATATTAATAATAAACAGGAGCTTATGCGTCTAACATTAGGTATTGATAGCATGAACATACAATACAAAGATGAAATCAATACTCATATCCAAAAGTTAGAGATGTTAGCACAGACTACACCTGTTATTGATACTACGGCAGTTATACCCGTAACCGGTCGTTTATCCTTCAACCGCTTACGGACACGTTTACCTGACTCAACTTGGTTAGTAGCCGGACGTACCGAATTGAATGGAGGTATTAAATCCTCAGCCTCTGATAAACGTATACCAACAGCAGGGGCTATGGTTACGATTGACACATTAAAATATTTTAACCTCCCTATCCAAACAGGTATAACATTAGCAGAAAGTACATTTTCGCTTGAAGCTCTTCCCTATCGGGAGGTACGTCAACAACAAAGAACAAAACAACCTCAAAATATTACAAATAGTCTCCGGGAACAACAGCTTGAAAATAAACAAACAAAAGATAGCACAAATACCAGTAGCCAGTTCCTTAGACAATGGGAAGCCAGAGGGAAAGTGTCTTTCAAACAAATGCGTGGTTTCAGTCGTTTATTTCCTCTTCCTATGTGGATAGACGCAACCACGATGAATTTTAACACCAATGATATAACCCTATCTGACGCTCATTTACATATAGGAGAGAGCGACTTTATTTTAAATGGAGAAATCAGTAGAATCAGAAGAGCTTTACTCCGAGGAGGTAAACTAAAAGGAGATTTCCATTTAAATTCAAATTATATTGATTGTAATCAGTTAATGCAAGCAATCAATAAAGGAACACAGTACGCTGAATCCGAATTATCCTCTATCAACACAGAAACTCTTACACAACTTGAAACAACAATTGTACAAGATACGCTGACACTCACCGAAACAGATTCGACCAGTAGTCAATTATTGGTCCTTCCGGCCTTTTTAGACATGACGCTCCATACTAATGCCAAACGTATTGATTTCAAAGATTTAAGATTAGAGAATGTAGAAGGAGAAATTGTTCTTCGGGATCAAAGTATTAACCTTAGTAAATTAGATATGCATTCTAATATGGGGCGTAGTAATTTAACAATGGTTATACAGCTAAAAAACGAACAAGAGGCAACAGCTGGTTTCGATCTAAACATGGACAATGTACAGGTAGAAAGAATGCTTGCTTTATTCCCATCCATTGACACTTTAGTCCCTATGCTCCGTTCATTTGAAGGGGTAATGGATTGTAAAATCATTACTACTTGTAAATTAGACTCTACAATGTCACTCATCATGCCTTCTATCAATGCTTCTTGCTATTTACATGGAAACAATATGGTTCTATTGGATGGAGAAACATTTACAGAGATTTCGAAAACTTTGATGTTTAAAAACAAAGAACGAAACATGATTGACAGTATATCCGTAGATATTGCTATCAAAGATAACAAAATTGAAGTTTTTCCTTTTTTAATAGAAATGGACAGATACAAGGTGGCTGTAGGAGGAACTCATAACTTAGATATGACTTTCAACTATCATTTATCCGTATTGAAATCTCCTGTTCCTTTCAAATTGGGAATTGACATAACAGGTAATTTAGATGATTTCAAATACAAGGTTACTAAATGTAAATACAAAGATCTTTTTCAACCAACGAAACTGGCCGAATTAGATAGTACCCGAAAAAACGTACGAGAAAATATTCGTAATGCAATACGTAAACAAATAGAAGAAGCTGCTCCGGAATTAGGGAATCGCCTTAGCGATTCCCATACATCTGTTCATAATATTTCAGATAGTCACCCCCAGTAATATCTTCAACCCATTTTTGGTTTTCTAAATACCAACGGATTGTTTTAACAATACCCACTTCAAAAGAGGTTTCCGGTATCCATCCCAATTCATTTGTAATCTTAGTAGGGTCAATTGCATACCGTTGGTCATGCCCCAATCGATCCTTAACAAAAGTAATCAAATCTTCATTGATCCAATCGATAGAGATCTGACCATCTGCCCCTATCTCTTTTTTCTTCAAAATCTCACGATAAGCAGGTTGTTCTGTCATTAACTGCCGAATGGTACGGATTGTCAGCTTTACAATCTCGATATTTTGTTTTTCATTATGTCCTCCCACATTATAGACTTCTCCTGCACGTCCTTGATGAATAACCATATCAATGGCTTTACAATGATCCTCTACATACAACCAATCACGCACATTCGTTCCATCTCCATACACAGGAAGAGATTTTCCTTCTAATATATTTTTTATAATTAGAGGTATCAACTTTTCGGGGAAATGATAAGGTCCATAGTTATTTGAACAACGCGTAATACTTACCGGCATTTTATAAGTATCGGCATACGCTTGAACAAACATATCAGCACTGGTCTTAGATGCACTATACGGACTATGAGGATTCAGTGGAGTCAATTCTGTAAAATAGCCCTCTGCTCCTAAACTACCATATACCTCGTCTGTTGAAACTTGATGATAACGAACACCTTCACGCCATAATGGATAACCAGTTTCATCTTTGCCAATTACCCAAGCCTTACGAGCTGTATCCAACAAATTTTGTGTTCCTAATATATTTGTAATCAAAAAAAGTTGCGGATTCTCTATACTACGGTCTACATGACTCTCTGCAGCAAAGTTCACGACATAATCAAACTGATATTTAGCAAACAATTCATCTGTTAGCTTTCTATCACAGATATCTCCTTTTACAAACTCGCAACGATCACCATCTATATCATCAGCAATAGTACCTAAGTTACCTGCATAAGTCAGTAAATCCAAAACTACAATCTTTATTTCAGGATACTTAGCTAACATATATTTAACAAAGTTAGCTCCAATAAAACCAGCTGCACCGGTAACAAGATATGTTTTCATAATTTCCTTATGTATATTAGAATTCTTAAAATGTAAAATTAATCTCTGCCTCCTGTAATAATGGAGCATTTCTATCCTTATCTGATAAATTAAGAATAGAGGTATCCATTTCTCTCCAAGCAACTCCTACTGTAGGATCATCAAAACGCAAACCTCTCTCATGAGTTGGAGCATAAGGATTATCTACTTTATAAGTAAATATCGCTTCTTCACTCAGCACCTGAAAACCATGAGCAAATCCTTGTGGAATAAAGAGCTGACGTTTATTTTCCGCAGATAACTCAACTGCCACATATTTTCCAAATGTCGGTGATCCTTTACGTAAGTCAACGGCTACATCTAATACACAACCTTTAATTACACGCACTAATTTAGATTGTGAATAGGGAGCCAACTGGTAATGTAAACCTCTCAATACACCTTTTGAAGAACAAGATTCGTTATCTTGTACAAATTCTATTTTACCTACATGCTCTTCAAACTCTGCTTTTTTCCAAGCTTCCATAAAATAGCCACGTGCATCGTTAAACACTTTCGGTTCAATAATCCAAACACCTGGAATTTCAGTTTCAATATATGTCATCGTTTCACTATTTATCTAATAGAAGACAAAGTAACTTCTTTTTCCTCAGTTCTGCAAACCCTCTTAAAAACAAAAAGGATAAAAAAGATTTGCATATTCCAAATATATTCTCTTTCTTTGCACTCGCAAAACAGAAAGAAACTAATGGTTCCTTGGATGAGTGGCTTAGTCAGTGGTCTGCAAAACCATCTACGGCGGTTCGAATCCGCCAGGAACCTCTAAATATATTGGTCTCTTGGATGAGCGGTTTAGTCAGTGGTCTGCAAAACCATCTACGGCGGTTCGAATCCGCCAGAGACCTCTTTTCAAATCCTCTTAGCAAGAATAGTTAAGAGGATTTATTTATATCGAAACCAAACATTAAACCTATTTATAGAAGAGGGACACTAATTTGAGTTAGTGTCCCTCTTCTATTATTACTATTTTATTTAAATATCCTAGCTGCCCAACCACCACCTGGTGCCATCTTAATTTTTACTTTGCGATCTGTAGAAACTGGTATAGTAACTTTCTTATAATCACATGCTGCACGATCAGCATTGATACCATCCTGAAAGATTTCCATCTGATAGTTACCTTCACCCAAGAATGATAAATCCAACTCCATCTCGCGAGCTGTCCAATTAGTTAAAGCTCCCACATACCAAGTATCACTATGCTGACGAGCTATTGCAACATATTCTCCTACTTTACCATCTAAGGCTACTGTTTGTTCCCAAACGGTTGGAATCCTTGCTATGAACTCCGTACATTCCTTCTCACGCATATAGTTAGAAGGATTATCACAAAGCATATTCAACGGAGATTCAAATATTACATACGTAGCTAACTGACGACAACGTGTACCTTGGCTGATAGGATCTGAATTAACCGGACGATAATTCTTACGAATAGCATTTCGCATAGCACCTTGTGTATAATCCATCGGACCTGCAATTTGGCGGATGTATGGAATAGTCACATCATACGTCACTTGATCCAAGTCTTTACCCCATTTCACGTTTTCCAGACCAGCAACCCCCTCATAATTGATTACATTCGGATAGGTACGCTGCAATCCTGTAGGTTTACAAATTCCGTGGAAGTCAACCAACATATTATACCGTGCACAGGTTTTAGCAGAACGATATAAGAAATCAATAATCTCTTGATCATCACGATCCATAAAGTCTACCTTAAATCCCTTTGCTCCCATCTTTGCAAAATGCTTTACTACATTTTCCATATCGCGGTCAAAAGCATAATAACCTGCCCAAAGAATAATACCGACATTCTTCTGCTTACCGTAATCTATCAACATCTGCAAATCGATTTCCGGTATTACCTGCATTAAATCTGCTTTCTTATTCACAGCCCATCCTTCATCCAAAATAACATATTCAATACCATGTTCAGAGGCAAAGTCGATATAATATTTATAAGTTTCATTATTAATACCCGCACGGAAATCAACTCCATAAATATTCCAATCGTTCCACCAATCCCAAGCAACCTTACCCGGCTTTACCCAAGATACATCCTTCAAGCGAGACGGAGCAGCCAAACGATACACCATATCACAATCTGCTAACTCCTTATCATTTTCAGAGACGATAAATACGCGCCAAGGGAAAGCACGTGTACCCTTCGTCTTTGCTATATAATCATGGCGTTCTTTCACCAACATCTGCAACATATTATGCCCTCCTTGCTGCAGAACCTTTGGATACTGAGCATGTACATTCTTAAATGTCGGACGGTCTTTCTCATTATTTAAAAACATCCCCGGATAGCTTTCCAAATCAGCTTCCGTAATACAAAGCTTCTTTCCATCCTCCAAGTTAACCAATAGAGGCAAAAACTTTAACCGTTCATTGGTAAACTTCGTGATATGATCCTCCGTATAGGTCTGTTCAAAGGAGTTGGACAACTGGTCTTCTATTGTCTTCTTGTTGGCTGTCACATACGGTACCCAAGCTTTATAATCTTTAGAGAAATTATACTCCGCCTGTTCACTCTGGATATAGATAGAATCTTTCATGCTGGTCGTAAAACGATAAGCCAATCCTTCATCATACAAACGGAAGGTTAAACCATAGTTTCCCCTGAATAAAATAGTCATTTCATTATACACATCCTGTACTTCTGCTTTCTTATACAAAGGAGCTGTTATCACCTTATCTACAGAAGCTTTCTTCACTTTGGACACTTTGGGCTTTAAACCTAAAACCGGTCCATTTCGCAATGTCATCGAAATAGGTGACTCTGCTAACACTTCAGTACCCTCGTGAGTCACTGAAAAGCGAACATCTTCTCCTACTGTAACAACAGCCTGCAATTTCTTGTCAGGCGATTGTAATTGATACGTTTTCTGCGCCATCAAGGAAACACTTCCCATTGTCAAAAAGAGCGCAACCAATGTCTTTACTTTCATGGTCTATAAAATTAATTAAATACTGACAGGCAAATATACAAGATTCACGAGAAATAAATTTAAGAAATTACCTTATCTTTGCGTCAATATAAAAATTATTCATCATGAAAAAACTTATTTACTCACTACTCTGCTGTCTCTTTTTCCTTTCAGCAAATGCTCAATGGAAGTGGCACAATCCTATGGAAGCCGGTTTTCCGGTAATTCAAAATCAGGGGTTCACAAATGAAATCGGGAAAACCTATACCCGTTTGCCTAACCGCGTAAAAGGCTCCGTAGATAAAGGCCTTTGGGGACTCTCTCAACACTCAGCCGGATTAGCTATTCATTTTTACTCCAATGCTCCGGAAATTAAAGTACGCTATGCCGTAACCGGAAAGAACTTCGGTATGCACCACATGCCGGCAACAGGAGTATCAGGGGTAGACCTCTATCAAATCAACTGCGATGGGAAATGGGCCTTTTGTTTCGGCAGCTATTCTTTCAAAGACACCATTGTATATTCCTATAACAACATAAAGAAAGATAAATATCATAACTATGGATATGAATACCGCCTCTATCTACCTTTATATAATGGTGTAAAATGGTTAGAGATCGGTACACCAGAAGACGCGAAGTTTGAATTCATTCCTCTTTTGGATGAAAAACCCATCGTTGTCTATGGGACTTCCATCACTCAAGGAGCCTGCGCTTCCCGTCCGGCAATGGCTTGGACTACCATCTTGCAACGCTCTGTAGATTATCCGCTGATTAATTTAGGGTTCTCCGGTAACGGACGTCTGGAAACTCCAATATTAGACCTTATCAACGAGATAAACGCTCGCCTCTATATCCTAGACTGTATTCCTAACTTGACAGGGAAATGGGTAGACCAAATCGAAGACCGTGTCTACAAAGCCGTTAAGCAGATTCGTGCTAAACATGACACACCGATTTTGCTCCTCGAACATGCCGGTTACTCCAACGGAGGTAGCGACACAATCATGTATGAAAGATACATCGCAGCGAATAAATGCTCTCGCAGAGCGTATGAGAAACTGATCGCCGAAAATGTACCGGGTCTATACTACGTCACAAGAGAAGAGTTGAACCTCTCTCCGGACAGCCGCGTAGACTATGTACACGCTTCCGATCTCGGTATGCAACAACAAGCAACTGCCGTTGAAAAGAAAGTACGTGAAATTCTACATATCCCAACCGGTAACTACTCAACGACAATACCGGTGACACAACGCCGCGAACCGGGCCGATACGAATGGTTGAAACGTCACCGCTTCATGTCTCAGACAGCCAAGGAACGCTCTCCGAAAGCCGTTATCATCGGTAACTCCATCACACACTATTGGGGTGACAATAACGAAGAATGGAAGAATGGCGAACAGACTTGGAACCAGAAGATGAGACCGGCCGGTTTCCATAACTTAGGATGTGGTTGGGACCGCATTGAAAACGTATTATGGCGTATTTATCATGATGAATTAGATGGATACAAAACAGATAAAGTAGTCCTTATGATTGGAACGAACAACTTCGGTTACAACACCAATTATGAGATTGTTGAAGGCCTTCGCTTTCTACTTTCTGCGATCCGCCAGCGTCAACCGGAGGCTAAGATTACGGTGTTAGGAATCTATCCTCGCCGCAAGATGGAACAACGAGTGAAGGATATTAACCTGCAAATCCGTCAAATGGCGGAACTCGAAGGCTTCCACTTTGCTGACCCAGGTCTGAACCTGCTCCAACCGGATGGAAAGATTGATGAAAGCCTATTCACCGACGGTCTTCATCCCAACGAAAAAGGGTATCAAAAGGTCGTTGATGAAATCCTAAAGTAACAACAGATAACAAAAAGCCCCTGTAGCCGAGCAAGGTTGCAGGGGCTTTTTGTTTATAACCTTATCCTGCCATATCCCTTTAACCTCCTCCCCCGATAGCTTAGTTGTCGCGACCTCCCAACGCGGACGGTCGCGACCTTCGCGACTGGTAAGGTTGGGAAGTCGCGAAGCTACGGGATGGGAAATGGAGATAAAAAAAGTGTCCAGAAGATATTACATCAACTGGACACAGGGGAGCTTATCTTATGAGAGCCTATTTACAGGGTAACTTTCAGTCCGTCATAAGCCAAGTGGACGTGCGGAGGTAGTATTTTCTCCACCTCGGCATGGAGACCTATGCGATGGCTCATGTGAATCAGATAGGTTTCCTTCGGCCGAATCCGTTCGATATTGACTAAGGCCTCCTCCAACGACTCGTGGGTCGGATGGGTTCCTTGGCGAAGAGCAGTCAGAATCAGGAGGTCTAACCCTTCCAACTTGGCATACTCCTCTTCGGGAAGAAACTTCACATCCGTCAGGTAGGCCATCTTCCCAATCCGATAGCCTAAAATAGGGAGTTGCCCGTGCATGACTCGGATGGGCGTGATTGGTATGCCGGCAGCGACAAAAGGGGCTGTCGAAATAGGATGTAATTCTATTTTAGGAACTCCCGGATAGCGATTCGCCCGAAAGACGTAGGGAATACGTGTCTCTATCGCCTCTGCCACGTAGTCCTCGGCATACACCGGGATGTCTCCTTCGCGACAGAAGGGGCGCAAATCGTCCAGGCCACCGACATGGTCATAATGTTCATGAGAAATCAGGACGGCATTCAGGCGATAGTTTCGGCTACGAATCATCTGCCAACGGAAGTCCGGACCGCAGTCCAATAGAATCCGTTTGCCCTCAATCTCCACCAAGACGGAGGTACGCAGACGCCAGTCGCGCTTGTCCTGACTGGTACACACTTCACAGGGGCAACCGATCTCGGGTACTCCGGTAGATGTCCCTGTTCCTAAGAAAGTAAGTTCCATTTAACCAACGTATTTAACTTCTGGAATAATCTCAATCCCGAAGGTATCCTTCACTGCTGTGCGGATACTTTCAGCGACCAAAGCAATCTCATGTCCGCGTGCGTCTCCTAAGTTGACCAAGACTAAGGCTTGCTTTTCATAGACCCCGACCTGTCCGTGTGACTTTCCTTTGAAGCCACATTGTTCAATCAACCAACCAGCCGGGACTTTTATCAGCCCCTCACCTGCCGGATAGGAAGGGATGGTCGGGTACTGTTTCTTCAGCTGCTCAAACTGGGCAACCGGAATCACAGGGTTCATAAAGAAGCTACCGGCATTGCCTAACTCCTCAGGATCGGGTAGCTTCTGGCGACGAATGGAGATTACAGCGTCACGAACAGCCTGTAGGGTAAGCTCCGAACAGGAAGCCAAAGCCTCTTTCAAATTGCCATATTGGATGGAGAGCTGTGGGTGCTTGCTTAATCGGAGTGTTATATAAGTAACGATATGCGGATCATTATGTTCATTCTTAAAATAGCTATTGCGATAGCCGTATTGGCACTCTTCTTTTGTAAAGACACGTTTCTCGAAAGAAAGCTGATTGTAGGTCTCAACAGTTTCAATTACATCTTTAATCTCGGCTCCGTATGCACCGATATTCTGTACGGCTGCTGCACCGGCTTCGCCCGGAATCAGGGAAAGGTTCTCAATGCCTCCCCAGTTCTGCGCTACGGCATAGGCAACGACGTCATCCCATTTCTCTGCGGCTCCCACACGAAGCAGTACGGAATCGGCAGTCTCTTCAACTACAGTAATTCCTTTAATCTGCGAGTGTAATATGATTCCGTTAAAATCATTTATAAATAACAAATTACTTCCTCCACCAATGTGTAAAGACAGACACTCTTGGAAATATTCATCCCGAAGTATTCGACCTAATTCCTCTTCGCTTGCATATTCCATAAACCAACGGGTCTTCACCGGAAGGTGGAAAGTATTGTGTTTCTCTAACGAGTAGTTCTCTTCTATTCTCATTATTCAGTTGTTATATTTAGTGTCACAAAAGTAGCGATAAATATCAAAACCTTCAGCGCCAATCTTAAAAAGGAGCATAAATAAGAAAAAACAGACAGATTTAACATCTTTTACTCCATCAATAATAACATTTTACGATATATACTGTTTCATTTACATAATATTCTAACGACAAACAAAATGAATAAAGCTGAATTAATTGAAGTGTTAGCCCAAAAGTCAGGCTTACAGAAACGAAAAGTAAAAAGAGTGTTGGATGCTTATATCGACACTGTCACAGAAACCATGTCTAAGAAAGAAGAGTTGATACTCATTGGTTTCGGGACATTAGTACCTCATCCTCAAACCAGCCGTTTGGCACGTAATCCAAAGACAGGTACTCCTGTGATGATAAAACCCCGAACTACCGTTAAGTTCAGACCAGGAAAGTATTTGCTCGAAGCAATTAACAATCCCAAAGAGAAGATGTAGATCTAATCCCTTTTGAAACAAAAAATCCCTGAAGACAACCTCCAGGGATTTTTTATTATTCAAGACTTGACTATTATTTCAACTCCTTGATACGGATATTGCGGAACTTCAAAGGAGAACCGTGACCTAAGAAACCGATGTGTCCTTTCTTATTGAACAAGCCCGGATGTTGTTTCTTATCCGGTGTACCGTTCTTAGTTGCTTCACGAATGTTACCTTCAGTGATAACAACACCGTTTACTGTCACACGGATATAGTCACCCTTTGCATAGATTTCTTCTTCATTCCATTCACCAACCGGCTTGAATGCGTCATGGTGATCATCCTTAGCCGGAATAATACCATAGACAGAACCGTGGTGCTGTAATTTGGTAATGTTCTTATAAATCGGATGTTCACAGTCCAAAATCTGAACTTCCATACCAACATAAGCAGCGTCTCCTTCCATTGGAGTACGGATACCCACACCATTGTTTGCACCCGGAGTCAATTGGAATTCAAAGCGGAATGCGAAATCGGCATACTCATCTTTTGTGTACAAGTTTCCACCGAAGCTCTTCGTTGGATCCAAAGAGATTGTACCGTTTTCGATAGTATAATCTACAGTATTACCTGTCCACTCATGCATGTTTGTACCGTCAAACAAGATCTTGAAACCCTCTTTCTTTTCTTGTTCTGAAAGTTGGAAAGGTTCTACACGTTCCAATTCCTTCACGTACAAGTTACGATAATATACTTTACTACCATGCGCTTGTAGTTCGATCTGATCAATCGGGAAGATTGGAGACTTGCGATCCCAATAGTTCTCCATAATCACATCATCAACGACTTTTTCACCATTCAAAAGAACAGTTACACGGTCACCAACCATCTTAATATAGAAACTATTCCATTCACCTAACTTATTATCGGCTACCTTTGTCGGAACACTCTTGTTTACCTTATTATTATATAAGCCACCTGAACCTACCTGAGCACCCACATTCACACGAGAAGTATCCCAAATTTGTACTTGAGGAGTACCACGTAAATAGATACCAGCGTCAGCTTCCGGACCTGCAGGATCCAACATCCAGTCTACATACATTTCAAAGTCGCCATACTGTTTTTCTGTACACAAGTTATCAAAGCCTGAACCGACATAAACCAACATACCGTTTTCCACCTTCCAGTCTTGACGCATTTTTTCATCAGCTTTCTGCTGTTCTTTAGCTAACAGAGCAGGCTTCATCTTTGCACGTTCAATCGGATTCTTAACTAAACCTTTCCAGCCTGTTAAGTCTTTACCATTAAAGATAGAAACGAAACCTTCACAATCAGGCATTTCACCTAAGTACTTAGCAATACTTTCACGATGATACACTGCGTCTGGATGAGCGTCCGGCTGTTTATAAACTTCAACAACCTTTTCTAATAGAGAGCGGATATTCTTGCCTGCAAAACCATTACTAATCGTAACATTCATTACGACATTTGCAGCAGATTGACGTACAGGTTTGTCATCTAAGAACTCACCTGCATACATAACAGCCAAGAAAGTACCAGTCTTTTCAATCTGTTTCATAATAGCAACTCGCTGTTCGTCTGCTTTTGCAATTTCCATTGCTTTTCTTAAACGAATCAAACGGTTTTCTCCTGTCAATGCAGGATTTGAAACTAATTGAACATATCGATTCAAAGCCTTTTTACCAGCTTCCGTATTAGTTCCCTTTTCTTTACTAATAGCGAACAAAACATCTGCAGACTCAATCGTATTCCAAACTAATAGTGCTTCAAAAGCTGCGTCCTTAGCTACACCTGTACTTTCGGCATAACCTTTTTCGATAAGATCCAAAGCTTTTGTATCACCAGTAGAAGCCAATACCTTATAATATAGATATTTCTTATCACCAGCTTGGTACATTCTTCGAGTAATTGTTTCTACTTGTTTAACTGTAGACATAGAAGAGAGTGAAGAGATAACAGCGTCTTGCAAAGCTGCCACATTGTCAGCTGAAGCAGTTTCCAAGCGACCACACATATTGGTCAAATCACCTTCACCCACAACATCTTTTAATGCAGTATATGCAGCTTTCTTAACAGCGGCAGAACCATTATCTACTTGATCCAATACAGTATTGATCTTTGTAGTTGCTTTACGTCTTGCTAATAATTCTAATGCAGCAACTTTACCATCATCTGTAGCATTAGCTATTGACTTAGCGACAGCGTCATCAATATCACCCGGATATGAATACAAAGCGTCTTGTGCTAACAAGACAATCTGTTTATCTGAATTCGTCAACAAATTAGCCAATGTTGGGATATAAGACTTATCCCCTATCTTCAGCATAGTCCATACAGCAGCTTCTTTGACTACATATTCTTTATCATTTAATTGCTGTGTCAATAACAGACTAAAAGGTAGATCAAAACGGACCTCTAAGTCACGCACCATATCATGTTTTTTCGGACACTTAGCTTCTCGACCAAACCAATTAATCAAATCAACTTTCAGTTCTGTATTGCCCTTAGGAATCAATTTACCCAATTCAATATACATTGCGTTATCAGCATGTGCTGAAGCAAAAGCCAACGCAGCATTTCGATACTTCTTAGAAGGATCTTTCATAGCCTTCGTCAAAAGCTTGATTGGGTTTTCACTCAAAGCTAACTGAATTTGTAAAGCAGCTTCCCGTGAGTGATTCTGATTCGCTTTAGTTGCCTTCTTCATCAAATCATTTGCTGCTTTTTCGGCAACAACTTTTGTAGAAGCATCAGCTGCTAAACGTTTAATCAAGATTATGTATGCTTCATTTGCACCGGTTCTTTCCATCTGATAACCAACTGCAGCTGCTGCATTCGCCAGATCTTTTAAAGAAGCCTCTGTTCCAACTTGGCTCAATGCATACAAAACAACTTTTTGCATATCAGGATCAGATGAGCCTAACATAGAACGAAGTATCTCTTCTGCTCCATCTACTTTAGACTCAGCAATAGCCATGATAATACTCTTCTGAGATTCAGGAGTACCCGTACGTTGTTTTAATGCAGCAACAAGAGCCTTACCCGAAGCGTCACTACCTACAGCACTTAATACACGAGCTGCAGGTCCTCCCAATTCTTTATCATGTAAATACCCTGCGATAGTTTCTACACATTCATCTTTTCCTACCATCTGTAACTGACGAAGGATAAATGCTCTGGTTTCTCGTTCAGAAGTCATTTCCAAAGCCTTCATATAAGCCTTAGAAACAGCCAAACGATCACTTTCCAATCCTTTAGCCATAACAAAATTAGAAAGACCACTTAATGCGTAATCAACACTTGCATTACTTCCTTTTCCAGGAGCATTAATCATTTTGACTAATTCTAAAATTGCTCCTTCACCACTATCACTAAGTTCTTTAATTACTTTATTATATCTTTCCTGTTCAGCAGCAGGCATTTGTGCTAACACATCCGCAGCAACAGTACTTGCTGTACGGTTTGCCGGAGCTTGAGCAAACGTCATTTGACCGCACAATAATAAAGCAGCAATTGATATATATACTTTCTTCATGTATAATCCGATTTAATAATTACAACTCCTTTAAATATTCCATGGGGCACGAGCCGGCTGATCTAACAAACGATTTGCGGCCTCGTCATCAATAAATTCTAACTTAACCGGGTCAAAATTTAATGTTCGGTTCAAACGCAATGCAACAGCTCCCATATTCACAATTGTAGCAGAACGGAAACCATTCTGTTCATTCAAAGCAAACGGTTGACGAGTCTTCACACATTCGATGAAATCTGTAACTTGTGGTTCCGGTTCCGGGAAGTCTGCCAACTTCTTTTCCCAATCAGGAATATCACATACAAAGTTTTTATAAACATTTCCCTTAGGACCAGAAATATAAGGAGTGTTCGGATCGCCATAATCTTCTCCCCAAAGTACAATTTGACATCCATCATCATAAGTATAAGTAATAGAATTCCAAACACCGACTGCATCAGGATGTTGCTGTGGAGCATTTACCTCTACTTTTACAGGACTTGTATGGTCTTTTCCTAAGATATATTGTACTGGGTCAATATAGTGCTGTCCCATATCACCTAAGCCACCACCATCATAATCCCAATAACCACGGAATGTACTATGTACGCGATGTGCATTATAAGGTTTATAAGGAGCCGGTCCTAACCACATATCATAATCCAATTCTTTAGGGACTGGTTGCGGTTCCAAATATTCTTTACCTACCCAGAAGAATTTCCAGTTAAAACCAGTATGTTTACTGATCGTCACCTTCAATGGCCAACCTAATAAACCGCTTTGAACTAATTTCTTTAACGGTTTAACCGGAGTTCCCAATCCATAGAACTGATCTTTAAAACGGAACCAAGTATTCAAACGGAACATGCTACCGTATTGTTTTACCGCCTCCATTACACGCTTACCTTCTCCGATCGTACGTGTCATTGGTTTCTCACACCAAATATCCTTTCCGGCTTTAGCTGCTTCAACAGACATAATACCATGCCAATGAGGAGGCGTAGCAATATGAACAATATCCACATTCGGATCTAAAATCAAATCACGAAAATCATGATAAGCTGCGATCTTTTCTTTCACCAAATTTTGTCCTAACTCCAAGTGCTTCTTGTCTACATCACAAACAGCCACTAAACGAGTTCCAGCATAATTTAAATGATTTCGGCCCATACCACCAGTACCGATAATACCTTTTGTTAATTGGTCACTCGGAGCGATATATCCATTTCCCAAGACGTGACGCGGCACGATTGAAAAAAGAGCAACTCCCCCCAAAGTTTTCAAGAAGTTTCTTCTATTTGTCTTCATGGTTGCAAATATATTTTAAAATAAACAATATTGTCTTTAAAATCATAGAACAGACAAATATAGCTATTTATCCCAATAAAACTAAAATATTTATAAGTTTTAATAGTACATTTATTTAAAAAGAGACAAATAAGATTCTATGTCTCTTTTTAAATCTTCTAAACATCTTATTTCTTAAAATCAACATTTACTCAAATCTTTTAATCAAAAAAGAAGGATTAATTCGTAAATAAATACCAGCTGAAAAACTAGTTTTAGAAGAGGTTTTTATATTCTCCTGACCTATTTTTTGAATGATAACGGGTAAATGAGTATAAACATCAACATCTATTCCTAAAGAAAAACCTTTAGCTAATACACGAGCATATTCTACTCCTACATAAGCCATAGATGGGTTATCAAAAACAGTCCCAGCTTCACAAGTTGAAACAGCTCCATAAAATGGATTACCAAACATAGAAACAAAATCATAACATTTCCAATAAGAAGCCTTCACTCGAAAATCACTAATATCAGCTGAAACACGTGTATACAAAGCATATCCATTATCTAAAGGCCATAAATCTCCAGCTTGTTGATAATATCCAGCCACATCAACTTCTAAATTTACATTTTTCAAAAGTGAATATCCTGTGTTCCAAATTGTTCCAACTCCAATTGCTCCATTCATCAACGTTTGAACTGAACGTGTTGTTATAGTGTCAATCTCTCCCCCCCGATGTTGAGCTAAAAGTTGTAATGGAGCATAAAAATGGAACCGAGAAGTCGGATCATTTAGTTTATAACGAGAAGATAGACCAACGGTAAATGCCTCTTGATGTAAATCTTCCCTAAATATAAAGCTCTCCCAATTTACCCACATATCTAAATCAAAATGAGAGGAATTATATAAAAGCTGTAACCCCATTTCCGGATCAGCAATCATATTTAACTCTGGATTATACAAAGGCTCTATCAAATTATGATTTGCTCCCCCATACAAATCTCCCAATACAATATTTATATGATCAGACAAAGCGACTTGTGCCCGAAACCAAGGGAGAACATGAACTCCTTTACTATAAGAATTCCCTTTCCAATTTGCGATATCTAAATAAGCCATATTCGGATATCGATCTGCTCCCCAAAAGCGCAAAAAGTGAACTCCTGCTTCCATTTTCAAATTCTCTAACGGGTAATAAACAGCCTTTGCTTGCAACCAAAAACCTGGCAATGTATATCCCTTCAAAAAATTCCCTGTATATTCATCATCTTTAAAAAAGCTAATATTATCTATCTCAACCAATAGTTCTCCTTTTCTTTCAGGAATAATCCGATAATCAGTTTTATATACTTTGTCCGAAATTTGAGCGCAAAGTACGGAGTTTATAGAAATAGCAACTACAAACAAAAGAGATAATACGCAAATACGATATTTATCAAAACACATTCTCATTGAAACTGAAATTTTACACAAACGTAATAATTTAAACAGAATAAATAAAAAGCTTAAAAAAGAATCTCACCATTTACCTATATAATATATTTACTACTTTTTCTCTCAAAAGGAAGACTATTTTCGACAAATGCCTTATAATCAAAACCTATAACTTAAATAACACACTCTTTCAAACAAGAGAAATTGACCTAATTTGTAGTGTTTTTGACCAATTAAGTTCATACAGAAGCTTTTCTATCTCAACCTGAAAGCCTATTTTTGCAAAATCATTTTAAATTTAATTTGACGTGGAAAAAATCGAGATTAAAGAAGCCAAGGGAAAACTTGGTATTCTGGTTGTAGGTGTAGGTGGAGCAGTTTCCACTACGATGATTACAGGTACGTTAGCAGCACGTAAAGGTTTAGCAAAACCTATTGGTTCCATCGCTCAGATGGCTACAATGCGTTTAGAAAACGGAGAAGAAAAAGCGATCAAAGATATTGTACCTCTGACCGACCTGAACGATATCGTTTTCGGTGGATGGGATATTTTCCCTGATAATGCATACGAAGCAGCTATGTATGCCGAAGTATTGAAAGAAAAAGACCTAAATGGTGTAAAAGATGAATTAGAAGCTATCAAACCAATGCCCGCAGCATTTGACCACAATTGGGCAAAACGTTTGAACGGTACACATATCAAAAAAGCAACTACTCGTTGGGATATGATGGAACAAATCCGTCAGGACATCCGTGATTTCAAAGCTGCAAATAATTGCGACCGTATTTCTGTTTTATGGGCAGCAAGTACAGAAATCTATATTCCTCTATCAGACGAACACATGTCACTTGAAGCTTTGGAAAAAGCGATGAAAGAAAATAACACTGATGTTATTTCTCCAAGTATGTGTTACGCTTATGCTGCAATCGCAGAAGGTGCTCCTTTCATTATGGGTGCTCCTAACTTGTGTGTTGATACACCTGCGATGTGGGAATTTTCTAAGAAAATGAATGTACCTATCGCTGGTAAAGACTTCAAGAGTGGTCAGACTTTGATGAAAACAGTTTTGGCTCCAATGTTCAAGACTCGTATGTTAGGTGTAAGCGGTTGGTTCTCTACAAATATTCTAGGAAACCGTGATGGTGAAGTATTGGATGATCCTGCAAACTTCAAGACTAAAGAAGTTAGTAAGTTATCCGTTATTGATAACATCTTCGAACCTGAAAAATTCCCAGATTTGTATGGTGATGTATATCACAAGGTTCGTATCAATTACTATCCTCCTCGCAAAGACAATAAAGAAGCATGGGATAACATTGACATCTTTGGTTGGATGGGTTACCCTATGGAAATCAAAGTTAATTTCTTGTGTCGCGACTCTATCTTAGCAGCTCCTATTGCTCTTGACTTGGTACTGTTTAGCGATTTAGCATTACGTGCAGGAATGTGTGGAATCCAAACTTGGTTATCATTCTTCTGCAAGAGTCCAATGCACGACTTTGAACATGAACCAGTACATGACTTGTTCCAGCAATGGAGAATAGTTAAGCAAACTTTGCGTGAAATGATCGGAGAAAAAGCTCCAAGTTACTTGGATTAATTTTTCTGCCCAGGAAAATAAAATTCTCTGAGCAGGAAATAAAAAATCCCTGCCCAAGGAATAAAAAATAGATGCTGATCCATTTTAAGACCAGAATAATAAAACTTTCTCTCGAATCAGGGAGAAAGTTTTATTTTTATTATAAATTTGCAAGCATTTTACAAACAGGATGAAAAAAGTTCCACTTATTCATATAATTATAGCAACGGGCTTTGGTTCCGGTTTCTCACCCTTTGCCCCCGGAACTGCAGGAGCGTTATTAGCCACGCTTCTTTGGTTTTTATTGGCTTGTTGTACAACTCCATTTTATTTATTGCTGATTACCATACTTTTGATTATCGTTTTCACAATTGCAGGAATCTACTCAACTAACCAAGTTGAACCAATTTGGGGAGAGGATCCATCACGAGTTGTTATTGATGAAATGGTAGGAGTTTGGATTGCACTTTTAGCTGCTCCGGCAGGCCATATCGGCTACGCTTTGGCTGCATTTGCACTCTTTCGCCTGTTTGACATATTCAAGCCATTAGGTATTCGCAAGATGGAAAGCCTAAAAGGAGGCCTTGGAGTTATGATGGATGATATTTTAGCAGGAATCTATAGCTTTATCCTATTAATTGGAACAAGATGGTTGATTGGATAAAAAAGAGTACAAAAGCATTCTCGGAAAAGGGAGGAATATTTATGTTTATTCGTGCCCAATTTTCTTCGCAAATAGCCAGTGCAGTAGACTTTCTAATCACCATTTTATTGGTGAAACTATTCCATATATATTATGTATACGCAACTTTTACAGGCTCTGTTTGCGGGGGTATCGTCAACTGTATTATCAATTATAAATGGACGTTCAAAACCAAAGATTGTAAAAAGCAGTATGTTATACTCAAATACTTATTCGTTTGGGTTGGAAGTATACTCTTTAATACATGGGGTATTTATATCATGACAGAGGCTATAAGAAGAAATCCTTGGGTACAAGAGACGCTCAATCCTTATATTGACGATCTATTCGTTTTCTCTAAAATAGTCGTATCTCTATTTGTTGGATTTACATGGAATTATAATATGCAGCGAGTCTTTGTCTACAAAAATTGTAGAATTAGAGGACGCTTTCAACGTAAGAAACTTAATGCAAAAACAAATATAAAGTAAGATATGAAGTTTAAAGTTATCAGAGATTGGTTACAACAAACGATCTATAAGATCATTAACCCAATCGTACATGGAATGATTAAAATAGGTATAACGCCTAATTTTATCACAACTACAGGATTAGTTTTAAATATTGTAGCAGCTTGTGTATTCCTTTATGCAGGGATGAAAGGAAGCCGTGAAGATTTTTATTACATCGGTTGGGGCGGCGGAATCATTCTTTTCGCTGGTCTATTCGACATGATGGATGGACAGGTAGCACGTATTGGGAAAATGAGTTCTACCTACGGTGCACTGTATGATTCCGTATTAGACCGTTATAGTGAATTGACCGTTTTCTTCGGAATCTGCTTCTATTTAATTTCTCAAGGATACGTTATTAGTTCTATCATTGCATTTATCGCTCTGATTGGTTCTCTTATGGTAAGTTATGTACGTGCCCGTGCAGAAGGATTAGGATTAGAATGTAAAGTTGGATTCATGCAGCGTCCAGAACGAGTCGTTCTAACAGCATTGGGAGCTTTATGTTGTGGAATATTTGCCCCTATGATGAAAGACAACGAAACATTTGAGCCAATTATGATATTCGTAATTCCTCTTTTAATTGTTGCGATATTTTCTAATATCACAGCTTTCGCTCGTCTAAATCACTGTCGTAAACTTTTAAGCAATAAAGATAACGGATGAAAAAAACTATAACATTTCCGTCAAAAAAGGAGATATGGACAGTACTCGGTTTGTCTTCCCTATTCCTCCTATTGACTGTTGTATGTATAGGGTTACGTCCAGAGCATATTTACATGGTCATCTTGTATCTCATCCTTTTCTTTGCAGGACAACCAACCCGTAAATTAGCAGTGGCATTATTGCCCTTTGCTATTTTTGGTATCTCGTATGATTATATGCGTATCTTCCCAAACTACGAAGCCAATCCAATTGATGTAGAAGGACTATACAATTTAGAAAAGAGTCTATTTGGTATCAATGAAAATGGAACTATTATAACTCCTTGTGAGTACTTTGCCATTCATCATTGTCAAATAGCCGATTTCTTTGCCGGTATATTCTATTTATGTTGGGTTCCTGTTCCTATTGCATTTGGTATATGGCTTTATTTAACCGGAAAACGAAGTTTATACCTTCGGTTCTCAATGGTTTTTCTTTTTGTCAATTTATTAGGTTTTGCAGGATATTATATCCATCCGGCAGCTCCCCCTTGGTATGCCATCAACTATGGATTCGAACCGATACTGAATACACCAGGGAATGTAGCAGGATTAGGTCGATTTGATGAACTTACGGGGCTTAATATATTTGATTCTATTTATGGACGTAATGCTAATGTTTTTGCCGCAGTTCCCTCATTGCATGCAGCTTATATGGTAGTTGCTCTGTGTTACGCAATTCTAAACAAGAGTAATGTTTTCATAATTACTCTTTTCTCTATCATTATGATAGGAATTTGGGGGACAGCCATCTATTCCTCTCATCATTATATCATTGATGTATTATTAGGAATCAGCTGTGCTCTACTTGGTATCTTTCTATTTGAGAAAGGGCTTATGAAAACCAAATGGTTTAAGAATTTCTTCACAAAGTATTCGAATTACATTCAATAAAAAATCTTCACATTGAACGGGAGGAAATTATCAAATATTCATTTTCTCCCGTTCTCCAACCAAATTCATATCATTTTTAGTTAATTAGCACACTTCCCATTACGTATTGACCTTTTAGTACAAAACACAAGAGTTTATCTTTGCCCCAAATTATAGTCAAGGCGTTTCTATGTTAAAACAAATACTTTTATCTCTATTTATACTGTTGCCAGCTTGTGATATTATCGACTATCATCCTTATGATGGACGAATATCCGTTTCCGAACGCAACATTAATAAAAAAAACATACCTATTATTGAAACCGTAACCAAAGACAAAGATACTATTCGCTTTGTCTTAATAGGTGATACTCAGAAAAGCTATGATGAAACAGCAGATTTCGTCAAACATATTAATACCCAAAAAGATAGTATTGATTTTATTATCCATGGCGGAGATTACACCGAGTTTGGTTTAACCAACGAATTTGAATGGGCTATTAAAATCTTACAAGATTTAGAGATTCCATACGTCGGTTTAATTGGGAACCATGACTTACTCGGTAATGGTGAAGATGTCTATTTAGAGCTATTTGGAGAAGAAAACTTCGCCTTCATAGCAGGTAATACCAAATTCATCTGTTTAAATACGAATGCTTTGGAAAGTGATTATTCGAATCCAGTTCCAAACTTCACTTTCCTTAAACAAGAATTACAAGATACCACTCGTCATTACGCACGCACTATTGTCGCTATGCACGCCCGTCCCGGAAGTGAACAGTTCGATAACAACGTGAAAGATATATTCCAAGAATACATCCTTAAATTTCCGTCATTACAGTTTTGCTTAAACGCACATAACCATCAACTGCAAAAAGACGATTTATTTGGAGATGGTATTATTTATTATGGCTGCAGTAACATTGCTAAACGTAATTATCTGTTATTTACTTTAACACCAAACAACTATACGTATGAAGTTATCGATTTTTAAATGGATAATACCTTTCCTGCTATTAACAACTCTATCACATGCAGAAGAGATAAAGAAAAAGGATACTCCTCGCAATAGATATATGAATAGTTGGAATAAAATCATTCCACGTTATAGTAAATTACAATTCGCAGGATCTATAGGTGTTCTTTCATTAGGAACAGGCTGGAATTATTATCGCAACCATTGGGAAACTGACGTACTATTAGGAATTGTTCCTCGTAATGTAGATCACAATGCCAAAATTACACTAACATTAAAACAGAACTATTATCCCTGGAATATTCAGTTGTCTGATAAATTATCATTTGAACCTTTAGCCTGCGGAGTTTATATTAATATGCTTCTCGACCGAGAATTTTGGGGAAGTCAACCCAGTAAATATCCAGAGGGATATTATTGGTTTTCTACCCGTTTTAGGAGTCACGTTTTCCTTGGAGAACGTTTTACACTAAAACTAAATGAAGCTAAGACTTGGCATAAATCAATCTCTTTCTTCTATGAGTTAAGTACCTGTGATCTATACTTAATCAACAAAATTGGAAACAAAGTTTTAAAACCCAGAGATTATTTAAGTCTATCTTTTGGAGTAAAATTACAGATATTATAAAAAGAACGGGAGGTCCTCAATTTGTAGACTTCCCGTTCTCACATAAACTACATAAAACACTTAAAAGAACAAACATCCTATTAGAATGCTATACCTAAACGAACACCCCAATTATTCAAACCATCAATCGAATAACTTAAGACCTTTCCTTTATTTGTAGCATAATTATAGTAAACGGCAAGATGCAGACCAAACTGCTTTTCCGATGTAAAATACATATTCATACCAATCTCAGGAGAAATATAATACCCCCAATTCCGGTCATATACTTTCATTACATTCATATAGGTCGACATTTCACTATAGCTTGCACCTGTTTGTAAACCAGCATACGGTTGTACTTGGTTTTCCGGTAATACATTATAGCGAAGAGCAACACCAAAAGGCAACTGGAAAATAGAATGTTGCTGGTCTGAAGTAATAGCCGAGGTTGAATTTACAGGTATTGTCTGTCGGTCAATATATTTATTATTTGTATGATAAGAAATAAATGCACCTACAGCCAGTTGAGGAATCACATAATATCCACCTTCAGCATGTGCACCCCAGCCACTTGTCTTATCAGCAAACGATTCACTGAATGGTGAATTGATTTGCCAATCAATATTAAAATACATATTCTTTACCACCTGAGCTCCAGCCAGTGAGGGAATCGCTAAACAAGCTATAAGTAAAGCGATTAACTTTATTGATTTATCTATCTTTTTCATAAGACTCAAATTTACCTTATTAATTCGCATTTAATTATTTTTTTAAGTACGGAGATTGTACAAAAGCTTGTTCTATTGCACGAACAGAAAGAGTTGCATTAATTTTATCAGATCCGGACAACAATCCAGTCATATAGGCAGTCCAAAGCACAGGTAATTTTTTATCCGTAGATGCTGTAGTTACAGCCTGCAAATCCACTAACTCAACCAATAGAGAACCCACACTATAACTATAGACTATCGGATACGGATAATACCACCCGTTCCAAGAATTACCCCAATAACTATTCCACCAATTATACCCGGGATAGCCCCACCACCAATAAGGACTCGTATTGTAATTAGTGAAATAATTAACACTCTTCACAAAAGAGACTTGTAAACCTAAATCAGCCGAATCCTTATCAAACGTACGGTCAAAACCACGTCCTTCCATGCTACTCACCAATGTAGACACCACATCATCCGCCTCAGTAGCATTCCAAAACTCAGGTTTCTCTTCATTACCAATGACCATCACACTATCAGCAATGTAGAAAGTAGAAAACAATTCGAAATTAACATCCTTACCATGGTCCGTATAAACAACGAACTCATCGCTTAGTTTTGACGTGTCTGGATCCTTTTGGCAAGCCGCCAAGAAAAGAACCAATAGAAAAAAAGGAATAATCTTTTTCATGTCATTTAATGTTTAAAACAGTTTATACTATTATTTTGTATACTTATATATAAGCTACTAATTAAACAATATGAATGAGAAAAAGTTTGCGTTCCTCTTTATCCTAAAATGTTAATTCATTCGTTTAAAAGAAAGGATATAAATAAAGACTCCTTATTTACAGCAATTTCAAATCTAAAAACATAAAATAGATTCTATACACTAGTTCACTTCAACCGAAATTTCCCTACATCACCTCCCTTTCGCAAGCTCCGTTTTCGGTCAAGCGGGGTGCAACCGTAACGACTTTGAAACAGGTAACAGAGATTGACGTTTGTACCTAACCCGCTTCGTTTCGCAATCTGGGCTAACGTCAGCGAAGTGTATCTCAACAGATCGTCCGCCAGAAGAAGTGCCAATGTGAGGCGTAATTCTTTTGCGCTCAGACCGGTCAGCAGTTGTACAAAACCACTTAGATGTGCACTGCTGATTCCTCGCCGATGGCAAAAGGTCGCTTGCGAATCTAATCCCGCTGTTATCTCCTGCAAAAACTCATCTAACAAATGAATTCCGGTCGGATTCAAGTTGCGTTCGAGCGGTTGATAACAGATATTTCCGTCTTCATCATATACGCGACGGCTGATAAAAGGAGAAATATATAATTCCTCTGGTTTAAACTGTGGAGTAAAGCCCATTTTTTCCTGTTTTATAATTTCAAAGGCTAAGATACAACTAAATTTTTAAAATTACATCCTTACAACTTGAAAAAGAGAAATTATAATTTCAAGTTACAAGACTTCAATTTTAAATATATAAATCACATTTTAAAGTTATACTATTATAATCACTAACTTATATCTTATAATACAAAATCATATAGATGTAATTTAAAAAAGCAATTATAATATTTAAATTTACAACATTATAATTTTAAAATTTCAAATATAAAGACCTCTAACTATTGGTAGTAAAGTTGAAAAATTTGATTGCAGGATAAAAAGTATTAGTTATTTTTGTTTTCTCATTTTCTATTATTCACTTAATATTTATGGAACAAGAAATTCAGCTTAACGATCACAACAAACAGGAATATCCTCCTATGCATACGGCAGAACATCTTTTGAATCAAACGATGGTACGCATGTTTGGTTGTCCTCGTTCAAAGAATGCACATATCGAGAGAAAGAAAAGCAAGTGCGATTATGAGTTAGCAGAGGCTCCAACAGCGGAGATGATGGCGGAAGTAGAGCGTCGTATCAATGAAGTTATCGACCAGCATTTGCCCGTCACGATTGAATTTATGCCAAAGGCTGAAGCGGGTAAAATTGTAGACCTTAGCAAGCTACCAGGAGACGCAAGCGAGACGTTGCGTATCGTTCGCATTGGGGATTATGACGCCTGCGCCTGTATCGGGGCACATGTAAGCAATACTTCAGAAATTGGGCATTTCAAAATGCTTACGTATGACTATACAGAGGGTAGACTGCGTTTACGCTTTAAATTAACGGAATAATAAGTGGTTAACCGCGCAAATCAGATATAGAAGTTCGCCCAACAGCCAATAATTATGGCAGAGAAAGAAACGAAATAAAATATTTTTGTGTAAGTTTGCGCCTGATAAAGATGATTTTTAATATAGTATTTAAATACAAGAGTTATGCAATCTATTGACAATTTCAATTTTGCCGGCAAAAAGGCATTCGTTAGAGTGGACTTCAACGTTCCTTTAGATGAAAACTTCAACATTACAGACGACACTCGTATCCGCGCTGCTCTTCCTACTTTGAAGAAGATCTTGGCAGACGGTGGTAGCCTAATCATTGGTTCTCACTTGGGACGTCCGAAAGGAGTTACTGACAAATTCTCTTTGAAACACATTTTGAACCATGTATCAGAGTTATTGGGAGTAGAAGTTCAGTTCGCAAATGATTGTATTGGTGAAGAAGCAGGTGTTAAAGCAGCCGCTTTGCAACCGGGTGAAGCATTGTTGCTTGAAAACCTTCGTTTTTATGCTGAAGAAGAAGGAAAGCCAAGAGGTTTAGCAGAAGATGCAACAGATGAAGAAAAGAAAGCTGCTAAGAAAGCGGTAAAAGAAAGCCAGAAAGAATTCGTTAAGAGATTGGCTTCTTATGCTGACTGCTATGTAAACGACGCTTTCGGTACAGCTCACCGTGCACACGCTTCTACAGCTTTAATCGCAGACTACTTCGACACTGATAGCAAAATGTTCGGCTACTTGATGGAAAAAGAGGTGAAAGCTGTCGACAAAGTAATGAAGGATATCGTTCGTCCGTTTACTGCTATCATGGGTGGTTCTAAGGTTTCTTCTAAGATCGAAATCATTGAAAACTTATTAAATAAGGTTGACAACTTGATCATCACTGGTGGTATGACTTATACCTTTACAAAAGCTCAGGGTGGTAAGATTGGTAAATCTATCTGCGAAGATGACAAATTAGACTTGGCTCTTGATTTGATTCAGAAAGCAAAAGATAAAGGTGTAAACTTGGTATTGGCAGTTGACGCTAAGATTGCTGATGACTTCAAGAATGATGCAAACACTGCATACGCTGATGTAAACGAAATTCCTGATGAATGGGAAGGTCTTGACATAGGTCCTAAAACAATGGAAATCTATTCTAACGTTATCAAGAACTCTAAGACAATCCTTTGGAATGGTCCGACAGGAGTATTCGAATTTGATAACTTCACAGCAGGTTCTCGCGCAGTAGGTGAAGCTATTGTTGAAGCTACAAAGAACGGTGCTTTCTCACTTGTTGGTGGTGGCGACTCTGTAGCTTGTGTTAACAAATTTGGTTTGGCTGACAAAGTATCTTATGTATCTACAGGTGGTGGTGCTTTGTTGGAAGCTATCGAAGGAAAAGTTCTTCCGGGTATTGCTGCTGTTAAAGGCGAACCGTATAAATAAGACACAATTTTCTTCTTCATTTTTTAAAGGGAAAGGCTACTTCTTTCGGGGAGTAGCTTTTTTTATGTTTTAAGAACAACTATCTTTGCCCACGTTTTTAATCGAATTAATACATAATTATTTATGAAAACACATCATTGGGCAGAACTTCTCCTATTAGTTTTACTTTGTTTCTCTTGTCAGAATGAAAAGGGTGTATTTTATGTCTCCCCTGAAGGGAATGATAAAGCAATGGGTACGCAACAAGCGCCTTGGAAAAGTATAAATCATGCAATCACTCAAATCCGGAAATTTGTATCAGAGAATCCCGGTACGCCTATCAAAGTTTATTTTGAAGAAGGCACCTATCCTATTCAAAAAATGATTGATTTAAATAACATTCAATCACCGATTACCTTTACTGCAGTTCCCGGAAAAACAGTTCTTTGGACAGGAGCAGTCAAGGTCAATAATTGGAAAGAGATTACAGACGAAGCTATCCTAAATCGTTTGCAACCCGAAGTACGCAAGAAGATAAAAGTGGCAAATTTAGAGGAATTGGGGATCTCTGATTGTGGCCAACTATCTACAAATACAGGAAGAATGGACTTATATCATAATAATAAACGCCAGAAAATGTCACGTTGGCCAAACAATGAATATGCAGTAGCAGGAAAGGCAATGGGAAAAACCTTATTCAAGCTGAATTCGACTTATAAAGTCTTTGCCCATAAGGAACCTATCTGGGAATATACTGACAAGCGTATAAACCAATGGGCCAAAGAGGAGAATGCCTGTGTCAATGGTTATTGGTATTGGGATTGGGCTGAGTCAAACCAAAGTATTATCCACATGGATACTATTAAACAAATAATTACCTTGGCTGAGCCAATACACCACTATGGTTACAAAGATAATTGTCGCTTTTATGGATATAATCTTCTTTGTGAAATTGATATACCGGGTGAATATTGCATTGATTGTACCCATAAATTACTCTATTGGTATGCTCCGGAGAGTTACAATCCGGAACAAGATGAAGTAAAGGTTTCCGTGTTAGATTCTCCTTATATGCTTTCTGCGTCAGATATGAACCAGTTTGTTTTAGACGGTATTACTCTACAAGGAGGAAGAAACACAGCAATCAAAATCTGTAATGGAGAGGCAAATCAAATTCTAAACTGCCACATCACGAGCTTTGGACAAGACGCTATGCACATTGATGGGGGTAAAAAACATCAAATACAGGGATGTTTATTAGAACAATTCGGTTGTAGCGGTATTAAAGCAAAGGGAGGAGATCGCAAGACACTAACTCCAGCCGAATATCTAATTGAAGATAATATCATACAGAACTTCTCTCTGTTTAGCCATACTTACCAGCCCGCCATACTTATTCAGGGAGTAGGTACAACCATCAGGAACAACCAGATGAGGGGCTCAACCTCTTCTGCCATTCGTGTAGAAGCCAATGACGTTCTGATCGAATATAATCATTTCTCTGATTTAGTTCGCGAAAGTGATGACCAAGGTGGTTTAGATATGTTCTATAACTATTCTATACGTGGTCTTGTTATTCGTTACAATTATTGGGAAAATATCCTTGGCGGTACCGACCACGGGGCTGCTGCTATTCGTTTCGATGATGCAATCTCCGGAGAAAAGGTATATGGGAACATCTTTGTCAATTGTGGATCTAAAAGATTTGGAGCCGTTCAGATACATGGAGGTAAAGACAACTACGTAGAGAATAATCTATTCTATAAATGCCATGCTTCTGTCAGCTTCTCTCCATGGACAAAGGAGAAATGGAATGAACTTATATTAGCCGAAAGATCAGTCAAAAGAATATATGAGGAAGTGGATATAAATTCAGAAGTATATCAAAGCCGTTATCCCGAATTAAAAGAGTCACTCAATGCACATATCAATGTCAACTATATCAATAATAATCTATTAGTAGGTTGTACAAAAGATATTATACATAAAAGTCCCAAAGAGGAAAAGATGGATGTACAATCCATTTTAAAAGATAATGTTAATTTAAAGTCAGCAGATAAAGAATTGGCATATTATCTACAAGATTCCGTATTAAACAGCTACGGATTAAAACCGATTCCATATTCTAAAATCGGTCCACAAGAGAATCGTTATAAAAAATTCGTTCACTCCAAATAGAAAGAGAGGTTGCAAAATTGCAACCTCTCTTTCTATTTGAGATTTATCAATTTAGTTCTTGATTAGTTAGGATTCTATATTCCGTCTCTTTCATTTTGTAATTCGTATAGGCCTCTACATATTGATCTTTGCTCTGTTGTAGCAAGCTTTGAGCCTCTAACAAATCAGAAAGAGTAATCGTTCCTGCTCGATAGGTTTCATGATTCATACGCATATTTTCTTCAGATGAAGCAATCGACTTTTGTGCTAACAACACCTGTTTATAAGACTCTTGTAATTCATTCCAAGATTGTTCTATCTGTACAGTCAATAGTTCGATATTATTTTGTCGTTCATTCTCTGCCTGCTTTAATTTCAAAGACTGTCTTTTAATAGCATGACTTCCACCCCACCAATCAGAAATAGGAATTGAGACATTCGCCATAACAACTCCTGCATTATAATCACTGTCCAACAAATCATGATAAAAATAACTGGCTCCTACACCGACTGTCGGTAATCGCTTTCCTACCTCCAACTTCTTCTGTAATTTATTTGCCTTAATGTTATAGTCAAGCATAGCCGTCTCCGGACGAGATAATACTGCGTCTGAAGCATTCACATATAAATCCAAAGGAGATTCCGGGTTTTGAACAGCTTCGTATTTCAATATTATCTCTTTTTCTTTCGAGCCTATCAATTGTAAAAGCAATAACTTAGAAGTCTTTATTCCGTTTTCTAACTTCAATCGGTTACTTTCCAACTCATATTCTTGTAGCTCTACTCGCAGCAGATCATTACGAGTTGTTACTCCAGCCTGAATAGCCACTTCCACATCTTTACGTATCGTTTTTAACAGCTCTTCCATAGCCCCAATCGTCTTTAACTTTTCTTCTAACTGAACGACCTGCCAAAAGTAATGCTCTGTCTTTTTTTCAACCTGCTCTTCTGTTAATGTTGCTTGTAGCACACTTACCTCTTCCCCGATTCTCGCCAACTTATTTCCGTTGACAATCTGTCCTCCGGCAAAAACTGGTTGTATAAAGGTAAGAGCCGCAAATTTTCCATTCTTTAAAAATGAATTTAACATCGGCTCACCCGTAGCCGGATTCAGACCTTGCATTTCTACCAATCCTTTATTCGCACCCATATATCCTCCTATTGCTGATATTTTCGGGAAAAAGTTAGTAAAAGCTTCTCTCCGACTTTGAGAGGAAGCTTGTTGCTCTAAATAACGGTTCTTCAACTCATAATTGTTTTCTAAAGCCATCTGCTTACAAACTTCCAATGTCAATGTTTGAGCTTGTACCGCTACAACCATTAAGGTCAACAGACCTATTATATAATATATCTTCTTCATATCTTTTTATTTATTACCATATAACTTCCAATAGATAACCGGTAATACCGTCACAACCAATATCATTGAAAGAACTGTTCCGAAACAAATTACGACTCCCATAGGAGACCATAATGAACTTCCACTCAAAATCATAGGAATCACACCTACTGCTGTAGTTGCCGAAGTTAAGAAAATAGGAACCATACGGCGTTTCCCTGCGTCAAACGAAGCGTCACGTGCTGTCCATTTTTTATTATGATGTAAATCTTCGGCATGTTCAAACATAATAATTGCATTACGAACATTTATACCTAATAATGCTATAACCCCTAAAACGGAAGTTAATCCAAAATCCATACCACACAACCATAATCCCAATCCGGCCCCCGGTACACAAAGCAAAATTGAACCTAATGCAGTCGTTGCAATGGATAGTTTTTGAAAATTAAGAATCAAGAATATAAATATTATACCAAAAGAAATGATAAGTGTTTTAGCAATAGGCTCTAATGCCTCTTGATCATTCTCATACGTTCCTCCAAATTCATATTCAATTTGTTCAGGTAAAATTGGGACAATCGATTGTTTCATGACCTCTTCAACTCGTTGGAAAGTCTCTGTTGAACCATACCCACGACGGATATCTGCCATTACAGTTAATGTTCTTACTCCATTCCGCCGAACAATTTGTCCCGACTGCCAATCTGCTTTAATCTGGCTAACCTGACGTAAAGGAACACTTTGTCCAGCCATCGTCGAGATATATTCATCACCTATTGAATTTAAAAGATCCGGTTCGTAACTATTCTTTCCTTTTAATACAATATTCAATGGATAATTTCCTTCCCACAAAGTACCTGCACTCATTCCATTATATTTCATGGCTAATTCAGAAGCAACCATTGCTCGTGATACTCCTAATTGTGTCGCCTTCACTGGGTCTAATTCAACCTGAACCGAAGGCAACATCTCTTCATAATTGGTATGTACCCAAGTCAATTCTTTCATATCATACATGTGTTTCATCAAAGAATCGGCATATTGTTTTAAAAGCATAATATCTTCTCCTCTAAAACGTACTTCTATTGGTGCTGCAACAATACTATAATCTAACTGTTTCAATTTCACATAGGCATTAGGCCAACGATTAGCCAATGCATTAGTATATTCATCCAATAATTCAATTGTAGCCTCTTCCGATTCCGTATTGACAATAAATTGAGCATAATGTTTGGAAGCCGGATTCGGAGCATACGTCATCTGAAAACGAGGAGAAGAGGTCCCAATAAAAGAGGTTATTGATTTAACTCGACTATCAGCTTTTAATATCGCATAAACACTATCAGCCACTGCACTCGTTCGTTCCAATGCAGAGCCTTGTGGCAGATAAATCTCTACCGCAAATTGGTCTCGATCAGCAAATGGCATCATACGTTGAGGAAGAGACAACAAAATAAAAGCACCGACAACCACACTCACAACCCCTCCACTTATTGTAAGCCAGGGGTGACGGAATGTCCATCCTAAAGCTGTCTCATAAGTCTTTTGAACAAATGAGAATAGATCAAACCGTTTCTTCTTATTGGCTTTCCTCTGTTTATTTCCTTTACGAATCACAACAAACTCCACAAATGGGATAAAAATCATGGCTATTACCAGCGAAGTCATCAATGAGATGGTAAATGTATTCGGCAGGTCTACCAAGAAATCACCAAACTGTCCCGTCATTGTTTTCAAAAAGGGATAAAAAATACTACATATACACAAAGTCGCTAAAAGGATGGAAGGAAAATAATCTTTCGCACTTCGGATAGCCGCATGCCAGCGTGACATTCCCTTATCTAAGTTCTCTACATACGCGTCAATCACAATCACTGAGTTGTCAACAATCATACCTAACACAACTATCAATACGGCTAACGTTACCGTATTCAACTCAATACCGAAAAGATACATCAATCCTATCGTAATGAAAATACTAATAGGAATCGAGGTTGCCGCAACAATGGCCGAATGCAAGGAGAATAAAACTAACATTACGGCAATCACAATCACAATCGAAACAACCAAATCCCGTAAAAAGGAGGTAACAGAAGTATCTACCACTTTAGGTTGGTCGGCAATACGTTGCATAGTCACACTCTCCGGCAACTCCTTTTGAAAGTCTGTTAATACCTTATCAACTTTTTTTCCAAACGCGACAATATTTTCACCCGCACGTACCTCTAAAGAAAGTAATATGGCCCTCTTTCCATTGTTTGTAATATAACTATCCGGTTTGTCATATTCACGGACAATCGTCGCAACATCTTTCAGACGGATATGATTTCCCTCCACATCGGTCGTTATAATCTGTTCCGCTATTTCAAACTCATTTGCATACGAGACGTTTACATGAATAGGCATTTCCACTTCTTCATTAGAAACCGAAGCTCCTCCTGTGGTTACTCCTTGCAACATTAATTCTGTAAGTAGTCCTTTGGTATCAATACCATAAGCTGCTAATTTCTCTTTATCTAAATAAACACTGATTTGCTCCTTTTGTAAGCCATAACGGCGCAAGTTTGAAACCGATTCTATCGGACGTAAACGCCCCTCCAATGTCGTTAAATAATTCTCTAACTCACGATATGTTTTATCATTAGATTCTAATGTAATAAGCAATGCTGAGGTATCCCCGAAATCATCATTTGCAATCAAAGCCAATACTCCTGCTGGAAGTTGCTGCTTGAATAAAGTAAGACCATGTTTAATCTTCGACCATACCTCATCTTTATTATCCACCTCATCATTCAGTTCAACCATCATCAACAAACTTCCCTCTTGCGAAATAGTATATGTTTTCTTCCGCTTTACCTCTTTGTAGGTAAAGATAAATTCTTCCAAAGGCTTCGCCACCTGTTCCTCCACCTGTTCAACCGTAGCACCTGGATAAACAGCCACAATCACCCCTTGGCGAATGGTAAATATCGGAAATTCCTGCTTAGGCATATCGTACACTCCATAAGCCCCCAAAAGAACCATAACACCCACGAACAACAACATCAATTTATGATGTCGCATACAAGCTTCTATTAAGTTTTGCCTCTTTCTCATAGCACCGTAACCTTCATACCCTCACTGACTTTCTGCATACCCTCTATAATAACGACTGTCTCTTCGGTAAGTCCACTTTCTATACAAACCCCTTTGTCTGTAAGCTCTCCTACTTCTACCTTAACCGCCGTTGCTTTTCCATCTTTCACACACCAAACGAAACGATCTTTTTGATTACCTATTTGTACACATTGAATTGGTAAAACAAATGTAGCTCCTCCCCCTTGTGAGAAAGCTACATTACAAATCATACCTGGCATTATCTTTCTTTCCTTATTATCCAAACGGATCTTTACAGCATACGTATGAGTGAGCCTATTTCCATCTACCCCTTTCTCTGTAATTCGTCCCTGTAAAAGTGTCTTTCCCAATACAGGCACATTCACACAAGCAGTATCATTTGTAGACAATAAAGGTATCTCATTTTCAGGCACCGCTATCTTAGCTTTGACCGTATGAATATCCAACAAAGTAAACACCGTTTGTGAAGGCATAACATTCTCACCGGCCTCAACCAGCTGTTTCCCTATTATTCCATCAATCGGAGCAACTAAACGAGCCTCTTCCAAATTCTTCTTGGCAATTAGATAAGCAGACTTTGCCTGTTCCAACGATGTTTGTGCCTCTATCCATTTAATTTCCGGCAAACTCTGATTGTCGTACATTTGTTTCATTCGCTTCACAGCGTCTTCCGCCTGTGTATAAGTTGCTTTGGAAGCATTGTAAACCTGCTGTAAATTTTCAATATCCAATGTAGCAAGTACTGTCCCTTTTCTAACAAATTGTCCTTCATGCACATTTACATTCAAGACTGTTCCTTGCACTTTAAAGCTGACATTAATCTTGCTTTCCTCCTCTATTGTTCCTACATAATTCAACGCAGAAACGGTTGAGGTACTATTTAATTTTATCGTACGTACAGTGACCGGTTCTTTCTTCTCCTCTTTCTTCTCTGACGAACAGCCAGAGTATAAGATATTCAGCAATAAAACTGCTACTAATAGTCCTTTTTTTATCATATCTTCTTACAAAATTATTTTATCGGTAAAGAAATGTAGTTTTTGGAATACAACAATCCTCTTTTTTCTTCTATGAATGTTCTATTTTTCCTTTTTTTCATATACAACCTCCTAAATACTTGTTCTATTATGGATTATTTTCTTCTTTTGTGTATCAAAAGAAAAAACGATGATTTCTAAGATAACATTAATTCCTATTGAACAGTTACTCAAATTCAATCCTGAATTAGCCCATTACAAAAACAGCGTGATTCTTGCCAATAACAGCGAGATTCCTTTAGAACCGATCTATCAACTATTCAGGTATCCTTTTAAGTTAGACGCTTTAGTCATCATGATCATTTTAGAAGATTACATTGACGGTTATATTAATCTTCGGAACTTTCAAGGGAGAAAGAACCAACTACTAATATGTTCTCCACAAAATATCCTACAGATGAAATCCCCCCAATTCAGTTCTTCCAAAATCATGGTAATATCCATCGATTTCATCTTAGGACTAAAGTTAGGCATCGAGAATTTACAAACGGCTTTAAACCGAATTAACCAAACTCCTGTTCTAAATCTGACCGAAGAGAACATTGAAGAATTGAGTGCCATCTTTACACTTATCAAGAAAAACATCACGAGAGAAAACAGCAATCAAGAAAAATTATTAGAAAAATTGATTGCCGCATACCTCATTGAGTTAGACAATATTTTAACAAGTCAAACACCCATTTCTCCCAATAAGAATCCACAAAGAGATTCCATTTGGTTGTCTAAATTCATTGATCTATTGGATAAATATCATCAACAAGAACGCAGCGTTGAATTTTATGCAGAAAAGTTATTCATCACTCCGAAATACCTTTCAACCGTCATCAAAAGAACAAGCGGATACAACGCGACCAACTGGATAAACCGATATGTCATATTGGAAGCTCAATCCCTTTTAAAATATTCAGACAAGTCGATACAAGAGATTGCAGATTGTCTCAATTTCTCCAATGCATCTTTCTTTGGTAAATATTTCAAACGGCATACCGGTATGACTCCCGGAGAATATAAGGCTGCTCTTTAAGAATATCTTTTTTAATTAGTATGCAAATATTTTTATACCTTTGCGCGTCTATATAGAAAAATCAAAAAGAAAAAACATCATAGAATTATAAAGACATGGCAAAAGAGCTGAAAGAACTTACTCCGAGAAGTGTGAACTACTCACAGTGGTATCAGGATTTGGTAATCAAAGCAGACTTGGCAGAAAATTCTGCTGTACGCGGTTGCATGGTGATTAAGCCTTATGGATATGCAATTTGGGAAAAAATGCAACGTATCCTTGACGATATGTTCAAAGAAACAGGACACGTAAATGCCTATTTCCCTCTTTTAATCCCGAAATCTTTTCTAAGCCGCGAAGCTGAGCACGTAGAAGGTTTCGCTAAAGAATGTGCCGTAGTCACTCATTACCGTCTGAAAACAAATAGCGAAGGTTCAGGCGTTGTCGTTGACCCGGCTGCAAAACTGGAAGAAGAATTGATTATCCGTCCGACTTCTGAAACAATCATCTGGAATACGTATCGTAATTGGATTCAATCTTATCGCGATCTGCCTATTCTTTGTAATCAGTGGGCAAACGTAATGCGTTGGGAAATGCGTACACGTCTTTTCCTTCGTACAGCTGAATTCTTGTGGCAAGAAGGACACACAGCACATGCTACTCGCGAAGAGGCTGAAATTGAAACTAAGAAAATGCAGCAAGTATATGCAAACTTTGCTGAAAACTATATGGCTATGCCAGTTATCAGAGGGGTTAAATCAGCCAGCGAACGTTTTGCCGGTGCTTTAGACACCTACACTATTGAAGCCATGATGCAAGACGGAAAAGCCCTTCAAGCAGGTACTTCTCACTTCTTAGGTCAGAACTTCGGTAAAGCATTTGACGTAACTTTCATCGACAAGAACGGTAAGAGCGATTATGCTTGGGCAACCTCTTGGGGTGTTTCCACTCGTTTGATCGGTGCTTTGATTATGTCTCACTCTGACGATAACGGTTTGGTATTGCCTCCTCATTTGGCTCCGATTCAGGTAGTAATTGTTCCTATCTATCGCAGCGCAGAACAATTGGCACAGATCACTGAAAAGGTAGACAAGATCGTTGCTAACTTAAAGGCATTAGGTATTTCTGTTAAATACGACGACGCAGACAACAAGAAACCGGGTTGGAAGTTCGCTGAATATGAATTGAAAGGGGTTCCTGTACGTTTAGCTATGGGTGGACGTGATTTGGAAAACAATACAATCGAGGTTATGCGTCGTGATACTTTGGAAAAAGAAACTGTCACTTGCGACAATATCGAGACCTACGTTCAGAACTTATTGGAAAAAATTCAGCAGAACATCTTCCAGAAAGCATTGAAACATCGAGAAGAAAAAACAGTTGCAGTTGATACTTACGAAGAATTTAAAGAAAAAATCGAAGAAGGTTACTTCATCATGGCTCACTGGGACGGTACTCCGGAAACAGAAGAGTTAGTGAAAAACGAAACCAAAGCAACTATCCGTTGTATTCCTTTGGAAGGCGACAAAACACCGGGTAAATGTATGGTTACTGGTAAACCTTCTGCACAGCGTGTATTATTTGCACGTGCTTACTAAGCAATTTCTTCATAATTGTACATAAAAAGTCGGAGGGAAAACGATTCCGTTTTCTTCCGACTTTATTTTTTCCCCTAAAACTTTAAAAAAAAAGATTTTATTTACCAATTACGAGCACGTTCACGAATTGCATTCGATTCACTTAACATCTGTATAAAAACTTGTGCCGCTCGTTTCCGATAGACATTCTTCAACATGTGTACACACCCCTCCATTTCATTCTCAAGAACATCCAAAGGAATTGCCTTTACTCCTTGTTCGTTATGAATCGTTGCCTCGGATAGAATAGTGACTAAGTTACTTTGCTTGATCAACTTCAATAAAATATTGACTTCATTCAGTTCAATACGAATCCTAAAATGGGTAAAATATTGAGAGAGTACCTTATCAAAGGCATTACGTGCCTGCAAACCTTTCGCCGGCAAAGCAATATCATGCCCTTCCAACTCTTCTAACGTAACTTTTTTCTTTTGAGCTAAAGGATGGTTTTCATGTACAATAACAGCCAAATGGTTATCAAATAAAACATGAGATTCGATTCCCTCATGCCGTTTAGAAGGTTTAAATGCCAGTACAAAGTCAACCTCACGATGTTCAAGTAACTCCATTAGTTCTGCCATCGGTTTATAATAGATATTCAGTTTCACGTGTGGATATTGTTTCATAAAGGTAAGTAACGTTTCAGTCAATATGGGACTAAACGTGAAGGTCACTCCGATATTGAGAGTTCCTAATAGTAATTGCTGCAAATCATGAATACGATCGAAACAGGTTTCCGCTGCGTGTAACGTATGTTGTGCCTGCGGAAGTAAGATCTCTCCTATTTCTGTTAATGCGACTACATGACTATTCCGTTGAAAGAGTTGTACATTCATTTCTTGCTCTAACTGACGGATTTGTTGAGAAAGGGTACTCTGAGTTATACACAATACTTTCGCCGCTTCAGAAAAGTTTAACAATTCAGCGGCTTTGACAAAATATTTCAATTGTCGAAGTTCCATAAATTACGATTTCGTTATCTTGTTGCTTGAAAAGAGGTATTTTTAAACAAAAATATAGGAATTGTTGCTCCGATAACCATTCCTAAAACAATAAAAATACAAGTAAATCCATTATAAGCCAATAAATAAAAATAATGTCCGAATAAAGTTTCTTCCGGATGATACAAACAGAGTAATAAAGCTGCTACCGTACGATAGGCGTATATCCCCGGAATCATCGGTAACAAAGCCGGATATAAACAAGTCTCTGCCGGACATTTCGCATGGGGAGCTAAGTAAACCGCCAACAAACCAATCACAAAAGCAGCAATCGTACTGGAAAGAATGATATGAATTGGTAACCATTCATTATTTAATAGGACGTAACGAATAGAATGTCCCACGGCTGCAATAAAAGCACAATAGCAATAAGAATTTCGAGGCGGATTGCTAATACAGGAAAAGCCAATCGCAGCAATAGCGGCAAAAAAAGCGTCTTGTAAAATATCTATCCACATATCATAATTGATTTAGTATCTAAAAACAACCTAATCCCATCAAAAATAATCCTCCACAAAGTCCGGTTGAAAGACAAGCTGTGAGAACAATCGCATTCATAAAACGACTAAAAGCACAGATATAATGTCCATCCAACATATCGCTTACCGAATTAATATAGGGAATACCCGGTATCAGATAGAGGACACTTGTCCCTAAAGCAATTTCAGGAGTTGTTCCCCAACCGAAAATATGTCCGCCGGCTCCAATCACTGAAGAGAAAAAAGCAGAGCAAAAAAAGACAAAACGAACGTCTGCTCCATCCTCCAACATGATTTGTTTGATGTAATAACCGACGAGTGTCGCAATAAAAACGACTCCCATTGATATAAAATCCCCTCCAAACAGTCGGCAGAAGGAGGCATTAGCACACGAAGCCAAGAACAGAACAACCCGAGGATTGACGGAAGAAGTGTGATAGATTCGCTCCGCAAGGAGGGTTGCCTCTTGAAAACCTATTTTACCATCCGCAATTTCCCAGCTTAGTTTGCTCAACTTGGTATTCATATCAAAACTGATTCCCGTTTTGTGCATACGCCGAATAATGCTATAAGAGTCCGTATGCTCTTTGTTCCAAATAGTCAAATGGATATGCGAAGGCATAATTGTCATTTCGGAATCATAGCCGAAAAACAGGGAAATTCGAGTTATGTTCTTTTCAATCCGAATACAAGTGGCTCCACATCCCAATAGCCCGGCTGCATAATCAGAAAGAAATATGCAAAGCTCTTTGATGGAAGGGAGATAAACGGAAGATTCTGTCGGTTTACATATCATCGAATTCATCCCATATTCTTTTATCGCCCGGACAAAAAAACATCTCCTTCTCTGTACCACATTCTATAATGTGGCTCTTTCGCTTCGTCATCTTACGAAACTTCTCAATCACTCTAAACACAAAAGCTAAAACCAAAACTGCAATGATAATAGCCCATACAATCATCGGTTCACTCATATTAATTTTATCTTTTTAAAAACACCGGCAAAAGTAAAGGACTGTTCACAAAATAAAAAGAGATGATTCACGGAAGATTCGATAACAGCTATCGAAAAAAATTTTATCAAACAAGGGAGTTAATTCTTTCTTTCAATTCCATCCTACAGACAATTCAACAACGTTATTTTAGTTATTCAACCTTGTAGATGACACAAAAAATCACAAAAAACGACCATTTTGTTTTTCTTCTGTAGTTTTTTTATTTACTTGTACCCTAAATATTATTCATTAATTAAAATCACCTAAAATGAAAAAAATCGTTATTACTATATTATGTATATTTTGCTTTTTCTCTTGTAACGAAAACAAAGATGTAACAGGCATAGGAGAAATGTTATATTATGATTGTGGGAATCCTGAATTGGTAATTTCTTCAGATGAATACAATCATATTTTTACCATAGTTAATGAGACTGGAGAAGCGAAATATTTCTTCTGGGGTATCGAAAAAGTTTGTATTACAGAAAACGAACAAGACACTGTTATTTATAACACATTTATCAAAGGATTAGAAACTAACACCTATGAAAAAGAACTAAATGGGAACTTCTTTTCTTTAAAACAAGAAAATTCAAAACTGAACGTTTGTATTGATGAAAACAAGACAAAGAACGATAGAATTATAAGAATTTGTCTTAATGCAGGAGGACATCCTATAGATGATTTAGTTATTACTCAACATAATTAAAATATAGAATCCATTTCCAAGACCATTTCTTTAATGAAAAAATTCCCTATCTTTGGAAAAACTAATCAAGAACCAGCTTATGGAACTTATTCTTCCTACCAATCAAAATACTACGGCTCCGATTACTTTAGATACCAAAGTATTAGTCGTTTTAGGAGCTAATGGTTCTGGCAAAAGCTCTTTTGGCAGAAACCTACATCAACATTATGCGGATAAAAGTGTATGGATTTCGGGAATGCATTCTCTCTTTTTAAGTAGCGAGGAACCTAAGATTCCAACAGAAGGAAATGAACTAACTCGGCTTCAATCTATGATAGCTGAGCGACTGTTTATGCCTCGCCTTTCAGAATATGAGAAGTTGATTTTACATCTGCAGACGGAAGAGTTTGAAGCAGCAGTTCAATATAAAGAGGATTGTAAATCTCATCCGGAGCAGCTCCCTCCCATCACAAAAATCGACCGTATTCAGACGATTTGGGAAAAGATGTTTCCGCATAATCGGTTGATTCGCAAGTCTGGTTTTATAGAATTAGCGTCAACCTATCGGGATGGAGATTCCTATACGGCAGGCAGAATGAGTGATGGCGAAAAGCTGGTATTCTATCTAATCGGTGCTGTTCTGTGCGCACCCGAACAGGCTTTACTTATTATTGAGGAGCCGGAAATTCTTTTACATGACTCGATAAAGAATCCTTTGTGGGATGAAATTGAAGCTTTGCGTCCCGACTGTACGTATGTTTACCTGACGCATGATATTGATTTTGCTGCCTCTCGTGACAATAGTAAACGGATTTGGATTCGTTCTTACAATGGAGATACGCACATTTGGGATTATGAATTAATTGAAAGTAAGGATAGTTTCCCGGAAGAGGTTTACATGGAAATCCTCGGAAGCCGCAAACCAATTCTATTTATTGAAGGGACAGATTCTAATAGTATCGACAGTAGACTATATCCTTTGATCTTCCCGGATTACAAAGTGAAGCCGATGGGAGGCTGCCAAAAGGTAATTGAAACCACCAAAGCTTTCGCCCAACTAAAAGACTTTCATACGTTGGATTCCAAAGGAATTGTAGACCGAGATCGCCGGACCGAGGGAGAAATTGCCTATCTACGCGAGCAACAGATCTATGTCCCAGACGTAGCAGAAGTCGAAAACCTGCTTATGTTGGAACCTGTTATCAAAACCGTTGCCAGCCGTTTGATGAAAGATCCCAACCAAATTTTTAATCAGGTCAAAGAAAATGTCATCAAACTTTTCCTCAAAGATCTGGAAAGTCAAGTGCTGCTTCACGCACGACACCGCGTACAAAAGAAGTTGGAAACGGCTTTAAATCGCAAAATGAGTACAGTCGAAGAGCTGACAGAGCATGTAGAAAGTATTCGTGAAACGGTGCATGTCGAAGAAATCTATAATGGATTAAAAGAGCAGTTTACTCAATATGCCGAGAGCGGAGACTATCCAAACATTCTCCGAGTCTACAATCAAAAAGGGATGTTACCACAATCTCAATTGTGTAAAATCTGTGGTATCAGCAATAAAGAAAGCTACTTAAATTTGATTCTTTCTATACTAAAGGAGAACAAAGAGGACGCAGAAATCATTCGAACTTCCATCAAAACATGTTTAGGAACATAATAAAATTTCTGAAAACGGAAGAAATGTCCGTAAAAAGTCTTTCTTTTGCATTTTAATTAAAATGGTTAGAATGGAGTGAAAGCTCTTTATTAATTCAAGTTATGCGAACACCTAATCTTCAATATCTCTACCTGCAAAAGCCGGTAACGATGGTTATTATCATTTGTATAATATCTATCTTGCCCTGGATTGGTTTAGGAGATTTCTCAACAAAGGGAGAACCGCGTGAAGCTGCCGTAGCTGTTTCGATGTTAGAAACCGATAACTGGATTTTACCAGAGGTATATGCCAATGAATTTGCCTATAAACCTCCTTTGGCACATTGGTTAATGGCTGCTGCTTCTTTACCGCAAGGGTATGTTTCTGAGTTTACTTCTCGGCTCCCTTCCGCTTTAGCTTTTATCGTATTGATCGGTTTTACATTGGTCTTTTTCGGGAAACGGCTCAAGTTTCAACAAGCTTTTATCGCAACATTGTTGATGATTACCTGCGTAGAACTCCATCGAGCCGGGATGACAACCCGTGTAGATATGTTGCTAACGACCTTTATGGTCATCGGATTGTACCAGCTTTACCGATGGGAAGATCAGCTGGAATTGAAAGGACTCCCTATTACAATCCCCGCATTATTGGGGTGTGCGATCCTGACAAAAGGCCCCGTTGGAGTTATCTTACCGCTTTTTGTTTTCGCCGTTTATCTGCTTATGCTCCGAAAATATTCCTATTTAAAGATTTTCAAAACATTACTTTATTCGGGAATATCTTCCCTTTTCTTACCATCGCTTTGGTATATTGCAGCGTGGAAACAGGGAGGTGAAGATTTTCTAAACGTAGTTTTGGCGGAAAACTTCGGGCGCTTCTTCCATTTGAATACTCCTAATATCAATTACGATTTAGGACATGAAAATGGTGTTTGGTACAACTTTATGACATTGGCTACCGGATTTATTCCTTGGACAATCTTCTTCTTTTTCTCTTTATTCGGCTTGAAATTGCATAAACCGGAGAAATCAGTCAAAGATTCTTTAAAACAGATCTGGAACTACATTCAGAATATGGAGAAAGAGAAACTCTTTAGTTTGGTAGCATTGGTTTGTATTATTTTCTTCTATTCCATACCTTCCAGCAAACGAAGCGTATATTTAATGCCGGCTTATCCGTTCATTGCAATTTTCTTAGCCCAATATGCGCTCTATATTACGGAGTATCGGACTAAAGTAACTCGTATATTTGCTACATTTTTAGCAGCGATTACCTCTGTCGTTCTTCTTATTATCGGAGGGACAATGGTGGGTATCATTCATCCGGTTGAACTCGTTAGTCAATACACAAGTCGTCAATCTACGTTGGAAATGGTTGAATATGCTTCCAATATGTTTATACATCCGGGAGCACTAACCATTACAATCCTGTTGGTAGTTGTTGCTATTTTAGTTACGGTTTTCTATCAGTTACTCAAAAAAATCAATATCAAAATCCTATATGCAACTATCGCATTGACCTTCTCAATTAACCTACTTATTGACGGAATTGTTATGCGTGGTATCCGCAAAGGCAGCTCTGCTCGCCCATTTGCGGAGCAAGTTCAGAAAGAATATCCTTTGGATGAAACAAATATGTACGTGATGAACGAGTTGAAAACGTACGCTAATCTATATGGATTGAATTTCTATTTAGGAAACAAGTTTCATAACTTCGGTCAGGAACAACCGGCAAACGGATTTTTCTTCTGCCGAGTAAAAGATATGGAAAAGGTATTGGAAAACTACGGAAACCGCTATACATTCCAAGAACTCACCTCAACTCCGAATGTAATTGCAGACGTTCGAGACCGAATTGTTCTGTGCAGTTTCTCTAAGAAGTAACATAAAAAAGGTTGATAGCTCAGAACTATCAACCTTTTTTGTCTCTTTTCTTTATAATTCTCTAATCTTTATATTTCTAAAAGCAACAGCGTCTTCATGATATTGAAGAAGAATATGTCCTTTTTCTGCCGTACCAAAAGGACCAAATTCAGCATAAGCGTCTTTGATGAATTTACTACCTTTCACCTGTTCCATAAAGGCTTCTGAACCCCAATCATATTCAACTGTCTTCTGACCATTCAGCCAATGTTCCACATGTTTATTTGGTAACACCTTAATAACACCTTGGTTCCACTCCCCTACTGCTTTCACTTTCTTCTCCTGAGGAGCTATAATATCATACAAACCTGCAACAGTACGGCTGCCCGGTACGGAAGTAAACAGCTTAGCGTCCGGATGTAATTCGTCATCCAACACCTGATATTCCGGTCCGAAAGCAAACCCTTTTCTCTTTTCACTTTCCAATACTCTGTACTTCACACCACTATTTGCTCCCGGAGTCAGCTTAAATTCAAAACTCAATTCAAAATAGGTGTACTGATCAACAGTCACAATATCGCGTCCCTTCTGACCATTTAAATCTGCTTTCTTAATCACTTGAAGCTCCCCATTATCAATCTTCCAACCAAACTCCGGGAAAGTTTCTTGTCCTGCTCCGCGCCAACCTTTCGTTGTACTTCCGTCAAATAATAATTTCCAACCTGCGGCTTTTTCACTTTCAGAAAGGGTATTAAGAGCCACTTCTGCTTGTTGTGTGTTCTGTAAACTGGTAGAGTCTGCATTTGCCGATTTGTTATTCGGCTGGCAAGCTGCGCATAATATCGCCAAAGAAGCAGCTGCCATCGGTAGATACTTTTTCATACTTTCTATTACTTGTAAAAAATTTATTTATACAAAGTTAGTATCTTTGCGCTTTATTTTTATAAATCTACTCAAAATAAATATGAAAACTGCTTTTTTCGATTTTGACGGTGTTATAGTTGACACTGAGCCTATTTATGATCTCTATTGGAATGAAATGGGAGAACGATACCATACAGGAATCCCCAATTTCGCAGCACATATCAAAGGAACAACTCTGCCTTCCATCATTAAAAACTTCTTTTCTGACCGTCCAAAGGCTGAACAAGAAGAAATCATACGCAATGCAACTGAGTTTGAACAACAAATGCCTTTCCCCACAGTTCCGGGAGCTTTAGAATTTATCCAACTACTTAAAGAGAACGGAGTAAAGATCGGATTAGTCACCAGTTCAGACAATGCCAAGCTAAACCGGGCACTTCGTCTTTTAAATTTAGAAAAGACATTCGACACAATTGTCAGTGCCGACCGAATCACACAAGGGAAACCGGACCCGATGTGTTACTTATTAGCCGCAAAAGATCTACAAAAAGCACCGGAAGACTGTTTAGTTTTTGAAGACTCTTTCGCAGGTATTCAGTCAGGGAATAATGCAGGTATGCGAGTAATCGGGCTTAGTACGACCAATCCACAGGAAGCTATTCAGGACAAAGTCTACCAAGTCATTCCCAACTTTGAAAAGGTTACCATCGAAGATTACAAACAATGGTAAACAACTATCTATCAAAACCTTAAGATCAATCAAAAGGTTTTAATCCAACAAGAAATAAAAAGTTTCAATAATCGCTTTATGAAGGCTCAAAAAAGTCTGGACTTTTTTCAGAAAATGTCCAGACTTTTTTGTAAAAATGTTTAGACTTTTTGGAGAAAAAGTTTAGACTTTTTTTCATGAACTTTTAGCCACAAAAAATCCCTGTCTGAACTTTTACATCAAACAGGGACCTTTATTAAATAAAACTTCTAATTCTCTTATCAGAAACTATACCCAACTCGAACCGCAACAGCTGCTCCGTCAAAATCTTTTATGATATTATATTTAGCTTCTAAACCAACGGTTATTTGATCAGTTGCATATATTTCACCACCTAAACCTAAGTTAACTCCGAAATAAGTTTCCTTAGCAGATCCTAAATCAGTCCCCAAAATATCACTAAAACCTCCTAAATCGGCTTTCCAGAAAGAGAGACTTAAACCGGCTAAAGGATAGAAACTACACATCTCACTTAGCTTAAATATGTAATGAGCATTCATATCAATTGCCCATGCACTTAGACCATCATTCTTAATTAAATGGCTGATAGAAGGAGTCAAACGTACTTCATCTGTCAAGCAATAACGATAATCAATACCTAAAGAAGCATTACCAATATCATTAAAATTATAGCCTAAATTAAAGCCAAATGCAGATTGTCCCTGCTCCGTTTGTGCAAATGCACCCATGCTGAATAGGGTCAGCATAAACATAACTAATAACTTCTTCATACTTTCTTTTTTAATTAAATTCAACAATCGTGCCAAATATAATACTTTTTCTAAAGATTTCAATTAATAAGCTTTTAATCGTTCACCTGCGCTTTTTACGATATTACGATAAAATTCTTCATCATAACCAGGGAATTCCGGGTATTCTGACAAGCCATAACCGTTTTGCATAAACTTGCCATCTTTCTCTTTTTTCATATTCCCATCGATGTATTTTACCAACAGATATTCGCCTAACTTCTTCCAACGTTCCGTTGTTTGGTCTGCAGTTGTCGTGCTATACCAAGTCAGGAACTTAACAGCTTCTTTGGGATCTTTATTATACAATTCCTGTGCAGCTTTGTCTATAGCCGGAAGAGTCTCCTGAAAACCATTTTCTAATTCCTGCTGAACAAGACGAATATCCTTAATCATATAGCTATATTTATGGTAAGCCATATTCGCAACCCAGTTATGAATCCAGAAAGCAGATGTCCAAGAAAAATTCATCATATCCCCATTTCCAACGCGATAACATTCCGGAGAAGCTTGGATAGAACAATACAACGGAGTAAAAACGGCCATATCTGCGTCGTCAACTCCGAACCAAAGAATACCACCAATTGCGTCAGGTAACCAGCTACGTAACTGAGGAACTATAACAAAACCTGTCTGTTGTGTAGCAATCGCACGTTCATTTGTGTACAACTGTCCGTCAACTTCAAAACGAGAAGGACGCCAACGATATGGAACTTTATAAGGACCTGCCCCTGCGTCTTTTGTCATATCTAAATCCGTTCCTTCATAATGATCGCGCATACAAGCTTGTACATCTTGTACAGATAACAGACGATCAGGCTTGATATATAACGGCATAGGTTTCTTAGTTGCGTCTCCTTTTATCAAATCTGTGTACTGATCCATTGACTTATCATACTTGCGGAAGAAAGACCATACACGAGCTTCACAGCCACGTAACCCACCAAAATCATAAGGACAATAGGCTTGTTGGAAACTAAAATCTTTATCTTTTCCTTTAAAGTATCCTTTCTCACGTGCAAAAGATACTACATCGGGTGAATAAATACAGTTTTCTTTATCGTCAAAAGGAATCTGTTGAATACGAGATTGATTAGCATGTGCCGAAATACAATCGTCTGGAATACGGATAGCCACCCAAACTGCTCCCTTATTTCCAACGCCTTTTCCGATCATTTCCATGATCCAAACTTCGTTTTTATCTGCAATAGAGAAAGATTCTCCGGTACTATAATAACCGTATTCCTTCACTAAATCAGTCATAGTTTTAATCGCTTCACGAGCTGTTTTGCAGCGTTGCAACGTCACATAGATTAAACTTCCGTAATCCATAATACCCGTTGAATCAATCAATTCCTCGCGACCACCGAAAGTACTTTCCGTAATAGCTAACTGATGTTCATTCATGTTACCGACAACAGAATAGGTTTCTTCTACTTGAGGAATCTTTCCTAAGAATTTATTTGTATCCCATTCATAAATATCTAACATGGAACCTTTCGGCCATTTTGCAGCCGGCCAACGATATAATTCACCATATAATGTATGCGAATCAGCCGCATAGCTAATCATTACTGAGCCATCTACCGAGGCTTTCTTTCCTACTAATAAGCCAGTACAAGCAATTGCTTCCATACAAGAAAGCAAAACAAGACTGACAGTCATTAAAATACCTGTTTTTCTCATATATAAATTAAGTTTATCAAGTTATCATTCCATTGCATAAAGAGCCGCTATTTCTTCTGCCCAAATAGCCTCATCCGGAGTCTCCAATATCAAAGGTATATCATCAAAACGGGGATCTTTCATCAATAACTCAAAAGTAGTCAATCCCATAAATCCTTTTCCTATACTGTCATGACGGTCTACTCGTGTGGCTAATTCTTTCTTTGAGTCGTTAATATGCATACCTCTCAAATAAGAAAAACCAATAATCTCATCGAATTTCTTAAAGGTCTCGGTAAAACCATCCACTGTTCGTATCTCATAACCTGCAGCTAAAGTATGAGCAGTATCAATACAAACACCTACGCGAGTCTTATCTTCTACCTTATCTATAATATAAGCTAATTGCTCAAAGGTGTGACCTAAATTAGAACCTTGTCCGGCTGTATTTTCTAATACGGCACATACTCCGGTCGTTTGTTCCAAAGTCCAATTAATAGATTCAGCAATACGAGTCAAACAATCCTCAATACTCATTTTATTTAAGTGACTTCCCGGATGAAAGTTCAAACGGTCCAAGCCTAATTGTTCGCAACGCTGCATTTCATCCAAAAATGCTTCTCGAGATTTTTTTAGCCCTTCTTCTTCAGGATGCCCCAGATTAATCAAATAACTATCGTGAGGAAGTATCTGTTTAGCTGTATATCCAAATGCTTCACAACGTTCTTTGAACAAAGAGATACTCTTTTTTGTCAAAGGAGCAGACTTCCATTGTCGTTGATTACGGGTAAATAGAGCAAAAGCTTTTGCACCTATTGCCTGCGCATTTAAAGGAGCATTCTCAACTCCTCCTGATGAAGAAACATGTGCACCTATAAATTTCATGTCCTTTTATCGTTTTATTTTTGTTCTTCTATATTCCTATTATTCAATAAATCCATTAACATTTCCAGTGCAGTATTCGCTGCCAATTGAATATTTTCTATTCGTTCCGTTCCAAAATGAAAACATTTAGAAAGCACTTTATCCTTAAAAGCGGCAGCAATCCAGACTGTTCCGACAGGTTTATCGGGAGTTCCTCCCCCAGGTCCTGCAATACCAGAGGTAGCAACAGCACAATCACAACCTAATACACGGATAGCTCCTAACGCCATTTGTTCTACTACAGAACAGCTAACAGCGCCATATTCAGACAAACTTGTCGCAGAAACCCCTAATACATGTTGTTTTACCTCATTACTATAAGAGATTATTCCTCCACTAAAATAATCTGAACTACCAGCAATACGTGTTATCAAATGAGCGATATATCCCCCGGTACAACTTTCCGCAGTCCCCATCATTAAATGGCGAGAACGAAGTTCTACGCCTATCTGTTCTTCAATCTTCATTCACATTTTCTTATTATCATCCCAACTTACTTTGCATACGAGCAAACGGAGCTGCGTCCATCGGACAAAATTCTTTATCTAAATATTTATAATAACCGGTTATAGCTACCATAGCTGCATTATCTGTTGTAAATGAAAACTTAGGGATATGTACTTTCCATCCAAACCGTTTTGCATGATCTAAAAAAGCATCACGTAAACCGGAATTTGCCGAGACTCCTCCTGCAACTGCTACCTCTTTTATGTTCAAATCCTTTGCCGCTTTGCGTAACTTATTCATTAATATATCTACAACTGTTGCTTGTAAAGAGGCACAAAGGTCCTGTTTATTCTTTTCAATAAAATCAGGATCTTCCTGTAATTTATCTCTTAACGTATAGAGAAAAGAGGTTTTTAATCCACTAAAGCTATAATCATATCCCGGAATATGAGGCTTACTAAAAGTAAATGCTTTAGGATTTCCTTCATTGGCTAAACGATTTACAATCGGACCTCCCGGATATCCTAATCCCATTACCTTAGCACATTTATCAAAAGCTTCCCCAGCCGCATCATCAATTGTTTGCCCAATGACTTCCATATCATTATAAGCATTCACCTTTATAATTTGTGAATTACCTCCAGAGACTAACAAACAAAGGAAAGGAAAAGAGGGAGCATGATCATCTTCTGGCGTCTCTTTAATAAAATGAGCTAATACATGGGCTTGCAAATGATTTACTTCTACCATTGGAATATCCAGAGCTGCAGCAAAACCTTTAGCAAAAGAGGTTCCAACTAATAAAGATCCCATCAAACCTGGCCCACGAGTAAAAGCAATAGCATCTAACTCTGATTTATCAATTCCTGCTCTTTTTATGGCCTCAGCTACTACTGGTATTATATTTTGTTGGTGTGCCCGAGAAGCTAATTCAGGAACAACCCCACCATAAGCTTCATGAACTGCCTGACTTGCTATTACATTTGATAACATTACACCATCACGTATCACAGAAGAGGAAGTATCATCACACGATGATTCTATACCTAATATAGTTACACTCATACCTTTCGTTTTATTTTTTGTGCAAATTAACGAAATCTATCGAGATATTGTTGTAGTTTTGTACTTAAATATAAATAAAGATATCAGAGGACTAAAATACATAATTATTATCCTATTTACCCTATTTTGGATATTCTATGTGGCTCCAGCTATCTTATTGCGTATTCCTTATATACAGCAAAAAGTAGCAAACATTGCAACAACAGAATTATCCGAATATCTGAGTGTACCTGTAAAAATAGGGAATGTGGACATCGAATGGTTTAACCGTTTGGTGCTGGAAGACTTATATTTAGAAGATCAAAATGGGGATGTCTTATTCACTGCGAACCATGTTTCCGCAGGTATTGAAATGCTTCCTTTAGCCAAAGGTAAATTGGTTTTCTCTGCTGTCCGGTTATTTGGTTTCTCGGTTAACTTAAATAAAGCGGCACCTAAAGAAAAATTAAATCTACAATTTGTATTAGACGCTTTTGCCAGTAAGGATAGTATTAAGAAAAATCCCAACATAGATTTGCGTTTCAATTCTATTTTGATCAGACGAGGAAACTTCCGTTATGATATAAAGAATGCATCTTATACTCCTAACAAGTTCAATGCTAAACATGTTCATGTTAAGAACTTAAGTGCTAAAATTGCAATAAAAGCACTTAATAAAGATAGTATCAATGCTACCATAAAGAAAATGAGTTTTGAAGAGACATCCGGCTTCTCTCTGAACAAAATATCTCTTAATGTTATCGCGAATAAGGATAGTACTATCATTCAAGATTTTGAAGTTAAACTTCCAAACACTAATTTAAAAATTGCTCATGCTCACTTACAAACAGAAAAAACAGACAGTTTATCTACTTTGTTAGAGCAATCGCCTATAGCAATTATTATTGCTCCTTCTCAGATAGGTTTAAAAGATCTATCTGCATTCGTTCCTGCATTTAAAAATTTCACAGAAACCGTTGAACTCTCTGCGGAAGCTTCGGGACGTATAAACGATATAAATCTCAAACATTTGACACTGAAGTATAGTGACGAAATGCTTTTCATTGGGAAAATGGGATTGCAAAATATCACCAAACCCCAAGAAGCTTATATTTCCGGACAAGTAAATAAAATGTATGTAACAACTGAAGGTCTTTCTGGCTTAGTCAATAACTTTAGTCCAAACCCAGTGCAATTACCTCCGACTATTTCTAATTTAGGGACAATTAATTTCACTGGTGAAGTATCTGGCTTTTTTAATCATTTAGAAGCTTTTGGAAAACTTTCCTCTACTATTGGTTCTATAGAGACTAATCTCAGAGTAAAACAAAATAAAGAAAAAAACATTTCTCATATAACAGGATCCCTATCTACTTCTCATTTACATCTAAAAGAGATCTTTTCAGAAGGGACACCTTTGGGAACAACTAAACTAAACATCAATTTAGATACACAATTATCTAAAGAAGGTTCTTTTACAGGTAATATAAAAGCTAACATTGATGAATTTGAATTTAAAGGATACAAATATGAAAACATCTTATTATCTGGTGATTTTCAAAAGAATGGTTTTAACGGAGTATTAAATATTAATGACCCCAATGGAGAATTATATGCTAAAGGATTATTTCTTAATCAAGGGGAAAATTCAGTATTTAATTTCACCTCCCGTCTAAATCATTTTCGTCCAGATAGCCTACATTTAACCAACAAATATGAATCTCCTGAGATTTCTTGTGTTTTAAATGCCAACTTCACCGGGAACAACATTGATAACGCAGAGGGAGATATCCAATTAGATAGTCTTTCTTTTTATACAACACCTGATAGTTTTTTTATAAAACAACTTAAGATTGAAGCAACAGGACATTCGTCTGATCGTCATTTACAAATAACATCGGACATCTTAAATGGAGAAGTAACGGGAGCATATTCCTTTACAACTATTGTTCCAAGCTTCATGAAAACTTTAGAAAATTATATACCTGCTTTAATCAATACGACACAGAAAAAACGACCGATAAAAGAGAATAATTTCTCTCTTCTGTTAACAATCGAAAATACAGAAGCAATATCTAACACCCTGAAGCTTCCTTTTACTATGTTAAATCAGGGACGTATCACAGGACATTATAATAATCAATATGACCGTTTCCGCTTAGAAGCTTATTTACCTAAATTTAATATTGGAAAAACAATGTTTGAATCAGGGTATCTAACTTGTGATAATCCACAAGACAAGGTGAATCTTCTTCTCAAAGCAACCCAATACAATGTTAAAGGTTTGCGAAATTATCTGAGCTTAAACTCAAATGCAAAAGAGAATCAAATAAATACTCAAATCGAGTGGGCAAACAATAAAGAGCGTTTATTCAAAGCGGATCTCTCAGCTTCAACCCTATTTATAGAAGAAAAACAAGAAAAAGGACGTCCTCAATTACGTACTGAAATATCTTTAAATGAAAGTCCTTTGATTTTAAATGATTCTATTTGGCGCATAGCACCAGCTAATATTCAAATCGCAAATGGAAGAATTGGGATACAGGATTTTTCTATCACAAACGGGAACGAATACCTCTATATGGATGGAAATATATCCAAAGATCCTACTGACACATTACTTTTAGATTTGAAACAAATAGAATTAAGCTACATTTTTGACATCTTAAATATACCCGTTCTACAATTTGCTGGAAAAGCGACTGGTACATTCAATATCACAGATCTATATGGTAGCCGTATATTAAATACAAATCTCGAAGTTCAAAATTTTGCTTTCAACCAAGTAAATTTAGGACGCCTTAATCTTTTTAGCGAGTGGGATGATCAGCAAAAAGGGATTTTGATGTTGGGAAGTATTTATAAGAATGATTCAACCTGGACAGATGTGAATGGTTACATCTACCCTGTAGGTAAAGACGCGGGGTTATCTTTACATTTTGGAGCTAATGATATAAATTTGGCTTTCTTACATCCTTTTGTAGAAAATATTGCTCAAAATATGCAAGGTCAGGGATTTGGCAATGTACATTTGTATGGTCCTTTCAGTAAATTAAATATAGAAGGAGACGCCTATGTACAAAACGGAGGATTAGGTATCGAATTTTTAAATACTTATTATACATTCTCCGATTCTGTTCATCTTAGACCCAATGCGATTATTGGACAAAATGTAACAGTTTATGATAAATTTGGAAACCCGGCAAAAGTAAATCTTATTGTCAACCATCAAAACTTCAAGGACGTTAGTTTCGATGTTAATATTCAAGCAAATAATACTTTAGTCTATGACGCGCCTCAAAAACAAAACCCTTTAATCTATGGAACTGTATTTGGAACGGGGACTGCTTCTATCAAAGGGAATACTCAAGTAATTAATTTTGATATTAATATGCAAAGTAGTCCCAAAACAGATATAAAATTAGACTTTATGAATAACTCCACAGCAGAGGATTACGATTTCATCACGTTTATAAATAAAAAAGAATTACAAGAAATAGCACAGAGACAACCTGTCGACTCTATTAAACCTTTAATCTTTAAAGAAGAAAACGAAGGAGCAGAAATGCGCATGAATTTTCTTTTAGACATTACTCCAGAAGCAAATATAGATCTTATAATGGATCCTGTTGCAGGAGATAAAATTGCAGGGAATTGTAATGGTAGCCTTCAAATTCAATATGGAACAAAGTCTGACTTGCGTATGTATGGAAACGTAGGTATTGTGGAAGGAAACTATAATTTCAGTTTGCAACAACTTATTCATAAAAACTTTAAGATTCGAGAAGGTAGTACTATCAACTTCCGAGGAGATCCATTTGAAGCAACAATGAATATTAATACCATCTATAATGTAACGGCCAATATCCAAGACTTAGACGCAAGTCTTGCAGAAGAAAGTGCCCGCCGTAACATACCTGTTAACTGTGTTCTAAACTTAGATGGAGTATTACGTAACCCAACTATTTCTTTTGATTTAGAATTACCAGGATCTAATGAAGAGTTAGAACGGCGAGTAAAAAGCTTGATTAATACTGATGATATGATAACTAAACAGATTATTTATCTGTTGGTATTAAATAAATTCTATACTCCGGAATATATTAACAATCAATACAAATCAAATGACTTCAGTGCTGTTGCATCTTCAGCTCTTTCTTCGCAGATATCTAGTTTAATGAATAGCTTTACAGACAAAGTACAATTAGGTACAAACATTCGAACGAGCCAAGACGGTATTGAAGATACTGAAGTTGAGATGTTATTATCCAGTCAATTATTAAATAACCGATTAATCTTTAACGGAAACTTTGGATATAAAAATAATGCTTTACAGAAAAATGCATTTATTGGAGAGTTCGATTTAGAATATTTATTAACTCCAAGTGGTGATATTCGGCTAAAAGCTTACAATCACGCTAACGATATGTATATGTTTCTTAAACAAGCTCTAACAACCCAAGGTGTCGGTATTATGTATAAAAAAGACTTTACTCGTTTCTCCGATATATTCCGTCGCAGAAAAAAGTATTCACTAATAAATACCCCAGATAGTTTATTTACAACTCCTATCGAAAAGGCAAAAGAAGAAAATAAGTAACAAAAAATACTCACAATAGAATAATTCCATTGTGAGTATTTTTCGTTATTGGATTAACTATAACTAATCACCATTTTCTTTATGCAAAAAACAATATCAGCAACTGAGCGGTTAATACGCGTAAGAACATTGTTAATGGATAAACAGTTGCATAACCAACAGAAGGAGCATCGTTTCCTGCTGTTGCATTTGAATAAGCTAATGCAGGTGGATCTGTTGTACTACCTGCCATAAGTCCCATCAATGTGAAATAGTTAACTTTACAGAAGTAACGTCCTACACATCCTATGATAAGTAAAGGAACAAATGTGATAATAAATCCATAACCAATCCATGCAAAACCTCCATTATTCACAATCGTATCTACAAAACCATCACCGGCACCAATACCTACACACGCTAAAAAGATAGTTATACCGATTTCACGTAACATTAAATTTGCACTCTGTGTCGTATAAGTAACCAACTTATAATGATAACCAAAACGGCTTACTAAGATAGCTACAATCAACGGACCTCCTGCTAAACCTAATTTCACCGGCTGTGGAATACCCGGGAAAGTAATAGGAATACTACCTAATATAATACCCAACGCAATACCCACGAAAATAGTAATCAAATTCGGCTCATTCAAACGCTTCATTGAATTACCCAATACCTTTTCTACATTTGCGACAGCTGTTTCCGTACCCACAACATTTACACGGTCACCCACTTGTAAAGTTAATCCCGGCATAGCAACTAAATCTACTCCGGCACGATTGATACGAGTAATATTGATTCCATATAATTTACGAAGCTTCAACTGTCCTAATCGTTTACCATTCAATTCCGGTTTCGTCACCAAAATACGACGATTAATAAATTGACTCTCCATACGAATCCACTGCTTACGTTCCATATCGATTTCTTCACCGATAAATGTCTTGACAGTTTCAACATCTGTTTCTGTTGTAATTACAAAGACCTTATCATTCTCTTTTAGAACTGTATTAGCAGAAGCAATCTCAATCTGTTTATTGTGATCATGCCAAATTCGAGAAATCACAAAATCACGATGTTCCATCAAGTTGGACAAATCTGCTACCGTTTTATTGAAAATAGCCGGATTCTTTACTACTAAAGAGATCGGTTTAGCTTCATTTGCATGCGAAGCATCTTCATTATTCAGCTGTTCATTTTCCTTTTCAAAGTTTACTCGGAAAAAATAACGTACTAAGATAATAGCCAATATAATACCAATCACACCCAATGGATAAGCCACTGCATATCCCAAAGCAATTGTATTATCTGCTACACCATACATATCCGAATAAGCCTGCTGAGCAGCTCCCAATCCCGGAGTATTTGTCACTGCACCAGACAAAATACCTACCATTGTCGGCATAGGAATACCTGTTACAAAATGCAGGATAATAGCTGTTGTTACACCTAATAGCACAACCCCACACGCCAATAAATTTAATGTAACTCCCCCCTGTTTAAATGAAGAAAAGAAACCCGGACCTACCTGCATACCTACTGAATAGACAAAAAGTATCAGTCCAAATTCTTTAAAAAAGTGAAGAACATCATGATTGATCGTAAAGCCAAAATGCCCTAATACAATCCCTACAAATAATACAAGAGTAATACCTAACGAGACGCCGAAGACTTTAATTTTCCCTAATTGGATACCTGCGGCAATCACAATGGAGAGCAAAAGTATGGAGTGTCCTATTCCACCACCCCACAACAAATCATTAACCCAATTCATAATTTTTGTTTTGTTATAATCTTAATTTCTATTAAGGGCTGCAAAGGTAGACATTTACTTTGTGTTTAACAACATAAATTGTATCTTTACACACCAAATATTTTTTAAGATGAAAAAGAGTTATTATATCTTATTTTGCTTAGTTGCATGTCTATCACCACTATTCGGACAAAACAGTCCGGACAACGCAACAGCCACTACTTCCGAAGAAGTTCCGGCTAAAATTGTAACAATTAATACCAGTGCAGGAACACTGAAAGCGAAACTGTACGATGACGTACCCAACCATGTTCGTACCTTTATTGCGCGTGCGAATCAAGGAGAGTACAACGGGACCCTTTTCACTCGCGTACTTCCTGAATTTATGATACAAGGAGGAGCTCCTGATTCTCGCAATGCTCCAGCCGGTGCTCGTTGTGGCTTTGGAGACCGAAATTCCGAAATCATGCCGGAAATGAAATCTCATCACTTCAATAAACGAGGTGCATTAGCTGCCCCGCGCCAGAATGACGATATTAATCCTCAAAAGAAATCGGATATGTCTCAGTTTTATATCGTACAAGGGAAAGTTTATACCCAAGGAGAACTGGACACTTTAGAAATGATTGCCAATCAAGACATCAAAGAAAAGGCAATGGAAAAATATTTCTATCCGTACCGTGCCGAATTACGTATGCAGAAAGCAAGCAACAAACGAGAATATCAAAAGCGTTTACGTAAAATCAATGCGCAAGTAGACTCCGTAATTCGAGCTACCCCCGGACATTTATTCTTCACAGAAGAACAGCGAAAAATATATACAACAGAAGGGGGTTGTCATCATTTAGATGGGAACTATACCGTATATGGAGAACTTATTGAAGGGTTTGAGGTTCTGGACGCTATCGCCAGCCAAGCTCGTGACGAATACGATCGTCCGAAACAGGATGTTCGTATTATCAGCGTTTCTGTAAAATAACAAACAGCTTTATAAGAAAAGAAGAATGCCGGACAAGGTCTGTTATCTTGTCCGGCATTCTTTTTATATCCTTATTCCTATGGGAACAGCTCTCTGAAAAGCTCACATAATTGTTTCTTGGCCAATTCAAAGTCCTGCCTCTCTCCCAACTCCTTTTCCAAAGAGGTAACTCCTTTGTCTTTAAATCCGCAGGGATTAATCAACGAAAAATAATTCAAATCAGTATTGATATTTAAGGCAAACCCATGCATAGTAACGAAACGGCTACTCTTCACCCCGATCGCACAAATCTTACGAGCTTTACCCGGTGTGTTCGGTTCAATCCAAACTCCGGTAGCTCCCGGCAACCGTTCTCCCTTTATCCGGTAAAGAGATAAGAAACGAATGATGACCTCCTCTAACCGCTCTATATATTGCTTTAATCCCAACTGCCAGCTATCCAAATCAAACACTGGATAACCGGTAATTTGTCCGGGACCATGATAGGTAATATCACCTCCTCGCTGAACATGGTAGAAAGAGACCCCGCGTTGAGCCAGCAAAGTTTCCGGTATCAATAAATTTGAATCCTTTCCGCTTTTCCCAATCGTCAATACCGGCTGATGTTCACAAAAGAACAGACAATTTTCCCCCTTTCGGTCTTGTGCTTTCTCTTTTAATAATTCATTGAAAGCCTTTTGTTGACAATCTAAAGCCTCTTCATAATCAATAACTCCTAAATCGCGGTAGATGAAACTTTCCATATTCCTTACTTTTTACCCTATCTATCCTTTATCACCTATTTTTTCTCGGAATTCAGACTAACTAAGACTTTATCGATACGTGCTCCGTCCATATCCACAATCTCAAACTTAAAATTCAGCCAGGTCATACTCTCGCCCACTACCGGGATATGCCCCAATATTTCCAGTATCAACCCACTCAACGTATTGTGGTCATAGTCCGAATAGAGATTCTCCATCTCAAAATATTTAAGGAAATCATAGAAACGGAATTGTCCGTCTACCAACCAAGTCCCGTCTGTCCGTTGAACGATCTCCATTTCATCCCCGGCCTCAGGCACCTGTCCTATCAACCCTTCCATTATGTCTTTCAGCGTCACAATTCCCTGAATACCGCCAAACTCATCCGTTACGATTCCATATTTTACCCGATCTTTCTTGAACTGTTCCAAAGCATTATATACACTTTGGTTTTCAGGTAGAAACTCTGCCGGACGAATTACTCGGGACAAAGAGAAATCCGAATCTTCAACCTTTCCGAACAGATCTTTGAGATAAACCACCCCTTTTATATTGTCGAACTTACCATCTGCAACCGGATAGATATTAAACAGGTTCTCTTGTACCTTATCTTTGATTTGCTGCACACTATCGTTTAGATCTAACCAAATCAGATCACTTCGGTGAGTCATTATAGAGCTTACCTTACAATCTCCTAAATTGAACACACGCTCCACAATATCCTGCTCCACTTCCTGTACTTCGCCATCATCCAGCCCCTCCTGTACGATTGCTTTTATCTCTTCTTCGGTTACTTTACTCTCTTCCGAACCTTCTGTTCCAATCCAACTGACTGTCAAAGCTGTACTTTTAGAAAGCAACCAGACAAACGGCGAAGCAATCCATGACAAGGCACTCATCGGTGTTGCCATCCACATTGAGACTTTCTCCGCATATCCCATCCCAATCCGCTTCGGTACCAATTCTCCTAACACCAAAGTCAGATAGGTCACAACCAAAACTATGATTGCCTCCGAAAGTCCTAACGCATACGGTTCCAAGACCGGGATACGTTTGACATATTCCGCCAAATCAGAAGCAAAGGCTTCTCCTGAATATAAACCGGTTAAAATACCTATCAGAGTTATTCCGATTTGAACTGTCGAAAGAAATTTATCGGGATCATTCGCTAACTGTAATGCTTTTTGAGCGGATTTGTCACCTCGTTTCGCTTCCAATTCCAAACGGGCTTTACGCGCTGACACCAAAGCGATCTCTGACATCGAAAGAAGTCCATTCAATAAAATAAGACCTATAATAATAAATATTTCCATTTGCTAAATTCAGCATTGATTAGGTGGGCGAAGATAAAAAAATTATTACTAATTTAGCCACATTAATATTAAAATCTAATGAACATGAAACTAAGTGATCCTAAAGATTGTTTGTATTGCCAGAATAATCAGACTTTACATGATCTGATGATTGAAATTGCTCCTTTGTCCGTTTCCAGACTTTTCTTATTCAAGGAACAAACCTACTACGGCCGTTGTTTAGTCTCGTATAAAGATCATGTACATGATTTAAACCAGTTGAGTGATGAAGAGCGAAACGCATTCATGGCAGATGTTGTACGTGTGACGCGGGCAATGCAGAAGGTGTTTAATCCTCAAAAGATCAATTACGGTGCCTATTCGGACAAACTCTCCCATCTTCATTTCCATTTGGCTCCAAAGTATGAAGACGGTCCCGATTTCGGAGGTACATTTACGATGAATCCGCAGAAAGTCTATTTATCGGATAGCGAATACCAAGAAATGATCGAAAAGATCAAAGCGGCATTGTAAAATTCATTCCACAACACAACGAATATTCATTCTTCAAAGTAGAAAAGATAAAAGCGGCGTAGTTAGCAGATTCTACGGTGTAGAAAGCTCACAAATCATGTAATTTGTGGTTTCTACATCGTAGAAAATGTGAGAAAACCAATTTCTGTTAATTCTACAATGTAGAAAAGACAAAAACGTCAAAATTTACTAATTCTACAATGTAGAAAACAGTAGAATGTCAACATTTATAAATTCTACATCGTAGAAAACACAAAAAACGTGTTTCCCAAGGATTCTACCAGGTAGAAAGCATGAGAAACACGTTTTAAAAGGATTCTACAACTATTCTATAACTACGCCTTCCGTTTTATACGTAAACACTTGCTCTTTTTTGTCACTTTCCGGTTCTTTAAACTCTACGTTTTTCAATACCAGCCCATTTACATCGTCTGTTACTATAGCCGGACGGTAATCCTTTTTCAAAGCTTTAAACTTTACATTATTAAAGGTAATACCTTCCGCATGACGGATATAAAAGCCCCAAGCAGGCAACTCCTTAAATTGAGAGAACTCCGGATAGGTGGATTCCATCTCCGGAATACTATCCAAATCTGCCGGTGTCAAACCGCGATAAGCATACAACGGATTACCGCCTCCGCAAGTTACGATTTCGATATTCTCCATCCTTACATCTTGTATTTTGCAATCAGGCAACCCTACAATACTTGCCGGAGATATGTTACGAGGCAAATCTTCTATCGGTCCTTCGTAGCTATATCCTGCGTCCGGCTTATCCATAGGAACTTCGGCATAAACATTTTTGATGACAATGTTTCTCATATAAGGCTCTTTTCCTCTGTTCCAACGACGGCCTGTACGAAGGAAAATAACGTTTCCGGTATGATAAGCGCGAACGCCGTCAACCTCGATATTCTCTATTTCAGCACCGTCAACCGCAGCAAACGTAATGGCAGAGCGATAGGTGTCGTACATCGTCACGTTACGAATCTTGAAGTTCTTAAATTCTCCTCGAGAGACCGTACCGAATTTAATACCGCTTGCACTTGAACGACCGACACAGTTTTCCAACAGTACATTCTTGCAACTGCCCTTAAAATCATGAGATTTGAAGCAAAAAACATCATCTGCCGCGTCGATATAGCAATCCCGAATCACCACATCTTCACAGTCGATAATGTCAATGCCATCATTATTCCAATAGGACTTGCTATCGACTTTTTCTCTTTCGACCAAGACATTTTTACACTGATCGTATGTCTGATTCCAGCTGGCAGGATCTTTTAAGGTAATATCTTGAACCGTTACATTCGTGCATTCGCGGAAATAGATGTTCTGATGTCGGTTTCCTTCATACGGGCGGTCTAACTTCATCGGATCTTTAAACAATCCGCGATGAATGTAATCAACCAGATTATTTGCTGTAATAAATCCTCTTCCGTTGATTGTTCCTTTGCCGGTTATACCAATATTGGTCTGTTTTATGGCAAATATCATCGAAGTCCAGTTCACACAACTTTCTTTCACAAAATCCCAAGGATTTGTCGAAGCTAAAATAGTCGCACCGGCTTCCAAATGCAGCGTCACGTTTGACTTAAGATAGATAGTCCCCGTCACGAAGTTACCGGGAGTAAAAACGACACGTCCACCTCCATTTTCATTTGCAAAATCAATGGCTTTCTGAATAATTGTCGTATTTAATGTGATTCCATCCCCTTTTGCTCCAAAATCCGTCACAAAGTAATCTTTTGCGAATCCTGCCATCCAGCAGCTTTGAAGGAGCCAAAAAGCAATCAGTAATTTCAAATTTCTTATCATATAGTAATTCTTTAAGATGTCATTATAAAAAAACAGGCAGGCTGTAATAGCCTACCTGTGATAAATAAAGCTATTCGTATGGCTCAAACACCTTATTTACTTAACAAACGGAACATTCAAAAGATAGTCAACGCAACCTTTCACGCCTTCAAACTGAGTACGGTCCTTGATACCTTCCAATTCTACGAAATAATCCTGATGACCATTAGCATAGAATTGTTTGAAGATTTGTTCAAAGTTCAACATACCGGACTGACCAAGAACAGCGCGATCCTTGATATGTAATACCTTGATACGATCAGCATACTTCTTTAAATATTCAACTGGGTCTACCTGTCCCATTACTGCCCAATAAACATCCATTTCAAAAAACACCAAAGAAGGATCTGTTTCTGCTAAGAAAATATCATAAATAACATCCCCTTTTTGACGACGTCCGAACAGAGATTCCGTACCGCCGGCAACGACTTTGGCAAATTCCATTTCGTGGTTATGATATCCGAAAGGAATACCTGCAGCTTTTACAATCTTACCTGCTTCATTGAATACTTCGCATACATATTTGGTTTCTTCCAAGCTGCGAGTCTTCGGCTGGCCCGGTTGAATCAAGTATTTCACACCTAACTTAGCATGGTCGTCAGCTGTCTTTTTCCAGTATTCTTTAATCTCATTCAGATTGCTCTTAGTGTATTCACGAGTCGGAGGATTCACATGAGAACTTGTAATTACAAGACCGGCGTCTTCCACCATTTTTTTGAATTCCATCATATCAATACCGCCGATCTTACCTTCTTTATAACCGGCCAACTCCAAAGTCTTGTATCCCATTTCTTTCAGCTTCTTCATTCCACCGGGAACATCTTCGTATAATTCCTTCCCTAAAGAATAAATCTGCAAGCCAATATTTTTATTAGCTTTTACTCCTGAAGCAGCACCAGCTACTGCTTTTTCTGCCACTGCATTTCCACCATTGCTATTACAAGCGACTAAACCTCCTAAAGTAAATAAGGAAGCACCTTTCAAAAAGTTTCTTCTATTAATCATGGTCTATTAAATTATTTTAGATTTTTTCCAAAGGTATAACTTTATTCTGAAAATTGTTCCATTCTCGAAAAAAAAGGACAGACTTATTTAAAAGCCTGTCCTCTCCAACAAACAATGAATAAATACAACATTCTTAAATTAGATCATTTACTGACGCTACGATGGTACCATCAAAGAGATTTATAATGCGATGAGCATAGCTGGCGTCTCTGCGGGAGTGTGTAACCATAACCACAGTTGTCCCCTCTCTATTCAATTCAGAAAGTAGCTGCATGACTTCTGTTCCGTTCTTTGAATCCAAATTTCCCGTAGGTTCATCCGCTAAAATAATTTTAGGATTTGAGACTAAGGCTCGGGCAATGGCTACACGTTGTTGTTGACCACCGGATAATTGCTGGGGAAAATGTCCTCTACGATGACTGATATTCATTCTCTTCAAAATGGCATTAACCCTCTCTTTGCGTTCATCTGCCTTTACATTTAAATAGGTAAGCGGTAACTCAACATTTTCAAATACGTTTAATTCATCAATCAAATTAAAACTCTGAAAGACAAATCCGATAGTTCCCTTACGTACTTGGGTTCGTTCACTTTCTTTCAAATGCCCCACCTCTTTTCCTGCCAAATAGTAATCACCGGAAGTTGGATTGTCCAGCAATCCTAAAATATTCAATAGTGTAGACTTACCACATCCTGAAGGTCCCATGATTGCAACGAACTCTCCCTCTTTCACTTCCAATGAAACATTATTCAATGCGATCGTTTCAACCTCTTCCGTACGGAAATATTTACTTAAATCCTTAATCTGTATCATATACTATATCTTTTTTAATAAACTTACTTTCTAAAAACAATTACTCTAATTTGATATTCTTCACCGGATTTTCATTGGCTACTTGCCAATTTTGGAAAGTGACTGTAATGGTTGTAACTAATCCAACCAAAACAAAAACCAATGGAAATACCCACCAATACAAAGGAATACGATAGGCAAAATTCTCCAACCATTTATGAATTCCATACCAAGCAATTGGTACTCCTATCGCGAAGCAGATTGATATTATTAAAAGGTATCCTCGATTAAACAGGAATAATATCTGTCCCGTCGTTGAACCCAATACTTTACGAATAGCGATCTCCTTTCTTCGATATTCACTTTCAAAAACAACTAAACCAAATACACCTACGATTGAAATAAAAATGGCAACTAAACTAAATAGGGTAATCAACGCTCCCATTTTCAGCTCTTTCTCATAAGTAGTTTGAAAAACCTCATCGTAAAACTCAATATCAAAAGGATAATCCGAGTCAAACTTTGCCAAAGTTTTTCGTACATGTTCTATACCTGCCTGTAAATCACTGCCTGCATTAAACTTTACATAGACATAATCATAATTTATAGGCATACCCCACCGAGACTTTCCCCATACATAAAAAGCCATTGGAGAAATCTCTTGACGAAATGAAGCAAACTTCACATCAGGGATAAAACCGACAACCTCATCCCCTCCAATTTTATCACCAAGTTGTAAATCGTATTTAGCCCGTGCCGTTTCATTGAAAATAAAACAACCTCTATCCTTTAATTCATCTTCCGAACGGAAATCGCGCCCTTCATTCACTTTGACTCCCATAATCTTAAGAAACGAAGAGGTAACAGGAATACATTGAAAGGTAATTGAACCGTTTTTATAATCTCTTCCCCATTGCATATATTGATCACCACTAGATAACAATATTTCCGAATAGGTGACATCCTTCACGCCTGCAGAACTTTTCAACTGATTCGTAAGTGCTTCCCGTTCTTTTTGTATGTTTCCCCAATTCAATCGGGCAACAATGACTTCCTCTTTATCATATCCTAAAGGCGCATGTTGCATATAATAATTTTGTAAATACATAAATAGAGAACCTATAATCAGTACAAATACTGCCACATACTGAATACCTATTAATAAACTTCGCATTTTACGGCCTTCCGGAGAAAGTCCAAAACTACCTTTCAAAACCAATGCTGGCGGAAATGAAGTCACGTAGTATGAAGGATAAAGCCCTGCTAATATGCCTAAAACAATGGCAAGCAAACCTGTCCCGGCAAGAATTTTCCAGTGATTACTCCAAACCAAATCTGCATCAATTAAGGAAACGATGGGTGAAACCTTCACATATTCCAATAATAAAAGAGCAAGTAAATAAGCAAAAACACTTATACAAACAGCTTCTAACAATAGACAATTCCGTAAAGTCATAACCGAGCTTCCCAAAACCTTTTGGGTATTAATGCTTTTAATACGCATGGGTGTTAGTGCTGTACTAAAATTGGTAAAATTGATACCTGCAATAATTAATATGACAAAACCTATAGAAAACAAAACTAATAATACTTGTGAACTTGCCTTCGGGAAATTATCAAAAACAACTCCTTTCACAAAATGTAGTTCAGGAAGAGAGGTCAAACGGATTTTCATTTCATTTAACCATCCTACATCTTTTAGTCCAACTAATTCTTTAGCAAAAGATTTTTCAAAATTCTCTTTTACAAGAGCTGCATGTTTCGGATCGTCTAAACGAACAAACGTTGCATAATTCCAATTATTCCAATTGTCATTATTATTTGTATCTGATATTCTTGCATATAAGGTATTTTGTAAAGAGACATTCATCGGGAAATCCCGATAAACACCTTTTATAGTCAAAGAGACATCTCCTCTTTGTCCATATTTAGTATGTAATTGTTTATTCAATGCCGATTCATTTCCAAACCATTTCTTTGCCATACTTTCCGGAACGATTACGGATAAGGGTTCTTCCAAAGCCTTTTCATCTCCTTCAATCATATCTAATTGGAAAACATCAATAAATTCAGGAGAAACAGTCCACCCTTTTTCTTTATAAGACATACGTTGTCCCTCTTTCTCGATTTGGAAATAGAGATCTTCAACAGCTAAATCCATAATACAACCACTTTTAATATGTGGTGAAGATTTTATGAAAGACCTTGCATAAGGACGGCTGATGACGGCTTGTGCCTGTTCTCTATGTTGAACATCTAATCGAAAAATAGCTTCTGCATTCGGATAATAACAGTCAAAAGTCTTATCAAAATTTACTTGAATCATGATTAGTATAAAAGCTACGTATGCGACGCTTAATCCCAACACATTCAAAATAGTTGCCATTTTAAAACGCCTCAATACAAAAAAGAAATTCCTTAAAATTGTCTTCATATCAAACTATTTATTTTACTCATTTGCCTAAATAGTATCAAAAACCATGCCAAAACAATTAACAAACTAAATATCAATCATATATAAATTCAAGCACCAAATCTAAGTGTCAAAAAATTGGACAGTAGTGTCTAATTTTTTGACACCCTATTTATAAAAACAATAAAGGTATGCTTTAATACTCTTAAAACATACCTTTATATAAACTCTCAAAAGGAGTAAAAATAAGAATCTCTTTATTTAAAAATAAAAGTAGGAACTTCTCCGGTCCAACAATCTGGTTGTTTCACATTAAATAGAGATAATATAAGTGACGCGGTATTTACGGTATTATTAGCCTCTTCTATAGTAAAGCCTTGTTTTATACCCGGTCCTGTAATTCCCCAAGGAACTATCATCTCATGTGTTGTCACTCCTCCATGACCTTTTTCAATACCTCCATGATCAGATAGGAACATAAAATGTGTATCATCATACAGGTCCTCTTTTTTCAATTTGTCCAAAAGTTTACCTATTTCAACATCTGCTTCTTCTATAGAGCGTATATATTCCGGTGACATCCATTTATATTTATGACCAGCGTGGTCCGTATGAACAGTATACAAGAACACCAATGTTGGGTTATTCCTATTTGCAACTAAAAACTTAAATGCTTTCTCATAATTGGGAACATATCCGTCATTTTCTAAAAAACCAATTTCATCAAAGTACTTCTTATTATAAGGATTAATAAGTTCTGCCCAATTATAATAAAATGCAGTCTTCATATTTGACAGATTGTCTTTCAAAACTTTGAATACAGAAGGATAATACCCATCACTATCCGTTTCAATCGCAGGTAACTTAAAATTAGAGATTACCCACTTATTATCTACGACTCCATGTTGTTCTGGACCACTACCTGTCAAATGACTGGTCCAATTGGGTAAGGTAATAGAAGGCATTACTACACGTGTTTTTATAGATAATGAACCTTTTGCTAACAAGGTATCCAGATTTGGAGTGTTTGCTTTCTGAAAACCCTCCACACAAATTCCATCCAAACTAATTAAAAGAATACGTTTGGCTATACGTTTCTTTTTACTTGTTTCAGCAGCCTTTATGGTATCAGATAGAGACAAAGTTCCTAAAGCAGCTGCACCAACTAACCCTTTTTTGAAAAAATTTCTTCTTGAATTTTCCATAATATCCTTTTTCTATATGCTTTGTAAATATAGACATTTATTTAATTAATCCCCTCTTTTTGTTTTAAATCTTAAAATAAATCTTTTTACATTCTGAATGACGTCCCCTATAAATCAAATTTGTATCAAAAGAGAAATGTTTCTCTATAAAAGAAATTTGAAATCTTATCAAAGTGAATATTCAGCTAATTAAAGTAAAAAAGGTTCTTTCTGTAAAGTTTTTACTACCTTTGGCAATTCTTACAGTTAAGAATTATATTACATTAGTTTATAAATAAATTCATTATGGCGAAAATAAAAGGGACTGTTGTTGTAAACACAGAACGTTGTAAAGGCTGTAACCTTTGCGTAGTCGCTTGTCCTTCGGATGTATTGGAATTACATCCTCGTGAAGTAAACAATAAAGGATATCATTATGTATATATGAAAAATCCCGATAGTTGCATAGGTTGTGCCAGCTGTGGATTAGTTTGTCCTGATGGTTGTTTGACTATTTATAAAGTTAAGATTTAGAAAATGAAAGTTAAGGATTAAACTTTCAGTTCAAAAAATAAGTTCGTATGGCAGAAGAAATAAAACTAATGAAGGGTAATGAAGCTATTGCACATGCAGCTATTCGCTACGGTGTCGATGGTTATTTTGGCTATCCAATTACCCCGCAATCAGAAATATTAGAAACTTTAATGGCAGAAATGCCTTGGGAAACAACTGGAATGGTTGTATTACAGGCAGAGAGTGAAGTAGCTGCCATTAACATGGTATATGGGGGAGCAAGTACTGGGAAACGAGTTATGACCTCCTCTTCCAGTCCCGGTGTTAGTTTAAAACAAGAAGGCATTTCCTATTTAGCAGGGGCAGAACTTCCATGTTTAATTGTTAATGTTATGCGTGGAGGTCCCGGTTTAGGAACTATTCAACCCAGTCAAGCAGACTATTTCCAAACAGTAAAAGGTGGTGGACATGGAGATTATCGTTTAATTACATTAGCTCCTTCTTCTGTACAAGAAATGGCAGACTTTGTTGGTTTAGGATTTGATTTAGCCTTTAAGTATAATAATCCTGCTATTATTTTAGCAGATGGCATTATCGGACAAATGATGGAAAAAGTAACTCTTTCTTCTTTTCAGCCTCGTCGTACAGAAGAAGAGGTTATTCAAGAATGTCCTTGGGCTGCACGTGGTAAAAAAGGAAATCGTAAACCGAATATTATCACATCTTTGGAATTAGATCCTGCAAAAATGGAAGAAAACAATCTTCGTTTCCAAGCTAAATATCATAACATAGAAGAAAACGAAGTCCGGTACGAAGAATTTCAATGTGAAGATGCAGAATACTTATTAGTAGCATTTGGTTCTTCAGCACGTATCTGTCAAAAGGTTGTGGAAAACGCTCGTTCAGAAGGTATTAAATTAGGTTTACTTCGTCCTATTACTTTATGGCCTTTCCCTACTAAAATAATTGCAAAATATGCAAACCAGGTAAAAGGAATGCTTTCTGTAGAGTTAAATGCAGGACAGATGGTAGAAGATATACGTTTAGCTGTAAACGGGAAAATTAAAGTTGAACATTTTGGTCGTTTAGGAGGAATCGTATTCACACCTGATGAAGTCCTAAATGCATTAAAAAATTTATTTAATCTATGACACGAGGTAGTAAAATTGATACGATATTGACATGGTTATTTATGGTACTAGCAGCTGCAGCAATCATTTTCTATTTTGTTTTTCCTGATAACCATTTACCATTCTTATATTGTGGAGGTGCAGCAATCTGCTTCCGTTTAGTCCAATATCTGATGAGATTTATTAGCTAAAAATTAAGACTTATGGAACTCAACGAAATAATAAAACCTGAAAATTTGGTGTATCAGAAGCCCAAATTAATGAATGATAATCCCATGCATTATTGCCCAGGATGTAGTCATGGTGTTATCCACAAATTAGTTGCAGAAGTAGTTGACGAGATGGGATTAGAAGATAAAACTATCGGTATTTCTCCCGTTGGTTGTGCAGTTTTCGCTTATAATTACATTGATATAGATTGGATCGAAGCGGCTCACGGAAGAGCACCAGCTATCGCTTCTGCTGTTAAACGATTAAATCCAGATAAAATGGTATTTACTTACCAAGGGGATGGAGACTTAGCGGCAATCGGTACGGCTGAAACAATTCATGCTGCCAATCGAGGAGAAAATATTGTTATTATTTTCGTCAACAATGCTATTTATGGAATGACTGGAGGTCAAATGGCTCCTACTACTTTGGAAGGAATGCCAACTGCCACTTGTCCATACGGTCGTAATATTGCACTAAATGGCTATCCTCTAAAAATAAGTAACCTACTTGCACAATTAGAAGGGACTTGTTTTGTTACGCGTCAAAGTGTACAAACAGCAGCTGCTGTTCGTAAGGCAAAAAAAACTCTCCGTAAGGCTTTTGAAAATGCTATGGCAGGTAAAGGGACTTCTGTTGTTGAATTTGTTTCGACTTGCTCTTCCGGTTGGAAAATGTCTCCAGAGAAAGCAAATAAATGGTTAGAAGAGAATATGTTTCCATTTTATCCATTAGGAGATCTTAAAAACATAGAATAATTTACAAATTCGATAATAATGAAACAAGAGATAATCATAGCAGGCTTCGGTGGACAAGGAGTTTTATCAATGGGTAAGATTTTGGCTTATTCCGGTTTAATGGAAGGGATGGAGGTAAGTTGGATGCCCTCTTACGGTCCCGAACAACGAGGAGGGACAGCCAATGTAACTGTTATCTTAAGTGATAATCGAATCAGTTCACCAGTTCTAAATGAATACGATATTGCTATCATCCTAAATCAACCGTCCATGGACAAGTTTGAAAGTAAAGTTAAAAAAGGAGGCATTATCATTTATGATGGATACGGTATTAACTCATCTGTAAAACGTAAAGATGTAAATGTTTATCGTGTAGACGCTATGGATGTAGCAACTGAAATGAAAAATGAAAAAGCATTCAATATGCTAATCCTTGGAGGTTTACTAAAGGTCGTTCCTATGGTAAAATTAGAAAACGTATTATTAGGGTTAAAGAAGTCTTTACCAGAACGCCATCATAAACTCATTCCGATGAATGAAGTTGCTATAAAAAAAGGCATGGAAATTATCACTTTATGCCAAAGTGCACAGGAATAATATACCAATTAGACAATGTGTTAATGTCCCTTTTATAGGTCACATTAACACATTGACATATTAGCTATTATTACTATCTTGTTTTTATGAAGTATTACCTCTACATATTATTTTCATCCATAATATCCATTTCAACTTTATATGCACAACGCAGTTCAAGTGGAGATGGTAAAAAATTCTCTCTCAGTAATCTTTCAAAGGTGAATACCGAGGTTCCTGATAGTTTATTAGTACCCGATAGTTCTGTTATTAACAATAAACGTATAACAGCCTACCGACTAACACCACTATTAGGAGAACCTTATATAGCCCCTATGGATACACATAAATTAAATTTTGCTAATAGTACATTAGTTGAAGCTAATTCTTTATCTGTAGGTTATCTTGCTAATGCAGGCTCAGCAGCACAAACTCGTATTTTCTCAGAACGTAAAGAAGCACGTGATTTTATTTTTGCTGACGTTTATGATTATTATATTACAGATCCTTTGAATGCAGAATATTATGATACAAAAGTTCCTTACACACATGTTACATACACGACCGCAGGAGGTAGCGAGTATAAAAATGAGCGATTAAAAGGAACACTTACAATGAACTTTGGAAAAAAAATAAATGTCGGAGGTGATTTGGATTATATTTACAGTCGTGGACATTATAAAAACAATGGTAATAAACTATTAAGCTATCGTCTATTCGGTAGCTATAAATCCGATCATTATGAATTACATGCCTATTTAAATAATTATAACTTTATTAATTATGAAAATGGAGGATTGGCAAATGATTCTGTTATAACCCATCCAGACCAATATTTTGCAGGAGAAAGAAATCAAGGAGATACTAAAGCTTTTGATATTCGTTATCCAGTGAAAGCATGGAATCGAGTACGAGGAAAACAATATTTTTTAACTCATCGATACAATCTCGGATTTAAACGGGAATTAGAAGAAAATATTGATTCAACCGGTAATCCCGTGAAAATATTTATCCCCGTATCCAGTTTTATCCATACTTTAGAATATCAAGATAATCGCCGTCGTTTCCGTACAGAAGACGGTACAGACCTAAATGATTGTTATTTGAATCCTTACGGAGAGCCACGAGTATTTGGATTAGATCCAAGTTTAACGACTGACAATGGTAGTGTTATATCTATTGTTGATGATCGTACCTCTTGGTGGAATTTAAAAAACACATTCGGTCTTTCACTTAGAGAAGGGTTCCAAGATTGGGCAAAATTTGGAATTACAGCATTTGTTACTTTTGATAAACGTAAATTTCAATTACCGGCTGCCATTCCTGGATTATCTTATAATTCAGAAATAGGAAGTGGACTATATGCAACACCTTCTACTCTTGATTTCCCATTAAAACAAATATATGATGAATTTTCTACTTATATAGGAGCAGAAATTTCTAAACGTAGAGGAGATATTCTTACTTACAATGCTCGAGGAGAACTCTGCGTAGTAGGAGATGATATTGGAGAATTTCGAGTGACAGGAGATTTACAAACTAAGTTTAAACTTTTCCAAAAAGACGCGACAATAAATACAGAAGCGTACATTAAAAATGTAACTCCAGCTTTTTATATGCGTCACTTCCATTCTCGCTATTTTTGGTGGGACAACAACTTAAATATGATTCAACAAATTTATGCCGGAGCTAAGATTAATTTGGAGTCAACCAAAACACAATTATCAGCAGGAGTAGAAAGTATTCAAAATTATATATTTGTCAACAAACAGGGAATGCCTGAACAAAAAAATGGGAATATACAAGTAGTAAATGCTCGCATTAAACAAAATGTTATGTTTCGTGCTTTTGGGTGGGAAAATGAAGTAGCCTATCAATTAAGCAGTAATAAAGAGGTTCTTCCTTTACCCGATATCAGTTTATATACTAACATTTACTTACACTTCAAAGTTGCAAAAGTTTTAACAGTCCAATTAGGAGCTAATATGTATTATAATACCTCTTATTATGCACCCTATTATGAACCGGCTACTCAACAATTCCAATTACAGGATGAAGTAAAAGTTGGAAACTATCCACTTATTAATGCTTATGCAAACTTTCATTTGAAGCAGGCACGTTTCTTTGTTATGGGATATAATTTAGGATCTAAGTTTATTGACCCTAACTATTTCTCTTTAGCTCATTATCCACTAAATCCATTTGTTTTAAAAATGGGAGTAGCAGTTACGTTCAACAACTAATCAAATGAAGTCAAAAAAACTAATAAAAGTATATAGTGGACTGTTAGTAATCGTTGTTGCAACAATGATTATGCTATGGAATTTACATCTACAATCTAAAACAGATGTTCTTCCACGTGATTACCCAGAAATACAAAAAGAAGGGATATTACGAATGGTAACCGAATATAACCAATCCGGCTACTATATTGCAGGAGATACTATCGAGGGATTTCAATATGAATTGAGCCAAGCTATCGCTCAATTATCGGGATTAGAAGTACAAACTTTCTTAGAAATGAGTTTAACAGAAAGTTTTAATGGTTTAGAGAAGAATCAATACGATGTAATAACCCGAAATATACCTATCACAAGTGACATTAAAGAGAAATATCTATTCACAGAGCCTATTGTTTTCAATAAGCAAGTTTTAATACAAAGGAAAGCAAAAGCAAATAATAATATCAAGCCAGTTCGAAACCAATTAGATTTAGCTGGAAAAACAATCTATATACCTAAAAACTCCCCTGCTCGACTCCGCCTTCAAAATTTAGAACACGAAATTGGAGACACGATTTATATTATTGAAGATGAATTATATTCAAGTGAACAACTTGCAATCATGGTAGCCAAAGGAGATATTGATTATGCGGTATGTGACCAACAGATAGCTAAACTTTCAGAAAAACAATTACCAGAAATTGACATTAACACAGACATAAGTTTCACACAGCTTCAATCTTGGGTAATCCGTAAAGACTCTCCTATTCTCCTCGATAGTTTAAATAGTTGGCTAAAACAAATACGGGAGAACGGTACTTTTGAAAAAATCTACAAAAAATATTACCCCAAAGCTCTGTAATAAAGTAGGATAACGGTAATTTTCTCATTTATAATCACTTTATATTGTTAAATATTTATACCTTTACCAGGAATTTTAATGATAGAAAATGAGATTTGACGAATTGGATTTAGAAGAGGCTGTTTTAGATGGTCTTGCGGCAATGAATTTTTGGGAAACAACACCTGTACAAGAACAAACAATTCCTATCATATTAGAAGGAAAAGATATTATTGCCTGTGCACAAACAGGAACAGGAAAAACGGCAGCTTATGTATTACCTGTCATAAATGAGCTTAGTAAAGGAGAACACCCAGAAAATGCTATTAATGCTATTATCATGGCTCCAACACGAGAATTAGCTCAACAAATAGATCAACAGATAGAAGGATTTACCTATTTTGTACCCGTCTCAGCTGTGGCTGTCTACGGAGGAACAGATGGTATTACTTGGGAACAACAAAAACGAGGAATGGAAATGGGGGCAGACATTGTCATTGCTACTCCAGGGCGTTTATTGTCTCACATTAAGATGGGAACTGTTGATTTATCACAAGTTTCTTTTTTCATTTTGGATGAAGCAGATCGAATGCTTGACATGGGATTTCATGATGATATCATGCAAGTATATAAATTATTACCTAAAACTTGCCAAACCATTATGTTCTCAGCAACTATGCCTCCTAAAATCCGTACGTTGGCTCAAAATATTCTCAAAGATCCAGAAGAAGTAAAAATTGCTATTTCACGCCCACCAGAGTCTATCATGCAAACCGCTTATGTTTGTAATGATATGCAAAAACTACCTATTTTAGAAGACCTCTTTACTCAGAGCCATCCTCAACGTGTCATTATATTTTCATCTTCAAAGATGAAAGTAAAAGAGTTGGCAACCACTCTTAAACGCCTTAAATTTAATGTAGGAGCTATGCATTCCGATTTAGAGCAAATACAGCGAGAAGAGGTTATGAAAGAATTTAAAAATGGGCACATTGATATCTTAGTTGCTACAGATGTCGTTTCACGAGGTATTGATATTAATGATATTCGTTTAGTTATAAACTTCGATATTCCACATGACCCTGAAGATTATGTACATCGTATCGGACGAACAGCACGTGGAACCAATGGAGAAGGTTTAGCTATTACTTTTATTTCAACGGAGGAACAAGTTCAATTTAAACGAATAGAAGACTTCTTAGAGAAAGATATCTATAAAATACCGATTAGTCCAAAGTTTGGAGAAGTACCTCTTTACGAGCCTGAGAAATATACTTCTTCCCGGGGAAAAGGACGTTCTTTCAAAAACAAAAGAAACACCCAATCTACTACCAATAACAGACAGTATAAAAGAAGGCCCAAGAAAAACTCTTGAGCCTTCTGCTCTTTTATTCCATTTCCATCATTTCAGAAGAATCATCTCCTCCCTGTTCACGTTCGTGACCTTTATCTTTTTTCTTCTTCATGTTTCCAAAATTATAGGTTAAAGTAAAACCTAATCTTCTTCCACCGCGCCAATTCTCAGAATCTTGCCAGAAACCATCACCAGAAGTAATCGTGCGGAACTTCCGAGAATCCAATAAATCACGAACATTAACACTTAACGTAAGCTTATCTTCAAAGAAAGATTTACGCAAACCTAAATCGACTGAATAATTCGGTTTACGATACCCCTGTGCCATCAAACGTTTTGAATTATAATTACCTGTTCCTTGTAAAGAAATACCCCAAGGCAAATTAAAATTAGCAATCATACGAACGTTCCATGCGAAACTCTCATCCGTCTCTCCCGTAACAGGTGTTTCTGCTCCTTCAGGTAAATAACTGAAACCATCCAATTTAGAATAGTATAAATTCACCGTTGTCGTTAAGTTCAAGATTTTAAACAAACGGTTCTTTCCTACAATTTCTAAACCACTTGCTTGAGATTTAGCGACATTCTCGCTGGTGGTGTACATTACATTTTCTTCAACATTCAAAAAACGAATACGTTGAATCACATCATCTGTTGCACGATAATAACCAGATAAAGACAATGTATGTCCAGACTCCCAATTCTTAATATAATTCAACTCAAAAGCATGAGAATACTCCGGGGTCAATTCTGGATTACCGAAAGAGATATTTGAAGCGTCTGAAATATTGCGGAATGAGTTTAACTGTCCTCCCCAAGGGCGACGCAAACGACGTGTATAGTTTATCTGTAACTCGTTATTCTGTGGTAACGCATAAGAAAGGAAAGCACTTGGGAATAATTTAAAATAGTCCTTTTCATACGTTTGAGAAGGTTCTCCATTAAATTCCTGATCGTAATCCAAAGAACGAGTATCTACCAACCAATATTCTCCACGTAAACCTGCCTGAAAACTTAAATTACTCCATTTTCCTCCATACGTCATATAGAACGCATGAATATCTTGATTATACAAGAAACGATTGTACAATAATTTATCCTGTTGAATATCTTCAGCTGTCGTACCACTATAGGTATCAACCGGACTTGCATTTCGTTGAAAAGTTCCTTTATATCCCGCCTCAATACGAGCTCCTTCTGATATTTTATTCGTGTAGTCAGCTTGTACTTCCCAGGTTTTATCTCGAATTTTATTTTCCTGCGTCTGATAAATAGGATCTACAGTCTTATCTGCTTCTGTATAAAGAGTAGATTGTTGATAGATATTCAATCCATCCATTCTCCATTGATTATTGCTGACTGTCACATCAATATCGCTATTTTCAGAAAACTTATGGCGATAATTTAATTCGATATTATACATTTTCATATCAGAATCGCCTAAAGTTGTACGATCGCTGGTGTACACTGTATTCTTTTGTCCATCCGTAGATATATAATGAATATTTTGTTCATTATCACCTCCACCAGACATACCTGTCATATTCAACGCCAAATCATCACTCTTTGTGATATGCCAAGTCGCACCAACACGTCCAAACCAGTTTTTATGATCTCTATCAGAATCGCTATGTTGATTCAAAAAAGAATTATCCAATGTATTCTGGCGAGTAGTTATTCCACCACCCTCCATCTGTCGGCTACGGCGACTCAAATTAGCATAAGCATCTACCTTACTACTGCTATAATTGATATTACCACTGACTTGATACCCTCCATAAGTATCAGCACCAACTTTTACACTTCCATAATATCCGGGCTTACGATCATCTTTCAAAATAATATTAATAATACCCGCAGTTCCTTCCGGACTGAATTTTGCAGAAGGATTGGTAATAACCTCCACCTGTTTGATACTTTCAGCCGGCATCATTTCCAATATATCCGCTTGATTATCGGCTGTTAAGCCGGAAGCTTTTCCGTTAATCCAAATAGTCACACTGGAATTTCCGCGTAAAGAGACAGAACCTTCATTATCCACTTCAATCGATGGAATATTAGCCAACAAATCACTCACAGATCCTCCTTCCGAAGCCAAGTCTTTTGTCGCGTCAAATACCTTTCTATCCAATTCAAAACGCATTTGCGGCTTTTCAGCAACAATCTCTACTCCTTCCAATTGAGTGTTATCTTCTTCCAAAGTGACTTCACCCAAATTCAACACCTGATTATTATTTGTTATCGTGATGTTTTTTGAGACCTCTCCATATCCCAGATAGGTATAAGTTACTACATACTCTCCTTTTTTCAACCCTCCGATAGTGAAATTACCATCACTGCCTGTAACAGCCCCTTGCAACACCTTGTTGGATCCTTTCGCTTTTACTTGAATGGTCACAAATTCCAAGGGTCCGCCTAATCCACCATCTAAAACTATACCTTTTATCTTTCCATCTAAACTATCAACCCCTTTCGCACTGGGTGCTAAACACAAAAGCATTCCGGCCAAAAGGATACTTGTTTTTTTCTTCATTATAACTAACTTCTTTTCTTATACTTATTTAAAAACAACAGCTTTGACCCTATTTTATAACAAAGGTTTAGTCAAAGAACTCAAAAAATAAGCGAATTAATGAAAAAATATGCTTTCTTTGTATATCCAAATTTAATATTAACAAATACGCTATAGAATATGAAAAAATTCTTCCTTTACGGGTTACTTTCGTTAGGTATTTTTTCGTGTACGACTACAGAACGTCCGAAAAATACAAGTGAAAAAACTATTTATGCAGATGGAAAACCATACACTCGCTGGTGGTGGTTCGCTTCTGAAATCGACACTGCAGATGTCAAGTATCAATTAGAATGGCTAAAACAACAGAACTTCGGTGGTGTTGAAATTGCTTGGATTTATCCTATGCATGGCGACAGTACGACTAAACGTTTCGGCTGGCTTTCTCCCGAATGGGCAAAGACAGTAGCTTATGCAAAACGTTGTGCCGACTCTTTGGGATTGGGTTGTGACTACACTTACGGAACTTTATGGCCATTCAGTGATCCGGACCTACCGGAAGCTGACGGAAGTCGCAGCTTCTACGATTCTATCTCTCCTTTAGACCGCACGATTACGTGGGAACATCCTCGTAAGGCACGTATCTTAAACCACTTGGACAGAGAAGCCTTCGGACGATACGCACAAAAGATGAACAAGGGTTTGAATGAAGCCTATAAAGGATCCAAATCAGGATTATTCGTGGACTCTTGGGAAGTAGAGACTCGTCATCTTTGGACTGCCGGATTCGGAGAAAAGTTCAAACAACGTTTTGGTTATGAAATCGAACCTCTGATGGATAATCTATACAAACCGGGATACGAAGATGTTTATTACGATTACATGAGTCTTCTATCGGATTACGTATTGTATGATTTCTATCAGCCATTTACCGATAACGCTCATCAAGTAGGTGCCTTTGCCCGCTCTCAATGTGGAGGTGCTCCGGCGGACTTACTTACTGCATTCATGATTGTAGACGTTCCTGAAACAGAAGCTATTCTTTATGAACCGAACTTCGGTCGTATCCCGGCTTCAGCTGCTGCTTTAACCGGCAAACCGGTTGTTACTTCTGAAACATTCACCTGTATCTACGGCTGGCGTCGTTGGGGCGGTAAAGGTCCGTACCAAGAACAGGAACAGGTAGCTGATATGCGTTTAGTGGCAGACGCTCTGTTTGCTAACGGAACGAACCAGATCATCTGGCACGGTATGCCTTACAACAGCAAAGGGGATACATCTAACTATTTCTACGCTTCTGTACATGTAGGACCTAACTCCTATTTCATCGATCAGTTGAGCGATTTCAACCAATACATGGCAACCGTTTCCAACTATATGCGTAAAGGGAAAGTTTATTCAGACGTTGCTCTCTACTTGCCGTTGGAAGACTCATGGATGGCTGTCGAATACCCGGATTCTCTCAAGATGCCTTGGGTTTGGGGTGAATATGAACTACGCTACAAATTTGCTCCCGATTATTTGAAAGGCTATCAACCGCTTTGGGTCAATGGCAAAGTTCTTTCAGAAGCTCGTTATGAAAACGGAGTCCTTCGTTATGGCGACGTTACCTTCTCGGCTTTGACTATCGATGTAGATTATTTAGATATTGCAAACCTTCGTCAGGTCGTTCGTTTGGCGAAAGAGGGATTACCGGTTATTTTAGCTCGTGCACCGAAGCAACCGGGTAAAAACAAGTCTCCGGAATATGCGACCCTGCTTGAATCTTTGCAAGCAATGGCTAACGTTTCTTCGGAACCTACGAAGATCCTAAATAACAAACCGCTCATCGAAGGAGAAGACCTTCCGGACTTCTGGTGTAGACAAGAGGGTTCAGATCTATACATCTTCTTTGCAAATCCGGCTGCAAAACTTTTGAAATATCCTTTGCGCTACGGTCAAGCATTTGAAGACAAAGGTTCACAGCGTAACATTACCATCAATACGGCTGCCGGCAGTCAGACTAAGACGTTAAACTTCGCGCCTAACCAATCCATCTTATTGAAAGTAACAGGAAATGGCACTATCGAAGAAATCGACTTAAAGTTTGCTGCTAAAAAGATTGGCGATTAATTAGTCTATAAATTAATTTGGGCAAGAATGCTGCATTCTCCTCTCTATTTAAACAAAGGGACACGAGAATGTGGCATTCTTTTTTCTTTTCAAACAGAGAGACGCAAGAACGCTGCATTCTTCTTTCTTTTCAAAATTTTTGACCTTAGAATGCTGCATTCTGGTATCTAAAAAAACAAATTGACAGCAGAATGCCCCATTCTTGGATCAAAAAAAATGTTGTAACAAAAGAATGGCCCAATCTTGTATCACATCGTTTTGAGTGATACAAGATTGGACCATTCTCCTCAGTATTCAATCCAAAAAGTATTATCCGTTCATGGAAGCGAGGAATTCCATATTGTCAAACGTCTGTTCCATGCGCTGTTTAACAAATTCCATTGCTTCGATAGAGTTCATGTCTGCCAAATACTTACGCAAGATCCACATACGATTCACTGTACTTTCATCCTGCAACAAATCATCGCGGCGCGTGCTGGAAGCAGTAATATCCACAGCCGGATAAACACGTTTATTCGCCAACTTGCGGTCTAACTGCAACTCCATGTTACCGGTACCCTTGAATTCTTCAAAGATAACATCATCCATCTTAGAGCCGGTCTCAGTCAAAGCCGTAGCCAAGATTGTCAAGCTACCGCCATTCTCAATGTTACGAGCTGCCCCGAAGAAACGTTTCGGTTTTTGCAACGCGTTCGCGTCCACACCACCGGAAAGTACCTTACCTGAAGCCGGCTGTACTGTATTGTAAGCACGAGCCAAACGGGTGATAGAGTCCAACAAAATCACTACGTCATGTCCGCATTCAACCATACGTTTTGCCTTGTTCAATACGATTTCGGCAATCTTCACGTGGCGTTCTGCCGGTTCGTCGAAAGTAGAAGCAATTACTTCAGCGTCTACGCTGCGGGCCATATCGGTTACCTCTTCCGGACGTTCGTCGATCAAAAGGATAATCATGTAAACCTCCGGGTGATTAGCAGCGATAGCGTTCGCAATATCTTTCAACAACATGGTCTTACCAGTCTTCGGTTGAGCCACAATCAAACCACGCTGTCCCTTTCCGATCGGAGAGAACAAATCAACGACACGAACGGCAATGTTATCATATACCTTCGGAGACTTGCGGGCAGTAAGCATAAACTTTTCATCCGGGAAAAGCGGTGTCAAGTGGTCAAAAGGAACACGGTCACGCACCTCTTCCGGTGTACGGCCATTGATCTTATCGACTTTTACCAACGGGAAATATTTCTCACCCTCTTTCGGCGGACGAATAGCGCCTTCAACGACATCCCCTGTCTTCAAACCAAACAATTTGATTTGTGACTGTGATACATAAATATCATCCGGAGAGGTCAAATAGTTATAATCAGAAGAGCGCAAGAAACCATAACCATCAGGCATCATTTCCAATACGCCTGTACCGGTCAGAATACCGTCAAACTCATATTGCTTCTCTTGCGGAGCGTTGTTGGTATTGGTGTTACGCTGATTGTTATTATTGTTATTGTTGTTCTGATTATTTGGTCTATTATTATTCTGACGCTGATTGTTTTGCGGCTGAGCATTTTCATTTTGCTCATTAGACTTTTTAGAACTTACTTTTGACGGGGTAGATGAGAATGGGAAAAGTTGATCTAAAACTGATTTAGTATCCGGATGACGGAAAACCATTCGTTTCGGTTCTTCAGTAACTTCCGGAGCTTTCTCCGCAATTTCTTCTTCAACCTTTACCTCTTTAATCTCTTTAACCTCTTCTACAATCTCAACTTGTTTATCTTCAAATCCGGTTTCTGCAACTACCGGAGGAAGAAGTGTCTTTTCATTCATCTTATTTTCCTTTTTTACAGCAGTTTTGTTTTTCAATTCAGCTTTCTCTACAGGAGCAACCTTTGCCACCTCTAAAACTTCAACTGTTTTTTCAGCGACAATCATCTCTTTTGAATCTAAAACATCTTCACTGCTTTTATTTGGAGTCTGTTTTTCTTTCTTTTCTATACGAACCCTTTTCTTGCGTTCCGGCTGTTGTGCCTTAACTTCTGCTGTAGCCTCTACTGGCTGTTCAGTGGAAGGAGTAACAACAGGTTCTGCAACAGCAGCAATGGGTTCACTTGATTCTTTCGCAACAGGGGCTTCTGCTACTTTCTTTGCTTTTGGAGGTCTACCTCTACGAGAAGCTTTTGCCTTCTCAGCTTGAATACCTGCATAAGATATAGCTTGTTCATCCAGAATTCGATATATAAGCTCTTCTTTTTTCAAAGCACTTATCTTTTTTATACCTAACTCTTCCGCTATACTTTGCAATTCAGGAAGTAGTTTTTCATTCAGCTCTAAAATGTTATATTTTTGCATAATGCGAGGTAAATAATAAATAAAACGAAAGCACACTCGTAAAAAACATACGTGTACAACGCAATCATTATTTTCTTTTATAATTTGATAATTAATTATTTATATAAAACCGGATTGTTCTGCTAAATTGACCTCTTAGCGACATCTGCGGAGTAAATCTTTGCAAATGTAATAATCTTTTTACATTCTCTATCTTTTTGTTGGAAAAAAATTCACTACAAGGGCTCTTTTGGTCATCTTATCCAAACAAAAACGATTATCTGAACGTTCACCAACAATCCAAATAATAGTATCACCACTACATAAAAGCCAAGTTTGTTCTTTTTCAAGACGACTAAACTTACGATCTGAGAAATAGTCACTCAACTTTTTACGTCCTTTCATACCAAAAGGAATAAACCAATCTCCCTCCTGCCATTTACGTAATGTCAAAGGGAAAGTCAGTTTATCAGCGTCAAAATAGGCTATATTCTTTTCTTTCCGTATCTGGAAATCTGTTGTTATAACAACGGATTCAAAAGAAAGTTCAATGGGGCCTATCCATTCTTTCTCATCTCCATTCAAAATATATTCTTGTGTTTCTTCTTTCACTAAAGGAGAAAACAACAGATAATCACGGTCTTTAATCAACCGAAAAGAAGATGAAAAAAAGACTTTTCCTGACTCCTTAGTCAAAGATGAATAAATATCTTCCACTACGGAACGAGAAAATCCATAGACTTTCAATAGCTCATACAAGACTGCATTCGGAGCAGGATATTTCATCAGGGCAGCAATGGATAAACGATTTTCGGAATCAAAAACCTCCTTTCTCGCCTCTTCTATTACTTGCAAATAAATAGCCTCTGTCGCAGCTAAATGTTCAGAAGTTCGAGCAATCGCCTTTTTAACGGAAGGATTTACCTCTTCTAATAAAGGCAGAATACGCAAACGAATAAAATTACGAGTATAAGCGTCTGACAAATTTGTACTGTCTGTCACATACGATAAGTTTCGTTTTGCAAACCAGTTCTGAATTTCTTCACGACTAACGGCTAACATTGGACGGACAACGAAACCATTTTTGGGCTGAATACCACTTAATCCGCGAATCCCTGTTCCTCGTATTAAGTTCATTAAAAAGGTTTCTACATTATCATCCCGATGATGGGCTACCGCTATTGCTTGTGCTCCCCAATGTATTCGTTGTTTTTCAAACCAACGATAGCGTAATTCACGGGCAGCCATTTCAATAGATAAATGATTTTCTGCTGCATATTGTTCCGTCTCAAAATCTATTTTGACAAAGGGGATTTGTAACTTTTCTACATACTCCTTTGTAAACCGTTCATCTCGCAGAGACTCCTCTCCTCTCAAATGGAAATTACAATGTGCAGCAATACAGGAATAGCCCAACTCAACTAAAATAGTGAGTAAGGCTATTGAATCTGCTCCGCCACTTACTCCGACCAAAACAGGACGGTTTTCTGTAAGTAACTGATATTTTTCTATATATGCACGGACTAAGTCGCGCATTGAATTAATCTTCAACTCCTGCTAATTCCGGGTCAATCATGATACGACCACAGTATTCGCATACAATAATCTTTTTACGCAATTTAATATCTAACTGTTTCTGAGGCGGAATCTTATTGAAACAACCACCACAAGCTCCACGCTGTACATATACAACAGCTAAACCATTACGTGCACCTTTACGAATACGCTTGAAAGCTGTCAATAAACGAGGTTCGATATTAGCTTCTAATTTCTTTGCTTTTTCGCGTAACTTTTCTTCGTCCTGTTTCGTTTCTGAAATAATCTGCTCTAACTCGCTCTTCTTCTGAACCAAGTCAGCCTTACGACCTTCTAACTTTTCAGTTAATTCAGTAATTTCAGTTTTCTTACGATTGATAGCTTCACCAAATTCACGAATTTTCTTTTCGGAGAACTCTATTTCAAGTCCCTGAAATTCTATTTCTTTTGACAAATTATCAAATTCACGATTATTCCGCACATTATCTAATTGTGCTTTATATTTTTCGATCAGACCGGTAGACTCTGTAATCTTATGCTTCTGTCCTACAACAGCATTTTCAAAGTCCTTAATTTCTGACTGATAATTCTGGAGACGTGTTTCCAGACCTGCGATCTCATCTTCTAAATCTTGTACTTCCAAAGGAAGTTCACCACGAAGAGTTTTGATCTTATCAATTTCAGTCATCATCGTCTGAAGCTGATACAGCGTAGAAAGTTTTTCTTCAACTGTAATCTCTTTTTCAGCTGATTGTTTATCTGTTGCCATTCTATAAATATTTTACCGGGTTTGAATTAACATTTGAAAAATGTACGGCAAAGGTAGGGAATTTTTTCGATATTATATTATAAAAGATGTCTTTTGTACAGACTTCACTTTCATAATGTCCTATAACAGCAAGTAAAATCTGATCCTCTACGTCATAAAAGTCATTATACTTTGCTTCCCCTGTAATAAAAACATCTGCCCCATAATGAATTGCGTCCTTAATCAAAAAGGCTCCACTTCCTCCACATAAAGCAACTTCCCGTATCGGTTTGCCTGTTAAAGCTGAATGTTTAACACAGCCTACTTGAAACAAATCTTTTATTCGTTGTAAGAAATTTATTTCATCTTCCTCTTCCGGTAATTCACCAACAACTCCGGAACCTACTTGATTCCAAGTATTATTTAATGGATAAAAGTCAAAGACTGGTTCCTCATAAGGATGTACCGAAAGCAAAGCACGAGTAACTGTCGATTTACGGAATACAGGAAGAATCATCTCTATACGAACTTCAGGTTCTTCATGTAGTTCACCAATCTCGCCACAAAAAGGATTAGTTCCTTCATTCGCTCTAAACGTTCCTGTCCCGGACAAATTGAAACTACAAGAATCATAATTTCCAATTGTACCAGCTCCGGCATTAAACAAAGTTGTTCGTACCAATTCAGCATAAGCTTCGGGCACAAAAGTAACCAGTTTTAACAGAGCTCCTTTTTGCGGACTTAAGACACGTACATTTTCTAATCCTATTAACTCAGCTAAGCGGAAATTAACTCCCTGCGCCGCATTATCTAAATTTGTATGTGCAGCATAAACTACTAAATCATATTTACAGGCCTTCATCATACATCGTTCTATGTATGTCGAACCTGTCAATGATTTAAAAGCTTTGAAAGCTAAAGGATGATGAGAGATAATCAAATTACAATTTAACTCTATCGCTTCGTCTATTACATCTTCAGTAACATCCAAACATAAAAGAGCCCCCATGACAGGTTGATTCACATCACCTACCTGTACACCTGCATTATCAAAACTTTCTTGTAATGGAAGTGGAGCATATAATTCAATTTCTCTCAGTATATCCTTTACCCTCAACATAATAATTTTATTCTTTTATATCTACTTTCAAACACAACTCATCCAGCTGTGAATCATCTAAGATACCTGGAGCATCTAACATAACATCACGACCAGAGTTATTCTTTGGGAAAGCAATACAATCACGAATAGAATCCAATCCTGCAAACAATGAAACCCAACGGTCTAAACCATAAGCCAATCCACCGTGAGGAGGAGCTCCATATTTAAAGGCATTCATCAAGAAACCAAAACGTTCCTGTGCTTTTTCTTCTGTAAAGCCTAAAAGCTTGAACATCTTATCTTGTAACTGACTATCATGGATACGAATAGAACCACCTCCTACTTCGACACCGTTAATAACCATATCATACGCATTCGCACGCACAGCTCCCGTATCACTATCCAACAAAGGAATATCTTCCGGTTTGGGAGAGGTAAACGGATGGTGCATTGCATAATAACGTTGGTCTTCTTCGCTCCACTCAAACAAAGGAAAATCAATTACCCATAAGCAAGCAAACTTATTCTTATCCCGTAATCCTAACTGTCCTGCTACTTCCAAACGCAATTCGCAAAGTTGTTTACGAGTCTTCATTGCGTCATCACCTGAAAGAATCAAGATTAAATCACCCGGTTTTGCACCAAAGGCATCTTTCATCTGTTGCAAAACTTCTTGTGTATAGAATTTATCTACACTTGACTTTACATTACCATCAGCCTCTACACGAGCATAAACCATTCCTTTAGCTCCAATCTGCGGACGCTTTACAAACTCAGTCAATGCGTCTAACTGTTTACGAGTGTAAGTTGCTGCTCCTTCCGCACAAATACCACCTATATATGTAGCATTATCGAAAACAGAGAAACCATACCCTTTCATTATATCCATCAATTCGACGAATTTCATATCAAAACGCAAATCTGGCTTATCGCTTCCATAATATTTCATTGCGTCATGCCAAGACATACGTGGGAATGGTTCATTAATTTCAATACCTTTGATAGTCTTAAACAAATACTTAGCCATGCCTTCAAAGATGTTCAATACATCTTCCTGTTCAACAAAGCTCATTTCACAGTCAATCTGAGTAAACTCTGGTTGACGGTCTGCACGCAAGTCCTCATCACGAAAACACTTCACAATCTGGAAATAACGATCAAACCCAGAAACCATCAACAACTGTTTCAATGTCTGTGGAGATTGAGGTAAAGCATAGAATTGTCCCGGATTCATACGAGAAGGAACGACAAAGTCACGGGCTCCCTCCGGTGTTGAATTAACCAATATCGGAGTCTCAACTTCTAAAAATCCTTGCTTATCCAAATAATTACGCACCTCAAAAGCCATGCGATGACGCAATTCCAAATTTTTACGTACCGCACTACGGCGTAAATCTAAATAGCGATATTTCATTCTCAAGTCATCGCCACCATCAGTATCATCCTCAATTGTAAAAGGAGGAGTTACAGCCGCATTCAAAATATTCAATTCAGAAACAATGACTTCTATTTCTCCAGTTGGTAAATTAGGATTCTTATTAGAACGTTCACATACAGTTCCTGTTACCTGAATAACATATTCACGTCCTAATTTATTTGCTTTCTCACAAAGAGTAGCATCAACTTCCTGATTAAACACTAATTGTGTAATACCATAACGATCGCGGATATCCACAAATGTCATACCGCCCATCTTACGTGTTTTCTGTACCCAGCCAGCCAACGTAATTACCGAGCCTACATCTGTAAGGCGAAGATCACCACAGGTTCTTGTTCTATACATAGTATATATTTGTTATTATATTTTTCCGTGGCTGCAAACTTACATAAAATCTCCGATTATTCAATTATTTAATCTCCTCTAAAATAAACTGAAGTGTTCCTGCATTCACCAACTCATGCTGGGATATTGTATAACTCTTCTTTTTTTTATCTCCTACTATAACCTCTTTTATATAAATAGACTCTGGTGACTTACGTTTTGTTTCAATAATCAGTTCCCTTTTAGGATAAAACGCTGAATCCAACTGAATCGTTATTTTATCAAAAGTAGGCGAGGTTAATACATAGTCTAAATCACCCGGACATGCAGGATAAAAGCCCATCATTGAAAAAATAGCCCAAGTAGACATCGTTCCTGTATCATCATTTCCGGGAAGTCCATTGGGAGCGTTATGATAATAGGTATTTAATAACTCATGAACCAATCGCTGGGTACGCCAAGCCTCTCCTTTAAAATAACTAAATAGATAAGGATATGCAATATCCGGTTCATTTGCCATATCAAAGTAACCTTTATCAAATACCATCTGCAATTTATCCACAAACACCTTTTGTCCTCCCATTAACTTAGCTAATCCATAAATATCATGTGGAACATAGAAAGTATAATTCCAAGCATTCCCTTCATGAAAACCCGGACTCGGTTCAAAGTTTTCTCCCTGTTTAGGATCAAAAGGAGAATAAAATGAGCCATCCGGGAGAATAGGACGAAGTGTACCAAACTCTTCACTATAGTATTGTTTATATCCCATTGCCCGTTTCCTAAAAACTTCAGCGTCTTCCTTCTTCCCTAATGCTTCTGCTAATAAAGATAAATTCCAATCTGCAATATAATATTCCAAAGCATGTGAAACAGAGTTGTCATAAGGTTCTCGGAGCGGAATATACCCTCGACTCAAATAATCATCATTATCTGGACGAAGCAAATTAAACTTACCGGGAGTAGTGGCACCTTTACGCATTCCCTCATAAGCCGTCTCTATATCATAGTCACGTAAACCTCGCCTATATGCGTCTACTATATAAGGTATAGCTGGATCTCCCTCCATAGTTAACGTCTCCTGTCCATATAATTCCCATTTGGGTAACCACCCACTCTCCTTATACATATTAATCATGGTACGAATAATATCCAATTGTTTTTCCGGATAAAGTAAAGTCATTAAAGTACTCACATTCCGATAAGTATCCCAAAGAGAAAACACTGTATATCGATTTCCGGTTGTATGTCCAACCTTCAAGCTTTCCATCATTGGATACTCCCCATTTACATCTTGAATAATATTAGGATGAATCAATAGATGATACAAAGCTGTATAAAAAATAACTTTATCATTATTTGTACCGCCTTCTACTTTCACACGAGACAAATCTTCATTCCACATCTCATTAGCAGTATCACGCACCTTCTCAAAATCAAAATCGGGTTGTTCGGTATGCATATTTAAACGAGCATTCTCAATACTCACAAAAGAGACACCCAGTTTTACCTCAACCATCTCACCTTCTTCCATTTCATAAGAAAACCATACACCAATATCATCCCCACTCATTTCTCGATTATATTGAGTATATAATTTATATTGCCCTGAATAAATATCCCAGTCTTTTTCAGGTCCCTTCATCTCTCGTTGTTTCTTCCAATAGCCAATCTGTTTGGGGGCTTTACTTACTTTCATTACAAAATAAATAGGGAAAACAGCTTGAGGGTTATAACAGAATGTTCCCAACAACTTTGAGCCCTCTATTTCAGTATCATTTACTATCCGAACTGTTGCCCCGGTCTCATTAGTCAGTCCCTCTCCCAAATTCAACAAAATATTTCCTTGTCCTTTCGGAAAAGTAAAGCGAGTCAATCCGGTACGCAAAGAAGCGGTCGCTTCTGTCTTAATCTGATATTTAGTCAAATAATTACTATAATACCCTGGATTAGCCACCTCGTTTTTGTACTCACTTCCGTACTCTCGATAATCAACCTGTAATTCTCCCGAGGTTGGCATCAACAAAAGACTACCTAAATCAGGACATCCAACACCACTCAAATTCACATGGGCATACCCTGTAAAGAAATTATTATCTGCAGAATAAGGGGTAGACCACCACTGTTTATCCTTATCAAAGCGATTGTTATCAGAACCCATAACATTAAATGGAGTAACACTCATCATTCCTTGTGGACAAAGAGCTCCCGGGTTTGTCGTTCCATAATTGCTGGTTCCTATAAAAGGATTCACATAGTCTACGGACTGTTGTGCTAAAGCCATTAGCATAAGTCCTAAAAAAGTAAAAAGGAAAAAGAATCTTCTCATTCGGTATAACATTATTATATATAGCAGAGAAACAAATTCAGAAACAGGAAAGTTGTTCAATTCATATAAAACAAGAAACGACTTTCCTTAAGAGGAAAGTCGTTTCTTATATATAAAGAAAGCCGCACCATAGATATGAACAAACTCCGTATGACAGGATTTGAGTGCTTTGCCATCTTTGTAATCCGCCGTGCTAAGCATACCCCGAAGGGTGCGGCCCGCCATTAACGACAAGAGCTGTGTCTCGGAATTAAAATAAACTGATGAGTTTCCCAATCGAACATGTGCGGCTAACTCATTTTTCTTATCACAAAGATAAGTCATTTAAACGAAATAGACAAACATTTCAAACAAAAAAAGAGCCCCAAATTGGAGCTCTTTTTTCTATTGCTATCTAGTTGTTTCTATTACTTAACTTTAGCAACAATTGCTTTGAAAGCTTCCGGATGGTTCACAGCCAAATCGGCAAGAACTTTACGGTTGATTTCAATACCTGCAGCGTGCAAAGCACCCATTAGGCGAGAATAAGATAAACCTTCCAAACGAGCTGCAGCATTGATACGTTGAATCCACAATGCACGGAAGCTACGTTTTTTGTTACGACGGTCACGGAATGCATAAGTTAAACCTTTTTCCCATGTATTTTTTGCAACAGTCCACACATTCTTACGTGCACCATAATAACCACGGGTAAGTTTTAAAATCCGTTTTCTTTTTGCTCTTGAAGCAACATGATTTACTGATCTAGGCATAATACTAATCTGTTTTGAATGTTAGCGTCACTATATTAAGTGATCTTTATTGCTAATACATTCGGTTAATAAAAATCTTGTAAAACTCGCTTTAATATTAAAAGATTACTTCAAACCAAGCAACTGTTTAACATTGCTAACATCAACACGGTCTACTAAACCTGTGTGAGTAAGATTTCTCTTCTGCTTTGTAGTCTTCTTTGTTAGAATGTGACTCTTAAAAGCGTGTTTTCTTTTGATTTTACCTGTTCCGGTAAGAGCGAATCTTTTTTTGGCACCGGAATTAGTCTTCATCTTAGGCATTTTGCAATATATTTTAATTATTAAACGTTACACCCTTTATCGGGTGATTTCTATTTTTCTTTTGTTATCATTCTTCTGCTTTCGACTGAGGAGCGGCAGGCTTCTTTGCTGCTGGTTTAGTAGTGGATGATCCTCCCTTTTTCGGGGATAACATAATGATCATTCGCTTTCCTTCCAAAACTGGCATTTGTTCAACCTTACCATACTCTTCTAAGTCGTTTGCAAAACGAAGCAGTAATACTTCTCCTTGCTCTTTGAAAAGAATAGAACGTCCTTTAAAGAACACATAAGCTTTCACTTTTGATCCCTCTTCAAGGAAGCCTTTCGCATGTTTCAACTTAAAGTTGTAATCATGATCATCCGTCTGCGGTCCGAAACGAATTTCCTTCACAACGACTTTAACAGATTTAGCTTTCTGTTCTTTTTGTCTCTTCTTTTGTTGATAGAGAAATTTCTGATAATCAATTACTCTACAAACGGGGGGGGCAGCATTTGGTGATATTTCTACCAGATCAAGACCCTGTTCTTCGGCGATCTTTAACGCCTGAGAAGTAGGATAAACTCCTTGTTCCACATTATCACCTACTAAACGAACTTCACGAACACGAATACGTTCGTTGATTCTATACTGTTCTTTTAGACTGTCATTCTTCATTCAGAAAGATTTATTCTCCTCGTTATTAGTTACTTTAATTGTTATCTTTTTTCCAGTGATTCATCTGTTCCTCTATCTCACTGTTCAAAAGCGCTGCAAAGGTAGTAATTTTCATCGAACCTTTATCACCTTCGCCCTGTTTTCTTACAGAAACTTCACAATTTTCTGCTTCTTTTTCACCAACAATAAGCATATAAGGCACACGTTTCAACTCCGTATCGCGAATTTTACGTCCAATCTTCTCATTTCGATCATCTACCAATACGCTCAAACCGGCTTCTTCCAACTGACTTTTTACCTCATAAGCATAGTCGTTGTACTTTTCGCTAATCGGTAAAACAGATACCTGATCCGGTGTTAACCACAATGGGAATTTACCGCCTGTATGTTCAATCAATACAGCTACGAAACGTTCCATTGAACCAAACGGTGCACGATGAATCATAACCGGACGATGTTTTTTATTGTCCTCTCCGGTATATTCCAACTCAAAACGTTCCGGCAAATTGTAGTCTACTTGAATAGTTCCCAACTGCCAACGGCGACCGATTGCGTCTTTCACCATGAAATCCAACTTCGGACCATAGAAAGCGGCTTCCCCATATTCAACTTTTGCCTTCAATCCTTTTTCCTGGCAAGCTTCAATAATGGCAGTTTCTGCTCTTTCCCAGTTTTCGTCAGTACCGATATACTTATCTCTATTTACTTTGTCACGCAAAGAGATCTGTGCTTCAAAGTTCTCAAAGTTCAATGCTTTGAAGATAATAAAGATAATATCCATTACCTTCAAGAACTCATCCTTCAACTGATCCGGACGACAGAACAGGTGAGCATCATCCTGCGTAAAACCACGAACACGTGTCAAACCGTGCAACTCACCACTCTGTTCATAACGATATACTGTTCCAAATTCAGCAAAGCGTAAAGGAAGATCCTTATATGAACGTGGGAAAGTCTTGAAAATCTCACAGTGATGAGGACAGTTCATCGGTTTCAATAAGAACTCTTCTCCTTCCTGTGGAGTATGAATCGGTTGGAATGAATCCTTTCCATACTTAGCATAGTGGCCAGAAGTAACATACAACTGTTTACCTCCGATATGCGGAGTCATCACCTGCTGATAACCATATTTCTTCTGAATACGTTTCAAAAAGTCTTCCAACTTCAAACGTAATTGCGTACCACGAGGCAACCATAACGGCAAACCTGCTCCTACTGCAGAAGAGAAAGCAAACAATTCCAACTCTTTGCCAATCTTACGGTGGTCACGTTTCTTAGCCTCTTCCATCAATGTTAAATATTCATCTAACATCTTTTTCTTCGGGAAAGTGATACCATATAAACGTACTAACTGTTTACGGTTTTCATCACCACGCCAATAAGCACCTGCAACGCTGGTAATCTTTATTGCTTTTATATAAGAGGTATTTGGCAAATGCGGACCACGACATAAGTCAGTGAATGAACCTTGTGTATAAGTTGTTATCTTACCATCTTCCAACTCGCTGATAAGTTCAGTCTTATACTCTTCGCCTCTGTCACCAAACATTTTCATCGCGTCAGCCTTTGAAATATCCTGACGTTTGATTTCTTCTTTCTTAGCTACTAACTCTCGCATTTTAGCTTCGATAACTGGGAAATCAGAATCTTTGATAACAGCTTCACCGGGATCTACATCATAATAGAAACCATTTTCAATAGCCGGACCAATACCGAACTTAATACCTGGATATAATTCCTGTAAAGCTTCAGCCATCAAGTGTGCACTTGAGTGCCAGAAAGCATGCTTTCCTTCTTCGTCTTCCCACTTGAACAGCTTAACAGCAGCGTCTTCATGGATAGGACGACTCAAGTCCCCAATCTCACCATTTACACTTGCAGCCAGAACTTCCTGTGCTAAACGAGAACTTATGCTTTCTGCAATCTGCATAGCAGTTGTACCTTCAGCATATTCTCTTACAGAACCATCCGGAAATGTAATCTTTATCATATAATTAGTTTACTATATAAATTCCTAAATTCAATGAGGTTGCAAATTTAGCATTCTTTTTTTGTTAAACAGAACTTTTAGCAAAAAAGTTCCACCAAAGTATGCTTTTACCTACCTAAATACCTTTCAAAAAGCCTGTACCCCCTTACCTGCTCGTCATGCGCTTAATAATACTGTAGGCATTGATGATTCCTAACTCACCGGCTTTACTTAGATCCGCAATACCTTCGTTCGCAAGCCCTTGTGACAAACGGGCCAGACCTCTATTGAAATAAGCCTCTGCAAATTCAGGATCTCGCTGGATGGCCTCAGTATAATCATTGATCGCTGCCCGGAAGTCTCGCTGCGCACAACGTAGATTTCCTCGGTTGAAATAGGCATAGACGAAATTCGGATTCAGTTTAATCACCATATCGTAATCTCTGGAGATCATCTCATGTTCATAGGCTCGCTTCTTATCTTTTAAAGCCGCAGAGGTCGGATCTGCCGTAGCCGGTGTACGAACAACAGACGATCCCTTTCCTACCTTCAAGTTCATACTCATAGCAGAAAGATCCTCTTGTACACTACTCGTCTGCGACATTTCATAATCCAATTGTTTGTACCGTACAACTGCCCGGTTAAAATAGGCCATCGCAAAGTCCGGATTCAGATCAATTACCCGTGAATAATCCTTTATTGCTTCCGAGAAGTCCTGCACCAACATAAAGTCTAAGGCACGTCCAAAGTAGACATCCACATTCTCCGGCTCCTGAACGATACGTGCTGAATAGTTGTCGATAGAGGCAAAATGTACCGCAATCTGATCCTCCGTCAACGCTGCTTCTTCATTCGTTATACGTAGCTTCCGATCCAACACCATACGTCCGTTATAATCCTCCACCATCTTATCATAGTAGACCAACTTCTTTACCGCGTTTATCCTCTCATAATAGGTCAAGACAAACATCGGCTCTAAGTCCACCCGAACATTCCGATCCTGTACACGTCCCCGAATCTCACTGTTGTACTTCGTCTTCCGCTGTTCCTCTTTATCATAAACCACTAAGCGATTGAACTTATCAATGTTCTTATCAGATTGTTCACGTGTATTCTCCTCCTTGGAAGTAGGATCAGCCGACTGCTTGTCCTCCTTCTTGTCAGCAGACTTATCCTGCTTCGTATTCGCAGCTGTCTTCTTTTCCTTCTTTTTGTCCTGTTCCATATTATAAGCAGTCCAATAGTCCCGGTCTGCTCCCGCCTCATCGTGCATTTTCCGTTTGGCTTCCGAACGACTCAAGTAACCGGAGATAAAGTTCGGGTACTGCTGTAATACCACATCAAAGTCCTGTACGGCCCCCGAGTAATCCCCCGTCTCGTAGCGCAGCAAAGCGCGGTTATAGTAAGCCATATAGTTATCTGACTCAAGCTGTATTACCACATCGAAGTCCTCAATCGCTCGGTTATTGTCCCCAATCTGTGCACGTAGCAACCCACGATTAAAACGGGCTATCAGGTTATTGCTATCCATGCTGATCACCTGATCATAATCCGCCATTGCCCCACGCAGATCCTTCAACTGATAACGAACCAACCCGCGATTGATATAATAACCGCTCTCACGAGTATTTAAATGTAAAGCCTCGTTCAAGTCACTTAATGCACTCTCGAAATTATTCATCTGGTAATGTAAGATGGCACGATTACCATACGCCGGAGCATAATAAGGATCCATATCAATCGCCTTGTTATAATCCGCCAAAGCCTTTACAGTATCTCCCATCTCAGTATACATTGCCCCACGCGTCAAATAGTTCATAGAATATTTAGGATGTGCCCGCATTAACTCCTCAAAGACCTTCTCTGCCGCTTCAAAATCCTTCTTCTGGATATTAGCAACAGCCATATTGACTAACATCTGTCGATCTTCCACCCGAAACTCTAACCCCTTCTTATAATCTTCTATGGCTTCATCAAACTTTTCCTGATTCTGCCGAGCAATACCTCGTGCATAGTAAGCCTGCACTAAAAAGGGATTCCGTTGCAGACAGCTCGTACAGTCATCCTCTGCCCCTTTATAATCATCCAAACTGATCTTAGCTACCGCCCGGTAGAAATAGGGCTCTGCCAACCAAGGTTTCGATTTGATCACCTGGTTGAAATATTGTATAGAGAGCACATAGTCTTCAAAATACAGGGCATTGCGTCCAATAGCCAGCACACGGTCCGTATTGATTTGAGCAAACAAGCTTATGGAACACAAACAAAATATAAGTAAGAGAACTGCCTTTTTCATCTATTCCTAAAAACATTCAACATTCATTGGCGACAAAAGTAAGGAAATAATTTTAGCCGTTAAAACCAATACCTAAAAAAGGTGAACAGAGATAGCCATTATCCACCTTTCCCTATAAAAACCAAAGAGGCATTTCCGTTGAGGAATGCCCCTTTTGACAGTTATCTTACCAATACCTTCTCCGTCTTCACCATTCCGTCTGTTACGGCACGGATGAGATAAAGCCCTTGAGAAAGATCGAACGTATGAACCGACTGATTCGGTTGGAGACTACGGACTAACGTTCCGGAAGTTGTAAAGACCT
>JAFUOJ010000016.1 GCA_017481945.1 Parabacteroides sp. | reverse complement strand
AGGTCTTTACAACTTCCGGAACGTTAGTCCGTAGTCTCCAACCGAATCAGTCGGTTCATACGTTCGATCTTTCTCAAGGGCTTTATCTCATCCGTGCCGTAACAGACGGAATGGTGAAGACGGAGAAGGTATTGGTAAGATGATAGAAAACAAAAACCCCGGTCTGTGAATTTATCAACAGACCGGGGTTTTATTTATAATCCCATTAAAATTTTCTTTAGAACTGTTTGGGCTGATATTTCGCGGTTTGCCGCTTCCGGGATGACAATGCTTTGTGGGCTTTCTATAACGTCATCTGTAACAATCATATTGCGACGAACCGGTAAGCAGTGCATGAAATAGGCGTTGTTTGTTAATGCCATCTTTTCAGTGTCGACGGTCCAGTTACGATCGGTATTGATTACCTTCCCATAATTGGGATCAGTATAGGCAGACCAGTTCTTGGCATAGATGAAATCTGCTCCTTCGAATGCTTTCTTCTGATCATATTCAACACGAGCGTTTCCTACAAACTTCGGATCCAATTCGTACCCTTCCGGATGAGTGATTACAAACTCATAATCTGTAGCGTTCATCCATTCTGCAAAGCTATTAGGAACGGCTTGTGGTAAAGATTTTGGATGAGGAGCCCAAGTCATGACCACTTTGGGGCGAGCGGTCTTCTTATACTCTTCAATCGTAATTAAGTCGGCAAAACTTTGTAGAGGGTGGCGAGTTGCAGCTTCCATACTGAATACAGGACGACCGGAATATTGAATGAACTGATTTAGAATCTTCTCATTATAGTCATCTTCTTTGCTTTCAAAACGGGCGAATGAACGTACACCGATTATGTCGCAATAGCAACCCATTACAGGAACTGCTTCCAATAGATGTTCGGGTTTGTCTCCGTCCATAATGACACCTCGTTCGGTCTCTAATTTCCAAGCTCCTTGGTTGACGTCCAGTACCATCGTATTCATACCTAAGTTCATGGCTGCCTTTTGTGTTGAAAGGCGAGTACGAAGACTGGAGTTGAAGAATATCATCAATAATGTTTTGTTCTTACCTAATTCCGAGAATTGGTAACGGTCTTTCTTGATTTCAAAAGCCTCGGCGAGTGCTTGTTTCAAGTCGCCTAAATCCTGTACACAAGTGAAATTTCTCATATCTCGTTATTTTCTATGTGAGGGGACAAAGGTAATGATTTATGAATTATGATTTGTCATAAATTATTATCCTTTTCGGGTTTGACCGTTCCCCCGAATGATGTATTTATAAGTTGTAAGTTCAGGCAAAGCCATTGGTCCCCGAGCATGGAGCTTTTGGGTACTGATACCAATCTCTGCTCCGAATCCGAATTGTGCTCCGTCGGTAAAGGCAGTTGATACATTCGCATATACACATGCTGCGTCTACCCTTTGTTGGAAGTAATGAATGGCTTCTTGCGATTCACTGATAATACATTCGCTATGTTTAGAACTGTAGGTCGCAATATGCTCCAGGGCTTCCTCTAAAGAGGATACAGTCCGGATAGCCATTTTGTAATCCAGAAACTCCGTTCCAAAACTTTCGGCTGTTGCAGGTTGTAAAAGGGGTTCCGGATATTGTCCCTTAAGGGCTTCAAAAGCGAGTTTATCGGCATAAATCGTCACGTTACTACTTGATAGTTTCTGACAAATGTAGGATAAGTCGGCTAAACGGTCTTGGTGAATTAGCAGGCAGTCTAAGGCGTTGCAAACACTCACCCGACGTGTTTTCGCGTTATGAATGATTTCTTGCCCTTTCTCTTTGTTTCCCTCTTGATCGAAATAGGCATGACAGATACCGGCACCGGTCTCTATAACCGGCACTCGGGCATGATCCCGAACGAAGTTTATTAGAGAACTACTGCCACGAGGTATAATTAAGTCTACCAATCCGACTGCGTTTAATAGTTCGCTTGTTGCCTCTCGGTCGGGAGGAAGTAACGTACAAATGGCAGGATTTATATCATGTTTAACTAAAGTCTCGTGAATGATGGTCACTAAAGCACGGTTTGAATGGTCTGCGTCAGAGCCTCCTTTTAGGACACAAACATTCCCGCTTTTGAAACAGAGTGAGAATACATCAAAGGTCACATTCGGACGTGCCTCATAAATAACCCCTATGACTCCAAAAGGAACGGATATTTTTTGTATAACCATTCCATTGGGGCGAGTTACTTCGCTGAGTAATTTCCCAAGAGGAGAGGGGAGAGAGGCTACATTTTTCATGTCTTCAGCGATTCCTCTCAATCGTTCGGCAGTAAGCTTTAGACGATCGTATTTGGGATTAGCCGGATCCATCCGTTTTAAATCTTCCATATTTGCAGCTAATACATCTGTCTGACGAGACAGTAAAGTATCAGCAATGTCTGATAGAACGCAATTAATGACTTTATCGTCTAAAGAAATGAGCTGCCGTGAAGCAATAAGGGCTTGCTCTAATAAGTTATTTATCATGAGAATGATTAATCTAAGTATAAATAATCGTAATGAATTAATGGCTTCTTGTCCCTATATCCTATAAGAGAACGTGCTTCTTCACTGGTATAGGAAACACACCCGACTCCTAATTGATGACCTGTTTCATTGTAGATTTTGACAATGTCGTCTTTCTCAAAATCTCCTTTTATATCTGTTACACCTACAAGTAAGACACTGGTCGCTTTAGGACCTAATAAAGCCTTTTCTGCTCCTTTATTAATATGGACTTCTCCTTTGGCAAAACCTTCGGAGTGGGCAATCCATTTTTTGATATTGCTAACTGGCTTTTCCGATGGGATGAAACGAGTACATATTGTATCTTTGCTGTTAGAGAATAGATTTAGCAAAATGTTCTCCTTTTTCCCGTCTGCAATAAAAACGGTTATTCCTTCGTCTGCTACTTTTTGAGCAATACTACATTTAGTTAGCATTCCTCCACGACCAAAAGAGGATTTGCCGGTTTGTACATATTCAGATAGATCCTCTTTTCTTCCATGAATTTCCCGAATGACAGTAGAAGTTGGAGAAGCCGGGTTGCCATTGTATATACCCTCTATGTTACTTAGTATGATTAAAGCATTTACACTCATCATTGTAGCAATGAGACCGGATAATTCATCGTTGTCTGTGAACATTAGTTCCGTAACGGATATGGTATCGTTTTCATTGACAATCGGTATGACTTTGTTTTCGAGCATAACCTCCATACAATGTTTCTGGTTGAGGTAATGAGTACGACTACCAAAGCTCTCTTTAGTAGTGAGAACTTGTCCACAAACCATCCCATGCTCCCGAAATAGTTCGTAGTATCGATTGATGAGCTTGGCTTGTCCAACTGCTGAATATAGTTGACGAGCAGAAACAGAATCTAATTTTTTATCTACCTTGATCTCACTACGACCAGAAGCTACAGCTCCCGAGGAGATGAGAATTATCTCAACTCCTTGGGTATGTAACTCTGCTATTTGATCTACCAAAGCAGACATCCGAGTAATGTCTAATGTCCCATCTTTACGAGTGAGTACATTACTCCCTATTTTGATAGCCAGACGATTCATTTATTTTTATCTCTAATTTCTACGCGGCGAATCTTACCACTGATCGTTTTCGGTAACTCTTCCACAAATTCTACCACACGAGGATATTTATAAGGAGCAGTTACTCTCTTGACATGATTCTGCAATTCTTTAATGAGTGCGTCTCCTGCTTTAGATTTATAATCCTTTGCTAAAACGATGGTGGCTTTTACCACTTGTCCACGAATCTCATCGGGTACACCTGTGATCGCACATTCCACTACTGCCGGGTGAGTCATTAATGCACTTTCTACTTCAAACGGGCCAATGCGATATCCGGAACTTTTGATAACATCGTCGGCACGACCTACAAACCATAGATAACCGTCCTCATCACGCCAAGCAACATCTCCTGTATAGTACAAACCATCGTGCCAAGCTTCACGTGTACGTTCTGCGTCCCGATAATACTCTTTAAATAGTCCGATCGGTTTACCGTTCGTCGTACGGACAACAATCTGTCCTTGTTCTCCATCTTCTGCAGGAGTTCCGTCTGGGCGTAAAAGGTCTACGTCGTATTGAGGATTCGGAACTCCCATTGAGCCGGGTTTCGGTTCCATCCAAGGGAAGGTTGCAACCGTTAAAGTCGTTTCTGTTTGTCCGAAACCTTCCATTAATTTAATCCCGGTCAGTTTATAAAATGTTTCAAATACGGCTGGATTAAGAGCCTCTCCGGCTATTGTACAATATTGAAGGGAAGATAGGTCATATTTCGTCAAGTCTTCTCTAATCAAGAAACGGAAAATGGTAGGAGGAGCACATAATGATGTAATCCGGTAATCTTGTATCATTTGTAACATATCAGCCGGTGTAAATTTCTCGTGGTCATATACGAAAACGGTTGCTCCAGCGATCCATTGTCCGTACAGCTTTCCCCATACAGCTTTCCCCCAACCGGTGTCAGCGATTGTTAAATGCAAACTGTCTTTATGTAAGTTATGCCAGAAGCTACCTGTAACAATGTGTCCTAATGGATAAGTAAAATCGTGAGCTACCATTTTGGGCTCTCCGGTTGTCCCGGATGTAAAATACATCAGTGAAATATCATCGTTACTATTGGGATGTTCCGGACGAATAAATGGTGCAGCCTCTTTCATCCCTTTCTGGAAGTCCTCAAAACCTTCCGGTATTTGTGGTCCTACGGAAACAACCGTTTTAACAGAAGGAGATTCCGGCAAAGCGTCTATGACATGCTTTGTGATGACCTCTTCTCCGGCACAGACAATCATTTTTATATCCGCTGCGTTGGCTCGGTATACAATATCTTTTTTAGTTAATAAATGAGTTGCCGGAATCACTACTGCTCCTAATTTATGTAGGGCTATGATTGAGAACCAAAATTCATATCGACGTTTTAATATCAGCATGACCATATCACCGTGGCCAATCCCTAAAGATTGAAAATAAGCAGCTGTTTGATCAGTATAATATTTTAGATCGGCGAAGGTAAAGTCGATATGTTCACCCTGGTCGTTTGTCCAACAAAGTGCTTTTTTATTAGGCTCTTCCTTTGCCCAAGCGTCGACAACGTCATAACCGAAGTTGAAATTCTCCGGAACCTTTATTTTAAAGTTTTTCTTGAAGTCTTCTTGTGACTCAAAAGTTGTTTTTTCTATAAATCTTTCTAACATGATGATAGACTTTTAAACTGTGAGTGCTGATTGATAACTCTATAATATAATAGCTAAGAAACTAACCTTCTCTCCATCGAGAGCTTTCATTCCATGAGGAAGTTCTGAATTGAAATAGATACTATCTCCCTCTTCTAAGATGATTTCTTTGTTGTTGATTTGTAGCAGCAATCGGCCTCTTAACACGATGTTGTACTCTTGTCCGGGGTGTGAATTTAAATGAATGGGAGTCCCTTCCGGAGTCGGGTGAACTGTGACCATAAATGGATCGGCTTTACGTCCGGAGAAACCGGCAGCCAATGACTGATATTTGTATGCTTTAGTTCGTTCAACGGCAACACCTTTCCCTTTGCGAGTAATGAAATAGGTACTCATTTTGGGTTCGTCTCCAAACATTAAAGTGGTCAGTTCAACCCCAAAAGCTTGTGATATTTGGTGTAATACACTGACAGATATATCTACATTCCCACTTTCAAGTTCTAAGTATTGTTCAAGGGGCAAGTTACAAACTTTAGCGATCTCTTCAGGAGTAATTTCTAAAGCGTCTCGAAGTCCTATTAGGCGTTCTGCTATTTGTTTTATTTGTTCGTTCATTTTATTGATGATTATTTTTATGAAGTGCCAAAGATAAGAATAAAAAGTAAAATGTTGCTATATGTTTCAGAATAAATGTATTAGGAATTCTCTCTAAAGCTGTCAATATGTCCAAATTTTAGAAGAAAGGAATGGCATTTTGAATTAAGTTTAATTAAACGATTTTGTCTCTAATATTAAATTTATATTTATTATGTTTACAGCGTAAAAAAATAAAGTATTATTAGAATCTTTAATAGTTTGTACGTTTATGGATAATGCAATTTTTAGTTTCCCCAAACCAATTAACGAGCCTGTAAAAGCGTATGCTCCCGGTTCAAGTGAAAAAGAGTCTTTGAAAAAGGCGTTAGCACAGCTCTCTTCTGAAGAATGGGATATTCCATTGGTGATTGGAGGAAAAGAGATTCGTACAGGTAATACGGGTAAAGTCGTAATGCCACATGATCATCATCATGTATTGGCTACTTACCATAAAGCAGGAGAAAAAGAGGTACAGATGGCTATTGATGCAGCTATGAAAGCCCATAAAGAGTGGTCTGAATTACCGTGGGTAGAACGTGCTACTGTTATGCTGCGTGTCGCTGAATTATTAGCAACAAAATATCGTTACTTATTGAATGCTTCTGTCATGTTGGGACAAAGTAAGAATCCGTTCCAAGCAGAGATCGACGCTCCTTGTGAGTTGATTGACTTCTTACGTTTTAGTACGTTTTATGCGAGTCAAGTCTATGCAGATCAACCCTATTCTGACGCAGGCATATTGAACCGTATGGAATATCGTGCTTTGGAAGGTTTTGTCTTTTCTTTGACACCGTTTAATTTTACCTCCATTGCTTCCAACTTAAATATGGCTCCGGCTATGATGGGAAATGTAGCTGTTTGGAAACCTTCTACGACTGCACTTCATTCCAATTATTGCTTGATGAAAGTATTTCAGGAAGCAGGTTTACCTGATGGCGTAGTAAACTTTATTCCGGGACAAGGAAGTGTTATTGGTAAAGTGGTGACAGCAAGTCGAGATTTAGGTGGCTTCCATTTTACCGGATCTACGGCTACATTTAATACTTTGTGGCGTCAGATCGGTGAGAACTTAGGGCATTATAAATCATATCCGAAAATAGTAGGAGAAACAGGAGGTAAGAATTTTATTTTTGTTCATCCTTCTGCTACGCCTTTGGAAGTTGCGACCGCTATTGTTCGTGGTGCATTTGAATACCAAGGACAAAAATGTTCAGCCGGTTCACGCGCTTATATCCCTGCTTCTCTTTGGAAAGAGGTGAAAGAGTATGTAGGTGATATGCTGAAAGAAATCAAGATGGGAGATGTGCAAGACTTTACCAACTTTATAAATGCTGTAATTGATGAAACTTCATTTGATAATATCATGAATTACATCAATTATGCAAAGCAGTCTCCTGACGCAGAAATTGTTTTTGGTGGAAATGGAGATAAATCTGTTGGCTATTTTGTAGAACCGACCGTTATACAGACAACAGATCCAATGTTTAAGACGATGGTTGAGGAGATCTTTGGTCCGGTAATTACGATTTATGTTTATGATGATAATAAATATGAAGAAACACTTGAATTGTGTGATCGTACCTCTCCGTATGGTTTGACTGGATCTATTTTTGCTCGTGATCGGTATGCGATTGAAACTGCATTTAATAAGTTACGTTATGCAGCGGGTAATTTCTATATCAATGATAAGCCGACTGGTGCTGTGATCGCTCAACAACCATTTGGCGGTTCTCGTGCTTCAGGTACGAACGACAAAGCGGGTGGTCCGTTAAATTTGATTCGTTGGACAAACGCTCGTTGTATTAAGGAGGCGTTGGTTCCGCCGACAAGCTATGGCTATCCTTTCTTAGGAGAGAAATAAATAGTTGAACAATAATTGACGAATAGGGAAGACTATAGGATAAAGAATAGTTTTCCTTATTTGTCGGTTTTTCATCCATTTGATATTCGTTTTTTGTTAATCATTAATCGTTTAAATGCCATGTTAGATTTTAATAATACAGAAATCGCTTTTTCAGCTAAGTCTCAGTCTGAATTGCAGAATGCATATTGGTTGTTCAATACCATTAAGTACCCCTGGCTGGTAAAATGTGCAAGTGTTGCAAGTCATATCGCTTTGAAAATTCATTTTCCTCTGGCATGGGCTGTAAAGCCAACATTGTATAAGCAATTTGTTGGAGGTGAAACGTTACAAGATTGTACAAAAATTATTGACCATCTAAGAGAGTTCAACGTTCGCTCTACCTTGGATTTCTCGGCTGAAGGAGAACAGACTCCGGAAGGAATACAAGCAACCTTTGAAGAGACAATCCGTTCGATTGATTTTGCTAAGGGCAATGATAATTTAGCTTATGCCGTATTTAAACCTTCTACCATTATTATGGATGAATTGTTGGCTAAAGCTTCGGAGAAACGTTCGGAATTGACCATCGAAGAGGTTAAAGCTTTTCGTGAATTTAAGAACCGTTTTATGACTTTTTGTCAGAGAGCGTATGAAAATGATGTACGTTTGATTGTTGACGCAGAAGATTATTGTTTCCAAGACGCTTTGGATATGCTGACGGACGAAGCCATGCGTAAGTTCAATAAAAAGAGAGCTATTGTATTTGCTACGTTACAGATGTATCGCCATGATCGTATGCCTTATTTGAGAAGAATCTTGGATGACGCAAAAGAAAAAGGATACATTGCCGGCGTGAAGTTTGTACGCGGTGCTTATATGGAAGCAGAGCGAGCACGTGCAGCTGCTTTAGGGTATCCTGATCCCATTTGTAAAGACAAAAAAGCGACTGATGATAATTTTAATGAAGCAGTACGTTTTACGATGGATCATCTGGACCATTTTGAGATGTTCATGGGAACTCACAATGAGGAAAGTAATTATTTATTGGCAAAACTGATTGACGAAAAGGGAATTCCTCGTAATGATTCTCGCATATTCTTTGCGCAGTTATTGGGAATGAGTGACAATATCTCTTTCAATTTAGCGCATGAAGGATATAATGTGACGAAGTATGTTCCGTATGCCAAAGTACGTGATGTGCTTCCTTATCTAATTCGTCGTGCGGAAGAAAACACCTCAGTTGCCGGTCAAACCGGTCGTGAACTTCGTATGTTGAAAGCAGAATTAGAACGGCGAAAAATGAAAAAGTAAGTATGGAGATAAATACATAAAAAGACCTTCTGATGGGAACAAACATGAGAAGGTCTTTTTTATTGGAATAAATAAAACTATTTACTGGCCTTTAATCCGCGAATCACCGAAGAGGTAAATCCGGAAAGTTCCATCTCATTTAATCCTTTGATGGTTATACCGCCGGGAGTGGTCACCTTATCTATCTCCATCTCTGGATTACTATGGTTTTCAAGCAATAAATCGACAGCCCCTTTGACTGTATGTACCACTATTTCTTGTGCCTGCTTAGGATAAAATCCCAATTCAACCCCTCCCTCAATAGCCGCACGAATATAACGAAGAGCGAAAGCGATACCACTGGAAGCCAAAGCCGTTCCGGCTGCCATTAAACGCTCTTCTACCAACATGGCATTACCCAATTCATTAAAAATCTGAATGATTAAATGGGTTTGCTCTTTTGTCGCATTGCGAGCGGCAACGAAAGTCATGCTACTCAATACTTCGATCGCCGTATTCGGCATGATTCGGAAGATGGTAGGCGTTGTCAGGCATTCATCAAACCCTGTATTCTTAGTCAGAAAAGAATTCAGTTGATCGAAGGTAATTCCTGCGGCAACAGATACTATGATCTGTTTATTATAATCCAGTACCCCCTTTATTTGATCAATAATTTCTTCTACATACCAAGGCTTCACAGCAATGACGATAATATCCGCATTTTTGACTGCGCTTGTATTATCCAAAGAAAGTTTGAAATCCGGATTGAAGCTCCTCAACTTTTCTAAAGTCGTTTCAGTCTGAGCTGTACAGGTAATGTCTGACGCTTTGAATATATTTCCTTTTGATAGCCCACGAGCAATGGCACCTCCAATATTTCCTGCTCCTATAATTGTAATTCTCATAAAATCCTCCTTTTTATCTTGATTATTGCATAATTCTCATTATAAAAGGCAACAAATGTAAACAAAATAATCGGTTCTCTGAATTTCGTATTGTATCTTTGCCCACAGATTACAACATAATTAAAATATATAAGATGAAGAAAATTTTAACCGTTGCCGCTTTAGGTATGTTTTGCATAAGCGGTATGGCTCAGGAAGCCAAAGATCAAAACGAAGAAGGTTTTGTTTTTACAACCGTAAAAGAAAACCCAATTACCTCTATTAAAAATCAGAATCGTGCAGGTACTTGCTGGTGCTATTCTTCTATGGCATTTTTGGAAGCAGAATTGCTTCGTATGGGTAAAGGTGAATACGATTTCTCTGAAATGTACATCGTTCACAATACTTATTTGGATCGTGCTGACAAAGCAGTTCGTACACACGGAGATGTTTCTTTCTCACAAGGCGGTTCTTTCTACGATGTGATTTATGGAATGAAAACATTTGGTTTGGTTCCAGAAGAAGAAATGCGTCCGGGCGTTATGTATGGTGACACATTGAGTAATCATACAGAGTTGACAGCTGTAAGTAACGCAGTTGTAGACGCTATCGCTAAAGGTAAATTACGCAGCTTGCAATCTGACGAAAACAAAAAGCCGTTATGGAAGAAATCAATTGAAGCAATTCATGATATCTATTTAGGCGTTCGTCCGGAGAAGTTTACTTATAAAGGTAAGGAATATACTCCGCAGTCATTCTACAAATCAACAGGTTTGAATGCAGATGATTATGTTTCTTTGACTTCTTATACACATCATCCGTTCTATTCTTCATTTGTTCTTGAAATTCAGGATAACTGGCGTTGGGCTCAATCTTACAACTTGCCGATCGATGAATTTATGGAAGTATTTGACAACGCTATCATGAACGGTTACACAATCGCTTGGGGTTCTGACGTAAGCGAAAGCGGTTTCACTCGTAATGGTATCGCTGTTATGCCGGATCAAGAAAAAGTTCAGGAATTGAGCGGTTCTGACATGGCGCACTGGTTGAAATTGAAACCGGAAGAAAAGAAATTGAATACTAAGCCACAACCTCAGAAATGGGTGACTCAGGAAGAACGTCAATTGGCTTATGATAACTTTGAAACTACTGACGACCATGGTATGTTGATCTATGGTATCGCAAAAGACCAAGAAGGTAACGAATATTATATGGTAAAGAACTCTTGGGGTAAGTCTGGTAAGTACGAAGGTATCTGGTATGCTTCTAAAGCATTCGCTCGTTACAAAACAATGAACATCGTTGTTCATAAAGACGCTCTTCCTAAAGCTATCAAAGCTAAATTAGGTATTAAATAAGTTTCTCGTTTTATTATAATGTTTGTAAAGGGGGCTTTCCTGTTTTTGCGGGGAAGTCCCTTTTTTTGTTGATTAAAATCAGTCTTTCTATTTCGTAGAATCGTCAAAAATTTTGTTTCTCACCTTTTCTACGATGTAGAAAGTATGGGAAACGCGTTTCTTGCGTTTTCTACGATGTAGAAAGTATGGGAAACGCGTTTCTTGTGTTTTCTACGATGTAGAAAATATGGGAAACGTGTTTCTTGCGTTTTCTACAATGTAGAAAGTATGGGAAACGTGTTTTTTGCGTTTTCTACGATGTAGAAAGTATGAGAAACGCGTTTCTTGCATTTTCTACAATGTAGAATCGATTTTTGGAGTAATTTTATTAGAAGAAATAGCTCTTTCTACCTATATAAATAGGCAAAAAAGGAAGGAGGAAGAAATATAAAGTCGTTTTCTTCCTCCTTCGCTGTATATGAAGATGTACTATAAAGATGTTTCGCCTTATTCTTCAAGAATCAGAGTATAATTAAGGTCTGATGGAGCTTTTTGCAAGTCCTGATTCAACATGGTCAGGCTATCACCCTCTGCCAAGAAGTAGAATATCATGCTACCGTCACTTGGAATCAATTCATAAACAATTGCTTCAGCGTCTTCTGGTATGCCTTTCTTCACTTTGCGCTTTCCGGTTGAGGTGAAAGTTTCATTATTCCCATTGTTCGCTTCTAAATAGGTAGCGTCTAATTCATACACACCGTCACCATTAGCGTCTTGATAATATAGGATTAAATCATAGACAATACCCGGACCGTCAGCAGCCGGCACTGTTCCCTTATATTTCTTTTTTACAACAGCTCCTTTCTTCGGGTCTACTTTGAGCGAGTCACGCATATTGATTGGTTTCGTTCGCTTCGTCTTTACTACTGGTAATTTAGGAAGGGAGGGAGCGTCCGGTGCTGCCGTTTCAATAGCGTACGTTTCCTCTTCTACTAATACGGGGGTGTCTTTGGTGCTTTTCCCGTTACATGCAGCCAGTAATGTAGCTGCTACTACTGCGATAAAATACTTTTTCATTATTCTGCTTATTTAATGATTTCGTTTTGGTGATATAACAAAAAGCCCCCTGCATTTTGTTTTTGCAGAGGGCTTTTTTAACTATTTACCACCGGCCGGCAGATGTTCTAACCAGTATTTTGCCATCGTCATTCGTAAATGTAACGTGGTACCGGCTCCTTCGTAAATCCCGTGGCTACGCATAGGGTAACTCATCAGGCTGAACATTTTACCATGCTTTACAAGTTCATTGATTAGCATTTCGCAGTTCTGATAATGGACGTTGTCATCTCCGGTTCCATGTATTAACAGTAGATTTCCTTTCAATCCTTCTGCATAGGTGATAGGGGAACCTTTTCGGTATCCATCCGGATTGGCCTGCGGAGTATTCATGTATCGTTCTTGATAGATGGTGTCGTAGGTCCGCTGGTCTGCTACGAAAGCAATGGCAATTCCGGTGTGGAAGACGTCCGGATAGCGGAACATAGAGTTTAAAGTCTGACTTCCACCGCCACTCCAGCCGGTAATACCGATACGATTGCGATCTATGAAAGGATACCGCTTCGCCATGTCGAGGATACCTCGTGCCTGATCTTCGGAAGCGAATGTGCCGACTTCTCCATAGATACATTTGCGCCATTCCCGACCTCGCGGAGCGTTTGCACCTCGGTTGTCAATGCTGACAATGATGTAACCTAAATTTGCCATGTATTGTAGCCATAAATCTCCGTTCCCCCAGACATCTTGTACGGTTGAACTGGCAGGTTCTCCATATACTTCAACGATTACGGGGTATTTCTTGGTCTCATCAAAGTTTACTGGCTTGATCATCCAAGCGTCTAACTCTAAATCGCCGGAGGTTACCTTTATAAACTTTTTGGGGTTCAAGCCTAAAGCTGCATATTGTTTGCGAGCGTTTGCATTGTCCTCAATCATGCGTACAGACTGATGTTTAGGGAATGAAACCATGTCGATTTGAGAGGGAGTAGCCGCATTGCTATAGGTATGTACTGCCCATTTTCCTGTGGGAGACATATTGTAACGATGTTGTCCCGGTTGATCCATTGGGCTGAGTCGTTTAACTTCTCCTTTACCGAAGAGTTCAGCGGAATATAAATATCGTTGTGTGAAATTGTCCGGTGAAGCGATGAAGTAGGTAATTCCTTTCTTTAGGTCGGTACCTACCGGTGAGATATAATCAAAGTCTCCTTGGGTAATGGGAACGATCTGCTTGCCGTCTCGGCTGATACGGTAGAGGTGACGCCAGCCGTCCCGTTCGCTTTCCCACGTAAACCAGCTGTTATTTTTTAGCCATTGGATGTGGTCGTTTGTATTCAGCCAAGCAGCGTCTGTATCGGTAAAGATATTTTCCGGAAGGTCGCTTCCGATACGGGCAATCCAGACCTTGTTTGTATTTTGCGGGCGATTCATTTGTTGAATGAACAGCTCATTGCTTTCCGGAATAAATTCCATACGTGGAATGTAATTGTTACGTGGATCTCCGGGGATTTTAATCCAAGTAGTCTCTCCTCCGTTGGCAGAGATATATCCTACTTTCACGTCAGAGTTGGTACTGCCGGCTTTGGGGTAGGGGAAGTGAACGATGGTAGGATAGATAGAGTCTACATTATTAATAATGTCGAAGAAGCCGGTTCCTTGCGTGTCGCTTTGCCAATAAGCAATGTATTTCCCGTCCGGACTCCAGCGGAATCCGTCTCTGCAATCAAATTCTTCTTCGTAAACCCAATCAAATGTACCGTTGACAATGGTTTCGCTTCCATCCGTTGTCAATTGTATCATCTTTCCGGTGGCAACCTCTTCTACATAAATATTATTACGAGAGACGTAGGCTACTCGTGTCCCGTTAGGAGAGAATTTGGCAAACATCATGGAAGATTCCGGCAACCCTTTTCCCAATTGGCGTAATGTGCCGTCTGATAAAGAAAGGACCCAGTAATCCCCTCGCGTATCGTATCGCCAAACCCGTTGGGTATTGTTATAAATCAAAACTTTGCTGTTGTCTGCACTCCAAGAGATACTGCGAATCTTTATGGGTTTTCCTGTTGCTTTGTCGATCAGCATAGAGGAGGGAATAATAACTTCCCGCTGATTATCTTTTGCTCGATAAGCCACTACGTCCATACCGCCGGTCTCGGAATTAGGTTCCAGACGGCTGTAACGTTCTCCATCTTTCAACCAATTCATGGCTCCAATCCCTTTGGTTTGAATCAGCTTGCCGGAAAGGATATCTTTTAAATGTAGCTGTGTGTGCTTCTCGATGTGTTCACTTTGACTGAAAGGATCTCCATCCATTTCTGTTCTGTTTTCCCAAGGCATGATTTGTGCCATACTGATTTGACTTGTCAATAGGAGGGATACTATCGGCAAAATAGTCTTGTTAAATCTCATATAATGTCGCTTTTTGTTTTCTTTTTGGGCACAAATAACGGAATGTTTTATGAAATGCACAAAAAAAATTAAAAACAGGTGCATTTTTATTAAGATTATTAGTAACTTCCCCGAAAATTTAGAACCTCGAAGATAGTTAAAGTTTTTTATGTTTAAATGGTTAAAGAATATTTTAGGAGACGAAGATGATTTAGTTCAAGAAAAAATGCAGGAACCGAGTTCATTGCCGAAGCTAAAATCAGAGTTAAAATCGGATTCGAAGCCTTCATTGGCCCCTTTATTAGAATCTAAACAGGTGCTTATACGGACGTTAGAACGGGAGAATGATAAATTGAATAGAAAGATTCAAGTATTAGAATTGGAAAAAAAACAACTCAAAGCAGAGGTAAGAGATTGGAAGAAGCAGTTTAAGGCGAAAGAAAAGGTCTTAAAAATATATCCGAGGTACATAGAGATGAAACGCGCGCTTCGGGAAATCGAGCTGGAACAGGAAAACTTGAAAAAGCAGGAAAGCGATTTTAAGAAGAGAGAAAATATATTGGATTTAGAACAACTCATTCAAAGGGAATTTGACTATGAACAGCGGAAATCTCGGTTACTGGAGAATGAGATTAAATTGAAACGAGAAGAGAAATGGATGAAGGAGGAACTACGGTATTTGGAGAGAGAAAAAACACGATTGATAGATGAAAATATCAGATCCCAGCGGTTAATTTATCTTGAAACAGAAAAGAATGAACATTTGTTATTTGTCCTTCGTTCTTTTAATATGATGAATCCTTTGTATGAATCTATTGTTTATGAGATGACTTCGTCTATTAAAAATATCAGGATACGGAATATTATTTCTGATTATTTAATGGGGAAAAGTTTTTATGAAATTGCTCATGCTGAGGGTAAATCAATGGTCTCTATCAAGCGAACTTTCCTTTTATCAACATATGCGTTGAGGAAAAGATGTAAAAAGAAAGATTTATAAAGAGGTATCTAAATATTCCTCTTTGAATATATTAAAGCAAAGTATAAAAATAGAGATAAGAAGAGGCCCGAAGATAATCCCCATAATTCCAAAAAGAGATAACCCTATGATTACTCCGAATATAGTGACTAAAGGATGTATATCAGCCATTTTCTTTTGTAAGATGAAACGAAGAATGTTGTCAATGTTCGAAATAATCAGTAATGCATAAGCGGTTAATCCAAAAGCCTCTCCCCAGTTTCCGGTCAATGCTAAATAACCAGCGAGTGGAAACCACACCAATGCGGTTCCAACAATAGGAATAATGGTAGCAATACAGGTCAGGAATCCAAAGAAGAAAGGACTTGGTACCCCAAAAATCCAATAACCGATCAAAGCTATCAACCCTTGAATAATTGCCAATAGCGGAATACCGATGGCATTAGAGGTTACAATGGCATGAATTTCTTCCAATACATTTTCTTTATTCTTTTGACTAAAAGGAAGGATACTGTAGGCATATTCTTCCATCTTACGACCTCCGATTAACATGAAATAGAGAACAAGTACCAAGACTGCTACGTTTATCGCGAAACCACTGATACTTCCCATCAAGAGCTGTCCTATTTTGGGTAATAGAGAAACTACGGACATAATATTGGAGGTATCCAAGACATAGAAGCCGGTTCGTTGTTCAATTAAATCGGCAATCTGCTGAATGGAACGAGCCAATTGCATTGGATTCAAATTAAGATCCTGCCATTTCCCGACGAATAACCAGATCATTAAGGATAGAGGAATCAAGAAACAGAGGATTACTTCAAACAATAATAGAGTGGCTGCCACTCCTCGTCGCCAATGTTTTCTTTCAGTTAAAAATAACATCTGCTTCCGAATAACAATATATATGGTAGAAGCACCCAACAGTCCTCCTAAAAAAGGTGTTATTTTGATGAAAAGAAGAAGACCCAGTATGAGAATAATTGCAATTAAAGAGTATTTCCAATATCGTTCTTTCGGACTCATATTTTTATTCGACAATGATTTTCTAAATAACAATAGAGGAGTCCGGTTGTTTTTGTCTTTTTAATAGAAACTGAAATCTGTCGGTTTGATGACGAACCCGATTCTTAGCATACTCTTATACTTGTTATACTCTAACAAGTTCTCTGCATATCCATTATAATATTGTAAAAAGAAATATTGGTTCTCATTGTTATTAAACTTATAGCTTAACTCTATCTGCGTATTAAAGCTGGTCCAAGTTTTACGCTTCGTTAGAATAACTCCGCAGTTGAAGCGCCGGTTATCCGTCCGATAGTTTGCTGCGATTTGGAAAATACCGGCATATTTCAGCAGGTCCTTATTATATTTCCCGTCCACGATAGGAATCCAAGTCTTGAATTGAGTCTCCCAGTTTTTGGAGAAATTAAGTGCTGTAGCAAAAGTCACCTTATTCCAACTACGGGAAGAGATACTATCTTTCCCGTTGGATTCATGCTCTAACATGAGGAAAGCTTTCCCTATATATTTATTGTTGCGAATGATTAAATGTCCTAAACCGATACCGGGATTAAAGTTTAGGTCGCGCATGGGTAAAGATTTCTGAAATACATTCCAAAAAGCTTTTTGGGTGTATTGAATAAATAGATAAGTATCAAAGGGTAGCTTACTTTTCGTCAATCGTTGGGAGATACTTAACTGAAATTTGACATCTGAATTGGTGGAGGTCGGTTTGTAACCGATTGGTATTCCTCCGATGAAGTAATTATCTTTGAAAAGCGTGAAATAGGGCATTTTATCTAATTCAGCTCGGACACTGTCTGCATTATAAGCATTGGCAATGATTCGTTCTTTGATTGTTTCACTCTTTTTCTTTTGGGCGATAGTGATTTGGATAAAAGAAAATAGAAACAGGAACACAACAATTTTTCTCATAAGCTATTTGTAGTTTATTGTTCGATAAAATTTGGACAAATATAGATGAATAAGTTTGAGGACAATTCGCTCATTTTACATTTATATTGGTCGTTTCGTTATTATTTTTTAATTAAAACCATGTTCTTACGGTGTTAGTTCATTTTTCCTATCTTTGCCGGCATGGAAAAAATATATACTTATTATAAAGACATCGTGACTGCCTATACGCGCAGGATGGACAACCTAAATAAGAAGATTCATTTGTTAGGAAGCCTTCGTCTCCTGTTGGTAGTCGGACTTTTTGCTATGATTTGGTTCTTCAAAGCAGAAAGCTGGCCGGTGATAACGGGGATTGTCCTTTTATTTGTGATACCGTTTATCCTTTTAATGGTTTGGCATACGAAATTATATGCGAAAAAAAGCTATGCACAGGCATTGGTTCAGTTGGCCACGAATGAACTCAAGGGGTTGGAATATGACTTCAGTGCCTTTGATGGTGCACCGGAGAAGATAGCGGCAGACCATCCTTTCAGTTTGGATTTAGACCTGTTCGGTCCTCGTTCTCTTTTTCAGTCCATTAATCGGACAGTTACTTATGTAGGAAAAGAGAAACTATCTGATTGGTTTATGAATCCTCTGACGGATAAAGGAAAAATTTTAGCCCGTCAAGAGACCGTGCGCGAGTTGGAATCATATACTCAACTGCGCCAACATTTTTATGTGACAGGCGTATTGCAACCAGGTAGTAAAAATGACCAACGTTCTATCCAGCTAATGAATGAATCAGTCCCCTGTTTGATGAATAACAGAGTCTGGAAACTTTTGACAGTCGCTCTTCCGGTAGCTTGGCTGTTTGTTTTTGTCGGTTGTCTTTTGTCTGCTCTTCCCTGGTCGGTTGCAGGGCTTTTTTTCAGTCTCTCTTTTATTATTGCTTATTTGAACAGCAGACAAATTACTGCGATTCACAACTCTTTGGATAAAATGGAGCAGATACTATCTGTCTATTCCGATTTGATTCAATGTATAGAGAAGCAGAACTTTCAATCCGCTGAATTAGTTTCGATTCAGAGACAATTTGTTGGCAAGAAGCAGACCGCCTCTTCTCTCATCCGAAAGCTATCCAATCAGATCGGGGCTTTGAATCAACGCTTCAGTGCAATCGGTATGCTTCTCAATGTTTTTACATTGCGCGACACCCGTATGGCGATAAAATTAGAGCAATGGAGAGTGGAACATGGCGAGGAGGTGAAACTTTGGTTTGACGCTTTGGCCACCTTTGACGCCTATAGCTCATTAGCTACATTTGCCTTCAATCATCCCGGTTACATCTATCCGGAGATTGCAGATTCTTATTTCCAAATGGAGGGAAAAGCCCTGGGACATCCTCTGTTGCGTCGTGATATCTGTGTCAAGAATGATATTCAGATAAAGAAAAGCCCTTGGTTCTTGATTATTACAGGAGCAAATATGGCAGGGAAGAGTACCTATCTACGCACCATCGGCATTAACTATCTGCTGGCATGTGTTGGTGCTCCGGTTTGTGCCGAATCCTTGAAGTTGTATCCAGCCCAAATGGTAACCAGCTTGCGGACTTCGGATTCATTAGTCAGCAATGAGTCTTACTTCTTTGCTGAATTGAAACGCTTGAAAATGATCATTGACCGCTTGCAACGAGGAGAAAAACTGTTCATTATCTTGGATGAAATCCTAAAGGGAACCAATTCGATAGACAAACAAAAGGGCTCTTTAGCCTTGATGAAGCAATTGATTGCCAATCAGACCTGCGGAATTATAGCTACGCACGACTTGGTATTGGGTGATTTGGAGCAAAGTTTCCCTGAACAGGTCAAGAACTACCGTTTTGAGGCCGATATTCAGGAGGACAACCTGACCTTTTCCTATCAATTGCGTGAAGGAGTCGCACAAAACATGAACGCCTGCTTCTTGATGAAAAAGATGGGTATTACGATCTGATCTTTAAAAAGGAAACGCTTCACAGAACTAACTCCATGAAGCGTTTTCTCTATATGAGCCTTTGATTTATTTCTTCGTTTTGTATTTCTCCAATTCAGGCAGATACTTTTGGATATCGCTGATACGTGTTGCGTCGCTGGGGTGCGTACTCATAAACTCAGGTGTTGCTCCCGACTTGCCGGCTGACATTTTCTGCCAGAAGTTTACCGCTACCTCCGGATTGTAACCAGCCATCATCATGAAAACCAATCCCATGTAGTCCGCTTCCGATTCATGTTTGCGAGAGAAAGGCAACATGACACCGTATTGTGCTCCTAAACCGTACACCGAATTCCCGATTTGTTGAACCGCTGCCGACTTATTGCTTAAAGCCTGCCCGATGATTTGAGCTCCGTATTGTGCCATTAATTGCTGGCTCATACGTTCGTTGCTATGTTTAGCTACAGCGTGTGCTACCTCATGACCGACTACAACTGCCAGCTCATCATCTGAATCAACCAGCTGCATTAAGCCTTCATACACGACTATCTTGCCGCCCGGCATACAGAATGCGTTTACTTGGTCATCTTTTACTAAGTTAAATTCCCAAGAGAAGTTCTTAATCTCACTCTCTAAACCATTATTCTTTAAATATTGTTCCGTAGCAGCCGCAATTTTCTTGCCGACACGAGTGACCATTGCCGAACCATTCTTAGAGGTGGACTTGGTAGCCGTTTTCATGTAATCCGAATATTGGGTCAAGCTGGAAGAAAGGACTTCGCTGTCTGAAACTAATAGCATTTGCTTTCGACCAGTCAAGGGGACGCTGGAGCAAGCGGCTAAAAAGAGTAGCATACTCAACCATACACTAACTTTCTTTTTCATAATTCTTTTCTTTTTGTTATTTAATGATTTCTAAGCACAAAGGTAGCAAATCTTTTTATCCGAAGGTCTGTTTATATATAAGGTAATAGGGAAAAAACTGTTCGATCCCCCTTAAAAACCGCTTGAAACTCTCTTCGTAGCCCTACGAAACCCCGACGGAGTACTAAAAAATGCCTTCGTAGGCCTACAGAGCCCCCACTTACCGCTTCGAAATGCTTTCGTAGGGCTACGGACCCTTGACGAACCGCTTAAAAGTCGGATTGTAGCCCTGCAATGTCATTTTTTAGGGCTGGGAAATGAGAAAGAATAGATACGATGATAAAAATAGGTACAAAATTGAATATTTATTCAATAATACTCCTTATCTTTGCGAACTCATTGCATAAATATACAAATATGAGTACAAAGAAAGAACGATTAGACGCTATTTGTCACGTGATACAGACAGAGAAAATCGGTAATCAGGAGGAACTTCTTAAGCAATTGGAAGAGAAGGGATTTCCGGTTACTCAGGCTACTCTTTCGCGGGACATAAAGCAGTTGAAAGTGGTCAAGGTACATGATGAGAATGGAAATTATGTATATCGTTTACCTGATTATTCAGCATTTATGCAATCTGAAAATAAACAGACGCAATACCATCCGAATATCGAGTTCTCTGGAAACTTGGCAGTTGTAAAGACGCGACCGGGGTACGCAATGGGAATTGCTTCGGATATCGACGCACATGCTTCGCATGAGATTTTGGGAACTATTGCGGGAGATGATACGATTCTGATTATACCGCGAGAGGGTATTAGTCGAGATAATATAGTAAAAGCATTGGCGCATTTTATTTAATAGGAAGACGATAAAAGAACGAACATATAGAAAATGGAACAAGAAAGAAAAATCGATGTAATGATTGCAGAAGCCTGCCACGAGGTATATGTGGATACAATCCTTGAAACCATTGAAGCCGCTGCAAAAGTGCGTGGTACAGGTATCGCAAAACGAACACATGAATATGTTGCTCAAAAGATGAAAGAGGGAAAAGCAGTTATCGCTTTGGAAGGAGAAAAATTTGCAGGTTTCAGCTACATCGAGTCATGGGGAAATAAACAATATGTAACAACGTCAGGTTTGATCGTACACCCAGACTTTCGTGGGTTGGGAATCGCCAAACGAATCAAAGAGATGACATTCCAGTTGGCACGTATGCGTTGGCCACATGCTAAGATTTTTAGTTTGACTTCGGGAGCTGCCGTTATGAAAATGAATACGGAGTTGGGATACGTTCCGGTGACATTTGCAGACCTGACGGACGATGATTCTTTCTGGAGAGGCTGTGAAGGTTGCGTAAATCACGATGTTCTTTTGAGAACCAACCGCCGTTATTGTATTTGTACCGGTATGTTATACGATCCTGAAGACCCTCACCGGGCAGAAAGAGAAGCAAAAGAGAAAAATCAATAATTGAATAATATATAAAATCATATACAACAATGAAGAAAAAGGTAGTAGTCGCATTCAGCGGAGGACTTGATACATCATTCACAGTAATGTATCTGGCAAAGGAAAAAGGATATGAAGTGTATGCAGCTTGTGCAAATACAGGCGGTTTCAGCGAAGAACAGTTGAAACAAAACGAAGAGAATGCCTACAAGTTGGGTGCTACTAAATATGTTACAATCGATGTGACAAGAGAATATTACGAAAAGAGTTTGAAGTACATGATATTTGGTAATGTCTTACGTAATGGTACATACCCAATCTCTGTAAGCTCTGAACGTATCTTCCAAGCTTTGGCGATTGCTCGTTATGCCAATGAAATCGGAGCAGACGCAATTGCGCATGGTTCAACCGGTGCTGGAAACGACCAGATCCGTTTCGATATGACCTTCTTGGTTTTAGCTCCTAACGTGGAAATAATTACGCTTACACGTGATATGGCTTTGAGCCGTGATTATGAAATCAACTATTTGAAGGAACATGGTTACGAAGCAGACTTCACTAAGTTGAAATATTCTTACAACGTAGGTTTGTGGGGAACTTCTATTTGCGGTGGTGAGATTCTTGATTCAGCACAAGGCCTACCTGAAAGCGCTTATTTGAAACAGGTACAGAAGACCGGTAGCGAACAGCTTCGTCTTGAATTTAAGAATGGTGAAATCTACGCTGTCAATGGAGAAGTTTTTGAAGATAAAGTAGCTGCAATCCAAAAAATCGAAGAGATTGGTGCCGCTTATGGTATCGGTCGTGATATGCACGTAGGGGATACAATCATTGGTATCAAAGGACGTGTAGGTTTTGAAGCTGCAGCTCCGATGTTGATCATTGGTGCTCACCGTTTCTTGGAAAAATATACATTGAGTAAATGGCAGCAGTATTGGAAAGATCAGGTAGCTAACTGGTACGGTATGTTCTTGCATGAAAGCCAGTATTTGGAACCGGTTATGCGTGATATCGAAGCCATGTTGCAGGAATCACAGCGTAATGTAAACGGTACAGCTATTTTGGAACTTCGTCCGCTTTCATTCTCAACTGTAGGTGTAGAATCAGAAGATGATTTGGTAAAGACCAAATTTGGTGAATACGGAGAAATGCAGAAAGGCTGGACAGCTGAAGATGCAAAAGGATTTATTAAAGTGCTTTCTACTCCTTTACGTGTGTACTATAACAATCATAAAGACGAAGAAATTTAATATTTATGATTAAGGTTGGTATAATAGGAGGTGCAGGGTATACAGCAGGTGAATTGATTCGTTTGTTATTAAATCACCCGGATGCTGAGATCGTTTTTGTAAACAGTACCAGTAATGCAGGTAATAAGATAACAGATGTGCATGGTGGTTTGTATGGTGAGACTGATTTGGTATTTACGGATAGACTTCCGTTGGATCAAATAGATCTGTTGTTCTTCTGTACAGCTCATGGAGATACGAAGAAATTCATGGAAAGCCATACGGTTCCGGAGAATGTGAAAATTATTGACTTGAGTCAGGATTATCGTATAGCAAGTCCGGATCATGATTTTATTTATGGTCTTCCAGAATTGAATCGCCGCCGTATCTGTAAGTCACAACACGTAGCAAATCCGGGATGTTTTGCCACTTGTATTCAGTTGGGCGTACTGCCTTTAGCAAAACATCTTATGTTGAATTCAGATTTGCACGTCAATGCAATCACGGGTTCAACGGGAGCAGGTGTAAAACCGTCTGCTACTTCTCATTTTAGCTGGAGAAATGATAATATCTCTATCTATAAGCCATTTACTCATCAGCATTTGGCTGAGATTGGACAGAGTTTGCGTCAGTTACAGAACAGCTTCAATAGTTCTATCAATTTTATCCCGGTGAGAGGAAATTTCTCAAGAGGAATTTTCACAACTACCTATTTGGATTGTAAAATTGATTTGAGTGAAATCAAACGTATTTATGAAGAGTATTATGATGATCATTCATTTACGTTTGTAACAGATAAGAATCCGGATTTGAAGCAAGTTATTAATACCAATAAGTGTCTTATCTATCTTCAGAAACATGAAGACAAATTGTTGATTGTTTCTATGATTGATAATTTGCTGAAAGGGGCAAGTGGACAAGCTGTTCATAATATGAACTTACTTTTCGGTTTGGAAGAAAAGGTAGGATTGCACTTGAAACCGTCAGCTTTTTAATAGAATAAAGAAAGGAGACATAAATATGAATTTATTTGATGTATATCCATTATTTAATATAGAGATTGTAAAAGGAAAAGGGTGTCATGTCTGGGATACAGAAGGTACTGAGTATTTGGACCTGTATGGAGGACATGCGGTTATCTCTGTAGGTCATAGCCATCCGACGTATGTCAATGCAATTACTGAACAAGTGAATAAGTTGGGATTTTATTCTAATTCAGTAATAAATAGTTTGCAGAAAAAATTGGCAGAAAAGTTAGGTAAGGCTTGTGGTTATGAGGAATACTCTTTGTTCCTAATAAACTCAGGTGCTGAGGCCAATGAAAATGCGCTTAAGCTGGCTTCATTCCACAATGGAAAGAAACGGGTTATTGCTTTTAAACATGCTTTTCACGGACGTACTTCTGCGGCTGTTCGTGTAACTGATAATCCAAAAATTATTGCACCGGTAAATGAGGACTTAGCAGTTACTTATTTGCCTTTGAATGACGCAGCTGCTGTAGAAGTGGAATTACAGAAAGGGGATGTCTCTTCTGTTATCATAGAAGGTATTCAAGGGGTTGGAGGAATTCAATTACCCAGTGATTTTTTCTTACAGGAGTTACGTGCATTATGTACAAAATATAAGGCTTGTCTGATCTTAGATGAAATTCAATCAGGCTATGGACGTAGCGGAAAGTTTTTTGCTCACCAGTATGCAGGAATAAAACCAGATCTGATTACAGTGGCAAAAGGAATTGCTAATGGTTTCCCAATGGGTGGATTGTTGATTAGTCCGGACTTTAAACCTGTTTATGGAATGTTAGGTACGACTTTCGGTGGAAATCATTTGGCTTGTGCTGCTGCCATTGCGGTATTGGACATTATGGAAGATGAGCAGCTTATTAATAATGCTGCTAAAGTAGGTGCTTACTTGTTGGATGAATTACACAAATTGCCGGGTATTAAAGAAATACGTGGTCGTGGTTTGATGATCGGAATTGAGTTTAATGATTCGATTAAGGAAGTACGTAGTAAATTACTGTTCGAAGAGAAGGTATTTACAGGAGTTGCCGGAACTAACACGATTCGTCTTTTACCTCCGCTTTGTTTAAGTATGGAAGAGGCGCAAGAGTTTTTAGTTCGTTTTAAAAAGGTATTAAATGCATAACTTTTTAATATGTTCTTTATATAAGAAAACCCATCTTCAGAGTTTCTAAAGATGGGTTTCCTTTATTTGGTAACCTTAATTAAAGTTTTCAATTGTATAAGTGAAAATCAAGGTTGAGCCACCTGGGATATTGTAATAATCTTCATATCCATATCCTAAAGTAGAAGGAATGATTGCTTCTACAGTTTCACCTACAGTGTTTTTCAATAGGACTGCTCCTAATCCTTCAATGACTCCGGAGGGAGTTAACTCCATACTCATTTGAGGTTGAAACGTTGAACCATTGATTAGTTCTCCCTTCAAAGTCGTAGTGATAACCGTTTGTTTATTAGGAGTAGCAGAAGCTGTTCCGCTTTTACTTAATACGCGATACAAAACAGTATCTCCAGATACGACTAATTGGTTGTATAACAAGTTTCCATTTTCATCAACTTTTGCTTTTTTCTCACGAATATAAGCCCGATTTTCTTCATAATAAGCAAAAAATTCCTCCCATGAGAATTCATTTTCCACTTCATCATCACTACAGGAAACAAAACTGATAGCCATCATTAGTACGGCTGCAAAATAAAAAAATCTCTTCATTTACGTTTATTTAATACATTAATTTCGGTACAAAAATAAGCATCAAAGTGAACTGATACAAATCTGTTAGTATTTTACAACAAAATTGTAATTACCTGATCCAATATTTCCTACATATAAGAAGGGTTCACCTTTTACTTGGGTTACTTTTATAGGATTCCCGTTGTTCGTTACTTGATACTTCCCGTTTGGAAGCGGTAGATATACTTCTGCGTCCATGTTTGCTGGAATCTTTATCGTAAGAGTATATTCCTTTGCCTTATTTTCAATGGCCATTTGAACTTCTCCACGGATGGTAGGAATAGTCGCTTTTACCCATTCTAATGAAGCTATTTGAGGTTTTACTCGAATAGTTCCGAAACCAGGTGTCAAAGGTTCTACTCCCATTAGATGGCGAGGAATTATATTGGCAGGAGCGGCTCCCCAAGCATGATTCCAGTCTTGATTAGGTTTATATTTATTATCCCAGGCTTCCAATGAAATGGTTGAACCAACTTTGATCATATTGTACCAACTTCGGTCGTCTGTCTTTGTTAACATGTGTAGAGCATGATCCGCAGCATTAGCATTATATAAAGCGTCCATTAAGAACTGTGAACCATATACACTACAAGCCATTCCTCTACTCTTGATGAACTCAATCATTTTTTGTTGTTTGTTGGAAGGAATCATATTAAATGCTAAAGGAAACATATTACCATGTAGAGAAGCATGATCCGTATCTTTGGCCAAGCCATCTCTGATGTACCCCTTCTTTTTGTCCCAAAATGCACGTAGATAAGTTTCTTTGAATGTTTTTGATTCAGAAGTATAGTAAGTCGCATCATCAGAATTATCTAATACCTCTGCAATCTGTCCCATCAGTCGTAAAGCTTCATAATGCCAAGCATTTGTTACAGCATTGTAGTCTGTAAAGAAGAAATCGTCGGCTTCTCCCATTACTTCCCGTTTCTTTTGATTAGGCTTATAGTGGGGCCAATCGACAATATCCATAATGGTTCGGTTCATGCGAATTGATTTTACGAATTCAGGAGTTTGTAGTCCTGTGGTAGTACTAATTAATCCGTTTTTTTCACGTAGAGCCATTAATACTCGTGGTTTCAATGTCTCATAGCTGGCCTTTAAAGAACGAGAATCACCGGTATAAAGATAATCATACCAAGCAATTGTGATTGCTTGTAAAATCCATTCGGTAGGCCAAGTAGGATGTTGTAATAAATATTCGTGTGAACGACGTGCTATTGCATATTCTCGGTCAACTCCATAATGACTTAACTGATTAATAATAGCGTCAGCTTCGTAAGGAATACGTTCCCGATCTCCATCTACATAAACTCCCAAAAAAGAGGTAGCTCTCATTGAATATTTGCAAAGATCCCAAACTTGATTCAATATTTCATTAGAACTTTTAAATGCTGAGGCGTTTTCATTAAATGGGTAATGTACTGTTTCACGTACTATAGCAGTGGTTGGTAAAGTATTTTCATACCCTTCAATCTCGCAATAGCGGAAAGGAACGACTTCTCCAACATAGTTTGGAATCAATATCGCTGCAGAACCTGTGTTTCGTTTGTCTTTTTTGATTTTGATTCGGTAGGTATGTGTTCCATCCAGTAACTTTAAAGCATATCGATGATAGCGAATGGTAGATTTACCAGGATCTCTCTGTATACGTCCTTTTTCTAAACATTCTCCCAAATGTACAATCACAGAATCCTGTATACCTTCGGAAGATAAGGTTAATACTAATTGTCCAAAAGCATCTTTCCCAAAATCAACGAAATGAGTACTTTGTTGAATCTTTTTGATTTCAACAGGAGATTCCATTGTTTTTACCTGTGGATAGGTCGTTGTTTGATAAGAAGAAAGAGTTTCTGCTGTACGGAAAGCTTTGATGTCAGACCAAGTACTTTCTCCTTCAGTATTAGTCGTAACTTTTACTCGCCAAAAATAGGTTTTATTGGGTTGTAAAGCATTGCCCTTATAATTTACAGAGATAGATTGATTGCTATTGATTACACCACTATCCCAAATATTCCCTTTCCCATTCTCTGAGTCGGATTGATTATCTGACACGATTAGATGATAGGCAACCTGTCGAGTGTTGGGTAATTCACCTGGTACAATCCAAGAGAAAGCTGGATGAGTTGAACGGATGGCTGCATATTGCAAAGGTTCTATTGCTGTCTTTAAATCCCAGACACGAACAGTTGAGGCATATCCATTTTGCCAGGTCCGTTCTGTATGTTCAATTAAATCAGTCATTAACCCAGAAGGCTTTTTCTCTTCTGCTTGTATAAATAGACTTGATAATGATAATGAAGTTATTAATGTAAAACTGCGTACTAACTTTTGCATGGTATTTTTGTTTTAAATCTTTGAATACACAAATTTTCCTAATTAGAATAAATATAGAAAACATATAAATATTACATGATGAGGCGAATTTATGAAAAAATATTAGATAAAGAAAAAGGACGCTGTTTTAACGTCCTTTTCTTGATTATTTCTTTTCTTTCAAAAGATCACGAATTTCAGTAAGTAATTGAATATCGGCTGGGGGAGGAGCTGGGGCAGCAGGAGCCTCTTCTTTCTTCTTATTTAGAGCATTAATACCCTTTACCAACATGAAGATTGCAAATGCAATAATGATGAAGTCAAAAGTAACTTGGAGGAAGTTTCCATAGTTGATAGATACGGCAGGAGTAACCACTTTATCTCCATCCATTACAGCCTGTTTTAAAACAATCTTTAGATCTGTAAAATTAACACCGCCAACTAATAAACCAACTGCAGGCATAATAAGATCACCCACGATAGATGATACTATTTTCCCAAAAGCACCACCGATGATGATACCGACCGCCATGTCGACAACGTTTCCGCGCATGGCGAATTGTTTGAATTCTTGTAGAATCTTTTTCATAAGTTTTATTTTTTGTATTTGAGACACAAAGATAGAGTATTTTCTTAAAAATGAGATGTTTTATGGGAGAGTATCTTTTTTAGGAGTAAAATAGGGAAGGTAAAACTTATTTAAACTCCCTCTTCGAAGAGCTTTTTCCCTTCCTCGTGAGGGAAGAAAATTTCCGTAGTGTAGCAATAAAAAAGGTATAGTAGAATTATATCGGTGTGCCGGTCATTCTGTAAAGAGTGTGTGTTCCATTCATACATTTATTCTTTTTCTCTCTTTGTATACGCGTGCGTACCTAATAATATCTTCATTCATTTAGGAGTATTTGGGTAAAAAAGATCAAAAAAACCCGTGAGAAAATTTGGATAAATATGTTTTAAAGCATTATCTTTGCACCCGCAATCGAGGGAGCTCGGTGTGGTTAGTTAGGTGTATTGACGTAGTGGAGGGTAGTTTGGTGGT
>JAFUOJ010000015.1 GCA_017481945.1 Parabacteroides sp. | reverse complement strand
CCATTCCGAACAGAGAAGTTAAGCCCAACCGCGCCGATGGTACTGCGTAAAAGTGGGAGAGTAGGTAGCCGCCGTTTTCGAGAAAGACGAAAGAAGAGAAGAAGGAGTTAGTCAAACATAATGACTGACTCCTTTTTTTGTTAGGATTTCTGAGGAATCATTTGTATTTTTGTCTTGAATTAATAAACTATACTTAGATATGCCTTTAAATTTACAGGAGAACTTGCCAGCTATTGAGCTGTTAAAAAAGGAACATATTTTTGTGATGGATTCGTTGCGTGCCTCAGAACAAGATATTCGTCCATTACGTGTTGTTGTATTGAATTTGATGCCTTTAAAAATAACAACAGAAACAGATCTAGTTCGTCTTTTGAGTAACACTCCTTTGCAAATTGAACTTGAATTTATGAAAATAAAGGGGCATACTCCTAAAAATACTCCAATAGAACATATGAAGAAGTTCTATAAGGATTTTGATTATATGAAAAATGACTTTTATGATGGTATGATTATAACAGGTGCACCTGTTGAGCAAATGCCATTTGAAGAAGTCAGTTATTGGGAAGAAGTAACAGAAATATTTAATTGGGCTCGCGAACATGTGACTTCTACTTTGTATATCTGTTGGGCAGCTCAAGCAGGTTTATATCATTTTTATGGGGTTCCAAAATATGATTTGCCAGCAAAGATGTTTGGTGTATTTCGTCATACATTACGTGAACCGTATCTTCCTATTTTTCGTGGTTTTGATGATGAATTTTATGTACCACATAGTCGTCATACAGAAATTCGTCGTGATGATATAATGAAAGTTCCAGAGCTAACCTTACTTTCTGAAAGTGAAAAGTCTGGTGTGTATATGGTCATGGCTCGTGGCGGACGTGAGTTTTTTATAACAGGACACTCTGAATATTCGCCTTACACCTTGAATGACGAATATGTTCGTGATATGAATAAAGGACTACCTATTTCTATTCCTTATAATTATTATCGTGATAATGATCCTGCGCTTGGTCCTGTGGTTCGTTGGCGTGGTCATGCAAATTTGCTTTTTACAAATTGGTTAAATTATTATGTGTATCAAGAGACACCTTTTGATGTTAAGGATATAAAAAACTTGGGTAGTTTATAAATATGAAACTTTCTCCTCGAAAAATAGAATTACTTTCACCTGCAAAGGATTTAAATTGTGGTATTGAAGCTATAAATCATGGGGCAGACGCTGTTTATATTGGAGCTCCTAAGTTTGGGGCACGTATAGCTGCGGGTAATTCACTTTCTGATATTCGTGAATTATGTGAATATGCTCATTTGTATGGAGCTCGTATCTATGTTACGTTGAATACCATATTAAAGGATGATGAGTTAGAGGAAGTAGAGCAGATGATTTGGACACTTTGGAGAGCTGGTGTTGACGCTTTAATTATTCAAGATATGGGAATAATGAAGTTGAAGTTGCCACCAATACCTCTTCATGCAAGTACCCAAATGGATAATCGTACACCTGAAAAGGTGAAATTTTTGGAGGATATTGGTTTTTCTCAAGTTGTTTTGGCTAGAGAGTTGTCTTTGAATGAGATTCATCAGATAGCTGACGCTACAACTGTTCCACTGGAAGTTTTTGTGCATGGTGCCTTATGTGTAAGTTATAGTGGACAGTGCTATTTAAGTGCGGCATTAAGTGGAAGAAGTGCGAATCGAGGAGAGTGTGCCCAGTATTGTCGTCTTCCTTATACAATGGTTGATACAGAAGGAAAGGAGATAATGAGTAATAAACATCTTTTATCTTTAAAAGATATGAATCGTTCTGATCAGTTAGAATCTTTGTTGGACGCAGGTGTTTCTTCCTTGAAGATAGAAGGACGATTAAAGGATGTTGATTATGTGAAAAATGTAACAGCTTATTATCGAAAGAAATTAGATATGATTTTAGCTCGTCGTTCTGAATATTGTCGAACTTCTGTCGGTAGAAGTGTGTACACTTTTGAACCTGTTGCTGAAAAAAGTTTTAATAGAGGTTTTACTCCTTTTTTCTTGTATGGAAGAAATGCGGATATTACCTCTTTTGATACACCGAAATCATTAGGTGAACCAATAGGAACTGTAAAAGAAATTAGAGGAAATTATTTTACAGTGGCAGGTTTTAAGCCTTTAAATAATGGAGATGGACTTGTCTTTTTTAATAAACGGGGTGAATTAGAGGGATTTCGGGTGAATCGAGCAGATGAAAATCGTGTATATCCATTGAAAATGCCAACAATTACTCCACGAACTCCTCTTTTTAGGAATTTTGATCAAATGTTTGATAAACAATTATCTAAAAAATCAGCTGAACGAAAGTTATCAGTTAAGATGGTGTTTACGGACAATCCTTTTGGTTTTACTTTATCAATGGAGGATGAAACAGGAGTTCAGGTTATGTTAACAAAACCTTTTGAGAAAGAACTTGCTCATCAGGATCAAAATGATAATATATATAAGCAACTTTCTAAATTAGGAAATACTTTGTTTGAGGTATCGGATGTTAAAATTAGATTGAGTGAAAATTGGTTTGTTCCAACTTCTTTATTGGCTGATATGCGTAGGACAGGAGTAGAGAAATTATTGAGAGCTCGTCGTATAAACTATGCCCGGGAGTTATCAAAACATACTTTTGAGCTTGATAAAGTACCTTTCCCTAATTCTCAATTAACCTATTTAGGAAATGTAGCCAATCAAAAAGCTTATTCTTTTTATAAGGAGCATGGTGTAAAGAAAATTGATCCAGCTTTCGAGTTAGCTCCTTTAAAAGAGGTCCCATTAATGTTTACAAAACATTGTCTACGCTATAGTATGGGCTGGTGTCCTACTTATCAAAAAAAGAAATCTCCATATAAAGAACCTTTTTATCTTTTGTATAAGGATACCCGTTTACGTTTACAATTTGATTGTAAACATTGTCAAATGCTATTAATTCAAGAATAGTTTATTCTTTTAGTGTTTGGTATAGCTTATTTATGTATCTTTTTACCTCTTCTGTGTTATCTTGTGTAGGACTCCAAGGAGCAAAGTTTTCCGGGCGAAGTGGAGCGAAAGGACCTTCTTTGATTTCATAGATAACGGTTCCTAAATCTAATACCAATAAACAATGCCAGATACCGGCTTCAATTTCGATACCATAAGAACCTAATTTAGGGGTGATAATTTCTTTATTAACTATATTCCCAAGGTTATCAAATAGAAAAACTGCAACTTTTCCTCGTAGTACAAGAAATATTTCATCTTTACTTGGATTAAGATGACGGTGAGGGCGTATGTAGGTCTCCGGTTCTAATGCGTTTAATAAGCGATTGATTGGATCATCTAAATGTTCATGAAAATTATAATTCATGCGTAAGCGAGGAGATTGTTTTGCCAGTTCTGTTATTTTGTTTAATAGTGTTTCGTTGATAACTTTCATAAATGTACTTGCTAAATAATTTACGAATATATAAATAAATATTGATTTGTGTTTGAATTCTATGTACATTTGCAAAAACCCGATAAATAAGTATATCATGAAGCCAACTCTTACTTTTTACAGTTTGTTATTCTTTCTTCTGCTGTTATGTTTTTCTTGTAAAACGGAACCGGAGGAGAAGAAGTTTGTTGTTGGTGTTTCACAATGTACGCTTGAAGGTGCATGGCGTAAATCCATGCTGTTGGATATGAAAATTCAAGCAACGGAATATCCTAATCTTTCTTTATTAGTTGAAGACGCTGCTGATAGTAGCTTATTGCAAGTTGAACAAATTCGTAAATTAATAAAACAAAAAGTTGATTTGTTGATCATATCAGCAAATGAATCAGAACCTATTACCCCAGTGGCTATAGAGGCTTATCGAGCAGGGATCCCAACTGTTTTAGTAGATCGAAAAATTAATTCCGATGAATACACAACATATATTGGAGGAAATAATTACGAAATAGGTCAGCAAGCCGGACTTTTTGTCAATAGACAGATAAAAAAAGATAAGCTAACGGTTTTAGAAATTTGGGGATTACCCGGATCATCACCTGCACAAGAACGTCATCGAGGATTTCACGATGTTTTAGAGAAAGAGGTAGAAATAAAAAGTCTCTATGGAAAGTGGAAACCGGAAGTTGTTGAGCGTGAAATTATGGAATTAGATTCATTTGAAGATATCGATGTTGTGTATGCTCATAATGATGTTATGGCGTTAGCTGCTCGTGAGGCTGTTGAAAAAAGACATCCTAATTTAGTAAATCAAATTGCATTTGTTGGGATAGATGCTGTGTCTGGACCAGGATTGGGACTGGAAGCTGTTACGCAAGGGAAATTAGCCGCTTCTGTTTTATATCCGACAGGAGGAAGTTTAGCTATACGCATTGCTATGCAGATATTAAATGGACAAATGGTGTCCAAACGATATCTACTGTCTTCTGCTTTGATAGATAAGGATAATGCAGGAACACTTTTTATCCAGTCAGAGCAGGTGTTTGATTATCAACGTCAGATAGAATTTCAACGAAATAATTTGGAAGAAATATTTTCTAAATATAAGTTTCTTCAAAATTCAGTAGGAATTATTCTTTTATTGATGGGGTTATTGTTGCTTGCCGCTTTGTATGTTATTCGTATTGATAAAGTAATACGTCGAAAGAATGATGAATTACAACGTACTAATCTTCAAGTAGAACGACAAAAAGAGAAATTGGCTGAAGCCAATCGTCGTATAGAAGAATCAACAACACAAAAGTTGCAATTCTTTACAAACATAACCCATGAGATTAAAACTCCATTGACTTTAATATTAGGTCCTTTAGGGAAACTTTCAAAAGAAACACCGGATTGTTCTTCGTTGGCTGATGATATCCATATTATTCAGAAAAATGCAGAACGATTAAAAAAGGTAGTAGATCAGCTGCTTGATTTTCGAAAAGTAGAAAGTAATAAAATGAGTATGCGTATCAGTGAGATAAACATGGTCTCTTTAATTTTAGATATAAAATCATGTTTTGATCGAATGGCAGAAGAGAAGCATATTCGTTTCGAGTTTGAACATGATGGTTCGGCTGTTATGCTTTGGGTAGATAAAGATAAAATGGAAAAGATTTTGACGAACCTGTTGTCAAATGCTTTTAAGTTTACGTTAGATGGAGGACATATCATAATTCGATTAAGGGAGAATGCAGAACAAGTAGAGTTTTCAGTAGAAGACAATGGAAAGGGAATTCCAACTGAAAATATAGCTTCTGTTTTTGATCGTTTCTTCACTGGTGATCAGAATTATGCAACAGGGACAGGAATCGGTTTACATTTGACTCGTGAGTTCGTAAAAATGCATAAGGGAGCTATTGGAGTTACAAGTACTCCTTTAGTTAGTACTGTTTTTACAGTTTGTATACCAAAAGGTAAGTTTCACTTTGATAGTTCTTGTACATTCACTCCTTCTGGACCGGAACTATCTTGTGATGTCGCCAATTTGAACATGGAAGATTTGGATGATGTTTTGAAACGTTTCTATAATTATACGCTTTTGATTGTAGAAGATGATTTAGATATACAACGATATTTACAACAGGAGTTAAAGTATAATTTCCATGTTTTGGTCGCTAATGACGGGCTTGAAGCGTTGGATATTTTAGTCAAAAATGATGTCTCGATGGTTGTTAGTGATGTGATGATGCCAAGGATGAATGGGTTTGATCTTTGTCGTAAAATAAAATCAGACATTGTGTTTAGTCATATACCTGTTATGTTATTAACGGCTTTGGCAGATGAAAAGCAACAATTATATGGTATTGCGGGAGGGGCAGACGCTTATATTCAGAAACCATTTAATATAGAAGTTGTTCGATTACAAATTATAAAGCTACTTGAAGAACGTGAACGGTTGCGGAATGCCTACAGCCGTGAATCCTCTTCTTTGTCAGCTTCGACAAAAGAGGGAAAGGTTGAGACCGCAGATGAATTATTTATGGAACGTTTCCTGAAGTTGATAGAGGAGTCTTATGCCGATCCTGATTTTAATATAGAGAAAGGAAGTGAGAAATTAGGTTTATCCCGAGTTCATTTATATAGAAAAGTGAAAGGCCTTATGGGAGTAACACCTACTGATTTCCTTCGTAATTATCGATTGAAGAAAGCGGCTACATTATTGCGTCAGAAGTCTGGCAGTGTTAATGAGATTGCTTACAGTACTGGTTTTGCTTCGCCAGCCTATTTCTCTAAATGTTTTAAATCCGTTTACAATATTACGCCTACAGAGTTTCAGGAAAAGGAATAACAGCAAGTTTATAACTATTGTTACATGCTGTAACAATAATATAAGTATCTTGAAAGAAAGTGAGTTATGTAACAACTGTTATAAAAGTTGTTGCAAATGTTATCGTTTTGTATTTGGGGGATTTCTACTTTTGTACTGTCGAAATAAGATCACGTTAGTCAGTTAAAATATAAAATACAAATGCGTAATAACAATAAGAAACCAATTGTTGTTGGAGTAGGAGAACTGCTTTGGGATATGTTACCAACAGGAAAGAAAGCCGGAGGAGCTCCTATTAATTTTGTATATCATGCTTCTCGATTAGGAGCCGAAGGTTATGCCATTAGTGCTGTTGGTGATGATGAGTTAGGACGTGAGATATTGCAGGAATTAAATAATAATTCTATTCAGTATTTGATAGAGAAAGTTCCTTATCCAACGGGTACAGTACAGGTTTCTTTGCAGGATGGCATTCCTGATTATATTATTAATGAACGTGTAGCTTGGGATCATTTATCTCCTACATCTAATGCGATTGATTTAGCAGAGCAGGCAGACGCTATTTGTTTCGGAACATTAGGGCAACGTTCTGCTCAGTCGAGAGATACAATTCAAGCGATTCTTTCTTTTGCTTCGGAAGACGCTTATCGTTGTTTTGATATTAATTTAAGACAACATTATTATACAAAAGAGCTGATAGAAGAGTCTCTTTATTTGGCCAATGTGTTGAAGATAAATGATGAAGAATTAGCCGTTTTAAAAGATCTGTTTCATTTACAGGGAACAGAAAGAGAGGTGGCAAAATGGTTTATTGAACATTATAATCTTCGAATGTTGGTTTTGACAGCTGGAGCTGCTTATAGTACGATCTATACATCTGATGAAGAGTCAACATTGCCCACTCCGCAAGTGCAAGTAGCGGATACGGTTGGAGCAGGAGATGCTTTTTCCGGTGCATTGATTATCTCTTTGCTGAAAGGGGCTTCGTTGAGAGAAGCACATGAGTTTGCTGTAAGAACAGCTGCTTATGTTTGTACGAAAGAGGGAGCCTGGCCTGCTTATGAAGAAATAAAGTTTTAAGTATTTATATTATTATTGATATAGGTTTGTTTTAGGTAAAAAGATTGTTTGGCTTTTAGGGTATTGACACTCTCTATTTTTTAGGTAGTAGAAGGTGGTAGATGTTTAGGTTTTTGTTTGGTTGATTAAATGGCTCGGGGTATTTCCGAGCCATTTTTGTTAGGTTATGAATTTCTGTCTATTTGGTATTTTAACTGATCCAACATCAAGATGATTTCTGATTGTTCAATGCCCGCAATGATTAACTCTTCCACATCCTGATCAAATAACTCCTGGAATTTATTGAAGTTTCCCTCTTCCATTTTCACTACCTGTTGGTAATAGTTGAGTGCTCCTTTGATATTTTGTAAAGCCCATTCCGTATGTCCTGCATTTAGAAAATCTTGCGCATTCGGTTGGTTGTCCAACACCTTTTTATAATAGTTTCTTGCTTGATCATATTTCCCGGTTAGGAAAGAACACCAAGCAATCGCTCTCCAGGCCTTCTGACTCTTGCTGTCCAAATAATCTACTTTGAAGAAACATTTTAACGCTTCATTATAATCTTTCAATTCCAAATGACAATGCCCGATACTGATTTGAATGGATAAATTATCCGGATTCAATACTTCATACCGACGATAATATTTTAAAGCCTCTGCAGGTTGCTTGAGCGAACGATAACAACCGGCAATTTTACGGATACCCCATTTACTTTCCGGATTCAAAAGATCTGCGTGCAAATAAGCCTTCAAAGCCCCTTGTAAATCTCCTTCCATCTGTTTGCAATATCCGATTTTCTGATAAAGCATATCATTCTCTTGATCCGCTTCAGACAATTGATTGAATATGACGAGCGCGTCATTGAAATAATTCTTTCGCAGATAATACTCCGCAATCATTGTCAAACTTTCCTTATCTGAAATGTAAGGACGTAGAATATCCAGATTATGGAAATCTAAAGGCAAAGAGAAGATATCGATAAAATCCAAATGCTTGGGATATAACTTAAAGAAGCGATACAAGTCTTGTATGTATTGACTGATGATTATATCCTGTTCCCCCCGCTGACTGATTAATTTTTCCTTATTCTCCTGAATCATTTCGGCAGAGTACATATCAAACTGGTTGGTAATCGTCTTGCGTATCTCTTCTGGGAATTGCTGCATACTGAGATATAAAGAATATTTATCCGAATTACACATGAAAGAAACCGCCGTCATTGAATCCAAGATGATATTCTCATTTTTGTCCTTTTGATTGAACTCTTTATTAAACAAAGAATGATTCAGTGTAAAAGGAAGCAACCAGTTGCTCACCTCATTAAAGAACGGGAAGTTCTTCAGGTGGATAAAAGTAGAATGCAAAACATCCGCTCCCTCTTGCTGAAGATTGCCAAATTCTTGTATGGCCTTCTCTAACTTCTTGTCAGAGATGATTTTCTCCCAATCCGGATTCATCTCCTCCTCAAGCTGTTCCAACGTAATATCTTTAGAATTGATCTTGCTGTTGAGATTGTTATTGAGTCTCATCATTTCCGGCAAGAATTCCTCTTGCAGTTTACGAGTAATCTTCTCTGTCTCCCGAGCTAAGATGAAACGCAATATGATAGTTTGAAGCGTTTTTAAGAACCCCGGTGTTTCCACTAATGCTGCCAAACGATTTGCTATTTGCGGATATAAGTCAGTACGTTTTCGATATAAATAAAGCGTAATCAGAATCGCAATCAAAGCCCGACATTTAATCTCTGCATTCGGATGATCGATGGCGTCAAACAACAGGAACAACTTCTCTTTGTCGAACGCCTCTTGCATATTGAGCATTGATGCCGATACGATTTGACATCCCGCAGTGAAAGGCAAAGTACTGTCAAAAATCATCTTCCGAATATCCGTTGCCTCCTCCCGACTCAAAAAATTGGAAGTCCAGATGAGAGTAAAGATAGCACTTTCAACCGCTTCGTATGAGCGTTGATCTCCGGATTTATACGCTAAAGCCAATTGATTATGATATAACTTATATGGATAAAGAGGCTGCGACCGAAGTAATTTGCGGCGGTTGTAGAAAGAGGTAGTCGCCTTCTCCGTTGCTGCTTTTAGCTTTGCTGAGTCTGCCAATTCATAAATCGAGATTAATAAATTGGTGAAGATCTCTTTCCGCGTAGGATCTTTGATACCTTCCACGTAGTAACGCAACATATATTTATAGGTCTCTTGCAATTCGTTCAGTTTATCTTGAAAAGAATACTCACCACTTCCCAAAATGAGAGACTGCAAAGAATCAAAAGCATTTTTTAATTCCCTATTGTCTAAAAAACCGATGATACGGTTATAAGATTTATTGATTTCTTGTAATGTCATAGTTCTGTTATAACAATATAGTATGCCAAAAGTATAACAAATTAAGATATGATTTCTATCTTTTTGGATAGAAAATGAAAAATAGTTCCAATAATATCTATTTAAATCTTTTTGAAAGAATCCTCCTTTCCGGGTATTGAACTTTTTAGAAGGAGGGATGTTATTAAGATATAGTGTTTTTCATGGTATTAGAATTAAGTTAGATTAGGTTATCCGTCTTGTTCGTGAGAATAGGACGGTTTTTTGTGTTTTCTACAATGTAGATTCGTTTCAAACCTCGCTTCAAATAGAATCTACATGATAGATTCGTTTTAAACATTGTTTTAAGTAGAATCTATCATGTAGATTCATTATAAACCTTGCTTTGAGTGGAATCTATTGCGTAGATTCTACTTGAAGCGCGCTTTAAATAGAATCTACGTTGTAGAAAGTACTTTTTACTCTATTATTTACCGGGTTTGTACTTGGAAGCGGTAAGAATGGCTTGGCTATCGTTATTTTGCATTAATGCTTCGACCGTTGATTGCGTTTCTTTCATGTATTGGTCGATGATTTGCCAGCCCATCCATATCCCAATGTTTCCCGGAGCCTCGCTGGCTAAAAATGTGCATGGAGTAGCCTCGAAATATTTAGCGGTAGCCATCTGGTCGGGAGTGTATAGATGTTTGCGTTCGATGATGGCTTTCCAAAGGTTCGCTTCATTGGTTCGGCACCATTGATACTCCTCTTCGGTATATCCCATCAGATTCTCTACCGTTATTTCGGGAAAAGCCTGATGAATCAAGTATTTGATTTTTCCTTCGTAGATCATCCGGTCGAGCAATACGTTCTCTTTCCCTTCAAAAGGGTATTCGGACATCAGCCAACCGGCGATGTAGTCGGGAACCACTCGTTCGGGAATCATCAGACGGCGCTGGAACTCGTAAAAGAAATTTTGATACAACGGATACTCTTTCCCTAAGTATTTATCGATTGAAATGGAGAGCAGACTGTCTCCTACCAGTACGTTTTGACTGAAACCGGAGACGTGCATATAAACTGCCGGAATTTGCATGGTTGGGAAACCGATTTTGAGCCAAGCAAATCCATTTCCTAATGCCTGTTCTATCTGCGCGATGTTTTCATATTGAAGAATGGCGTCCCGATACAATCCCTTTAGTGTCGGTTCAGAATAATAGTTGACAATCTTGTCGAAGAACTCAGGAACGGTAGGAGATTGCAGGTTCAGGATTCCTTTTCCTAATATATCAAGCATTTGCGGATAAGATTGTCTGAGTTGAGCCTGTAAAAGCGTATCGTTTGTTTCGATTAGCTCATATAGGGCTTTATCGAACCGTTGAATCTTTATCGGTTCTGCTGAAGTGACAGCAGCGGGAATTTGTGCGTTTTGCGCGTTACAACTCAACAGATAAAACGATAGAAAGAATAGGAGTGAAAATTTTGATTTCATATAGTTTGAATGGTGTATTGAACTTTTTATTACTGACTTTAGAAACGCATAGGAGGCTGTTATATTGTACGATTCATTCTTATTATTAACTTTGCAGCCCCTTTTGGATGAATTATGGAGTTTACAAATAAACAGATTCTTCGGATTACATTTCCCGTACTGATGAGCCTCATGATGGAGCATTTAATTGGGCTGACAGATACGGCTTATTTAGGTAGAGTGGGCGAGGTGGAGTTAGGTGCTTCCGCCTTGGCCGGTGTTTACTATTTGGTGATTTATATGTTGGGGTTTGGCTTTAGTATTGGTGCGCAAATCCTGATTGCTCGTCGAAATGGAGCCAGAGAGTACAAGCAGATTGGTCCGGTATTCTTACAGGGTACTTTCTTCCTCTTCCTGTTTGCAGTCGTACTGTTTACGGCTTCTCATCTGGGTTCGCCTTGGGTCTTGCGGAAATTAATCGGGTCGGATGAGATTTATGCCGCCACGATGAAGTATGTCGATTGGAGGGTTTATGGCTTTTTCTTTTCCTTTGTGGCAGCCATGTTCAGAGCCTTCTTCGTGGGCATTACGCAGACGAAAATATTGACGATAAACTCGGTCGTCATGGTCTTGACGAACATTGTGTTGAATTATATTTTGATATTTGGAAAGTTCGGTTTCCCTGCTTTGGGGATTGCCGGGGCTGCTATTGCCTCTTCCATCTCGGAAGCGGTTTCGGTCCTCTTTTTTATCCTTTATACATGGAAGAAAGTGGATTATAAGAAATATGGTTTGTTTGAACAGGTCGGTTTTGATTTCCGAATGCTGAAACAGATATTGAATATTTCTATCTGGATTATGATTCAACATGGGATTGCCTTTTTGGGTTGGTTCGTCTTTTTTGTTGCCGTTGAACATTTGGGGGAGAGACCGTTAGCGGTCACCAATGTGGTGCGAAGTATCTCCTCTTTCCTTTTTATGTTTGTGAATGCGTTTGCTTCCACAGCCAGTTCCTTGGTAAGTAATTTGATTGGGGCAGGGAAGTCGGATCAGGTGATGGGGCTGTGCAAACGGATGGTTCGCCTGAGTTTCTGTTTTGTCTTGCCTTTGGGGTGCTTGTGTGCACTGTTTCCGGAGCAGGTGTTGCGTATTTATACGGATAATCCTGATTTGATAGCGGATTCTATCCCTTCGCTTTGGGTGATGATCTCTTCTTATCTGTTGGCTGTCCCTGCTTTTATCTTCTTTTTCAGTGTGTCGGGGACAGGAAACACAAAGGTTGCCTTGTGGATTGACATGGTCAGTCTTACTGTTTACGTTCTTTATTCTTTGTGGGTAACAGTAGGATTACAGGCGGACGTAGCTGTCTGTTGGACTACGGAGCATGTCTATAACACGATGATTTTAACCTCCTTCTTTTATATCTGGAAAGGAAGTTGGCGTAAATTATCGCTTGATTAGTACGGTCAATTTCAAAGAGAGGTCGAAAAAGACCATTTTGGCATTGACGTTTTGCGAAATATGCTGTTCTGCCTTGGCCAACTCTTCCATAATGTCGATGACATTCCGTTCATTGACGAAGGGAGCAAATTTAACGGAGAAACTGGCTTCGTCTAAATTCATGTAGTTCAGCTCAGGAGATTGAAATTGATAGATGAAATTCTCACGAATCAAATGCTGGCAGTACGCTAAAAAATTCTTTTGGCGTTCCCGTCCGATGGCAGCTAATGTATCAGCTAAATCTTTCATGCCTCTGACGTTTCTTGCCCAGGAATTCCGCATGATACTTTTGAATTGTTCCAGATAGAATTTGTTCTCTTCTCCTAAACTGATGGTTTCGATAGCCTTTAGATAGTTCCCGTTCGCTAAATGAGCTACCTGCTTGGCGTCTTCCGGAGTTAAATTGAATTGATTCATCATAGAAGAGATAATTGCTTCCGGATGAATTCCTCGTACATGAATGCGTTGGGCACGAGAAAGGATAGTCCCTAAAATTAAATCGGGATGTTCTGAAATCATTAAGATAACTGTATTCTGAGGCGGTTCCTCAATGATTTTTAGAAGTTTGTTGGCACAAGTTTGATGAAGTTTCTCCGGTAACCATACAAATAGGACTCGATAGGGAGCTTCGTATATTTTCAGACTCAGTTTGCGGAGAATCTCATCGCTTTCCTTTGAATAAATAAGTGCTTGCGAATTACCTGCGTCTATGTATTCCAACCAACTGTCTAAGTTGAAATAGATGTGCTCTTTCAAAAAACTTCGCCATTCGGTAAGATAGTCATCGCAGATCTCTTTTTTCTTCTCTTTTTTGGATACGATAGGGAAGACAAAGTGGAGATCAGGATGGGCCAGTTCGTTGTATTTTAAACAAGAGGGACAATGACCACAGGCGTCTGTTTCTGTCCGATTCGTGCAGTTTAAGTAACGAGCGTAGGCTAATGCCAAAGGGAAAGCACCCGCACCGCCTTGTTCTGTGAAAAGTTGAGCATGTGGAACGACACCTGTTTGTGCTGAGTGGATCAATTGTTTTTTTATCTCTTCCTGACCGATTATATCTTTGAAGTACATAGTTTAGCCGCTTATTCAATGGGACAAATGTACGAATAAATGTTTAAATCCTTGTCTGTGAAAAAAAATCCATACCCAGTGATTTTGGAAATGGCTGGGTATGGAATCAATTTCTTTTTGAAATGTCTTTATTCGATACGAACGCTTGCCAGATCTCTGAAGTCCTTAATCCGGTGGAAAGTCAGGAAATTGGCGTCATGATTGTTGTTGGCTTGTCCGCTTTTCTCATCGTAGGCTGTTCGAGAAAGGAAAATGATGTCATTTCCTTCAAAGAGCCATTCAACATATTGGAAACCATGCTTCTTTGTATCGGGATGATCCAATATAACCTTATGGAGGGTCCACTCTTTTAAATCTGTAGAACTGCATAATACCAAGGTGTTACGAATGGAAGAGGGAGTTCTTTGCTTGAATTCCGGTTTCACGTAATTAGTTAATGTCCAATATCGCTTGGTAATTTCGTCGTAACGGATTGCAAATTTCTTGCTACCACCGGGGAATTTGATGAAGCCGGATTGAGGATCGAATGTGGCTTTTTTCCCGTTCTTGCTAATCTTCACGATTGCAGCATATTCTTCTCCTTTGATAGAGGCGTCAACTCGTAAAATGTCTAACATTTCTCCATGAGGGGAAACGACAGCATTTCCTTCCAACCAAGCGTTGAAATGTCCCTCTAAATAGGTTGAATCGTACATTAAATGATTGGTTCGTCGCCAGTTTTTAGCTTGTAGCAGATCTGCATTAACCGGAGCTGAAACCATAAGGGCACTATAACGTTTTCCCCATTCTGTCCAAGGAGCAGTAGCATATTCAACAGCTCTCCAGATACGTCCTTTATGGATGACGACAGGCATGGGGGCTGTATGATATTCGCCTTCTAAAATAAGACCGTTTTGGGAATCGTAAGGAATTGTCCAAGTATGACCTCCGTCGTCTGAACGTCGAACGATAAAGTTCCCATGATGTTTGTGAGTTCCCATGATATAAACGGCACCATTGTGTACAAATAGATTAGACCAGAATTGTCCATCTATTTTAGCAATCTTTTGCCATGTGTTTCCTTTGTCTTTAGAATGAAATATAAAAGTTTTTGCGGATCTAAATTCTGAAGTCTTAGGCCCGAACTCGTCATGAGAAGCCAAGTAACTGCCATCCGGCAAAATACATAATCCCGGAGAGCCTATATATATGCCGGTGTCTTTAGGTCTGTGAGATACAATAGTTCCCGGAGGAGTAGTGGGTGTCTGACTTTGTACAACAGAGATAATGCATAAAGAAATAATTAGAAATAAAAATTTACGTGTGTTCATGGGCTTTTATTTATTTGATTCTTTTTTGAAGTGTAAAGATATGAATTTATCTTTGTAATGTGAAATGATAACTGTTATGAATGAATACAAAAATGACGCTTCAATTCTGATTATTTATACTGGTGGAACCATTGGTATGATTGAGAATCCCATAACGGGAGCTCTGGAAGCTTTTAATTTTCAGCATTTAGAAGAGCATGTGCCGGAATTAAAAAAATTGGGATATGCTGTATCGGCTATTCAGTTTGATCCTCCAATGGATTCTTCTGAAATGGGACCGGATTCTTGGACAAAGATTGTGAAAGTAATTGCTGATAATTATCATGTGTATGATGGCTTTGTTGTACTACATGGTACAGACACAATGGCTTTTACTGCGTCTGCCTTGAGTTTTATGTTGGAGAACTTGAGTAAGCCAGTTATTTTGACCGGATCTCAGTTACCGATTGGAATGCTTCGGACAGATGGAAAGGAAAACTTAATTACGGCAATAGAGATAGCGGCAGCTCGTGAAAATGGAGTCCCTCTTGTTCCGGAAGTCTGTATTTTCTTTGAAAATGACTTGCTAAGAGGTAATCGGACTACTAAAACGAGTGCAGATAATTTTAATGCATTTCGTTCTTATAATTATCCGCCATTGGCTCATGCTGGTATAACGATTAAATATGATTTACCGCAGGTATATCGACCTATTTCCCGAAGACCATTAAAACCTCATTACTTATTGGATGGTAATGTTGCGATATTAAAAATTTTCCCGGGAATCTCCCCACAGGTGGTAGAGAGTATTTTGAATATTCCAGGTCTTAAGGGGGTGGTAATGGAAACCTTTGGCAGTGGAAATGCTCCAGGTTTTGATTGGTTATTAGAAATGTTGCGAGACGCTGTAAATCGTGGTATTGTTATCGTAAATGTTACACAATGTTCAGCTGGAGGTGTGGAAATGCACCGATATGAAACGGGACGAAGATTGTTGGAGGCTGGTGTTGTCAGTGGTTATGATAGTACGACTGAATGTGCAGTGACTAAATTAATGTTCTTGTTTGGACATGGAATGGGCTTAGAAGAGGTAAAAGAGCATTTGAATTGTTCATTGATAGGGGAGATTACAATCCCTTAAAAATAAACATCGGGGAAAAGCTATTGTATGGATAACTCTTCCCCGACGTTATTAAAAAGATTCTTTAATAAATTTCTTTAGCAACTTTATAAACACTGTCTGAAGCCATCATGGTGTAAAAATGTAAGCTGGGCACGCCATGTGCGATTAGATCCTTACATTGCTGGATACACCATTCTACTCCAACGGCTTTCGCTTCTTCGTCTGTTTGACATTTGCGAAGCTCTGCAGCAAAAGGCTCTGGTAGATCAGAACGGAATATTTTGGGTAAAACAGTGAGTTGATTCTTGAATACAATGGGTTTGATACCAGGAATAATAGGAACTGTAATACCTTCTGCTCGACAACGATCTACAAAAGCATAGTATTTATCATTGTCAAAAAACATTTGTGTAACTAAATAGTCGGCACCATTCTTAACTTTCTCTTTTAGATAAAAGATGTCTGATTCCATATTGGGTGCTTCCTCATGTTTCTCTGGATAACATGCCATTCCGTAAGAAAATGGAGTTTCGTTTGCTTCAAAAGAAGATCCGTCTAATGCAATTCCTTTATTGAAGTTATTTACTTGTTGCTGAAGATCAGTAGCATGTTCATGATATAAATCTGCATTTAATTTAGGATCTAAAGTTTTAATGTCTCCACGAAGAAGTAAAAGATCGTGAACTCCTAAAAAATTTAGATCAATCAGTGCATATTCCGTTTCATCTTTTGTAAATCCTTTACATATAATGTGAGGAACGGTTGTAATGCCATATTTATTTTGAATTGCAGACGCAATAGCTACAGACCCGGGACGTTTGCGAATATTGACTTTCTGAAAACTGCCATCAGGAAGCGTTTTATAAATAAACTCGCTGTGATGGGAGGTAATATTAATGTATTTAGGATCAAATTCTTTTAGTTTGTCTATTACATTGTAGACTTTTTGAATACTATTTCCTTTCAAAGGTGGAAGTATTTCAAACGAAAAGGAAGTGCTAGTGCTACTATTGATTAAGTCAATTACTTTCATATTTCTCTATTAAATTTTATTGCAAAAGTAATAAAATCTTACATTTTGTAAACAATGGAAGAGAATAAAGTGAAAATGATATATGTTTTATTGTTAAATTTGTGGAGGTTAATGTTAAATGTCTTGTGTTAAAACCATGAAAGCGATAAAAATGATAATTTTGAAAAATAATTAAGAAATGTAACTTCTATTCTATTTTTTATGAAAAAGATATTTTGTGCCTTCATGTTATTGGGGTTAATATGGGGATGTACCCATGTTCCTAAACAAGAGTATAGTTCATTTGAACAGGAGAAATTCAAGAATCCGGATAATACTTTCCGTTCTGTCCCTTTTTATTCTTTAAACGACAGTCTTTCTGAAGAAGAATTAATACGACAGTTGAAACTAATGAAAGAAGGTGGATTTGGTGGAGCCTTTTTGCATAGCCGTATAGGATTGTTGACTCCTTATTTAAGTGAGGAATGGTTTCATATGATGGAAGTAGGAGTAAAAGCCTGTCAAGATTTAGAAATGGACGCTTGGTTTTATGATGAAGATAAATGGCCAAGTGGTTTTGCAGGGGGGATCGTCCCTTTGCAAAGTGAAGCCTATCGTAGTCGCACTTTGATACGAATTCATAAAGATACAAAGGTCGATGAGGGTGATACTGTTTTATATGAAGATTCTGCATATAAATATGTATGTCAGGTAGGTAAGATGGGACAACCTTGGTTTAATGGAACTTGTTGGGTGGATTTAATGAATCCGGAAATGGTGAAAGCATTTATAGAATGTAGTTATCAGCCGTATATTGAACGTTTTGCCGGAAAGCCATTTGTAAAGGGTATGTTTACTGATGAACCACAAATTAGTCCTCGAGTTACAGGTGAAGCAGGTTCTGTAAGTTATTCTCCATATATGGATGCTGCTTTTGAAAAGCTATGGGGTTATAAATTATATCCCGTGTTGCCGTCTTTATTCGATGAGGTTGGAGATTGGCGTACGGTTCGTCTACATTATTATAGAACGGTTGCTTATTGTATGGAACAAGCTTTTAGTAAGCAAATTGCGGATTATTGCGAGGAAAATGGTTTTATTTGGACAGGACATTATAATGGAGAGAATGTACCAGCTTCAACAATGGATAATGAAGGAAATTTATCGCAACAATTACGTCACATGCAAATGCCTGGTATTGACGCTTTAGGTTTACGTTATAATACTATACATAATGCAAAAGTAAATACATCTACTGCAAATCAATATGGGATTCCTCGTCGTTTGACGGAGTTGTTTGGTATAAGTGGGCATAATATGTCATTTGAGGATCGTATGTGGATTACCTCTTGGCATACAATTATGGGAGTTAATTTTATGTGTCCTCATTTGTATTTATATAGTATGAAAGGAGAACGCAAACGGGATTATCCTCCTACTGTTAGTCATCATCAGCCTTATTGGTCTCAAAATAAATTGTTTGAAGATTATTCTGCTCGTTTATGTTATTTTGCAACTGTAGGTTCTCCGAAAGCTGAAGTTTGTGTGTTAAGTCCGCTTGAATCGGATTATATGGATATAACTCCAAGAGGTGTGAAGTCTACAAGAAAGGTGACTTGGGATCAACAACAAGAAGCTATATTAAAGCAATTAATGGGTTTACAGATTAATTCAGATATGGGTGATGAACAAATCATCTCTGAAATAGGAATGGTAGAAGATGGTTGTTTCAAAGTAGGAAAGATGGCTTATCGGATTGTGATTGTTCCTCCTATGCGAACAATACGTCCTTCAACCTTAAATTTGTTGAAAGCTTTTGCACAAGCTGGAGGTACTGTTTTGGTATATGATAATTATCCGGAGTTGGTAGAAGGAAAATTAGATACACAAGCAATAGAACAGTTAAAGGCTTCTTCTATTTTAGTAACAGCAGAAACTTTGAAAGCAGAGATAGAAAAGGTGTATACTCCTGTTTTCTTTTTAGAGGGAACAAACAAGCATTTAATATGGTCTCATTTACGTGAAGTAGAAGATGGTCAAGTTCTACAACTTTCAAATACTTCTCGTTTACAGAATGTAAAAGTAAATGTTCGTGTGTCAGATCCTAATAATAAAGTTGCTTTATGGAATCCTGTAAATGGTGAATGTTTACAAATAAATCCTGATAAGAATGGTCTCTATACATTAGACTTTGCTCCGGCGCAGACATGGATATTAACGTTCGGTAAACCCTCTGTTCAGGCTATCTATGATAAGGTATATAATGTGTCAGGGGAACGAACTTCTGTGGTTACATTAACTAATAAATGGAAAAATAAGAAGTTGAATGCTAATGCTATTCCGTTGGATTTTGCGGCATGGAGTACAGATGGAGGAAAAACATGGAATGATCCAGAGCCTGTATTGGCTATTTATTATCGTTTTAGTGAAAAGAAGGCTTATGATGGTCCTTTACATCTTCGATATTCTTTTCAAGTAAATCAAATGCCAAAAGCATGTGATTTAGCTGTGGAACAACCTTGGATTTATAAAGGTATTCAAGTAAACGGAACATCTGTTTCTATTGGAAAAGAAGATATATTCATTGATCATACTATCTGTAAAACCTCTATTTTATCTTTGTTAAAACCTGGGAAAAATGAGGTGATTTTATCTGTAGATAATATAAGTGCTAGGCCTGCAAGTTTAGACGCGGTAGAGCGGTATGGTACGGAAATTGAAACAATTTATTTAGTAGGAGATTTTGGGGTTCAGGGAAGTTTATCAAAAGAACAACCTACTGAAAGTTGGAGAAATCGGGATAAGAATTTGGAACCAAGACCATTACCAACTCGTTTCTTGTATAAATCTTTTGAGTTGGTAGATGAACCTGCTATTGTAGAAGGTGACTTGGTTCGTGAAGGTTATCCTTTCTTTGCTGGTCGTATGGAGTTAGAGCAGGACTTTAAGATAGAGAAAGTGGATAAAAAAACGTTGAAGTATATTCTTCGCTTTAATAATTTGGAAACTATTTTAGTCAGTGTTCGTTTAAATGGGAAAGAGTTTCCGGTTATATTCTCGAGTCCTTGGGAATGTGATATAACAGAGGCTTTACAAGAAGGTTCAAATCAATTAGTAGTTATTTTGACAAATAGTTTAAGAAATTTGATGGGACCTTATCATCATGTTGGAGCTGAATTTGCTCAGGTTGGTCCTGCTGTTTTCCGGGGTAATCATAGTTGGCCAAATTTAGAACCTGGAGATCGAGATTGGTTTGACGCTCGTATTCGAGGGAATGCTATATTATGGAGAGATGATTATTATTCTATTCCTTTTGGTCTTTTGGCGTCTCCTATTATTGAAACTGAAAAAGTGAAAGAATAATGAACAGAATAATATGTTTTATGTCCTTATTAAGCGCTCTGTGGAGTTGTTCATCACCTTCACAGGAGATAAATGACTATTGTTCATTTGAACAGTCTGAGTTTAAAAGTCCTGATAATACATTTAGATCAGTTCCTTTTTATTCATTGAATGATAGTCTGTCTGCGGAGGAGTTGTCTCGTCAATTGAAGTTGATGAAAGAAGGGGGATTTGGTGGCGCTTTTTTACATAGTCGTATAGGTTTGCTAACTCCTTATTTGAGTGAAGAATGGTTTCACATGATGGAAGTTGGTGTGAAAACCTGTCAAGAATTGGGTATTGACGCTTGGTTTTATGATGAAGATGGGTATCCAAGTGGTTATGCCGGAGGTATTGTTCCTCTAATGAATAGAGATTATTGCGTTCGTACGTTGGGACGTGTTCCTAAAGATTGGGATCAATTGACAGAAGATGATGAACTTCTTTGGGAAGATGACAATTATAAATATGTTTCTTATGCAGAACGGACAGGTCAAGCTCGGTACAATGGTGGTGCTTGGGTTGATTTGATGAATCCAGAAATGGTAAAAGCATTTATTGATTGTACATATCGTCCATATGTAGAACGTTTTGCTGGGCAGCCACACGTAAAAGGTATTTTTATGGATGAAGCGCAAGTTTGTCCTCGTCGAGTGCCGGGCTCTACAGCAGCGGTAAGTTATTCTCCTTATGTGGAGGCTGTTTTTAAGAATTTGTGGGGGTATGATTTGCGACCGGTTATACCTTCTTTGTTTAGTGAAGTTGGTGATTGGCGTACTGTTCGTTTACATTATTATCGAACAATAGCTCATTGTTTGGAACATTCTTTTACAAGACAAATTGCAGATTATTGTGCTGAACATGGTTTTATATGGACGGGACATTATAATTATGAAGAATTTCCGGCAAAAAATATGCAAAATGAGGGTAATTTATCTCAGCAATTTCGTTCAATGCAAATGCCAGGTATTGATGCATTGGGGTTACGTTATAATCCAACACATACGGGAAAAGTTTTAACATCTACCGCGAATCAATATGGAATTTCTCGACGTTTAAGTGAATTGTTTGGGATTAGTGGACAAAATATGTCATTTGAGGATCGTATGTGGATTACTTCTTGGCATACGATAATGGGAGTGAACTTTATGTGTCCTCATCTTTATTTGTATAGTATGAAAGGAGAGCGAAAACGAGATTATCCTCCTACCATTAGTCATCAGCAACCTTATTGGTCACAGAATAAATTGTTTGAGGATTATTCTGCTCGTTTATGTTATTTTGCGACAGTTGGAAAAACAAAAGCTGAAGTTTGTATTATCAGTCCGATAGAATCTGATTATATAGATGAAGCTCCTAAAGGTTCAGTTTTTACTGAAAAATTAGATTGGGATACTCCTTTTGAAGAGTTACTAAATCAGTTGATGGCTATGCAGATTAATTCAGATATAGGAGATGAAGGTATTATTTCAGAAATAGGATGTGTTGAAGATGGCTGTTTTAAGGTAGGACAAATGGCTTATCAGATAGTGGTGTTACCTCCTATGCGTACGATTCGTCCTTCTACATTAAATTTACTTCAGGCATTTGCAAAGGTTGGAGGAAAAATATTGGTTGTAGAACGTTATCCGGATTTTGTAGAAGGAAAAGAAAATATTGGGGCAATTGAACAATTGAAAGAAAACTCAATATTAGTAACAAAGGCTTCTTTATGTTCAGAAATAGAAAAAGTCTATTCTCCAGTATTTACACTTCGTGGAGAAGATAAACAATTGGTGTGGTCACATCTTCGTGAGGTAAAAGGGGGGTACCTTTTACAATTGTCTAATACCTCTCGTTTACAACCTGTGACAGTTGATGTTTGTGTTACTGATAATCAAAAGGTGATGTTATGGGATCCTATAAATGGTGATTGTTTATCTTTGAAAAGTAATAAAGAGGGATCTTACTTACTTGAATTTGCTCCAGCACGAACTTGGGTGTTGACTATTGGAGAACCCTCTGAAAAGGCTGTTGCTAATCTGTTTATCAACTACCGGGAGAACGAACATCAATATTAACATTAGATCATTCTTGGAAACAAAAGAGATTGAGTCCAAATGCTTTACCATTAGATTTTGCAGCTTGGAGTATTGATGGTGGAAAGAAATGGAATGCTCCTGAACCTGTTTTGGCTATTTATACTCGTTTTGCAGAAAAAGAATCTTATAGTGGACCATTACATTTGCGTTATTCTTTTTCTGTGGATCATTTGCCAAATTTGTGTTATGTTGCTGTAGAACAACCTTGGATGTATGATGAGATTAAGGTAAATGAAAGTCTTATATCATTTGATGAAAAGGCCACTTATGTGGATCATTCTATCATTCAATCTCAAATTACTTCTTTATTACGAAAAGGAAAAAATGAAATAACTTTGAAATTAGAATATAAAAGTGCAGTTCCAGGAGATATGAATGCTGTAAAGCGTTATGGAACAGAAATAGAAGCTATTTATTTGGTTGGAAATTTTGGAGTACAAGGTAGATTAACCAAAGAGCAACCAACTGAAACATGGAGAAATCAGGAGAAGACGTTGGCCCCTAAACCGATGCCAACCTGTTTTCAATATGGCTCTTTTTCTATATCTATGGAACAGTCGAATGTAGAAGGTGATTTAGTTCGTCAAGGGTATCCATTTTTCTCTGGAAGTATAGAATTGAATCAAACGTTTGTGATGGATAAGGTAGATAAGCAGACTGAAAAATATATATTATCTTTTAGAGATTTAGAAACGACATTAGTAGGTATTACATTGAATGGAAAACATTTGCCAACTGTTTTCTCGGCTCCATGGGAATGTGATATTACAGATGTTTTACAGTCGGGCGAAAATGTATTGACTTTGACCTTAACTAACAGTTTACGAAATTTGATGGGGCCTCATCATCATGTGGGTGCTGAGTTTACACAAGTTGGCTCTTCTGTTTTTAAAGGAAATCATGGATGGCCAAACTTAGTTCCGGGGGATCGAGATTGGTATGATGCACGTATTAGGGGAAATGCCATTTTGTGGAGAGATAATTATTATTCCATCCCGTTTGGTTTACTTTCTGATCCTGTAATTGAAGTTGAAAAAATAAATAAATGATTTTATGAGAATTTATAGATGGATGTTTGTTGTAATAGGCTTAATGGGGGCTTTACAACTTTGTGCTCAGACACAAGAGATTCGTTTGTTTTCACATCGTGGGGGACGAATGGAGCATGATGAGAATACGATACAAGCCTTTAGAGCAAGTTATGAAGTAGGATATCGAGGTTTTGAAACAGATATTCGTATGACGAAAGATGGAGAATTAGTGGTAACACATGATAGCTCTTTGGAGAGGACTACGGATGGAACAGGTATCGTTGAAGAAAAAACGAAAGCTGAAATTTTGCAAATGCGGACAAAGAAGGGAAATAAGGTTTTATTTTTAGATGAATTACTTGATTTCTTGAAAGATAAACCTGGATTATATGTAGAATTTGAAATGAAAACAAATCCGACCTCTCTTTATCCAGAAGAACGTTTAAAACAATATTGTGATAAACTGTATAAGATGGTAATGGCTAATAAGCCTATTGATGCAGAATATGTATTTACCTCTTTTGATTATAGAGGATTACGTTATTTACAGTCTAATTATCCTAGTGTTGATTTATTATTAATAGTCAGTAAACCTTGTAATGATGAAACGATAGCTCTTTGTAAAACAGTTGGTATAAAACGTTTAGGCGCGGCGATGAATGGTACTAGTCGGGCTGCTGTTAAAAAAGCGCATGAGGCAGGATTAATAGTTAGTTTATGGCCGGGACAATCAACAGAGGATTTTATGTTGGGAGCTTATTTAGGTTGTGATTATATGTGTACTGATATACCAGTTGCTTTAAAAGATTGGATTACCCAAAATGCCTCTTGGATAAAAGTAAAATATTAGGAGGTAATTACATCTTATTATCTTTTGAGGTAGTTCTTGTTACAATTTATTGTTTTATTAATATCTTTGCGACATAATCTAATTTGATAAGATATGGAAAATATGAATTGGTCCGAATTAGGCTTCGGATACATCAAAACTGATTATAACGTACGTTGTTATTATCGGGATGGAAAATGGGGTGAATTGGAAGTTTGTTCATCTGAAATCCTGAATATCCACATGGCTGCAACATGTTTACATTATGGGCAAGAGTCTTTTGAAGGTTTGAAAGCTTTTAGAGGTAAAGATGGAAAAGTACGTGTCTTCCGTATGAATGAGAATGGAAAGCGTATGCAGTCTTCAAGCCGTGGAATTAAAATGGCTGAATTACCAATAGAAAAATTTGAGGAAGCAGTTCGTAAGGTTGTAAAATTAAACGAACGTTTTGTTCCCCCTTATGAAAGTGGAGCAGCTTTGTATATTCGTCCCTTGATGTTAGGATTAGGGGCACAGGTAGGAGTAAAACCTGCTCCAGAATATATGTTTGTGATTTTTGTTACACCTGTAGGTCCTTATTTTAAAGGTGGTTTCCAACCTTCGAAAGTTTGTATTATGCGTGAATATGATCGTGCAGCACCTTATGGAACAGGAACTATTAAGGTTGGTGGTAATTATGCTGCTAGTTTAGTTGCAGGAGAAATTGCCCATTCTAAAGGATATGCAGCAGTGTTGTATTTAGATCCAAAAGAGAAAAAATACTTGGATGAATGTGGACCTGCTAACTTTTTTGGAATACGAGGAAATAGCTATATTACACCAAAGTCTCATTCGATTTTACCTTCTATTACTAATAAAAGTTTGCAACAGCTGGCTACAGATATGGGATTGACAGTTGAATGTCGTCCAGTTCCATTTGAAGAAATTGCTACATTTGATGAGGCAGCAGAATGTGGAACAGCTGCTGTGATTGCTCCAATTTCTCAGATTGATGATTTGGATGAAAATAAGTCTTATATTATAGCTAAAGATGGTAAACCTGGTCCTATTTGCGAGAAGCTGTATAATAAATTGCGTGCAATTCAATATGGTGATGAACCAGATCCATACGGCTGGGTAAGTATTATAGAATAATAAATGAAGTAGAATAGAAGATTTGATTGTCAATTGAAGTTGATAATTAGATATGAAAATTGTAAACTCAGTGTTGCAATATGGGAAAGATTATCTATCTTTGCCTTGTTTAAATAAATGAATGGGGGACATAGATAATAAATCTATGTTATTGATAAAGTGGAGGCATTCTTTAGGACACATAAATACTTGGTTGAACATTTGTATTCACCTGTGCGTAGGGGACTTATGGATGAAATTAATTGGGATGACCGATTAATTGGCATAAAAGGTTCTCGTGGGGTTGGTAAAACAACGTTTTTGTTGGATTATGCTCGTGAGTATTTTGATGTAAATAATAAAGAATGCTTATACATTAATTTAAATCATTTCTATTTTACAGAACGTACTTTGGTTGATTTTGCAGCAGAGTTCCGAGCAAAAGGAGGAAAGGTGTTGCTAATAGACCAAGTGTTTAAGTATTCAGATTGGTCGAGAGAACTTCGATATTGTTATGACAATTTTACTGATTTGAAAATTATATTTTCAGGTTCTTCGGTGATGAGATTAAAAGAGGAGAATCCGGATTTATCAGGTAAAGTTGTCTCTTATAATTTAAGAGGGTTTTCGTTTCGAGAGTTCTTTAATTTAATGGCAGGTTGTAAAATCCCTGCATATACATTTGAAGAGGTATTGGCAGACCATCAGAAGATTGCAAAAGAAATCTGTTCGATAGGGAAGCCGATGGCTTATTTTCAGGATTATCTACATCATGGTTTCTATCCTTTTTTCTTAGAGAAAAGAAATTTCTCAGAGAATTTGTTAAAGACGATGAATATGATGTTGGAGGTTGATGTTTTATACATCAAGCAAATAGAACAGAGTTATTTACCCAAATTGCGAAAATTACTGTATTTATTAGCGACAAACGCTCCTTGTTCGCCTAATATAAGTCAGCTAAGTAAAGACATTGAAATGTCCCGGGCGACAGTTATGAATTATATTAAGTATTTGGCAGATGCTCGTTTAATGAATATGCTTTATCCAGTAGGGGAGTCATTCCCTAAAAAGCCGTCTAAAGTATATATGTATAATTCAAACCTAATGTATCCTGTTCGTCCAATGGAAGTAAACGTGCAATCTGTTCGTGAGTCTTTCTTTTATAATCAATTGTTGAAAGATAATAAGTTAAACGAGGGAATTAAGAATGCACATTTCTTAGTGAATGGTAAATATAATTTCAAGATTGAGGAAAACATGAAAATGAAGAATAATCCTGATTTATATTATGCTGTTGATAAAGTTGAAGTGGGAAGTGAAAATATGATTCCACTTTGGCTTTTTGGTTTTTTATATTGAAATCTTTTTAAATACTAATAGTTAGAGTCTATGACAAAACAAAAGAAATTCATCACTTGTGATGGTAACCAAGCAGCTGCACATATTTCATATATGTTCTCTGAAGTTGCTGCTATTTATCCTATCACTCCGTCATCTACTATGGCTGAATATGTAGATGAATGGGCAGCTCAAGGCCGTAAGAACATTTTCGGCGAAACAGTTTTAGTACAAGAAATGCAGTCTGAAGGTGGTGCTGCTGGTGCAGTTCACGGTTCTTTGCAGGCTGGTGCATTGACTACTACTTATACAGCGTCTCAGGGTCTACTTTTGATGATTCCTAATATGTATAAGATTGCAGGTGAATTTTTGCCTTGTGTATTCCATGTTTCTGCTCGTACATTAGCTTCTCATGCATTGTGTATCTTTGGAGACCATCAAGATGTTATGTCTTGCCGTCAGACTGGTTTCGCAATGTTAGCTGAAGGTTCTGTTCAGGAAGTTATGGATTTAGCAGGTGTTGCTCACTTGTCTACAATTAAATCTCGTGTTCCTTTCTTAAACTTCTTCGATGGTTTCCGTACATCTCACGAAATCCAGAAGATTGAAATGTTGGAAAACGAAGATTTAGCTCCGCTGGTAGATCAGCAAGCTTTGGCTGAATTCCGTAGCCGTGCATTGACTCCGGAGAAACCGGTTGCTCGTGGTATGGCTGAAAACCCAGATACATTCTTTGCTCATCGTGAATCTTGTAATCCTTACTATGATGCAGTTCCTGCTATTGTAGAAGAATACATGAATAAGGTATCTGAAATCACAGGTCGTAAATATGGTTTGTTTGATTATTATGGTGCTGAAGATGCAGAACGTGTAATTATTGCTATGGGTTCTGTAACTGAAGCTATTCGTGAAGTAATAGACCATTTGACTGCTCAAGGTGAAAAAGTAGGTTTGGTTGCTGTTCACTTGTATCGTCCGTTCTCAGCTAAACATTTCTTGGCTGCTGTTCCTAAGACTGCAAAACGTATTGCTGTTTTGGACCGTACAAAAGAACCGGGTGCTAATGGTGAACCGTTGTATTTAGATGTTAAGGATTGCTTCTATGGCGTAGAAAATGCACCGGTAATCGTTGGTGGTCGTTATGGTTTAGGTTCTAATGATACAACTCCGGCTCAGATTTTGGCTGTTTATGAAAACTTGGCTATGGCTGAACCGAAGAACCACTTTACTATTGGTATCGTTGATGATGTTACATTTACATCTCTTCCAAAGAAAGAAGAAATCGCTATGGGTGGCGAAGGCATGTTCCAAGCTAAGTTCTATGGTTTGGGTGCTGACGGTACTGTAGGTGCAAACAAAAACTCTGTAAAGATTATCGGTGATAATACAGATAAACATTGCCAGGCATATTTCTCTTATGACTCTAAGAAGTCAGGTGGTTTCACTTGTTCACACTTGCGTTTCGGTGATTCTGAAATCCGTTCTACATATTTAGTTAATACACCGAACTTCGTTGCTTGCCACGTACAGGCTTATTTGCACATGTATGATGTAACTCGTGGTTTGCAGAAGAATGGTACTTTCTTGTTGAATACTATTTGGGAAGGTGAAGAATTAGCTAAGAACTTACCGAACAATGTAAAGAAATACTTCGCAGAAAATAATATCTCTGTTTACTATATTAACGCAACTAAGATTGCTCAGGAAATCGGTTTGGGTAACCGTACAAATACAATCTTACAGTCTGCATTCTTCCGTATCACAGGTGTTATTCCTGTAGACTTGGCTATCGAACAGATGAAAAAATTCATCGTTAAGTCTTATGGTAAGAAGGGTGAAGACGTTGTTAATAAGAACTATGCTGCTGTTGACCGTGGTGGTGAATACAAACAGTTGACTGTTGACGCTGCTTGGGCTAATTTACCAGCAGATGAAAAAGCTGCTAATAACGATCCTGCATTCATTAACGAAGTTGTTCGTCCGATCAATGCTCAAAACGGTGACTTGTTGCCAGTTTCTGCATTCAAAGGTATCGAAGATGGTACTTGGCCACAGGGTACAGCTGCTTATGAAAAACGTGGTGTAGCTGCATTTGTTCCGACTTGGACTGCTGAAAACTGTATCCAGTGTAACAAGTGTGCTTACGTTTGTCCTCACGCTTGTATCCGTCCGTTCGTTATGGATGAAGCTGAAGCTGCTGGCTTGAATGCAACAACAATCGAAATGAAGGCTCCGGCTGCAATGAAGGGCATGAAGTTCCGTATGCAGGTAGGTGTTATGGACTGCTTGGGTTGTGGTAACTGCGTTGACGTATGTCCGGGTAATCCAAAAGCTGGTGGTCCTGCATTGAAGATGGTTCCATTGGAAGGCGAATTGGCAGAAGCTGCTAACTGGGAATATTGTGTGAAGAACGTGAAGAGCAAACAGGATTTGGTAGACATCAAGTCTAATCCGAAGAACTCTCAGTTTGCTACTCCGTTGTTTGAGTTCTCTGGCGCTTGCTCAGGTTGTGGTGAAACCCCGTATGTAAAATTGATTTCTCAGTTGTTCGGTGATCGTCAGATGGTAGCTAATGCAACCGGTTGTTCTTCTATCTACTCTGGTTCTATTCCTTCAACTCCGTACACTACAAACGAAAAGGGACAAGGTCCGGCTTGGGCTAACTCTTTGTTTGAAGACTTCTGTGAATTCGGTTTAGGTATGACTTTGGCAAATAAGAAGATGCGTGCTCGTATCGTTGATTTGCTAAACGAAGTAATCGCTAACGAAGCTGCTCCTGCTGAATACAAGGAAGCTGCTCAGGCATGGATTGCTGGTAAAGATGATGCTGAAGCTTCTAAAGCTGCAGCTGCTGCATTGAAACCTATGATTGAAGCTGGTGCTGCTAAGGGTTGTGAAACTTGCGTTAAGTTAGCTGAATTAAGCCACTACCTTGTAAAACGTTCACAGTGGATTATCGGTGGTGACGGTGCTTCTTACGATATCGGTTACGGTGGTTTGGATCATGTGATCGCTTCTGGTGAAGATGTAAATATTCTTGTATTGGATACAGAAGTTTACTCTAACACAGGTGGTCAGTCTTCTAAAGCAACTCCTCTGGGCGCTATCGCTAAGTTCGCTGCTGCTGGTAAACGTGTTCGTAAGAAAGATTTGGGTATGATCGCAACTACTTACGGTTACGTATATGTAGCTCAGATTGCAATGGGTGCAGACCAAGCTCAATGCTTGAAAGCAATCCGTGAAGCAGAAGCTTATCCAGGTCCTTCAATTGTGATTGCATACGCTCCATGTATCAACCACGGTTTGAAGAAAGGTATGGGTAAAGCTCAAGCAGAAGAAGCTGCTGCAGTTGCATGTGGTTACTGGCACTTGTGGCGTTACAATCCTGCATTGGAAGAAGAAGGTAAGAATCCATTCTCACTTGATTCTAAGGAACCGAACTGGGAAGGCTTCCAGGATTATTTGAAGGGTGAAGTTCGTTTTGCTTCAGTTATGAAACAATATCCGAATGAAGCTGCTGACTTGTTCCAAGCTTGTGAAGATATGGCGAAGAAACGTTATCAGAGCTATATCCGTATGACAAAAATGGATTGGTCTAACGAATAATATCATTTCAATTAGATAAATAGAGAATGGCGACTCTCGATTGAGGGTCGCCATTTTTGTTTTGTAAAGAATCAACCATTATCCGACAAAAGTCATTATCTTTGTAATATCATCAAATATAGGAGGACAGAAAATGTGTATCATTGAACGAAACGCTCGAAACATCACCGTTCGTCTGAGCAACGCCCGATGGAACCGACTGATGGAATTGGAAAATGCTTACCGTATAGCAAAGTCTGTAGTGCGTGCTAAGAAAGAATGTGAAAAGGTCAAAGGAATGACCAAGGAAGAAGCAATGAATTTTATTGATTCACTATGATTAAAGAAATCAAATTTTCGGAAGACTTTCAACGGGCTTTCAAACGACTGAAGAAACGCTATCGTTCTTTACCCGAAGATTTCAAAACTTTGATGTCATCCCTCATTGAAAATCCGTTGCAAGGTTCTGAACTTCATGACGGAATGCGGAAAGTGCGTATCAGTTTCGCTTCCAAAGGACGTGGAAAACGTGGTGGCGGTCGTGTCATTATTCGACTGACTATTGAAGAGACCTGCCTTTCTTTCCTTTATATATATGATAAAAGTGACATGGCAAGTGTTTCGGACGAATTTCTGGATAGCATTATCATTGAAATAGATACGATGAATAATAATTAGAAAACGAAGAAATGGTGACTCCTCCGAGGGTCGCCATTTTTGTTTTGTAGTCAGATTGTTGCATTCTTCTCTCTCTGCAAATGTTGCACGACAAGAATGCTCCATTCTTCCCTCTCTACAAATGTAGCGTAACAAGAATGCCGCATTCTAACATCAAAATAAATTAAGAGAAGCCAGAATGGGGCATTCTTGGACTAAAACAAACAAAAAGACTCAAGAATGGTGCATTCTGCGAACAAAACATTTGTAGAGAAAGAAGAATGGAGCATTCTTACTATAATTCTAATTGATATAGAAATAAATGGATAATTTTAATATGGAATAAAAGAAATATTATACATTTGTGATAATCAATTTGTTTGTAACATTTTAAAAGTTATTATTATGAAAAAGTATTTAGCAGAAATGGTTGGTACGATGGTGCTTGTACTGATGGGATGTGGTAGCGCTATTTTTAACGGAGGTTGCGGAACTCCGGCTCAAGTGTTGATGGTTGCAGTGGCGTTTGGTCTGGCTGTAGTTTCTATGGCTTATACTATTGGGGGCGTATCAGGTTGTCATATTAATCCGGCTATTACTTTGGGATGTATGCTGTCTGGCCGTATGGAAAGCAAAGAGGGAGTGATGTATATGTTATTCCAAGTAATCGGAGCTTTTATCGGATCGACCTTGTTGTGGGTATTAACTTCGAATATCGACATGCAGTATGCGACGACAACCGGTGCAAATGCTTGTGCTTCTGGAGTTAGCCTTACAGGAGGCTTGATAGCCGAGATTATATTCACTTTTGTTTTTGTATTGGTCGTTTTAGGAACTACGGATTCGAAAAAAGGGGCAGGGAATTTTGCCGGTTTAGCGATAGGTCTGTCTCTTGTTTTAGTGCATATTGTCTGTATCCCTATTACCGGTACATCAGTGAATCCGGCTCGTAGTATTGCCCCGGCTATTTTCAACGGAGGTGAAGCATTATCTCAATTGTGGGTATTTATTGTGGGACCATTTATTGGAGCTGCCTTGTCTGCCATTGTTTGGAAAATGGTAGGAGAAGAGAAATGATTGAGGATTGAGTCTGAAGAATAAAAGAGGGGAGAGTTTCAACAAAATTCTCCCCTCTCTTTTGATTATGGAGCTTTTACCAAAACTTTTTATGCTCTTCACTGTATTCAAACCCTGCGTCTTTGAGTTTTTGAATTAAATCTTCTTTTGAAACATCCATGTCATCACATAATTCGTCGAGAGAAGAATACTGATCTCGTAGCTTCATGTTGATGGTACTGAGAAGCATGATTGGATCTTCTGGTAGTGTCATAAATTATAATTTTGTGAGTTTAAAATTCTTTTTAAAACGGGGTAAATATATAAATAACTTGTATATTAGCCAATCCTTAGAATAATTTAATAACGATTATATCATGAAAACGAATGTATTAAAAGGAATGCTTTGGGGCTGTTTTTTGTGTACTGTTTCAACACCTTTGTGGGGGCAACAAAATCCTCGATTGATAATTCGAGCAGATGATATGGGGGCTTTCCGTGCAGCAAATGTTGCTTGTTTAGATGGATATAAGAACGGAGTGGAGACTTGTATCGAGGTGATGGTTGTTACCGCTTGGTTCCCGGAGGCTGCCAGAATGTTACGTGAAAATCCGGGAATAGATGTCGGACTTCATTTGACGATAACAAGTGAATGGGAAAATGTAAAATGGCGTCCATTGACTCACTGTCCCAGTTTGACAGATAGTAATGGCTATTTTTTACCGACATTAAATCCAAGTAAAACTTATCCCGGGTTAGCCATAAGGGAAAGAAATTGGGATATAAAAGAGATTGAACAGGAGACACGAGCGCAGATTGAATTGGCATTAAAAAATATCCCTCACATTAGTCATATATCCGGCCACATGGGGTCTACCGGCTTTGATCCACAGATCGAGGCGTTGATGAGTCGCTTATCCGAGGAATATCATCTTCCGATTATTGACCGCAAGGGGACTATGGCTAAATATAATTTCAGCTATGTAGGATATGATGGTCCAAGTAAGACTTCAGCAGAGAAGGAGGCCAGCTTTATAAAAATGCTGGATAAGCTGGAAGCAGGTAAGAATTATATGTTTTTGGATCATCCGGCATTGGATAATGATGAGATGGAGACAGTAGGACATGCCGGTTATACAAATGTAGCTTCGGACCGGCAAGGAGTTACTGATTTGTTTACGAGTCCCAAGGTGAAACAGGCTTTGAAAGAGAAACAGATTGAACTTATCAGTTATAATGATTTGACGAAGGAATTACCTCGTGGTAAGGCCTCGCAGAAGATGGATAAAGCCTTTGATCGTTATATAAAAGCTGTGCAGGACGCTAAGCAGGATTTGCATAGTATTATGATTGTAAAAGAAGGAAAGGTAATTAAGGAACAATGGTTAGGAGAGGGAGAACGTAACAAACCGCATGTCCTAAATTCAGTAAGCAAGACGTTTACGGCTACGGCAGTAGGTTTTGCTGTGGCTGAAGGAAAGTTGAAGCTGACGGATAAAGTGATTTCATTTTTCCCGGATAAGTTACCTGCCCAAACGAGTGAATATTTAAAGAAGTTGGAAGTCCGTCATTTATTAACAATGTCTTCAGGTCATGATGTAGATCCGACTAAAGCTGTTTTTAAAGATAAAGGAATAGATTGGGTGGAAGCCTTTTTTACTGAACCTTTAGTACATGAACCTGGTACTTTCTTTGTTTATAATAGCTTAGGAACTTATATGCTTTCAGCTATTGTGCAGAAAGTTACGGGAGAGAAGGTGATAGATTATCTATATCCTCGTTTATTCCGTCCGTTAGGTATTGTTGGTGCGACTTGGGAAGAGAGTCCACAAGGTATAAATGCCGGTGGTTGGGGATTATATCTGAAGACTGAAGATTTGGCGAAGATGGGACAATTGTTTTTGCAGAAAGGAAAGTGGAACGGCAAACAAATTATATCGGAAGATTGGGTAAATGAGGCGATGACTTCACATATTGCTTCGTTGCCGGCAGGAGTAAGAAGAGAGAATTTAAAAGTAAAGCCGAAAGATAGTGATTGGCTACAAGGTTATGGCTATCAGATGTGGCGTTGCCGTCATAATGGAGTACGTGCAGATGGTGCTAATGGACAGTATATACTGATTCTGCCGGATCAGGACGCAGTAATTGCCATGACGGCGCATATTGGGAATATGCAAGCTGAAATTGATTTAGTTTGGAAATATCTGCTACCTGTATTAAAATAGTAAATGGATATGAAGTTTTATATTTGTTTGGTTGTTGTATTTTGTTTAGTCTCTTGTCGTTCATCTCAATCCGTTTCCGATGTTCTATTGGATGTTCCTGTGGCTGAAAAGGAAATTACGGTGGATGGAGATGGAAAAGATTGGGATAGTAAACCTTTGGTCTTAGGTTTGACGGCTCCTTGGAATGGCTCCATAAAAGATAGTACGGCAATTTGTATATGTCATGATAAAAAGAATCTTTATTTCCTTTTTAAGATTAAAGATGATAATTTGATATATGATGATAGAGAAGGAGAGGAGGCTGTTAATTATAGAGATAGAGCAGAAATTTTTTTTAGTAAGGATGAAAAGCTGAGTACTTATTTTTGTGCAGAAATTGATCCGCAAGTAAAGGTGCTTGATTATGAGGCTCATTTCTATCGTGATTTCAACTTTGAATGGGATTTTAAACAGCTTATTGTTGCTTCACAGTTAGAAAATGATGGGTATGTAGTTGAAGGAGCTTTACCCATTGAGTGGTTGAAGTCCTCCCAGTTATTGTCTGATGAAGGAGAAATGTTTATTGGTTTATATAGAGCGAATGCAATAGAACCTGAAAATGATGAAAGTATTGTCTGGTATTCATGGATAGTACCAGATTCGAAAGATCCTGACTTTCATATTCCATCTTCTCTTGGGAAATTAAGGCTGCAATGAATAAGAATATTAAAAACAAAAAAGCCGTAATCTTTTGATTACGGCTTTTTTGTTTTTTCAGCGGAAGCGGGGGGATTCGAACCCCCGGTACAGTTACCCGTACGTCAGTTTAGCAAACTGGTGGTTTCAGCCACTCACCCACACTTCCAAGAGCATTTACACTCTGTTTTTCTGAAATGCGTTGCAAAGATAGATGGAAGTTTTCAAATAAACAAGGTATTTTGATGATATTTTTCAAAAAAAAGATACTACTTTTGTATCGAGTTCTGATATTCAGAGATTTATTAGGTGAAATATGAATAAAGAAAAATTGTTGAAACATAAAGTTTCTATAGGAATAGTTGCTTTTATCTTCTTTTTATTGGTAGGTGTAGGTCTTTGGGGATATCGTTTATTATGGGCTTCAGACTTTATTATTAATGAAACGGTTTATGTATTTGTTGATGAACAAAAGGATTTTTCTGATTTATGCCGACAACTTTCTGATACCGCTAATTGTCAACGAATAGGAAGTTTTAAACAACTCGCTGGTCTTTTGAAGTATCCTAAGAATATGCGTACAGGACGTTATGCTGTTGAACCAGGAATGAATCATTTGGCTCTTCTTAATAATTTACGTCGAGGACAACAATCAGCAACTCGTATTACTTTTAATAATATACGTCTTAAAACAGATTTGTCGAAACGCTTGTCTGATCAGTTGATGCTAAAGGATTCAGAGTTACTTTGTTTACTTAATGACTCTGTTTATTGTGATTCTTTAGGGTTCACTACTGAAACAATTCAAACATTATTTATACCTAATACATACGAAGTTTACTGGAATATATCAGCCGAGAAGTTAATGCAACGGATGAAACGGGAGTATAAAAGTTTTTGGACAGAATCTCGTTTAACACAAGCGAAAGAAATAGGATTAACTCCTATTGAAGTTTCTATTTTAGCTTCGATAGTAGAAGAGGAGACAGCGGCTGTTGATGAATATCCTATTGTTGCAGGATTATATCTTAATCGTCTTCATCGAGGAATCCCACTGCAAGCTGATCCCACTGTAAAATTTGCAGTTGGAGACTTTTCTCTTCAGCGTATATTATTTGAACATTTGGAAATAGATTCTCCCTATAATACTTATAAGCACACAGGGCTTCCTCCCGGACCTCTCCGTATTCCGACTATTAAAGGGTTGAATAGTGTATTAAATTATACGAAGCATAAATATTTATATATGTGTGCGAAAGAAGATTTCTCAGGAAGGCATAATTTTGCGGTCACGCTTGCGGAACATAATCGTAATGCGAATCGCTATCGGGCAGAATTGAATAAACGGCGTATACGGTGATATTCTATATCTAAAGTTTTTATCTTTGTCGTGTAAAAAATAAAACAGTTAATAAATAAAAAGTATGAAGAAATATCTATTCTTGGTTGTTTTTGCTTTGGTTGCTTTTGTTATGAAAGCTCAAAATGATGGAGGTGATGTAGTTAAAGTTGGCGATCAAATGCCGGCTTTCACGATTGTGAATGATAATGGAACAAAGACTCCCTCTTCTTCTTTAAAAGGGAAAGTGATTTTGATAAACTTCTTTGCCACTTGGTGTCCTCCTTGTCAGAAAGAATTAGCGGAGGTACAAGAGACACTTTGGCCTAAATATAAGGACAATAAAGATTTTGCCCTCTTGGTTATAGGTCGTGAACATACGGACGCTGATTTACAAAAGTATAATGAGAAAAAAGGCTTTACCTTCCCTTTGTATCCGGATAAAAGCCGTTTTATTTATGGCGCCTTTGCCAAGAATTTAATACCTCGTTGTTATTTATTTGATAAATCAGGTAAGATTATTTATCAAACAAAGGGATATAAGGATACTGAGTTTGCTGAATTAATGAAAAAGATAGAAGAAGCATTGAAATGAATGTATGTTTCAGTATAGAAAGCTCCGGTCGTTTCTCGACTGGAGCTTTTTTATGCTTTCATTTTAACAATGAACAAAACGGGATTATCATCTACTTTCCTTTTAGGAAAAGACTGATTCAGTTTGTCGCCTTTCTGATAGTAACAGTAAATTTGATTATAGATGTCCATCGGTTGTAGGGTTTGAATTTCTCCAGTCATGTAAAAGTTATCTTTTAATCCTCCTTGTATGTTGTACGCTTTTGTCTTTCTCTGGTCATAACAAAAAGTATAAGAAGACTCTGCCGATAGTGGATTATGGTAAAGGGAAATGAGAAAGCGTGTTCCGATTTTCACTGGAAGAATCTTTGAATATCCTTCTGTAATAGTCAGCTGCTTGGTACTGATTAAATAAAGCGTATCGTTTAGTATCTGAGAAGGCTGTAGCGATGGAGCCTGCACATATACTTGCCCGTTAGGACTGATACTAATTTCCGGATTAGGTCTATGGTTTATATTTATACGGCCTAAGTCTGCAGCTTCTAATTTCCGTTTATCGACTTCTCTAAAGTTTAAATCAAATTTATAAAGCCATTGTTCAACAGTAACCGCATGCTCATCTTCCGTATTTATTAGGTCAATGGTTGCCCAAAGATAATGATTGTAGTAAGCTAAATGGCCAAATGTTTTCCAAGAAGCATTTTGAGGCAAAGTTCGTTGGGCGAGTAGTTGCCCGGCATAATCATAATAATGGACCTCCTTATTCTTTCCTATGACAATTAGGCAGGAATGAGTAGGGTCTATGACATAATCAATCACCTCAATTGGTTTTTGCGAGTTTGTTATTTTCCCTAAGAACTTACCTTCGCGATTAAAGTGATAAAGCTGTTGATTACTTACCAAAAAGATATGTTCTTTGTCCCGCTTGATACTTCCTATTTGTTCTAATCTGCAATGAGTATTTGTTTCTAAAGGAATTGCAATGACCTCCTCGGCAATTTCAGAAAGAGTTCCTTCCATTTGACAATTCAGTTCTTCTTGGTTGGCAATTGATTGATAACCAAACCAGCTGTATAGAACTACTATTGCAAGAAATAGTATAGTAAACGTTTTTCTCATCTTCTGTTAGATTTAATATCTGTGATTAAAACGTTAGAAACAGGTCTTTTATTATCAGTCTTGCAAGAAAACCCAATTATTTTCGGAAGACAAAGTCTCTTTATATTGGAACCCTTCCCAGGTAAAACTTTTTAACTCCTCAGGATTAGAAATTTTATTCTTAATAATATAACGACTCATTTGTCCTCGTGCCATTTTTGCATAAATAACAATGGTCTCTGCTTTCCCATTCTTCCAAACTTTAAATTCCGGAGTGATTATACGGACACTTTCTTCGATCTTTTTCCACTCGAAAGCGGGTTGCACATCCATACTGGCTAAATTGATAAGCAAATTATCGTCGGCTTTTACCTCTTTGATTAACGATTGCGTTTGTCGTCCCTTCCAAAAATTATACATATTACCATCTCCTAATTCAGGAAGTTTGATATCATATTCCATTCGATAGGGTTTGATAAGATCCAAAGGACGAAGCAAACCGTAACAAATAGAGACGATACGTAGATGAGTTTGCGCAAATAAGAAATCCTCTTCTGAAAAGTCTTTGGGATTAATGTGTTTAAAGACGACACCGGTATAAGCCAAAAGAGCCTGTAAAGGTCGTTTGTCTGTTGAATGAAAATGTTGAAAGCGTTCGTAGCTTTCTAAAGCCAATTTGGGGCTTAGCTTTAACAACCGCTTTAAATCTTCAACGGAGTATTGTGCCATGTATAGCGCAATATCAGTTGCTGCTTGTTGAAACTGAGGTATAGTACCACTTGGTACTTTTATTTTAGAGGTTCCTGTTATTGTTTTTGCAGGAGATAATAAAATATGCATGATTATGGTAGAAAAATTTCACGTAAAGGTAGTAAAAAACTTCTCGGCAGGAAAAAGAATTTCCCTCGGCAGGGAAATAAAATTCGCTGGGCATCGCTTGGCGAAGCGGTCCTCAACAACAAATCGGTCTCCCCTCTTGTTTTATAGAAGGAGTATTAGTTGCTGTCATTTTGGCAGATTTTCGTTTTGGTATTTCTTTTGTAGGAATATAGGTGAAAGTTGAAAACAAAAAGTGTAAAAGAAAGGAGTTTAACTCAATGAATTTAAACAATTTTACAATTAAATCACAGGAAGCCGTTCAACAGGCTGTTCAGCTGGTGTCTCGAAACGGACAGCAAGCAATAGAAGCCGTGCACTTGTTGAAGGGTGTCATTTTGACGGGTGAGAGTGTGACCAACTTTATCTTCCAAAAGTTGGGAGTGAATATCCAGAACCTAAATCGTGTGTTGGATGCACAAATTAACTCATTGCCGAAAGTTTCCGGCGGTGAACCCTATTTGTCAAACGAAGCTAACGCTGTTTTACAAAAGGCTATTGATTATTCATCCAAGATGGGAGACCAATATGTCTCTTTGGAACCGATTATCTTGGCCTTGTTTACAGAAAAAAGTACCGCTTCTCAAATCTTAAAAGACGCTGGCGTAACTGAAAACGAATTGCGTCAGGCCATAGAAGAACTGAGAAAAGGAAATAGAGTAACCAGTCAATCGGCTGAAGATACCTATGACGCTTTAGGTAAATATGCAATTAATCTGAACGAACGTGCCCGGAGTGGAAAGTTAGATCCGGTGATTGGTCGTGACGATGAAATCCGTCGTGTACTTCAGATTTTGAGCCGACGTACTAAGAATAATCCGATTTTGATAGGTGAACCGGGTGTCGGTAAAACAGCGATTGCAGAGGGATTGGCACACCGTATTGTTCGCGGCGATGTCCCTGAAAATTTGAAATCAAAGCAGATCTTTTCATTGGATATGGGAGCTTTGGTGGCCGGTGCAAAATACAAAGGTGAATTTGAGGAACGTTTGAAAGCCGTTGTAAATGAAGTAACAAAATCAGAAGGAGAGATTATTCTTTTCATCGATGAAATTCATACTTTGGTCGGAGCTGGAAAGGGTGAAGGTGCGATGGACGCTGCCAACATTTTGAAACCGGCTTTGGCGCGTGGCGAATTACGCTCTATTGGGGCAACGACTTTGGACGAGTACCAGAAATATTTTGAAAAGGATAAGGCACTTGAACGTCGTTTCCAGATTGTAATGGTAGACGAACCGGATGAGCTGGACGCAATTTCTATCTTACGTGGTTTGAAAGAAAAGTATGAGAACCACCATAAAGTACGTATCAAAGATGACGCGATCATCGCTGCTGTTCAGTTGTCTTCTCGATATATTACGGATCGTTTCTTGCCGGATAAGGCGATCGACTTGATGGATGAAGCTGCCGCTCGTCTACGTATCCAGATTGATTCCGTTCCGGAGTCTTTGGACGAAGTTTCTCGTCGTATCAAACAATTGGAGATCGAACGGGAGGCCATTAAGCGAGAGAATGATAAAGACAAATTGGAACAACTCAATAAAGAGATTGCCGATTTGAAGGATGAGGAGACGAAACAGAAAGCGCAATGGCAAAGCGAAAAGGCACAAATCAACAAGATTCAACAGAATAAAATTGATATTGAGAATCTGAAGTTTGAAGCCGATAAAGCAGAGCGCGAAGGGGATTATGGTAAAGTCGCTGAAATCCGCTACGGAAAGATTAAGCAGAAAGAAGAGGAAATCAAAGAGGTACAAGAGAAACTGAAGACCATGCAAGGTGCAGCTGCTATGATTAAAGAAGAGGTCGATAGCGAAGATATTGCTGATGTCGTTTCTCGTTGGACCGGAATCCCGGTCAGCAAAATGATGCAGAGCGAAAAGGAAAAACTGCTTCGTCTGGAAGATGAGTTACATACACGAGTGATTGGACAGGATGAAGCCATTCAAGCAATTGCGGACGCTGTGCGTCGTAGCCGTGCCGGATTACAAGATCCGAAACGACCGATCGGCTCTTTCATCTTCTTAGGTACAACCGGTGTCGGAAAGACGGAGTTGGCAAAGGCTTTGGCAGAGTATCTGTTTGATGACGAAAACATGATGACCCGTATTGATATGAGTGAATATCAAGAGAAGTTCAGTGCAACCCGATTGATCGGTGCGCCTCCGGGATACGTTGGATATGATGAAGGTGGGCAATTGACGGAAGCGATCCGTCGTAAACCCTATTCCGTTGTTTTGTTTGATGAAATAGAAAAAGCACATCCGGATGTATTCAATATCTTGTTGCAAGTATTGGACGACGGACGTCTGACGGACAACAAAGGACGTGTAGTGAATTTCAAAAACACAATCATCATCATGACCAGTAACATGGGCTCCTCTTTGATTCGTGAAAACTTTGAGAAGATGACTCCGGCAAATCATGATAAGGTGGTGGACGATACCAAGGTGCAAGTCTTGGAATTGTTGAAAAAGACCATTCGTCCGGAATTCTTGAACCGTATTGATGACATCATCATGTTTACTCCGTTGAATGAAGAAGAGATTCGTCAAATTGTCTCTTTGCAGTTGAACGGCGTGAAGAGTATGTTGGCTCAGAATGGGGTAGCATTGAACTTTACGAATGAAGCTTTAGCGTTCATTACCGATAAAGGCTATGATCCACAGTTTGGTGCACGTCCCGTTAAACGAGTGATCCAGCGATACGTATTGAATGAATTATCGAAAGCGCTCTTGTCCGGAAGGATTGATAAGAACCATCCGATTACGATTGACAGCAACGGTACGGAGCTTATCTTTAAGAACGAATAAATTTGTTTGGTTGGGATATATTAATGGGCCCTGCTCTGAGAGGAGTGGGGCTTTTTTTTGTGGTAAAACAACTTCCTTTGTCTCGTCACGGCTTGCGAAATAATATTCTATCGATAGAATATTATTTCGCAAGGTGATTTAATAATCTACCTCGTGGAAGAATATGCGTCGCACCATGCGACGCATATTTCCAACACTAAAAAATTATATCGCAGGGTGATTAAATAGACTAATCCACGAGGTAGATTATTTCGTACCATTATTTTGATGAAAAAGATTAGTATATTTCTAATTTAAATCCTATTTTTGTGAAAAATCGATGAATTATGAGCAGAAATGGAAACGGAGATGCGTGGAAACATAGACAGTCTTGGGTGCCTTCGCCGGGACAGCCTCCACGAAAGCGGTTACCTCGGGAATTGAAAGGAGAACCGCAATTCAGTATGGAAGAACTCTATCTTTCGCCTTTCAAACTACGGCGGAAATATAGTGAAGATGGAGACATAAGCTATGAGCCGATAGAGCGGAATACGGCGCCGACAGGATTCCGTATTTTTGATGACTACCTGCTTTACCTGTCGGAAGGCCATTCGGATATACATGTTTTTGCCGAACGGTATGGCCTGCGCCGGGATGATATTGACTCGTTGATATTTGTCTTTACCGGTATGCGTGGAATCGATTTCCGCATGGCATTCCAAGTGCGCATGGCAGACGAGTTGTTGCGCTATACCAACCTGGAGCTGGCAGATGTATCCCGTCGTGCCGGTTTTGGTTCGGCCAACAACCTCTACCTGACTTGTAAACGGGAGTTCGGTGTTGCCCCCGGTGTACGCCGCCGAGAGTTGAGAAAAAGGGGAGATATAGGAAGGTTTAAATTGTAACTTATGTATCCACAACAGGTTTTAAAGCACTATTGGGGTTATGAATCGTTTCGGCCGGGGCAGGAAGAGGTGATTAATAGCATTCTTTCCGGACGCGATACGTTGGCATTGATGCCGACGGGAGGTGGAAAGTCTATTACCTTTCAGGTACCGGCATTGGCGAAGTCGGGGATTTGTTTGGTGATTAGTCCATTGGTCGCTTTGATGAAAGATCAGGTGAAAAACTTACAAAAGCGAGGAATCCTTTCTGCATTTATTAGTTCAGAAATGCCTCGCTGGGAAATCTTGCAACAGTTGGATAATTGTATTTTGGGGGATTATAAATTTCTTTATATTTCTCCGGAACGAATTTCTTCGGATCTTTTTCAGGAAAAGTTAAAGCATCTTTCTCGGAAAGTAAATCTGTTGGTTGTGGATGAGGCACATTGTATTTCACAATGGGGGAATGATTTTCGGCGGGACTATCGTTTGATTGCTGATATTCGTGATTCAATTCCTCGAGTACCAGTAATTGCAGTAACCGCTTCGGCTACGACTGCTGTTGTCGCTGATATTTGTGAGCAGCTCCATTTCCGGAAAGGTTACCAAATATTTAAAACCTCGTTTGAGCGGAAAAATCTCTCCTTTGTTGTTAGGAAAACAGATAATAAATTGAAAGAATTGTGTCATATACTCTCCTCTGTACCGGGTTCGGCTGTTGTGTATAGTCGTACGAGAAAGGGGGTAGAGGAATATGCTGGGAAGTTACGGGCAGCAGGTATTTCGGCTACCTATTTTCATGCAGGTTTAGATCCGGTGACGAAAACGGAACGACAAGCGGAATGGGTATCTGGACAGACACGGGTGTTAGTGGCTACCAATGCTTTTGGTATGGGGATTGATAAAGGAGATGTCCGACTGGTAATTCATACCGAGTTCCCCGATTCGATGGAGGCCTATTATCAGGAAGCTGGGCGTGCCGGGCGTGATGGGAATCGAGCCTATGCTGTCGCTTTGTTGGGACCGCAAGATATTACGGATATAAAACGGCGTCCATCCAATGCTTTTCCTACAATAGAATATATCCAACGAGTCTATGAAGCTATCTGTAACCATTTTCAGGTTGCAGAAGGAGATGGGGAAGGGGGCTCTTTTTATTTAGATGAACCGGAGTTCTTACGAGATTGGCATTTTGATAAGGGGCGTTTACGCTCCTCTTTGGAAATACTTTCTTTATCTGGATATTTGAATTTTGAACCCTATCCTAATACGCAGCCTTATTTGCGTTATGACCAACCACGCTGGGCGATGGATCGTTTTTTGGATGATGAATCTCCGGCCGCTAAGATTGCAATAGAAATTTTGCGGAATTATGAAGGAATCTTCTCAGCTGGGGCTTTTGTGAGTGTCGAGATGTTGGCAAGGAAAACACAACTTGGATTGGGAGAGGTTACAAAAGCTTTGGGCTATTTACGAAATGTGGGTTTTTATTATGTCCCGTCGAGAAAGGAACCTCGGATTACATTTAAGATGATTCGTGTACCTTTAGATCGGCTATTTATTACGACAGCCTCTTATGAGAGTCGTTTAGCTGCTTTCAAAATGCGGATTGAGAAGGTGGTTGATTATCTGGAAACAGAGGGGTGCCGTCAGGAATTTATCTCAGATTATTTTGGTATGGAGGGACGGAATTGTGGTATTTGTGACAATTGTTTGAGAAAAAGATGAGATAAAAAAATTCGGATAAAGTCGGGTAGTCTCGATTATTCCAATATCTTTGCAAAAGCTATTAATCATTAAAAAAGAAATATTATGAGCGAAAAAGATGATTTTATGTATGATGAAGATGAATCTGTAGTATTTATTCAGAATTATCTTCCACAGGAATTAAAGGGAAAGTTCAGTAATGACGATATCAATTATATTGTAGATTTGATTTATGAGTTCTATGAATCAAAAGGCTTTTTGAATGAAAATGTAGATGAGAATGCAGAAATTGATATTGATGAAGATGAATTGGTTGAGTTTGTCGTAAAGAATGCACAAAAAGATGGCGTAGGCAAGTTTACACCTGAGGAAATTACATTTATCGTTCAAGGTGAACTTGAATATTGTGATTCTCTTGATATGTTCGATTGATAGATAGTCTTAAATGAGTTGATTTTACATAAAAAGAAAGAAGATGAAGAATTTAAAATTATTATCTGTTTTGCTGCTTTGTATGGCAGTTGTTTTTACAAGTTGTGGAACATGGAATAATACTGCTAAGGGAACTGCTATCGGTGTTGGTGGTGGAGCTGCTGTAGGTGCAGGTGTAGGAGCTTTAGCAGGAAATACGGCGTTAGGTTCTATAATTGGTGCTGCAGTTGGTGGTACTGCTGGTGCATTGATCGGTAAGAAAATGGATAAGCAAAAGAAAGAATTGGAAGCCTCTTTACCTGAAGAAACGACAACTGTTGAGGTCATTAATGAAGGTGAAGCTTTGAAAGTAACGTTCGATTCAGGTATTTTGTTTGCTACAAACTCCAGTACAGTAAGTGCTGCTTCTAAGAGCGCTTTACGCACATTAGCTACCAGCTTAGAGGCAAATCCGGATACGGATATTAAGATTATTGGTCATACAGATAATACAGGTAAGGTTGATTATAATCAAATTTTATCAGAAAAACGAGCTAAGAGCGTTTTTGATTATTTAATGGAAGACCAAGGTATCAGTAGTAAACGTATGACTTACGAAGGCAAGGGCATTCATGAACCCATTGCTGATAACAGTACAGAAGCTGGTCGTGCTCAAAATCGTCGTGTAGAAATCATTATTCTTCCAAACGAAAAAATGATTCAGGAAGCACAACAAGGTACATTGCAATAAAAAGAGTAAATAGATCTTTTAATTAGAAAAGCGAGAACCCAAAATAGAGAGGGAACTCGCTTTTTTTGTGGTTTAAAGATGTTTAATTTGTTTTTTATTTAGATATTTTCCTATATTTGCGATTGATTCTTCGAAATATTGTGACCTATATGTTTTTATGACGTATGGTTTTGAGACTACGCCGATGTCAATAGTTTAGGACTAAAGATGGTTGGGTGGGACATGGAGAATCGCGACATATTATAAGGCGTTTATCACGCGCTTAGTCTTTGGCACGTATGAACTTCGCAACTTCACACAATTAGAAGTCAAAGGTAAAGCAATGATAGATGTCCATGGGATGTGATTATTCGCATCCCTTATGGTCTTATATGGGTAATCGAATATCAACCTTTGTAGATATTTGATGGTTATGGTCATAAGGGTATGTTGTATCATATCGGCGTGGGCTCTGTGTTGCTTGTCCTACTTCTAAAGGCAATGCGAAGGCCTATACGTGCGGGACAGCAGCTGAACAGTTCCCGCGCTTTTTTTATGCCGTTACGTGAAGTTTATTTTTTATTCAGTTAGGGAACGCTGGATATTATAAAAAGTAAATAGTAATGGTAACATTCTTCTCTTTATTAACAACAGCATTTTCCTGTATCTTCTATGGCGTTATCACGACGGCTGTGATTATGTCTATTTTATATTTTGTCCTGAAATCTTTAAGTAAAGGAATTGTCCAGTCGTTCCCTTTTTACATAACGGGCTTAATACTAGCTTTTCTACTTATTTGTAATCTATCTGTCTTGATTGGCGCTTTTCAAGTAAAAAGTACGACAGAGGCTATGGCGTTATCTTTAAGACAACTTACTGAAAATACTTCTGGTATTGTTAATGCAAAAGAAAGCCAAGCCGTATTTGATTACTTGATAGATGAATATCCTCTTTTAGGAAATTACCTTCAAATAGCAGATTTTAGCGGAAATGATATATCGAATCTTGCGATGGTTATACCCGAAGTGGTTCGTAAAGAGATGAACCATGTAATTTGGAGTAAATTTTTGTGGTCTTTAGGCTATATCGTGGTCGCATGTTTTATAGCGATTTTGTTTGAACAAGGTCAGAGACAAAGAAAAGGTGTTACGACAAGAAGATCTCGTGTTTCAAATCGTAGAGTTAGAATGTATCGGTAACACTAAATCATCATCATACAAACAAATTTTAAAATAAATAATTATGGCAAATCATCTTATTATTGGGCTTGGAGGTACAGGGGGACAAATCCTTTGTGCATTACGTAAACGTATTTATGCGGAATTGGGAACAAAGGATGTCACAGGAAGAGCAAATATTGACTATTTGTATGTGGATTCTTCAGAAGATGACTTGAATGATCGTACGAATTGGACCTATATGGGTGAACCTCTCTATTTAGGGCCTGCTCAAAAAGTAAGTATTCATGGAATGAAGGCTGGTGTTCTACAAACTCTTCATGCTTATCCTGGAATTCAGTCTTTTCTTTCAGAAAAAGATCGAACATTACTTCAAAATGATCAAGTGATGTCTATTATCTCAGCTGGAATTGGTGGCCAACGTCGCCGTTTTGGACGTATGTTAATGGCCAATAATATCTCAACTAATGATATGGATGCAAGTTTTGTTTCCCGTTTGAGAGATAAAGCTTTAAAACTGACTAATTCTGGAAATGGCACGCTTGATTTTCATGTGTGTGCTGGATTGGCAGGAGGGACAGGATCTGGTTCTATTGTTGATGTTGTTTCTCAAATACGAAAAATTACAGCTCCTATGGAAAATCAGTTTCGCCTATTTCTTTATTTATATATTCCTGAGATATTGGTTCCAGAAAAACATAATGCGGGTTTTTATCATGCGAATGGCTTTGCAGCCTTAAGTGAGCTTAATGCCCTTTCTTTAGGTAAATATTATCCGACGGATGTATCAGGAGAAACAGATTATACAACTGGTAAAGTTGCTCGTTTATTAAATAATTGTGACGCTTTTACCAAGGCCTATTTGTTTAGTAATTTTAATGAGGATAGAAAGGTTTTACCTAAATCTAAAAAATTACCGGAAGCGGTTGCAGATTTTCTTTATCAAAAAGCAGTAGTTCCTGGAGTATTTGGTACAGGTACGGAGATGAACCGTTTGATGAATGCTGAAAATGAAGGATGTGCACCAGAAAAAGATGAAGCTGGAACTAATGTACACTCTCGAGAGTTTATGACTTTTGGTATTAAACGTATCGAATATCCTGAAACGGAAATTAAAGAATATGTCTCTTATAAGTTTGCAGAACAGGCTGCAAAACAATTAGCATATAATCTTTGGGTGGATGGAAAAGGTTTTGAAAGTTGTAGTATTGATGAGGTCGGTTTGGGTTACCGGCAGATGTTTACGGATAGAAGGGAAGAAGAACTTGATAAATTACATCTCTCAAATCGTTATTTGACACTACAAGCTCCCATTAGAAATATTAGAGGAGTTACTGATAATTGGCAGGAGTTTTATAGTTATTGGGAAACAATTACTCAATTCTTTGCTGGAGAAGCAAGAGAGGATGGAGAGAAAAAAAATTGGATTGATAATTTTGTAAGAAGTTGTGAAGTTGAATTTAATACTAATTTTAGAGGAGTTGGTGTCAAACATTTTTACGAAACTCAACGTGCAGAAAATAACGGATATGCAGCTACTTTAAGAAGACATATTGAATCTTTATTATTTAATGAGTGGCTGTCTGGTGATAAATCGCTTTTAGAGGTTGAAAAATATATTCAGACACTGATTTTGGTTAGTGAAGAACGCCTTAATTTTTTTGGTAATAAAGTGGCAGATCTCTATAAATATATGGAACAGGAGACATTAGTCACGATTGAAAGTATATTAAATGAGTGGAATAATATCAGTTGGCTGAAAGATGTCATAACAGGAGCTTCTAAGAAAATTTTTGACCAATATAAGACACTTAAATGTGAGTATTATACAATTCAAACAGAAATTGAAAGTTATCAATATGCAAAAACTTTGTTAGAAGCAATCAGTCGTCAGCTTTCAGCAATGCTTAGTGGTGTTACGGATTTTAAAGCCTCCTTAAACGCTGTTTTGGAGAAGGTGATAGATGCAGCTGAATCAAAATGTCGAATAACTATGGATTCTCCTAACCAAGAGGCTGAGGTACTGGATAAAAAATATAATCCACAGGCTATTCGTGAAATAGCAGCAGGATTAATTATTGATAGTGGTATGCAAAAAACGAATGCTCAAGAGGTCCGTAATATGTTAGCGAGATTCTTAGGTGAGGATGAGAAAAATTTTGCATTACTCAATAATAGTTTAAGTGACATTGATACGATGACTCGAAGTATTATGCAGGTTTGTCAGCGTAATGCGGCTAATTCTATGAATGATTTGGCTCAAAAAGATGTTACATTAAAAATGTTGAATGTAAATGTTTTAGAAAAGATCAAACAAGAGTGTGCTACAAGTGACCTTTTAGAGCAATATGTTCATAAGATTGTTCAAGAAGCTAAATGTTTTATTCAGTTTGATCCTGCTGAAATGGGAAAAGTTGTTGCCGGACAAGCTGCATTAGGTATGAGGCGAATGGTACAACTTTGTTTGCCGGAATACAATGACCCTACTAATTTTAGAGATAGGTTTATCCAAACATTTGCACAACAGTGTCCAGGTTTTTCTCCTCAGGAAGATGTTTGTATTAATCCAAGAGAGAGTCAAATGGTTATAATTTCTGCTTCTTTTTCTTATCCGTTACGCTATATTCAGAATGTTAAATTTTTGGAAAGTAAATATAAAGCATTAATTAATAATTCATTGGGAGAACTAAACAAGGTATTGTTACATACAGAAAGTTTCGTAAATGACTTACCTGAATTATTTGAAGCAAGTAATACTGATAAGCGGTCTAAATTGTTGCCTTATTCCATTCTTTTGCATAGTTTGAATGTATTAGAGGAAAAAACAGATCCAGAGACAGGTGGAATATTTATGGCTTTAGGAGTAGGTAGTGGTTTTAGCCGTAAGTGGTTGCGTGTGGGTAAAAACATGGAGGAAACGCTAAGGCTCTTGGTTCAGGACGCAATTTTAGCAAAATCTGTTGCAGAGTTTGTTGATAATACATTAGCTACAGAATATAAACAAAATAGTCAGCGAGAAACTTTACGTAAAGCGATTGAAAACAAGGTATGTGAAACAATATTGCCTTTGTGTCATGAGAATGATTTAGATCCTTTATTTGTAGAGTATCGTAAAGCTGCAGAAAATCTTTTTGAAACAAAATTAGAAAATAGATAACAATAAAAGAATATGCCGAAAAAAACAGGAATTTGCCTTAATATCGGAAATTGTTCGAAGGCAAGAAAAAAGGAAATACAGACAGTTGAAGCTGCAAATTTCGTTTGTGAAGAATGTGGTAGAGAATTGAAAGAGAAAAAAGCAAAGGGAGGAGGTCCTAATTGGAAACCTATTGTTGGAGGTGTTGCCGCTGCTGCTATTTTAGGTACTGGAGGCTATTTTATTTGGTCTTCTGGAGGCGGAGATACTACAGCCCCTAAAACGATTTCTCTTAATAAACAAAAATCAGAATTAGTAGTAGGAGCTACAGATACTTTGGAAGTTGTTTTTACTCCGGAAAAATCTAATGCAACAGTACGCTGGGCCTCTAATAATTCAGCTGTTGTTACAGTAGTAAATGGTGTAGTTACTGCTGTAGCACCAGGGACTGCAAAAATAGGTGTACAGGTAAACGAAAATAAAGAATTGAAGGCTTTTTGTGAATATGAGGTGAAAGTAAAAGTAGGAGGAGACTTTGAACCGGATAGCGGGACTGATTTAGGCTATGCTGTTTGGACTGGGGCTGTGGATGAGAAAGGACTACCACACGATACAAATGGACGTATGTATTTTAAAGCTCGTCAACGGATTAGTCCGAAAGATGATCAAGAACGGTATGCTGAAGAAGGTGATTCAGTAGTTGGTGAATATATTCACGGAAAACTTGTGCAAGGAAAGTGGTATAAGAAAGATGGGAATGTAGAAGTGATTATGATTGGTCAATAAACTGAATTCTTTTGAAATACAGACCTTTTATATGGATTTATATTTTTATGGCGGTGGTAGTAGAAACCATCGCCATAAATCCCATATTGTCCAAGACTTCGTTTTATAAACAAAACGATTCTATTTTGGCTGATAATCCCAATATGCGTGTTCTTTTTCATTTCTTTTGTCGTTATACAGATGAATTGCAAACCTACTCAATTGCAGAACAAAAACAGAAAATGGAAATAGATGATGTTCAAATCGTTCAAGGAAATTTAAGTGCATTGACTTTTATCAATGATAGTACAAGCTTACAAATGGAAACAAAAGATAAGCGACATTGGATTCGATTATCTAATGCCGAGAAATCTTTTTTTGAATTGTCGGCTCCCTGTTCTTTTGAATTGATTATGGGAAAAAATAAAAAGAAATTAGAGGATGATTTTTTGCAAGAAATAGGTAAAAGTTTACATCCTTTCTGTTTGAAAGAGAAAGCTATACCATTTTGGGTGGATAGTCTGCATACATTTGGAGTTCAAGACGGAAATTTTTATTTCATACCAGAGATTACTTCTAATCTTTATTATAAAAAGGAAATAGACAAAGCCACACTTATATGTAATCCGGATTATCCGGAAGAGAGTGTGTATAATCTTTTCCTTTCGCCTGATACCCCCGGTGATTTTCAACTTCGTCTTTCTGTCTGTAAATATGGTTTTAAGAAAGAGGAATTCACGCTTCCTTTAAAACAGTGGCTTCTGTTTTGTAAAAATAGTGGTTGTGAATTGTTTGTTGGGGTTGAAGAGATTCATCATGGAATTATTCAGGCTACTCAATTTGTGGTCAATAAGACTTTACAATATAATCATGTTTTGACAGTCACATTTTCACAGAATTTATTGAAAGAACGTAAGGGTGTTATTGAGGGAAGTATTCATGTTTATATTCCTATCCATAATTTAGAAAATCTATTTGAAACGTATAAAGGAAAGAATAAATTGTACAACGTTAATGTCAAGAAAAAATGAAAAGAGTTTATTTTATTTTAGTAAGTCTGTTTTTCTGTACTTTTATGTCTGCTCAGAATGTTGTAGAGAAAACTAAAAAAGAGATTAACCGGATAAAATTATCTCGGGCTTATATTTGTGCAGAAGCTACTATGCCTACTTTGGATGAGGCTTTAAATGAGGCTAAAGAAGCATTGATACTGGCGATAGAACAATGGGCTAAGGAGGAAAAGAAATATACCGGAGCAAAACAAATCGCTACTCAAGATATTAAATCTTGTGTTGAGAAATTAACGATGAATCGAGGTTCTAATGTTCGGGTGTTAGCCTATACCTTGAAAAAGGATATTATTCCTATTTATGGTAATCTTATTCATTTGGATGATGATGAACAGGAGGAGGGGCAGGGTACTATAGTGGAAGTTTCCCTTAAAGAATCTGTTGTTGCGACAAATACAACAGCAACAACAACTACTACTACAAAGAAGGATTTTGCAGAATCGAAAACAACAACTTCTCAATCAATATCTAAACCTAAACCAGAGGTTCCTAAGAAAGCATTGCAAAGAATTATTGAAGCACAAACAATGGATGAGATTAAAGTTATTTTTCAGGAGTTAAAGGCTGCAACTGGTATCGTTTATGGAAAAATGACTTCTATTGATTTAGATGTTCAGGCTTGTTGTTTATTGTTTTATAATCGCGAAGGAAAAGTGGTTGGCGTATTGGGAGAAGGGGATCAAGAACGGATGAATCTTAGAACGAATCAACTGGATAAATTAAGTAATTATAGTGGAAATGCTGCTTATTGGTTTGTCATAACACAAGGAAAATAAAAAAGAATAAAAATATGAGAAAGTCAGTTTTACAATTTATTGTGCTGTTCATTTGTGTATGTTTATCACCTATTCATGCATCAAATAGTGTTCAGCTGAAAGTGAAAAATAGTGTAAGTAATAAAGCTGTTTTGGAAAGTAATGCAAGTGCTTTATTGACGCAAATTAATAAAGCGTTTGAGGCTAAACAGAGTGGATTAGATCTTAGTAATGTGCAGATTTCAATGAAAGCTAAAGAATCTTTAGCTGCGTTGTGGGCTAATGTACGTTTCAAATGTGAAGATAGTGAAGTAATACAGGATTGTTTAATTACTAGTAATGGTTTTCAAATTCGTCAGATCCCATTAGTTATTGAACCGCAAGGTGCTACTACTACGGATGATACCTATCAGGAAGCTGTGATAAATTTTGAACCATCTGGAGAAATTTCCAGCTTTTATTTTACAATTAGTACCAATCTTTATTCTAAAGTGATGAAAAATAAGAATGAAGTAAAGGATGTACGTAGACGTATGCTAATATTGGATTATGTGGAACATTTTAGAACTGCATATAATGAGAAAGATATTAATTTTTTGGAACAAATATTTAGTGATGACGCTTTGATTATTGTTGGGAAAGTGATACAAACTTCTCCAACATCTGATGGTGTTAAAAGTAAACCTCATGTTGAATATTACAAACGTACTAAGGAAGAGTATATCTCTACTTTGAAAAAAACATTTGCAACCAATAAATTCATTAATGTGAAATTTGATGAGATAAAGGTAACTCAACATCCTACAAAGAAAGATTTCTATGGAGTGAATTTACATCAGTTATATACGTCCAGTACATACGGTGATGATGGCTATTTGTTCTTGTTGTGGGATTTCAGAAATGAAAATAAACCCATGATTCATGTGCGAACTTGGCAACCTAAATATACAGACAATACTCAGACAAAAATTGCTGTTCAAAAAGAGGACGCATTCACTTTGGGAGATTTTGATATAGATATTTAATTATTGATTGTGATGAGAAAACAAATATATATATTAATCTTATTGCTAATAGGAATGTTATCTACTTTCTCCCTTTTTGCTCAGGAGAAAATAGTTAAAATTACGAACTTAGAATTAGTAGAAGGAACAAGTCCTTCTAATCAATCGATTGTATCCATTTATTCACCCATTGAACGATTGAGTATAAAGAGTAATATGGGAGATGAATGTACAGTTACTCCGACGACAGAGGCAGATGGAACTTTTAAGTACACGTTAGTCATTCAGTACAGTGAAGATGAATTAGATGGAACAGAGGTATTTAGAAGAATCTTAAAAATTGGTAGTGATTATGGGCAAACTGATTTGACTTGTCGATTGTCTCCGGGAAAACAATATAAATGTAGCTTTACGGTACCACCAGAATTTGCTTATGCAGATGAAAGTGTGGACAGAGGTTTATATGCTTCTGATAGAGCTCGAATTACGATTAGTAGTAGATTGACCAATTTGAACATCTTTTATAATGATATTCAGGTATTGAAACGAGGTGTAGTAGAGGTCTCTTTACCAACTTTTCTATCGATTGAAAAAGAAGATGAAGATTATCATTTCCTTTTCACGTTAGAAGGAGAGCAAATCAATCAGACTTCATTTAAAAGACCAGTGTTAAAAGTACAACATACTACAGAAGATGGGGATTCAAATGAATTAGAAATTCAATTAAAAGATAATGCGACAATTGCTCCTAAAGCGAATTTTAAATTCCGGGTATTTTATAAAAATATAGTAGGAGAGAAAGAAGTCATATTGGAACAACGTGATTTGTCTTTTGATGAATTACTACAAAAAGCTCGACAATTAGAAGAAAAACATAACTTTTTAGCAGCAGCCAATACTTATCAAAATGCACGTGATCATGTGTATTGCCCTCTTGAACGTAAACAGGAATTGTTGGAGCTGAAAAAGAAAGCAGCTAATTCAGAAGGGTATATGCGAATCATTCAGAAGCATGAAAATAAATTAGGTGAGATTATTCAAACATATGGATTTGAACATGAAAGTGCTTATGATTGTTGTCGAATGATTGTATTGGCAAATCAAAAATTGAGTGATTCTTATCCAGCAGACGTGCAACTTGAAGAAGATTTACAGGCTGCTAAAAAACAATTGTATAAACATCCAAAAAGTGGAACTGATTCTATTCGAACAACAGTTCTTGAAAAACAACGAATACAAGGTGTTGTAACTAAGGATGATAGCTATAAAGATCGTATTCCGGGAACTGAAATTTTTGCAGTGACGAAAGATCAATATGATTCTTTTATTAAGAAAAATATAGTAAAATATAAAGAACGAATAAAATATTTAAGTGAAGAGAAAAAAAGAAAGCATTTTACTTTGGTAGGACGAGTTGGAAGTAATAATTCTTATTTAATAAAACTTGAACCTGATAAAAAATATGCAGCTCTTTATTTCTGCGGACAATTGGAACTTAGTGACGAACTGTTTCCGATTACTTCAACAACAAGAAAATTAGATGTTAAACTTAAAGTAACGAAATAGGTATGAATACAAAATTATGGATAAAAAGTCTTTTATTGATAGGTTTTATTTTATTTACACCTTTTGAAATCTCTGCTAAAAAAGAAAAAAAGCCCTTTAAGTGGGAATGGGATGGTACTAAATCTGGAAATAAAGAGGTTGATTCATATTTAATGCAATGTGATACACTTTGGAATAAAATTCAATCTTATCAGGAGAATATTAATCAATATGAGTATAAAAATGATACAGTATTAATTGCTGGAAAAGCCTATGAAATGGTATGGATGGAAGATGTAAATAGTCAATTATTAAGTACGGCTAATATTAATTGGCAGCTATTAAATAGTGTATTAACCGGAACAGTCATTGTTTTAGATGGAACTTTAGTTGGGTTACAAACTGTTAATGCTACATTAGCTTTGCCAAATTTAGGATTTGCTGCAATTTCTTATGCTAAATATCTAAAAGCTGGACCTAAAATTATAGGTATGGCGACAAAAGAAATAAAGGAAATTGTCAATATGCGTAAACATCAATGGGGAAATTGGAAAGATTTAAAAAATGATCATGTGGATATTAAAACATTGGATTTAAGTAGTATTGGGCTTACAGAAAATGATATAAAAAAGATTTCTAATTGTGTGTTTTTTAGAGAAGTCGCTTCTGATGAATATATTCAGACAGAGATAATTTCAACGGAAAAGAGTTTGGAGGATCTTACAAAAGAAGATGGAGGTAAATTACTAGCTATGGCTCAGCAAGAGATACGGGAAGCTACGGAAGAAGAACAGGTTGAAATTGACGAAGAGGAATTGAAAAGATTGGAGGAAGAACTTCAAAAAATGGAACAGAATTCGTGAAGCATAATCTGTTTTAGAGTGGAAAAATAATTTTATAAATAGATATAATAACATCTAAAAAGATATGAAAATACAAAAGGTTATAGTTTTGATAGTTGGACTTATAAGTTCTGTTTTTTCTTCTTATGCCCAGGATATTTTTATGAAAGGGGATAATTTAATTGGTGCAAATGTAGGTGTTGGAGATGGGCTTGCGGCTTCTCTTACTTATGAGAATTGTATAGTTGATGGCTTATTTAATAATGGAAATGGTTCCGTCGGAATCGGAGGATATTTGGGCTATAGCCATGATAAAGTAGAAAAAAGTCTTATGGGAGTTACAGCTGGAGCTAAATACCATAATATAATTATTGGTGCACGTGGTAATTTACATGTTCAATTTATCGACCGTTTAGATACTTATGTAGGATTGATGTTTGGATATGAAATTGTTAATTCGAGTTCTTGGGTAGATGATAACTCAGATCTGTATGATTATGATTATTCTATTAAGGTAGATAGTAATGGATTAATATTAGCTGGTCATTTAGGGGCAAGGTATTATCTGAGTGATAATTTTGCGGCAGTTTTAGAATTAGGCTATGGAGTTGCGTATGCAAATATAGGGGTGTCTTATCGGTTCTAACTCTTTGTTTCATTGATGGAGGTCATGGTATCTCTATCAATGGATAAATGGTTGTTACTACTTTTGTGACGGTTATTAATACGATTAAAAGTTGTGTACCTGAAATTTGGAAGGTAATATAGTTAAATTTGAATATAAAAATGAATCAGATTATTATAGGTCTTGATGGCATGGGAGGAATGCTCATTAAAAGGCTTTGTCGAAAGGAAAATGCTCTATCGGATGGAGCTGTGAGATATGTACATATAAAAGCAGAAAGTGATACTTGGAATGTATCGAATCAAAAAGTTTATACTTATCCATTTTCTCTTTCATTGAAGGTTAGACTTGGAGGTGGAATAGAATATGGAGGGAAATTATTAATTGCAGATTATCCTATTATAAAAGATTTTATTACAAAACAAGATAGTCATGATATAGCTCGTCCTTGGAAAATTCCTCTCCCGAAGTTCTTTTTTCAGAATCGTAGCCGACGAATATGGCGTACCGCTATGGTTGATGGTATCACTCATAATCCTATTGGTGGTTTTACTACGATTCTGCGAGATTGTATTTTTAGTTTGAAGCATGATCCTAAATATATTCTGGGAGAAAATATTTTTGTTCGTATTTGTGTGGATTTATCAGATTCTTTAGGAACTGCTATGATCGTGGATCTTATAGCACAATTACATAAGCTAATACATTCGGACAATTTGATTATAGATCTTTATCTTTTTACAAGAGAAACTGATTCAGATGACGATTTCGTTTCATTTTATCAAGGGAGTGGCTATGCTACTTTGATGGAGTTGAATGCTATGTACTATCATAAATATAATCCTATTGATATTTATGGTGAGCTAGATCCTATGACTGGTAAGGTTGGTCGAATTTATTATGAGCAAGCCTTTAGGTATGGATATATTGTTTCAAATAGAACTGATTTAGGAAATATAATTGAAGATGATAAAGTTGCAGATAATATAGAAGAACTCCTTATTCGTCATCAAGAGCATGATTTTAAATTCAAAGAAACTACTTCATTAATAGGGAGAATTTTTTGTGATTCATATTGTGTTTCTAAAAGTAGAGGATTAGTTGCTTGTTGTTTTAAAGAGGGAAAAACGAGTATCTATTTATATCCTTCGCTTGATATAACTCCTTATTTGAATATTGGTCGGAGTAAATATCAATATATGATTAATGAATCAAATGGTGTTAAGGAAAAAATATTTCTTCATACAGAAACTTTAGAAGAACTTGATGATTTATTTTGATTTAATTATGTAAAAGATGAAAATTATTAATGTTTAAATTGTAGTATATGAATATGTCATTATTAAATAAGATACCAGAACTTTCAGAGCAAAGTTTTGTTAAGGCGAGTTATATTTGTGGAGGAGTTGTTTTTGCATGCTCTATATTTTTTTGTTATGAAATGTTTACTGTAGCTGATTTTGGATTCGATATAGAATGGAATATTTTTGAATCAGTATGGTTTACCCCTTTATTTATTATTGGTTTGTTACTTGCAATAGTTAATTGGGGTAAGTTTGGTCATTGGGGAGGTCAGCCTTATGATGTTTATAAAGATAGTTATGGTAATAAATATACAAAACGGAACGATAATATTATAGAAAATTTGTTCGCGCATATTTTATTACCTATATTAGGTCATTTTGTTTTTGAACCAATTATTTATGCTTGTCTTATTTTTTATCCACTGATGTGTGTATTTGCTTTACTTGATATTGTTTTACCTTATGTTATTACCTTATTTCTTATGGGATTATCCACTTTCTTCTTTATGAGTCAACGTTATATGATGAAAATATCTCATCGGTCTTTTATTCTTATACTTGTTACTCTTCTTGTAGGTGGAGGGTTAATATGGATTTCTGTGAATATGGAACAGACTAAGACTTCATTAATAGAAGAGTCATTTTTAGAAGAAAGGAAAAGTGTAGAAGAAAATATTGGGAATACTTCTGATAATGAAGAACAGATCGATGATATGTTTAATGGTATTTAAATTATAACATTAAATTTACTAAAGTTAAATTAAACGATTAGGGATAACAAATATTACGTTGGTTATCCCTAATTGTTTTTAGAGGGATAACTGTTTTTAGAATATATAGATTAAGAAACTTGTTAATTTATGTACTCCTAAGTTCAAAATTGTAATTCCTTGAGGATTAGAAATGATATATTTCTTTTATCTTCGCTGAAGTTTTGTTAATCAAGTATTCTATGAGGAAGAATGTTTTAATTGTTTTTGTATTTTCTTGTTTGATTCAAGGATTAGAAGCACAAGTAGATTCTGTAAAGTTAAAGGTCTCAGCGGTGCTGAAAGAGTTAAGTGTGGAAGAAAAGATTGATTTGTTGTGTGCAAGAGCACCTGCTTTTGAACGTTTGTCTATGCCAGCTTATGATTGGTGGAGTGAATGTCTTCATGGAGTAGCTCGTGCAGGGAAGGCAACGGTTTTTCCGAAACCTATAGCATTAGGTTCTATGTGGGATGTAGAATTATTGAATGAGATTGCTGTCGCTATTTCGGATGAAGCAAGGGCTAAATATCATAAAACATTAGCCCAAAAAGGGTATACAGAACGATATGAAGGGCTTACTTATTTTTCTCCAACTTTAAATATTGCAAGAGATCCTCGTTGGGGGAGAACATCAGAGTGTTTTAGTGAGGATCCCTATCTGACTTCACAATTGGGTGTCTCTTTTATAAAAGGATTACAAGGAGAGAAGGAGGGACATTTGAAATTGGTGGCAACATCCAAACATTTTGTTGCAAATAACGAGGAGAATCGTCGTAATTCAGGTTCGGCGGAGGTGGATGAACTCTCTTTAAGAGAATATTATTTTCCGGCCTTTGAAGCTAGTGTAAAAGATGGTAAAGTCGCTTCTGTTATGGCTGCTTATAATGCTTTGAATGGAGTCCCTTGTACTTCAAATTCTTTTTTGTTAGAAGAGGTGTTACGAAAAGAATGGGGATTTGATGGTGTTACTATCTCTGACGGTTCTGCTGTTGAGAAGATTTATACTCATCATAAATATAAGGAAAATTTAGCAGAGGCTTCTGCTGCTGCTTTATTGGCAGGTTGTAATATGTCTTTGAGAGACGAATATCGAGAGGGATTACGAGAGGCTTATGCACAAAAATTAGTAGCTGAAAAAGATTTAGATGAGGCTGTTAGACACGTGTTGGAACTTCGGGTTCGTTTGGGTATGTTTGATTCTTATTTTGCCTCACCTTATGCTACAATTTCGGAAAATGTGGTAGAATGCGAGAAACACCAGAAGTTAGCACAAAAAGCTGCTGAAAAATCTATTATTTTATTGAAAAATGATGGAGTACTTCCTATAAATTATTTAGGTAAAAAAATAGCATTGATAGGTGACGCTTTTAATAAAATATATTATGGAGATTACAGCGGAATGCCTGAACATAATTATACTTTATTAGATGTGTTAAAAAAGGAGATTGGAAATAAGGCTAAGTTGATGTGGATCAGTGATTTCTCAGAGGAAGAAGAAATTATACCTTCAGCTTGTTTTTTACGTGAATCTATATACGATTATGAGGGACGTTTGGGGTTGACAGGTGAATATTTCCTAAATCCAGATTTAACTGGAGAACCAGTTTTGAAACAACACGATTTGACATTGGATGTTTCTACGGACCGAAAGGTCTTTGCCTCTAATACAATAGGTATATCAGCCAGGTGGCATTCGGCTTTAATTGCTCCTGAAACAGGAATTTATAAACTTTATTTTAAAGGAGCTTCGGATGTAAAACTGTATTTAAATGGAAAACTAATTTTGGATCAGACTGTACGGAAAATAAAAGCAAATGTTGAAGTTAAGCTGGAGGCCCAAAAGGAAAATCAGTTGGTAATAGAAGCTCGAAATATGCAAAAGAATGGACATTATGCGTTGAGTTGGGAAATCCCTCGAAAGAAACAGACAGAGAGCCCTGAGTCTGTTGCGGCTTCATCTGATTTGGCAGTTGTTTTTATTCGAGATGATCGAGCTTCAGAGGGCAAAGATAGAACAACTTTGGCAATGACTGATCATCAAAAAACTTTTGTGGAAAAGATTATTCAAGCCAATCCGAATACAGTGGTTATTGTTGGTGCAAGTACACCTTTATTGTTGAAAGAAGTGGCTAAAAAATCTGCGGCATTGTTAAATATTTGGATTGCAGGTCAAGGAGAGGCACAAGCATTATCAAATATCCTTTTGGGAAAGGTTAATCCTTCAGGTAAAACACCGGTAACATTTGTTGTTGATGAAAATGAATTGCCTCCATTGGATGATTATAATATGAAAAATGGTAGAAGTTATCAATATTTTAAAGGAAATGTATTATTCCCATTTGGGTTTGGATTGAGCTATACAACATTTAAATATGGTAAACCTATTGTTGAACAAGAAAGAATCTCTAAAAAGGAATGTTTACGAGTGGTTACTCCGATTACAAATACAGGAAATATGGATGGAGAGGAAGTGGTTCAATGCTATGTAAACTCCCCTCTATGGAGTGATTTGAATCGGAAGTTGGTCGCTTTTAAGCGAGTATTTATACCAAAAGGTAAGACTGTTAATATAACAATCGATATTCCAACTTCTTCATTAAAGAGATGGAGTGTACAAAAACATACTTGGCAAGTTCTTGAAGGTTCCTATGAACTGCATGTAGTTCCTAACGCAGGTGCTTCTAATAGTTGTTCATTTAGGATTGATTAAGATATTATTTTAAAAACCAAAAGGCATCGTAAATATCATGATACCTTTTGGTTTTTTAATTTAGACTAAAAATCTACTCCAATAGTCGCATAAAAACATCCAGTTCGTGAAGTATCAAAAGAATCATGACAGATGTTTGCTAAACCAATATCATATCCTAAATCCAAATATAAATTTTGGAAAGAGACACCACACCCTAAACGAAGACCCCCATCAAAACGTTTGAAGTTCTCTTTTGAAAAAGATTCTTGTATCTCCCGATCTCCAAAATTTTTAATTTTTCCTCCAACACCACAAGATAGGAATCCTCCGAAAAAGGGTTGTATTGCAATGTCGGAATAGTCTAAAAAGTATTTGTATTTGATGATAATAGGGAGTTCTAAATATTTTAGACCATACGTGAATTTTTTCCCCTCTATATCACCTTTCCCTCCTTTTTGTGTAAATTGTAATCCACTTTCAATAAAAATCGGAACATAAGGTGTTAATTGAGTCCCTGCAATGAATCCTACGTTTAATCCTGCTTTTGCATTACCTCCATCTAAGTATTTATCGTCTGAATTAACAGAAGCAACGGCAACTCCTAATCGAAGACCAAAATAGGTCTCTCGACCATAATTAGTCCACCGACTAATATTAGAAGAACTATAAGGGGAATGGTTTCGACTGGGAGGAGTAGGGCGACTACCTCCACCTCTGTGTTGTGCCATTGTAGGCAAAATAAAAAGTATACTAAGTAATACTGTAAAATAAATTCGTTTCATTGTGTTATTCTTTTTGATAGCAAAATAAAATAAAACTTTTTATATCCTGGCTTTCTTTAGGCTTGAAAATAGTTGCTATTATTGATTTGGAACAATTAATTCCACTATTAGAATGTTTTTATAGTTGTTTGAGAATCCTTAGTGGATGTATGGTTGATAATACAAGCTGTTATATTATAGATTTTTATAGTAGTTGTTAATAAAGGAGTGATTATGCTGCTATAAAATTTATTACCTTTGCCGGCAAATTGAGTTTTAAGTATACATGGCTTCAAAAGTTACAAAAGGTATTTTAATTTCTTTCTGGGTGCTGTTTGCTACAGTTGTAGGGGCAATATTTTTCTTATTCTTAGCCATAGCGAATGGTTCTATTGGCTATATGCCTCCTGTTGAACAGCTTGAAAATCCAATCGATAAATATGCTTCGCAGGTAATATCTTCTGATGGGAAAACATTAGGTAGTTATGCACATAGTCAGGATAATCGTATTTATGTTAACTACAATGATCTTTCACCGGATTTAGTGAAAGCATTGATTGCTACGGAGGATGTACGTTTTGCACAACACAGTGGTATTGATGTACAAGGATTATTTCGTGCAATTGTTAAGCGTGGTATTTTAATGCAAAAGAGTGGTGGTGGTGGTAGTACGATTACTCAGCAGCTGGCTAAGCAATTATTTTCTCCAAGTGCAGATAATATGATGGAACGTCTTTTCCAGAAACCGATAGAATGGGTAATCGCTGTCCAATTAGAGCGTTTCTATACCAAGGAAGAGATTATAAATATGTATTTGAATAAGTTTGATTTCTTATATAATGCCGTAGGAATTCAGTCGGCAGCTCGAGTCTATTTTGGAAAGACTCCTAAAACGTTGACAATAGAAGAAGCGGCAACATTGGTTGGTATGTGTAAGAACCCTTCTTATTTTAACCCCGTGCGCCGTAATGAACGAACACGTGGGCGCAGAAATACGGTTTTGGAACAAATGCAAAAAGCTGGATATATCACACAAGCAGAATGTGATTCACTAAAGGCTTTACCTTTGACTCTTCATTTTAGCCGTATGGATCATAAGGATGGGTTAGCTCCTTATTTTCGTGAATATTTGCGTTTAACTTTGACTGCTAAAAAGCCAGAAAAGAAAAATTATCGTGGATGGCAAATGCAACAGTTTAAGGAGGATTCAATTGCTTGGGAAAACAATCCGGTATACGGGTGGTGTAATAAAAATAAAAGAGCGGACGGCGAATTTTATAATCTTTATACTGATGGGTTAAAGATCTATACTACGATTGATTCTCGTATGCAGAAATATGCAGAGGACGCTGTACGTGAGCATATCGGTGGGTATTTACAAAATGCCTTTTTTAGAGAGAAACGAGGAAAAAGTTATGCTCCATTCTCGAGTGACTTACGCCAAGGTGAGGTGGATACGATTTTTATGCGTGCAATTCAGCAGACGGATCGTTATCGTATTATGAAGAAAGCAGGAGCTAAGGAGAAAGAAATCAATGAGGCTTTCAATACTCCAGTTGAAATGCGTGTGTTTAGTTGGAATGGACCGATTGATACGATTATGTCTCCGAAGGATTCTATTCGCTACCATAAAAGTTTCTTGCGTACAGGTTTTATGTCTATGGATCCCCGTACGGGACATGTAAAGGCTTATGTTGGGGGGATTGATTATAATAATTTCCAATACGACATGGTAAATGGAGGACGTCGTCAGATAGGTTCGACTATTAAGCCTTTCTTATATTCATTGGCTATGATTGAAGGAATCAGCCCTTGTGATGAAATGATGCACGTACAGCAGCGTTTGACAGATGAGAATGGAAAACTTTGGGAACCGCGTAATGCAAATAAGAAGTGTATTGGTGAGATGGTTTCTGTTCAGTGGGGATTGCAGAACTCAGATAATTGGGTAACAGCTTGGTTGATGAGTCAATTGTCTCCATACACCTTTGTTCGTCTATTACAGTCGTTTGGTTTAAAGAATGAGATGGATCCTGTTATTTCTATTTGTTTAGGAACACCGGATGTATCGGTGGGTGAGATGGTAAGTGCTTACACTACTTTCTCGAATAAAGGAATTCGTGTAGAGCCTTTATATGTGACTCGCATTGAAGATTCATACGGTAATACAATTGCCAGCTTCAATCCGCAGATGAGTGAAGTTTTAACGGAAGACGCCTCTTATAAAATGCTTCATATGTTGAAGAATGTGATTGATGGAGGTACGGGTGGACGTATTCGTGCTCGTTATGGTATTAAGGCTCCAATGGGAGGAAAAACGGGTACAACTCAAAACAACTCCGATGGTTGGTTTATGGGCTTTACACCAAGTCTGGTTTCTGGTGTATGGGTCGGTGGTGAGGATCGGTCTATCCATTTTGACCGGATGGCGGAAGGCCAAGGAGCAAGTATGGCTTTACCAATTTACGGACTGTATATGCAGAAAGTGTATGCTGATAAAACGTTGGGATATTCGCAGGAGGAAGATTTTGAAATACCGGAAGAATATGCAGATCCTTGTAAAATGAGAACGGAAGAGGAGCGCCAGCAGACACCGACGGATATAGGAGGTATTGATAAAATGTTTGAATAGGGATTAATTTCTCTCGGCATCGAAAAAGAAACGCATGCCTATGAAAATAAAATTTCATAGGCATGCGTTTCTTTTTTTATAGGCATTGATAATTTAATCCAAAATTAATTGTTAGATTTGTGAGTGTTAACTAATAGTGAATCGATAACCTAAAAAACAAATAATATGGAGTTGAAAAATAGGTATGTATTGGCAATTGACCAAGGTACAACTTCTTCAAGAGCTATTCTATTTAATCATCAAGGTGAAACTGTGACGTTGGCGCAGAAGACGTTTCAGCAGTATTTCCCTAAGCCTGGTTGGGTTGAGCATGATCCTAATGAAATCTGGTATACACAATCTTCTGTAATAACAGAAGCAATGGCGAAGGCGGATTTGACGGATGAGCATATCGCTTGTATCGGTATTGCGAATCAGCGTGAAACTACGATTGTATGGGATCGGGAAACAGGTTTTCCTGTTTATAATGCGATTGTATGGCAGGATCGCCGTACTGCAGATTATTGTGAAGACTTGAAAGCGAAAGGCTATGCCTCGATGATTCGGGAAAAGACTGGATTAGTCATTGATGCTTATTTTTCTGCGACAAAGATTCGTTGGATATTGGATCATGTGAAAGGTGTTCGTGAAAGGGCTGAACGAGGGGAACTTTGTTTTGGAACTGTTGATTCTTGGTTGGTTTGGAAATTGACAAGGGGAACAAAACATATAACAGATATAACGAATGCTTCCCGCACTATGCTGTTTAATATTCATACACAGGAATGGGATCAAGAATTACTTGATCTTTTCCAGATACCTTCCTCTATGATGCCTGAAGTAAAAAGCTGTAGTGAGGTTTATTGTGAGACTTCAACACCAATATTTAAGAATGGAATTCCTGTTTCAGGAATGGCTGGTGATCAGCAGGCTGCCCTGTTTGGACAGTTGTGTACGGATATTGGTATGATAAAGACTACTTATGGAACAGGCTGTTTTATGGTTCTGAATACGGGTGATAAGCCTGTCCTTTCTCAAAATAATCTTTTGACAACTGTTGCTTGGAAGGTAGGGGATAAGGTGACGTATGCGTTAGAAGGAAGTGTCTTTGTAGGAGGTGCTGTAATTCAATGGTTGCGTGATGAGTTAGGACTGATACAAAGTGCTGCGATTACTGAACAGTTGGCTTTGTCTGTCCCTGATAATGGCGGTGTTTACTTTGTTCCTGCTTTGACGGGTTTAGGGGCTCCTTATTGGGATCAGTATGCACGTGGGGCAATTATTGGTATTACCCGTGGAACGAGTGCTGCGCATCTGACTCGTGCAGCATTGGAGGGTATTTGCTATCAGGTTTATGATGTTCTGAAAGCGATGGAAAGTGATATTCATACACAGCCCAAAGAAATTCGGGTTGATGGTGGGGCTATTGCAAATAACTTTTTAATGCAGTTTCAGGCTGATATTAGCCGTTGTCCAGTGGTTCGTCCACATGTTTTGGAAACAACAGCTTTAGGAGCAGCATACTTGGCGGGATTAGCAGTCGGTTATTGGAAGGATATTGAAGAACTAAGAGAACAGTGGTCTTTAGATAGAGTGTTCAATGCTGAAATGAAGCAAGAAGAAGCTGATGTTTTATTGGCAGATTGGCATAAGGCTGTTGGTCGTTCTTTAAAGTGGAAAGCAGAGAATTAAGTAAACAAACAAAAATCTAATTATAAATTAATTTTATTACCATGAGTCCATTTATTGCAGAATTGGTCGGAACTGCGCTATTACTTTTAATGGGATGTGGCGTAGTTGCTGATTTGACATTGAACAAAACAAAAGCAACAGGTTTTAATTGGTTAGCAAATACGACAGCTTGGGCATTAGGTGTTTTTATTAGTGTTACGGTTGCAGGTCCTTATAGTGGAGCACATTTTAGTCCGGCTATTACAATTGGTATGGCAGTACAAGGATGTTTCCCGTGGGAGAATGTATTTTCTTATGTGGTCGCTCAAATGTTAGGAGGAGCATTAGGTGCATTTATAGTTTGGGTTATTTATAAAGATCATTTTGATGAGACAACAGATGATCCGGGAAAATTGTTAGGTATTTTCTGTACAAGCCCGGCTATTAAAAATCATCCAAGAAATTTTTTAGTGGAAGTTGTTGCTACTTTTGTTATGATGTTCGTTGTACTTCATCAAACAGGAGCAGAAGTTACATTAAATAATGGTGAATCATTGCCTGTCGGATTAGGTTCTATAGGTGCGTTGCCTGTAGCATTAACGGTTTGGTCTATCGGTTTGTCTTTAGGTGGATTGACAGGATATGCAATTAACCCGGCACGTGATTTAGGCCCTCGTATTATGCATGCAATTTTACCATTAAAAGGAAAAGGTAGTAGTGAATGGGATTATGCTTGGATTCCTGTTGTTGCTCCGATTGTTGGTGCCTGCTTAGCAGCATTGGCTTTTGATTTGCTTCAAATGTCATAAGCATAATTTTGAAAAAGGAAAAGAAATGAATAGTGTATTAATTCAAAATGCAAAAATTATTAATGAGAACCGATCTTTCTTGGGGTCGGTTCTTGTTGAGGGAGATAAAATAGCTGCTGTGTATGAAGGAGGAGCTCCTGAATCTTTATCAGTAGCCCAAGTGATAGATGCAACGGGGAAATTATTATTACCTGGAGCAATTGATGATCAGGTCCATTTTCGTGAACCTGGTTTGACTCATAAAGGAGATATTGCCAGTGAAAGTAGAGCTGCGGTTGCTGGAGGTGTAACTACTTTTATGGATATGCCTAATACAAAACCACAAACAACAACATTAGCTGATTTGGAATGGAAATTTCAACGTGCTGCGGAAACATCTGCTGCGAATTATTCTTTTTTCTTTGGTGGAACCAATGAGAATATAAATGAAATTCGGTGTTTAGACCGAAGTCGTGTACCTGGATTAAAACTGTTTTTAGGATCTTCAACAGGAAATATGTTAGTTGATCAGAAAGATAGTTTAGAACGAATTTTTGGTGAGGCAGGAATGTTAATTGCTATCCATGCGGAGAAGGAAGAAATCATAAAGCAGAATAAAGTTTATTATACGAATTTATATGGAAATGATTTAGATATTTCTTTTCATAGCAAGATTCGTAGTGCTGAAGCTTGCTATGCCTCTTCTTCTGAAGCGGTAGAATTAGCGACTCGTTTAAATTCCCGTTTACATATATTACATCTTTCAACGGCGAAAGAATTAACGTTGTTGAATAATACACTTCCATTGAAGCAAAAGAAAATTACAGGGGAAGTATGTGTTCATCATCTGTGGTTTCATGAGGGAGATTATGAGCGATTGGGAAATCGTATAAAATGGAATCCTTCTATTAAAACACTAGCAGATAGAACTGCTTTGCGTGAGGCTGTCAAAACGAATCTTATAGATATAGTAGCTACAGATCATGCACCTCATTTACTTTCAGAAAAGGAAGGTAATTGTTTAACGGCTGCTTCAGGTGGACCTTTTGTTCAGCATTCTTTGTTGGCTATGTTAGAGTTGGCTAAAGATGGGTATTTTACTTATGAAAAAGTTGTAGAAAAGATGGCTCATATGCCAGCTGAACTTTTTCGTATAGATCGAAGAGGATATATTCGTCCTGGATATTATGCTGATTTAGTTTTAATAGATCCACAACAGACATGGATAGTTACCAAAGATAATTTATTGTATAAGTGCGGTTGGTCTCCTATTGAAGGAGAAGTTTTACATCATGCGGTATGGAAAACGTTTGTTAATGGTCTATTAGCGTATGATAATGGATTTGTGAATAATGAAATTCATGGGATGGAAGTAAAGTATAAGATAGATGAAGAATAAAAGAACTGTAAGGGTAAAACCAAAAAAGTAATAAAGTTTCGATAAATTTAAAAATGTGTTTTATAATATATTTTTTTATTTGTTCGATATATTAAAATGATTCATCTTTGCAAACAGATAACCTAAACAATCTTTTTGCCTTAAGACTAATACCTATTAAAACCTTAAAGAGGACCTTTGTGAAAAAGTCCTCTTTAGTTTTAATAGGTTTTTGTTATTTGTTATGCAGCATTTTCTTCATTTCTTACATCTTCTATATATAAACGTATTTTTTTAGAGAAAGGATTGAGATAGTTAAAGTGTATATAAATATTAGGAAACAGTTTGGAAACAGCTATATTTGTGATACAAAATGGATGGTTTTATAATTTGGTAAGATGGAGGGGATTAAACCTATTCATTTTTATATAGTCGAATTGATAAATAATTAATTAGAGGAGAATTGAATATGAAATCCATGAAATTGACATTTTTGGTGATGATGTTTCTAGTCTCTTTTGGGGGAATAGCTCAGGAAGTATTTTTTGATGATGTATATTTCTCTTCCAGTAAAAAAAATAAAAAAGTAAAAACTGAGGAGAAGGTTGTACAGACTAGGAAAAGTGTGGATACAACACTGATGGCTTCGACATATACAACAAGTCAAAGGGATGATTTGGTTTTAAATGAAGAACGTGATGTTGATGAATACAATCGTCGTTATTTTTCAACTGATGAATTGTATGAAGAGGACGTTGAAACCGTGGAGGCAGATGACATTGTAACTGAACGTCGTTCAGACACGGAGTATACGGAACGTATTATTCGTTATCATTCACCAAGTAAGATTACTATTGCAGGTGCTGATCAGGTTGATTTGTATTTGAGTGATGGATATTATGCTTACGGATATGATACAGATTATTCTGATGGACAAACTAATGTGAATGTTAATATCAATATGGGATATGGTGGTTGGTATGATCCATGGTATAATGGCTGGTATGGCAGTTGGTACGGTGGTTGGTATGACCCATGGTTTTATAGTCCAGCCCGTTATTGGGGATATTACGGTCCTTCTTGGGGATTTAGTTGGGGATGGAATGGTTTTTATGCGGGTTATTGGGGTCCTTCTTGGGGCTGGGGTGGTTACTGGGGACCAAGTTTTTGGAGTCCGAATTTTCATCACCATCATCATGTTTCTCCTTATCAACATAATTATGTAGGGTCGAGGACGTCCGTTGGACGTAGAACTTATGCAAATTCAGGAAGTGTTATACGTTCTTCTGCTGGTCAGCGTACATCTGTGGGGCGTGGTAATGCAACTTCTTTGAAAAGTGATGCTCGTACGGTTGGTCGAGTACGTTCTTCTAATGGAACGAATAATAGAACTAGTACTGGAGTTAGTGGACGTACAAATATGGGAATTAACCGTAATTCAACTGTCGGAACAACGACTCGTTCTTCAGCTGTATCAACAATTGGACGTACTCGTATTTCTCGTGATAATTCAGCTGGAATTAAAGGGTCTAATCGTCAATATACTGAATCTACAAGAAGTGCTAATCGTTCTTCTCGTTCATACGATAACATGAATAGTACTCAGCGTAGTAATTCTTATTCGCTTTCTAGGAGTAGCAGTGGTAGTAGAAGTTCGTTTGGAACCTCTTCTTCTGGTAGTACTCGTTCTTCTGGTGGTAGTTTTAGTGGAGGTGGTCGTTCTGGTGGTGGACGTAGTCGATAAAACTAGATACATAAAAATTGTAAGGACACGCTAGTCGTGTCCTTGTGTTTTAATAATAAAAAGAAAATAAAGATATGAAGAAAATACTTTGTTTATTGGTATCTGCTTGGTTGCTGAATTGTGAGAGTGGGTTTGCACAGGGAGAAATGGATGCCTATAAGTTTTCACAGTCAGATTTGAATGGTACAGCTCGTTATTTGTCAATGGGAGGAGCTTTTGGTGCATTGGGTGGGGATATTTCAGCAATGAGAACGAATCCTGCTGGTTTAGCAATATATCGTAGTTCAGAAGTGGTTACAACTTTAAGTTTATCTTCTATAAAGACAAATACCAATTGGATTGGAACTGAAATGGATGATGATCGTACAAAGTTTAATTTTGATAATATAGCCTATGTCGGTTATTTTCCGACAGGGAGTGATGAGGGAATCGTTGGTTGGAATGTAGGTTTTTCTTATAATCGTGTGAAGAACTTTAATCGTTGTTATCGAATGGGGCGTGGTGCTGGGGGAAATTCTATTTCTGATTATTTGGCAGGTTATGCAAACCTAAGTTATGATCCTAATACAGGGGGAGGATTGACTGGTAATGATTTATGGTCGACAGATAATTATAATCCTTATTTGAGTCAAAACTGGTTACCTACGTTAGCTTATAATGCTGGGTTAATAGATGTCGATAATAAAAATCAATCAGGTAATTTTTATTCGACTTTTGGTTATTGGGACGATCAGCATAATTGGCAACCCTTGGAGGTGCAATCTGCTGATATGTTAGTTACAGAAAAAGGCGCAATAGATAAATATGATTTTTCTTTTGCTACAAATATTTCGAATCTGTTTTTTGTAGGAGCCACTGTTTCTGTAACAGATATAGATTATCATTCAAGTACTATCTATGATGAGAATTTTGGCTATTTTAATTCCGAAGCAGAAAATATAGACTTTAATGATCATCTTTATTGGGATAATTATACTGCACTTGAAGGAACGGGATATTCTTTTAATTTAGGAGTTATTGCTCGTCCGACAGATTTTTTGCGTTTAGGAGTCGCTTATAATTCTTCTACTTGGTATAAAATGACGAATTATTATAGTGCAGAAGCTGGGGCTTTTGTTTTTGATTATTATGCTGGTTCACAGAATCCTTTAGATCCTAATAATCCAGATATGACTAGGGAAGCGTCTACACCAACTGATTATTATACAGAATATAAACTTCGTACGCCAGATAAATGGATTTTTAGTGCAGCTGCTATATTGGGAGAAAGTGCTTTGATTAGTGTTGATTATGAGTTGACAAATTACAAATCTATGAATTTACAAGATCGGGATGGCTATGAACAGGAGGGGGATAATAGTATGATTAAAGAAGACTTTCGTACTGCTGGAATGTTGAAAGTTGGTGCTGAATATAAAGTAACTCCTCAGTTTGCAATTCGGTTAGGAGGTGCTTGGCAAAATAGTCCAGTTCAAGACCATATGAAATATAGTGAATATGGAGATATTACTGAAGTTTATCCGGCTGGAACTCGTACAGCCTATACTATAGATCACCAAGTTAATTATTATACTGTTGGTTTAGGCTATCGTTTTACACCTAACTTTTATTTAGATTTAGCTTGTGTTTATCGGAAGCAAAAAGAAGATGTTTATCCGTATCCACATTTAATAAATGATGGAGATGTACTGGTTGAATCTATTCCTGCTACATTAAAAACAAATACTACTAAAGTTGCATTGACTTTGGGATATAAATTTTAAAAGTGGTTCTTTTATTAAGAAAACTCCCCTTTTTGTACAAAGAAGTGTATGATTAGGGGAATTCTTTTATAAAAATGATAGGAAAAGTTTGTCTATGTAGAATACTTTTTGTTTATTTGCCTTTGTGAATATAAACATAGTATTGTCTAACATTTCTAAATTTATTGCCTATAGCATAAACATTACTCGAAAAAACTAAAAATATAAAGGTAATGAATACTTTAAGGATGAAAACTGACGAGGAGTTGGTTGTTCTTTATGCAAAAGGTAATAATACTGCTTTTGATATTTTACTAAATCGTTATAAAAGTAGTATATATTCTTATATTTTCTTTATAGTTCATAATAAAGAACTTGCAGAGGATATCTTTCAAGAAACCTTTGTTAAAGTGATTATGACAATTAAACAAGGCCGTTATACAGAAAATGGCAAATTTAAAGCTTGGATTACGCGTATTGCGCACAATTTGATTATTGATAATTATCGTCAGGAACGTAGTGAGAATACGATTTCTAATGATGATGTCGAAGTTGATCTTTTTAATAATATAAAATTGTGTGATGGAACAATAGAAGATAATCTTGTGCGCTATCAGGTTTTGTCAGATGTAAAAAAGTTAATTCGACATTTACCGGATAATCAGCGAGAAGTTTTGGAAATGCGTTATTATCAAGATTTAAGTTTTAAAGAGATTGCTGATATTACGGGGGTTAGTATTAATACAGCTTTGGGACGAATGCGTTATGCTATTTTAAATATGCGTCGTATGGCTGAAGAAAATCAGATAGAATTGTCATTGGTTTGATATTTGGAGATTGTATAAAAAATCTTTATTGTACAATAAGTAGAGGATGCACTCGTTTTAATATCGAACAATTAAAAAGAGTTGCCTATGAAGAAACTTTCTACTTCTTGTATGAATGAAACTGATAACCGAAATGAAAAGGATATTGACTTATTTCCTCGTCAGCGTACATTGGATTTTTTAAGTCAATTTGCGAGGGTTTATCATGCTGAACCTGTTTTAAAAGCAAATTTTGGTGGTTTGATTCTGAATTGAAAAATTAAAGGTATGGATTGTTTGTCCATACCTTTTTTATTTTTACTTTTGTTTTTAAAATAAAGAATATGAATCATAAAATAGCTCCTTCTTTATTGGCTGCTGACTTTTTAAATTTGCAGCGTGATATAGAAATGATAAATAAAAGTGATGCAGATTGGTTGCATCTGGATATTATGGACGGTGTTTTTGTCCCTAATATTTCTTTTGGATTTCCTGTATTAGAAGCATTAAAGTCGATTTGTAAGAAACCGATGGATGTACATTTGATGATTGTTGAACCACAGAAGTTTATTCCTCAAGTAGCCGCGACTGGGGCTTATATGATGAATGTACATTATGAAGCTTGTACACATTTACATCGTACTGTTGCGGCTATTAAAGAAGCTGGAATGCAAGCTGCTGTTACATTGAATCCTCATACTCCAATTTCTTTATTGGAAGATATTTTGCAGGATTTAGATATGGTTTTATTGATGTCTGTTAATCCTGGCTATGGTGGTCAGAAATTTATAGAACATTCTGTAGATAAAACAGCACGTTTAAAGGATATGATTCTGTCAAAAGGTTTGAATACTTTGATTGAAGTTGATGGTGGGGTTAATATGCAAACTGCAGCTCGTTTGATTGAAGTAGGAGCAGATGTCTTAGTTGCAGGTAGTTTTGTCTTTAATGCCTCTAATCCCCTAAAGACAATTCAAGAGTTGAAGAATTTATAGATTGATTATAATGTAGAGATAGTATACAGTTATGTTACTATCTCATAGATTTTTGTTACTAAAACCTTTACTATGATAAAAGAGTTACAAATACGTCCTTTTGCTCGTCCGTTATTTATTTGGATTGTTGGAATAGTCTTGCAGTCTTTTTGTTGTGTATATAATTATTCTTTTTATTTATTGTTTCTCCCTTTTCTTGTTTTATTTTTATCAGTTCTTTTTATTAAAAGAGAAAATTCTTTTTGTTACGATGGTCGTTGGCTTTGGGGAAGTATCTTTTTTACGTTCTTATTATTTTTATCAATACAAAAAACAAAAATACAGCAAGTTGATTTATTGAAGTCCTCTTCAAAATCTTATATGTATCAATATTCGGAAAAAATACAAAAATGTTTATTAGAACCTTTTAATAATCTTAATTTAACAGATCAAGAAAAACAAGTATTAGCGGCAATCACATTCGGATATAGGAAAGGAATGGATAAAAGAGTCCAAAAACAATTTTCAGTCACAGGAGTTGCCCATCTTTTGGCTGTAAGTGGTTTTCATGTTGCGATAGTTTATAGTTTTTTGTCTTTTTTATCATCCTTGTTTTTTCGTAAAGAGTGGGGAAAGTGGATTCAATATATATTTATTGTTTTGTGTTTGTGGTTTTTTGTTTTAATAACGGGTTTTGCTGCCTCTGCTATTCGAGCTGTTTTGATGTTAACTTTATATTTGACTGGACATCAAATGGGAAAACTTATAGAACGTTATAATATATTAATCGCGTCTGCTTTTTGTATGTTAGTGTACAATCCTTTATATTTGTTTGATATAGGATTTCAATTGAGTTATTTAGCTGTTGTTTCTATTTTTTATTTTCAACCCCGTTTACAATCTTTTATGAAGATTCGTAATCCTCTGTTTAGGACTCCTTGGAAATGGATTACTGTTACTTTATCAGCTCAATTAGGAACAGTGTTCTTGTGTTTATATTATTGGGGTAACTTCTCTACAGTCTTTTTATTCGTAAATTTACCATTAACCTTTTTGGCTATACTTTTGATACCTGTTGGATTACTTTGGATTACATTATCTATTTTATTGTCCCCTTGTGAAGAATTGGAGAATGTTGTAGAATTGTTAACACGAAGTATGTTTGATGTAGTGGAGATATTTAGTCAAGTACCAGGGTGTACATATACCTTTCATTTCGATTTTTGGATGATGGGTGTTGCTTATGGTATGGGAATCATTGGTTTATTATTTATTAAAACGAAACGTATTAAATATTTATTCATGGCTCTTTTGTTATTATTAGTTTTTTTATTGGTTCGATTAATAGATGGTTTTGCTGTATAGATTTAAAAAAGTAGTATTTTTGTCTCTGAAAAAAGAAAGATATATGATTACAAAAGTCATTCATGAAGAAAAGATTCAGAAAGCTAAAAAATATTTAGAGAAAGGTGAACGTTTTGTTATTATAACACATGTTACTCCTGATGGAGATGCTATCGGTTCTGCATTAGGACTTTACCATTTTTTGATAGCTTATGGAAAGGATAATGTATCGATCGTTGTTCCTAATAATTTCCCTCAGTTTTATAAATGGATGCCTGGATGTAAAGAGATTGTGATTCATGAAAAATATTCAGAATTTGCAGAACAATTAATCCGAGAAGCTGACGTTATATTTTGTTTAGATTTTAATGAACCAAAACGAATTGAAAAGTTAGCACCTTTTGTATTGGAGGCAAAAGGGCGTAAAGTGATGATTGATCATCACTTGAACCCTGCAGATTTTTGTCGTGTAACAATTTCATATCCGGAGATGTCTTCTACAAGCGAAATGATATTTCGTTTTATCTGTCGGATAGGGTTGTTTGATCTGATTAATAGAGATTGTGCAACTTGTATTTACACAGGTATGATGACTGATACAGGAGCATTTACTTATAATTCAAATAAACCGGAAATATATACGATTATTAGTGAACTAATAAAGAAAGGTATAGACAAAGATTTAATTTATAGGAAAGTTAATCAGGTTCATTCAGAAAGTCGTCTACGTATGATGGGATACGTCCTTTTTGAGAAAATGAAGGTTTATCCAGAAAAACATGCGGCTTTAATTACGCTATCAAAAGAAGAATTGAATCGTTTTCATTATATAACGGGGGATACAGAGGGTTTTGTTAATCTTCCATTAAGTATAGAAGGTGTTCTTTTTAGTGTTTTTATTCGAGAAGATAAAGATTATGTTAAGGTTTCATTACGTTCTGTAGGAGATTTTCCTTGTAATCAATTTGCAAATCGATTTTTTAATGGAGGTGGACATAAAAATGCTTCGGGAGGAGAATTTTATGGTTCATTGGTAGAGGCTATTGATACATTTGAAAAAGGATTGGAAGAATTTAATCCAAATGAAATAGAAGATTTAAAGTGAATATGTCTGAGATGTGGTGGATATTATATACATTTGTCATTCATTTATAATTAATATGTAAGAGATGAAGAAAAGTTTTTATGTTTTGATGATTATGTTTGTTGCTTTTGTCATAGCTTCTTGTGATGATACAAAATCATATACAGATATGCTAAATGATGAACGAAAAGCAATAGAACGTCTGCGAGTAGATAGTGGTTTGATTTTTCTTGATGAATGGCCAAAAGACAGCGTTTTTAAAGAAAATGAATTTGTAGAATTAGATAATGGAGTATATCTGAATATCGTAGATAAAGGAAATACAGAACGTGCTGTATTAGGGGAAACTGCCATTAGATCTCGATTTATAGCTACTATGTTCATGGAAAATAGTAGCATTTCTACAGGTACTCTTGATTTATTAGGACCTCATTCAAATGGAACACATCCTGTTGAGTTTAAATATGGTTATTATACAAGTTTAAGTCCTGATTATTACTATGCGTGGGATATGTTTATTTGTGAAGGGTTAGGAGCTGGACTTCCTTATGTGGGAGATAGTTCTATTGTGAAGTTGATAGTCCCTTTCAAATTGATGAGTAGTGATTTTCAGAGTGCGGGAGTTCCTGTTTATTTTGAGAAGGTAAAATATGTTTTTATAAAATAAGTAGACTGATGACACTAATTAAATCTATTTCTGGTATCCGTGGTACAATAGGGGGAAACCCAGAAGAAGGGTTAAATCCTTTGGCTATTGTTAAGTTTGTAGCAGCATATGCTACATTCATTAGAAAAAACACGAAAGTGACAACAAATAAAATTGTAGTGGGTCGTGATGCTCGTCTCTCAGGTTCAATGGTAAAACAAGTTGTGTTAGGAACTCTTACCGGGATGGGATTTGATGTGGTAGATATAGATTTGGCCACAACCCCGACTACAGAATTGGCTGTCGTGTGGGAAAATGCTTGTGGGGGTATTATATTAACAGCCAGCCATAATCCAAAGCAATGGAATGCTTTGAAATTATTGAATGAACGTGGTGAGTTTTTAAATGCAGCAGATGGAGTAGAGGTCCTTAGAATTGCGGCAGAAGAAGATTTTATTTTTGCTGATGTAGATCATTTAGGAAAGATTATTGTAAATGAAAATCTAAATCAAAAACATATTGAGAGTGTTCTTGATTTAGATTTAGTAGACGTAGAAGCCATAAAAGCTGCAAACTTCCGAGTTGCGATTGATTGTGTTAATTCTGTTGGAGGTATTGTTATCCCAGAATTACTCTCTTCTTTGGGAGTAAAAGAGATATTAAAGTTACATTGTACTCCTCATGGTAATTTCGCTCATAATCCGGAACCAATTCCTGAGAATTTGACGGAGATCTCTGATTTAATGAGAGGTGCTAAAGCTGATGTAGGATTTGTTGTTGATCCCGATGTCGATCGTTTAGCCATTGTTTGTGAAGATGGTGAAATGTTTGGCGAGGAATATACTTTAGTTGCTGTTAGTGACTATGTTTTGAGTCATACACCTGGTAATACTGTAAGTAATTTAAGTTCTAGTCGTGCATTACGAGATATCACGCGTGCCCATGGTTGTGAGTATAATGCTGCAGCTGTAGGAGAAGTGAATGTCGTTACGAAGATGAAAGAAACAAATGCAATTATTGGTGGAGAAGGTAATGGAGGAGTGATTTATCCTGCAAGTCATTATGGTCGAGATGCTTTAGTTGGTATAGCTTTGTTTCTGACTCATTTAGCAAAGAAGCAGATGAAGACTAGCGAACTACGAGCTTCTTATCCTCCATATTTTATCTCAAAGAAAAAGATTGAGTTAACTCCTGATATTGATGTGGATGCTATTTTATTGAAAGTAAAAGAAAAGTTTGCTCATTATGATATCACTGATATTGATGGGGTAAAGATTGATTTTCCAGAAAAATGGGTACATTTACGTAAGAGTAATACGGAACCTATTATTCGTATCTATTCAGAAGCTCATACAATGCAGGAAGCTGAAGAGATTGGAGAGGAGTTGATTCAAATTATTCGTGAAATGTGTAAATGATAAAATGAATCTCTTTAGATAAAGCGAACCGTCCTTCCAAGAAGGGCGGTTTTTTTATGTCTTAAGCTTCCCCCTTCATTTATTACTCCAATAACTTACCAGTTATTGACTCAATAACCGATAAGTTATTACACGAATACCCTATAAGGTATTAGGTCGATACCTTATAGGGTATTAGCGTAATACCTTACGGGGTACTGGACCGATACCTTATAAGGTATTGACTCGATACCTTACGGGGTATTGAAAAGTTAAACGCATAGAGCCTTAAAGTGAATGTTTTTGGGGTATAAAAATGACTCTAAACTTTGTTCAAGAAGTAGAGGAGGATGTAATAACTCCTTTTTCTTTTTAGAAAGTCTTGAAGAAAGTGTACTTTTGCAGCTTTGATAAAAGAGTGTAGACTGAGATGAAAGTATGTATAGCTGAAAAGCCCAGTGTGGCGCGTGAAATAGCAGAAGTGCTGGGGGCAACTAAGAAGATGAATGGATATATCGAAGGGAATGGTTACCAGGTGACTTGGACTTTCGGGCATCTGTGTACACTCAAGGAACCCAATGACTATTCGGAGAGTTGGAAACGCTGGAGTTTGGCTTCTCTACCGATGATTCCTCCCCGTTTTGGTATTAAGTTGATTAGTAATCCTACCTACGAACAGCAGTTCAAGGTGATAGAGGAGTTAATGCAAAAAGCCAAGATGGTCATTAACTGCGGTGATGCCGGGCAGGAGGGAGAACTTATTCAACGTTGGGTTATGCAAAAAGCTGGCTGTAAATGTCCGGTCTATCGCCTTTGGATCTCTTCATTGACCGAGGAGGCGATTCGCGAAGGGTTTCAGCATTTGAAGGAGCAGACGGAGTTTACGAAATTGTATGAGGCAGGACTTTCTCGTGCGATAGGTGACTGGCTGTTGGGGATGAATGCCACCCGTCTTTATACGCTGCGTTATGGACAGAACCGGCAGGTACTCTCTATTGGTCGTGTACAAACTCCGACTTTGGCATTGATTGTCAATCGGCATTTAGAGATAGAGAACTTTAAGCCGGAGCCTTATTGGGAGTTGAAAACCGTTTATCGCAATACGACTTTCTCCGCTACAAAGGGAAAGTTTACCAGTAAGGAGGAGGGAGAGGCTTTCTTGGAGATTGTGAAACAGGAGGATTTCACCGTTACAAATGTTTCTGAGAAGAAGGGAAAGGAATATGCCCCTCGTCTTTTTGATTTGACCTCTTTACAAGTAGAATGTAATAAGAAATTTGCCTTTACTGCGGATGATACGTTGAAGTTGATACAGTCGCTTTATGAAAAAAAGGTTACTACCTATCCGCGTGTAGATACCACCTTTTTAAGTGATGATATTTATCCTAAAGTCCCGAATACGCTGAAGGGGCTGGTCGATTATGCGGAGTTAGTAGCTCCTCTATTGAATACAAAATTGAGGAAAGATAAGCGAGTCTTTGATAACTCAAAAGTGACGGATCATCATGCGATCATACCGACAGGTGTACCTGCACGTAATTTGACAGAGAATGAGAAGCGGGTGTATGATCTGGTTACCCGTCGTTTCATTGCTGTTTTTTATCCCGATTGTGAGATATCGACGACCACGGTATTGGGTAAAGTCGGGAAGGTAGAATTTAAGGTAACGGGAAAACAGATTCTTAAACCGGGGTGGCGTGTGGTCTTTGGTGCGGAACAGAAGGAACCAGACGCTGAGTCGAACGACGAGGAGGGTGTTTTGCCAGATTTCGTAAAAGGAGAGAGTGGTCCGCATACCCCTACATTGGGAGAAAAATGGACGCAGCCGCCTAAACCTTATACGGAAGCAACTTTGCTTCGTGCGATGGAGACTGCGGGGAAGTTGGTTGATAATGATGAGTTGCGTGACGCGCTGAAGGAGAATGGAATCGGACGTCCTTCTACTCGTGCAGCTATCATTGAAACTCTTTTCAAACGGAATTATATTCGGAAGGAACGCAAGAACCTTTATCCGACAGCTACGGGGATCGAACTCATTGGTACAATTCATGAAGAGCTTTTAAAAAGTGCTGAGTTGACAGGGCTTTGGGAGAAGAAATTACGTCAGATAGAGCGAGGAACTTATGAGGCGCGTACTTTCTTGGAAGAATTGAAGCAGATGGTTCATCAGGTGGTTTTAAATGTACTTTCTGACCAGACCGGACGTTCGATTACGATCGAACAGGTTCAGCCGAAAGCGGAGAAGGAGCCGAAAGAGAAGAAACCGCGTAAACCTCGTGCCAAAAAGGAGAAAACGGATTCGGTACAGAAGCCGGTTTGTCCACTCTGTGGAAAAGGAACCATTTTGCGCGGGAAAACGGCTTATGGATGTTCGGAATATAAGAGTGGGTGTGCTTTCCGTATGGATTACGCTACCTATGGGGAGGGGTTGAGTGAAGAGGACTTGATAAAAGCAATAAGTAATTATTCAAAATCATAAGAAGATGAAAGAAGAATGGTTTCCGCTTGTGAATGAAGTGGGAGAGACGATCGGAAAGGCGACTCGCAAAGAGTGTCATAGTGGTTCCAAATTATTGCACCCTGTTGTTCACCTTCATCTCTTTAATGAGGCTGGCGAGCTCTACCTGCAAAAACGTTCGATGACGAAAGATATTCAGCCGGGAAAGTGGGATACGGCAGTCGGTGGTCACATGGATTATGGAGAGACGGTCGAAGAGGCACTCCGAAGAGAGGTACGTGAGGAGTTAGGGGTAACCGATTTTGAACCTCAATTTATGACACGTTATGTTTTTGAATCAGCCGTTGAGAAAGAGCTAGTAAATACATTCCGTACAACCTATTCCGGAACTATTACACCTGATCCTTCAGAATTGGAAGAGGGGCGTTTTTGGAAACAAAGTGAGATATTGGAGAATTTGGGAAAAGGTGTTTTTACTCCCAATTTTGAACAGGAGTATAAGCGGTTGTTTACTTAAAGAAACAAGCCGTTGCCTAAAATAGAACAACGGCTTGCTATATGGATTGATGTATCTTTTATTCGATGTTCTTACGGATTTTAGTAAGATACTCTTTCATACCTTCTGAGTCTTTGTTTTGGATTAACTCTTGCAAGATATTCAATTCCTCTTGTATGCGTTCAATCTGGCGTGGTGTGCGTGGATTGAAAAGAATTTCAGTCAAAAGGTAATCATCTTCCGACAAAAGCCCACGAGCTATTTTCATGTGACGTTTGAAGGTCGTACCGGGAGCGTCCTGATGTTTCATTGTGGCAGCAAAAACCATTGTTGAAGCAAAAGGAATTCCTAAAGAGTATGCAACTACTTTATCATGTTCTTCGAACGTATATTCACAGATATGCAAACGTAAGCTGGCATAAACATCTTTGAAGAAGATTTTACCTAAATGGTCACCTTCGGCAATGATGATCGTATTTTCTTTTTCCAATTGTCCCAAATTGGCAAATGTCGGTCCGAACATCGGGTGGGTAGATACGTAGCGGAACCCTGATGCCTCGTAAAACTCTTGCAGATGTGTTTTAACGGAAGCAATATCCGAAAGAATACAAGTCTTCGGCAAGTAGGGGATAATACTTTTAAAAGCTTCGATTGTATAACTTAACGTTACGCAATTAATAACCAGCTCAGGTTCGAATTCAGCGACTTCTTCAGGCTTTTGTAAACGAAGTGCGTTGTAGATAAAACGCATGCGTTTAGGGTCACTTTCTAATACGGCTACCTCATGGTCGAAACTCAATAGGTCGGTGAAGAAGGAGCCCATCTTTCCTGCACCAAGAATAAGTATTTTCATCTTAATTGACTATTGAAAAGAAAAAGGACAATTAAAAACGGGAAGATTGGAGGTTCTTAATTGTCCTTTGTCGGTTGATATTATTCGTTCATGATAATCATCTGTTGACGAACAGATTCTTCATGAATATTTTTCAAGATTTCTTTGACAAATTCAGTGTTCAAATCCATTTGTTCACCCATGTTAGAGCGTTTTTCCAAGATTTCACTGTAGCGTGGAGATTGTAAAATCGGCATATTGTGCTCTTTTTTGTAGATACCGATTTCGCGAGAGATACGCATACGCTTTGCCAATAATTCCAACAGTTGTTCGTCTATACAGTCAATCTGGCGACGTAGTTCAGATAAGTTTTCTGTTGTCTGTGTAGAATCGCGGATCACCAAAAGGTTCAATACGTAATCTAACACGTCAGGAGTTACTTGCTGAGAAGCGTCACTCCATGCACAATCCGGATTACAGTGTGATTCAACAATCAAACCATCGAAACTTAAGTCCATTGCCTGCTGACAAAGTGGAGCTACCAATTCGCGTTTACCACCGATGTGACTTGGGTCACAGAAGATAGGCATATTAGGAATACGACGACGTAATTCAATAGGAATATGCCATAACGGTGAGTTGCGATACATCTTTTTGTCGTAAGAGCTGAAACCGCGATGGATTACCCCGATACGACGGATACCTGCGTTGTAGATACGTTGGATTGCTCCAATCCACAATTCCAAATCAGGGTTAACCGGGTTTTTGATCAATACAGGAATATCTACCCCTTTCAAAGCATCTGCAATTTCCTGAACTGCAAATGGGTTTGCGCTGGTACGTGCACCAATCCATAGAATGTCTACTCCTGCTTTTAAAGCTTCAAAGACATGGTCTTTAGTTGCTACTTCTGTAGAAACATACATTCCAGTTTCTTTTTGAACTCGTTTCAACCAAGCTAAACCTTCAACACCTACTCCTTCGAATCCACCTGGTTTTGTACGGGGTTTCCAGATACCGGCACGGAATATTTTAATGCCTTTGTTAGCCAAATCTTTGGCTGTTTCCATTACCTGTTCTTCTGTTTCCGCACTACACGGACCGGCGATAACGACTGGACGCTGAGCGTCTACGCCAGGAAGTAAGATTGATTCTAATTGCATTTCCATATAGATGATTTTTTAATTTGTCAATATAAAAGTTTCGATATCAATTGAACACTGATGTGTTATTTCTTAAGTTGTTTAATTCGGTTTAAAGCCTCTTGTAATGCTTCGTTTTTGCAGCAAAGGGAGATACGGATGTAACGATCTCCGCGACTACCGAAGATAAATCCGGGTGTCAGAAAAACATTTGCTTCGTATAAAACTTTGTCTGCGACAGCCTCACTGCCTGCTGCCTCTGCCGGAATCTTTCCCCAAAGGAACATACCGACTTGATTTTTGTCATATTTACAACCTAACGCATCCATAATTTGTCCTGCTAAATCACGACGACTACGGTAAACGCGGTTCATATTGTCATACCACTCTTTAGGTGCAGATAAGGCTTCGACAGCCGCATATTGCATAGGTTTGAATTGACCAGAATCGATATTGCTTTTTACTTTCAAGATCCACTGTACGAATTGTGCATTAGAGGCAAGCATTGCCATACGCCAACCGGGCATATTATGGGCTTTACTCATTGAGTTCATTTCAATACAGATGTCTTTTGCCCCTGGAACAGAAAGAATACTCAATGGATGTTCATTCAAGATGAAGCTGTAAGGATTATCATTACAGATAATAATATTATGCTTCTTTCCGAAAGCAACTAATTTCTCATATAGTTCCATGCTGGCGTTAGCACCGGTTGGCATATTGGGATAGTTGGTCCACATTAACTTGACGTTTGATAAATCCATCTTTTCCAATTCTTCGAAATCGGGTTGCCAATTTAGTTCCTCTTTTAACTCGTAGCTAATCAAGTTTGCTTCGACCAGTTTACTGACAGAACTGTAGGTCGGATATCCCGGATTGGGAACCAATACTCCGTCACCCGGGTTTAAGAAAGCCAAAGAGATATGCAGGATTCCTTCTTTTGAACCGATCAAAGGTTGAATTTCTGTTTTGGGGTCAAGGTCTACATGATACCATGTTTTATACCAATCAGAGAAACCTTTGCGAAGTTCCGGAATACCGACATACGGTTGGTAACCATGTTCGTTGGGCTGCTGTGCATGTTCGCAAAGAGTTGCGATAGTCTGTTCAGAAGGGGGAAGATCTGGGCTTCCGATTCCTAAACTGATAACGTTTTTGCCTGCAGCATTCATTTCGGCTACTTCTTTCAGTTTTCTGGAGAAGTAGTATTCTTGCACACTGTTTACACGATTTGCGGGTGTGATATTATATACTTTGTCTTCCTTCTGCATATTCACCTAATATTTTTAAGTCTTTTGTTAGTGGTCTGATTGCGTCTAATGCCTGCTTGTAGCGGAGGTAATCTGTGAAATTCAGGTTCACATAAAATAGATATTCCCATTCGCGTCCGACGATAGGCAATGACTGTATTTTAGAAAGATTCATATCGTAAAAAGAAAGGACTGAGAGAACTTTGGAAAGGCTTCCAGAGGTATGAGGTACAGCGAAAACCAAAGAGGCTTTGTTTTTATCTTCTCCTTTAAGCATTTCATCCGCAATCCAACGATCTGCTATGATAACGAAGCGAGTGAAATTGCGTTTGTTTGTTTCAATACCTTCTGCCAATACTTCCATGTGATAAATTTCAGCAGCCAACTTACCGCAAATAGCTGCATGTCCTTTCAGTTGGTTTTCTGAAATCCAAAGAGCACTGAGGGCAGTATCATCTTTCTCAACGACTTTTGCATTAGGCAAGGTATCTAAGAATTCGGTACATTGCATTAATGCAATAGGGTGAGAATTGACTTCCTTAATATCATGGATATTTGTTCCGGGGAGTGCAACCAGTGAGTGAGAGATACGTAATTTATATTCACCAACAATCTGCAAACCACTTTCGCGAATTAATTCATGATTTTGCAACAAACTACCTGCAATTGTATTTTCGACAGCCATTATACCCAAAACTGATGGATCCCTTTTTACAGCTGAAATCACGTCTTTAAACGTAATGCAAGGAATAATTTCTACTTCATCCCCTTCAAAGTAATTGCGGGCAGCTATATCGTGAAACGCTCCGGCTATTCCCTGGATTGCAACTTTCCTTTTCATCTACTTTCCTTTTTATATTATCTTTTCTTTGAATCGTTTTTGATTAGTAACAAAAAAGTCCTACCGAAATTGGCAGGACTTTATATTGTTTATTGATACATGTTTCATTTATCAACGCTTTACATACAAACTCCTGCCTTCACCTTGCTAAAGTAAAAGTAATAAAAGTAATATGTAAAGCTAAATCGATTCATTTAATCTCTATTGTTTTTTATTACGCGACAAAAGTAACGCTTTTTTGGATACTACAAACAAAAAGTGATAATTTTTTTCTAAGCTACCTGTATTTTTAGTCCATTTGTATGCTTAGACCACTCGTAATCCCGCTTGTAAGGTTCGCATTTCCTTCGGAACACTATTTTTTATGCACTCAATAAGGATTCCGGCAATCTTATGTCGGATAAAATCTTTGCGAGTTACCCAGACAATCTCACGGGTCGGCTTAGGTATTGCGAAAGGACGTACTAACTCTTTCTGTTTTTCACTTAATTGATGAGTCGCAAGCTCCGGAATGAAGGTGATACCGTTTCCACTTTCTACCATACGCATGAAAGTTTCCAGACTTCCTAAACGGTAAGCTGCTTGATGTAGTTTTACCCGTTCCATTTGACAAAAACGCATTAGCTGGTCTCGGAAACAATGTCCTTCATCTAATAACCAGAGACGTTCATCACTGATGTCTGCTGTTCGTACCAATTCTTTCTTGAAGATACTCTCATTGCGTGCTACATAAGCAAAGAATTGTTCATAGAACAACAGATCTCCTTGCAGCTGCATTTCCGTTGGCTGATTGGCAATGATGGCTGCGTCGATTTCACCATTCATTAAAGCTTTCATGGTGGGAGCTGTCTGCATTTCCAAGATACGGATGTCCAGTTCCGGATATTTCCCTGACACCTGCTGGAAGAAGCGGGGGAGTAGATAAGGAGCAATCGTTGGCAACACTGCTAACCGGAAAGTCCCTTTCAGTGACTGTTCCTCTTCATTTACGATGTCTTTGATTAAGGAGGCTTGATGGAGTACAACCCGAGCTTGGTCGATAACTTTACGACCAGCAGCTGTAGGTGTGATTGGTTGTGTATTCCTATCGAAGAGTTTGACTCCTAATTCATCTTCTAATTTCTGAATCATCATGCTGAGTGTCGGTTGTGTTACTCGACAGTATTCAGCAGCCTTTGCAAAATGGCGATAGGTATCAACAGCCAAAATGTATTCTAATTGTTGTATGTTCATTGCGTTTTTGTGAGAATTTTCAACGAAGGTAGTAAAAAAATCTGGAGTCTGTTCAACTTTTTATTCATCTCCCGACATTCAATCGGTACAAATTCTTTTCTAACTCTCAAAAAAATCTTTCCTTTGTGACCTGATAATATCAATATAAATGTAACTCTTATGGTGAAAAAGTACGTATTGTGTGTAGGAATACTGACTACGTTGAACGCCTGTAGTCCGGTTTCTCACTCTTCGCAAGAACCTATTGTTGAGGTTCCATTTACAGAAGTACATGTGACGGATCACTTCTGGGCGCCTCGTATCGAAACCAATCGAACCGTGTCTATCCCTTCCGCCTTCAAACAATGTGAAATCAATGGCCGTTTTGACAACTTTGCCTTGGCTGGTGGACTGATGAAAGGGGAACATAAGGGAGATTTCCCTTTTGATGATACTGATCCGTATAAGATCATTGAAGGAGCTTCCTATTCTTTAGCCGTTCAATATGACCCCCAGTTAGACGCTTACTTGGACAGCGTTATTACTTTAATAGGTGCCGCCCAAGAACCGGACGGCTATCTGACAACTTGTGTTACCAACCGATGTGAACGCCTAAAAGGCTGGTGGGGAAGTTCCCGCTGGGAGAAAATCAATAGTCACGAACTTTATAATAGCGGTCACCTCTATGAAGCAGCCGTTGCTCATTACCAAGCTACGGGAAAACGTAGCCTGTTAGATATTGCTATCAAAAATGCAGACCTCATCTGCAAAGATTTCGGCCCCAACGAGGGACAAAAACATGTCCCCTCCGGCCATCCTATCATTGAGATGGGATTAGCAAAACTTTATAAGGTGACCAACGACCCTAAATATTTGACAATGGCTAAGTATTTCGTGGATGAAACCGGTAGAGGCACAGACGGACACAAGTTGAGTGCCTATAGCCAAGATCATAAACCTATTTTACAGCAGGACGAAATTGTTGGTCATGCTGTTCGTGCCGGATACCTCTATTCCGGTGTTGCTGACGTGGCTGCTTTGACTCAAGATACCGCCTATTTCCATGCTATCTGTAGAATCTGGGACAATATGGCGACGAAAAAGCTTTATATCACCGGTGGTATCGGTTCAAGAGCACAGGGAGAGGGCTTTGGTCCCGAATATGAATTGCATAATCATAGTGCCTACTGCGAGACCTGTGCTGCGATCTCCAATGTCTATTGGAATCAACGCATGTTTTTAGCTACCGGAGAGGCTAAATATATTGACGTCTTGGAACGTGCCCTCTACAACGGCGTTATTTCCGGTGTTTCCCTGAGTGGCGATAAGTTTTTCTATGATAATCCTTTGGAATCTATGGGAGAACATGAGCGCGCTCCTTGGTTTGGTTGTGCCTGCTGTCCGGGTAATGTAACCCGCTTCATGGCTTCCGTTCCTAAGTATATGTATGCGACTCAAAGCAATGGTATTTATGTCAATCTTTACATTGGTAGCAACAGCCAGATCGCTTTGCCTACTGACACCGTAGCGCTTCAGCAGGAAACCGAGTATCCTTGGGAAGGCAATGTCAAAATCAAGGTCTCCCCGAAGCATTCTTCTACCTTTGCACTTCATTTACGTATTCCCGCTTGGACCGGCAATGCTCCTGTACCCGGTAGCGACCTCTATACTTATGTCGAGAAGTCAGATACACCGTATGAACTTTATGTAAATGGTAAAAAACAATCTCGGAAAGCCGTTCAAGGGTATGTCTCTATCGAAAAGGAATGGCAGCCGGGGGATGTTGTTGAGCTACGTATGCCGATGGAGGTACGTCATGTCCAAGCAAATGAGAAAGTACAGGACGACAAAGGGCTGTTAGCGGTTGAACGCGGACCGATTGTTTACTGTTTGGAGGGAACCGATATGCCCGACAAGCATGTTTTCAATAAATATCTTCCGGCAACAGCCTCTTTCAGCAGTCAATTTGAGAAAGAGAAACTAAATGGTATTGTCGAACTGACCACTACCGCTAAAGAGCTTCAGCAAGACAAGGCGACTGGTACCATCTCTGAGAAAGAGGTTCCGGTAAAACTGATTCCATACTCTACTTGGAACAACCGAGGCAATGCCGAAATGACTGTCTGGATTCCTGCCTCTGTAGAGTATGCAAAACCTACACCGGAACCGACTATTGCTTCACGAGCAAAGTCGTACACCATTATCAGTGCCCCCATTCAGAAAGATGGAATTGCTCAGGAGCGCCGCGATTGGTGTTACGGGGTAAACGATCAGTGGGATCCGAAGAGTTCAGCCGATATGTCCAAACCCTACTGGTATTTCTGGTTGGAAGAGGGAACGGAAAACGCGATTGAGTATGAGTTTGACCGTCCGGAAACCGTTCAGAACGTACAGGTCTATTGGCTCGACTTTGATCACTACGACGGAAACTATCGCGTGCCTGCCAGCTGGAAAGTTCAGTATCGCGTAGGAAACCGTTGGAAAGATGTGGAAGCGAAAGGGGAGTACGGTTGCCAAAAAGATCAATATAACTCCGTAGACTTCACTCCGGTCAAGACTACCGGCCTGAAACTGGTTGTCCAACTCCAAAAAGGAGAGTCCGGAGGCGTCATCGAATGGAAAGTCCGGTAAAGTAAAATAGACAAAAATGAATTCCAGCAGCTGGAAATGTTTCTTGAAAAGATAAACATAATTTCAGGGAGTTGGAAAACGTTTTTGAAAACTGAAAAGCCTTATCCAGTCTCTGGAAAACATTTTTGAGAATTAAAAAATAAATTCCAGGGGCTGGAAAATGGTTTTGAGAACAGAAATAGCTTTTCCTACAGCAGGAAAAGACTTTCGAGAGTTGAAAAAGAAAGGTTAGGTAAAGTATAAGAAAGAATATATAGCAGTAATCTTTTTAGTTCTGTGTTTGGCTTTTTGCGGTTAACACTCCAAGTATTGGGAGACTTTGACACAAGTGGAATCTTTTATGGAGGAAAGACCAGACACTGTATTGGCTGTATTCTTTCTAATCCCTTTCAAAAACTACTAAACCAAGAACAAACGGGACGGCTAAGTCCCGTTTGGGGTATAAGTAAATAATAATGACGACCAGGCATCCTAAAGATATCTTCAAAAATTACAATAAAAAGCCCCATTATCTCCGTATAAAATAGTATTTTTGAAAGCTAATTAGGTGAGATATATGCTAAGAGTAAAAGTAAGGACGTTTATAGGACTATTTATCATATTGTTTTGTGTGTTGAGTATTCAGGCACAAACCTATACTGTAACGGGTGGGGAAGGTTCTCCGCTTATGGCAAAAGAGGTAAGTAATGAAAAGCTAAAGGTCTATTTGGTTTATGGAATGAATAATGTAACAATTAGTTACACCTCTTCTTTGGCTAAACATTCTTGGTATCGCTATCGGACTAAAGCTTTGGAAGCGGAAGCCGTCGCTTGCGAACAGAACGGAAATACCTCTATCGTGCGGAATGTAGAACCGGGTTATGGCTATTTTGTGCAGGAATCTGATGTGATGACTCACTATGTTTGGTTAATAGATTATAGTCAGTATACGTTTACTCCACAAACTATGACGGTGGAGGGAGATTGTGATAATTTTCGCTTGAAAGGGACTCCAGAACCAGATCGAATGCTGTATGTTTTACCTGCCAGTGGTCGTAGTGTGGAATTAACACGTCAGTTTGAAGTGTTGTTTCAGACATTAGTTTGGTCGGAAGAAAACCGCTCGTTTTCTCCATTGTCTGTAACTAAGATAAAAGAGGGAAATCCCTTTTCTGGAAATATAAGTGATAGGGAAACATTACCTCCTTTGTGTGATACGGAAGTCACATTAAAAGGAGATTTATTTGCACGTCATTTTGGGGTTGAAAAGTCGATTACTTCTGAGACTTATCAAGCGGTTGCAGTAGAGTTACATGTCGATACGACGTTAGTAATGGATGAAGCTCCTAATATGACATTAGGAGAAGGAGACTATCTGTCTGCTCCGGCAGAAGTGACTTTTCGGGCTTATGCGAATGATCCAGTGGCAGCATTATATACATGGAAGATTTATCGAAGTGATATAGAAAATGGTGCTGAGAATCCGATTATTTTATATCGGGGAGAAGAGATTGATTATACATTTACTGAGAAAGGAGATTATGTGGCGGAAGCTACAGTGAGTGATCGTACGGGAGAATGTGAGGTGACTTCGGAACCATTCTCGATTAAGATTACCGAATCATTTTTGGAGGTTCCGAATGCCTTTTCACCGGGGACAACTCCCGGTATTAATGATGAATTCAGGGTGGCTTATAAGTCCTTGTTGAATTATAAGTGTTGGATTTTCAATCGTTGGGGAGTAGAGATGTATCATTCAACGAATCCGGCTGTAGGCTGGGATGGCAAAAAGGGAGGAAAGTATGTTGCTCCGGGAGTATATTTCTATGTAATAGAGGCAACAGGAACGGCAGGTGAAAAATTTAATAAGAAAGGTTCTATTAATATACTTAGACCAAAGAATGTAAATGATGAAATTATTGAACAAGAATAGTATGTTGGGTTTTGCCGTAGGCAGTGCACTGTGTCTGACAGCTTGCTTGTCTATCGGTTCAAGTGATTCTGAAAGGGCAAAAGAGGAGCGACCTCTGGTCTCTTCCATAACGATGACTCCGGAAGTCCCTTCGACGGTCTCTTTTTGTGGAAAAGAAATGGATGTGACACGCTATAATATGCATGAAAGTTTGGATCGTGAATTGAGTACCTTTACTTATTATCATTCAACAACTATGTTATTGATCAAGCGTGCCAATCGGCTTTTTCCGGTTATAGAACCTATTTTGAAGGAATATGGAGTTCCTGATGATTTCAAATATTTAGCTGTGATAGAGAGTCATTTGGATCCTCGTGTCTCTTCACCGGCACGAGCGGTGGGCACATGGCAGTTTTTGGAAAGTACAGGGAGACAATATGGGTTGACGGTAACGCAGACTGTGGACGAACGTTGTCATGTCGGCAAAGCGACGGAAGCTGCTTGTCGTTATCTAAAAGAGGCATACAAAAAGTATGGAGACTGGGCTACAGTTGCTGCTTCATATAATGCAGGTATGGGACGTATTTCTGGAGAGCTGACCAAACAGGGAGGAGAAAATTCCTTGGATTTGTGGTTGGTGGAGGAGACGACACGCTATGTCTATCGCATTTTGGCGATTAAACAAATCTTTGAAGCTCCTTATAAATATGGTTTCGTGTTGAAAGCACAAGATTTATATAAGCCAATAGCATGTGAGTCGGTTGAAGTGTCGAATGACATTCCGGACTTGGCTGCTTTTGCAAAGAAACATGGAATTACTTATGCGGATTTGAAACGTTTCAATCCTTGGTTACGTGATCGAAAGTTATTGACGGCAGGGAAAACATATGCGCTTCAGATTCCTAAAGCCGAAGATATGTATTATAAGGCACCCAATACGTATGTACATAATCCTGTTTGGGTGATAAATAAATGAATGAATATCCATGTGATTTTTTTTCTAAGTGAGAGAATAAAAAATGTATGGTGAGGAAATAAAAATTGGACTTACAATGAAAGATAAAGAAGCACTGGAAGGTGGGTATATTTCTATTTTAGGAGCCCGCGTCCATAATTTAAAAAATATAGATGTAGAGATTCCACGGAATAAACTTTCGGTAATTACTGGAATGAGTGGCAGTGGAAAATCTTCATTGGCTTTTGATACTATCTTCGCAGAGGGACAACGTCGTTATGTAGAGACATTCTCTGCTTATGCCCGTAATTTCTTAGGAAATATGGAGCGCCCGGATGTGGATAAGATAACGGGGTTGAGTCCAGTTATTTCGATTGAGCAGAAGACAACAAATAAGAATCCTCGTTCAACAGTTGGAACAACGACAGAAATATATGATTTCTTACGTTTGCTTTATGCTAGAGCGGGGGAGGCTTATTCTTATTTGAGTGGAGAGAAGATGGTAAAATATACAGAGGAACAGATCTTAGCGTTAATTCTGAGACAATACCAAGGAAAGAAAACCTATCTCTTAGCTCCTTTGGTTCGGAATCGAAAAGGACATTATAAGGAACTTTTTGAACAAGTTCGAAAGAAGGGGTATTTGCATGTGCGGGTGGATGGAGAAATGCGTGAAATTTTTCATGGCATGAAGTTAGACCGCTATAAAATGCATAGTATAGAAGTGGTTATTGACAAATTGGTTGTTTCGGGATCTGATGAACGCCGTTTGAAAGAAAGCCTGCGTATTGCCATCAAACAAGGTGATGGCTTGGTATTGGTTTTAGACGCTGATACAAATGAAATTCGTCATTTTAGTCGTCGTTTAATGGACCCGATAACGGGTCTTTCTTATAGCGAACCGGCACCTCATAATTTCTCTTTTAATTCTCCTCAAGGTGCTTGCCCAAAGTGTAAAGGGTTGGGACAAGTGAATTTGTTGGATATGACTAAGATTGTACCAGACGCTTCTTTGAGTATTTATAATGGGGGAATTGTGGCCTTAGGAAAGTATAAGAATTCTCTCATTTTTTGGCAGATTGAAGCGATATGTGAGAAATATGGTGTTACTTTAAAGACGCCGATCCAAGAGATACCAGAGGAGGCAATCGATGAAATCTTGAATGGAACCGATGAACGTCTGCGGATTAAAAACGAATCTTTGGGTAACTCAAATTATTTCCTTTCGTATGAAGGGGTAGCTAAGTATATCCTTATGCAGCAGGAGAGTGAGGCTTCGGCTTCTGCACAGAAATGGGCTGGGCAGTTCATTCGAATGACTACTTGTCCTGAATGTAATGGACAGCGGTTGAATAAGGAAGCGTTGCACTATAAAATAGCAGGAAAGAATATCGCAGAGTTAGCAGAGATGGATATATCGGAACTTTATGAGTGGTTAGCGAATGTAGAGGAACAACTCAATCCTAAGCAGTTACAAATCGCAACTGAGATTTTAAAGGAGATCCGCTCTCGACTTAAGTTCTTATTGGATGTCGGTTTGGATTATTTGGCTATGAATCGGGCTTCAGCCACTTTGTCTGGAGGTGAAAGTCAGCGTATTCGCTTAGCGACGCAGATCGGTAGTCAGTTAGTGAATGTGCTTTATATTTTGGACGAACCCAGTATCGGTTTACACCAGCGAGATAATGTCCGTTTGATTAATTCATTGAAAGAATTGCGGGATACAGGGAACTCGGTTGTTGTTGTGGAACATGATAAGGATATGATGTTGAATGCTGACTATGTAGTCGATATGGGACCGAAAGCAGGACGTTTAGGAGGTGAAGTCGTGTTTGCAGGAACTCCTGAGGAAATGTTGCAAGCGGATACTTTGACTTCTGCTTATCTAAATGGAAAGATGAGGATTGTTGTTCCCCAAAAACGTCGGAGGGGGAATGGTTTATCCATTACGTTAAAAGGTGCTACAGGAAATAATTTGAAGCATGTGGACGTTACTTTCCCATTGGGTATGTTTATTTGTGTGACTGGAGTCTCCGGAAGTGGAAAGTCTTCTTTGATTAATGGCACGTTACAACCTATTTTAAGTCAGCATTTTTATCGCTCTTTAGAAGAACCGTTGTCATACGAATCAATTGAAGGCATAAAGAATATAGATAAGATTGTCAATGTGGATCAGTCTCCGATTGGTCGTTCTCCACGAAGTAATCCGGCAACATATACAGGAGTCTTTTCTGACATTCGTAATCTTTTTGTGGAACTACCGGAGTCAAAAGTTCGAGGCTATAAACCAGGACGTTTCTCTTTTAACGTATCAGGAGGACGTTGTGAGACTTGTAAAGGAAATGGATATAAGACAATCGAGATGAATTTCTTGCCGGACGTTTTAGTTCCTTGTGAGGAATGCCATGGTAAGCGATATAATAGGGAAACATTGGAAGTTCGCTTTCGAGGAAAGTCGATTGCCGATATATTGGATATGACCATTAATATGGCGGTAGAATTCTTTGAAAATGTTCCGTCAATTTTATCCAAAGTGAAAGTATTACAAGATGTTGGACTGGGCTATATTAAATTAGGACAACCTTCGACAACTTTGTCAGGAGGAGAGAGTCAGCGAGTGAAATTAGCAACAGAGTTAGCAAAGAAAGACACGGGTAAGACTCTTTATATTTTGGATGAACCGACAACGGGATTACATTTTGAAGATATTCGAGTTCTTTTGAGTGTTTTGAATAAATTAGTTGATAAAGGGAATACCATTGTTGTTATTGAGCATAATTTAGATGTGATTAAATCTGCTGATTACATTATCGACATGGGACCCGATGGGGGACGAAATGGAGGGCAAGTTCTTTTTACAGGAACTCCTGAGGAAATGATTTGTTCTGATGTGAAGAGTTATACAACCCCATTTTTAAAGGAAGAATTAAAAAATAATAATATATGAAGAATCCAATTCAAATGATTAAGCAATGCGTGGAGAAAGAGGAACCTTACTTCTTACTACGTGGACAGGATATTTGTGCTTTAAAAGCCATTGAAACCTATTATGAGGAGGTAAAAAAACATGTGAAAAATCCTTATTTTATAGAGGAGATAGAAGAGATAATGAAAGACTTCCGAGCATTTCGAGAAGAGCAAAAAACTCATATTCCTGATTAAAAAGATGGCAGACGATAGTTACAAAACCATTAAACAATTGTCCGAAGGTTATTATACAGAGAAGCGTAGTCGTTTTATTTCTTATGCTATTCCGGTTCGTACAGTCGAAGAGGTTAAAGAGCAGGTCGATAAATATCGGAAACAATATTATGACGCTCGCCATGTCTGTTGGGCTTATATGTTGGGACCTGAACGAAAAGTATTCCGAGCTAATGATGATGGGGAACCTTCCTCTACAGCGGGTAAACCCATTTTAGGACAGATCAACTCCAATGAACTAACAGATATACTTATAGTAGTTATCCGTTATTTTGGGGGAATCGAATTAGGAACCAGTGGATTGATTGTCGCTTATCGAACTGCAGCTGCTGAAGCTATTGCTGCGGCTGAGATAGAGGAGCGAACAGTGGATGAGGATGTTACTGTTGCTTTTGAATATCCTTATTTAAATGGAATTATGCGTATTGTAAAAGAGGATAATCCAATGATTGTCTCTCAGAAGTTTGAAATGGACTGTGAAATGACCCTTCGTATTCGAAAGGGAGATATACAACGATTGAAAGCCCGACTGCTCAAGGTAGAGAGTGCCTATTTGATCGATAAGGAAACAGAATAGAGGGGAAGCCCTGATATTTCAAAAGTAAATGTCAGGGTTTTCTTTTGTTTAAGAAAACGTGTCGGCTGTGTAAAACCTATGTTCTCTTTAGTTGTTGTATATTTATAATTTAAAGTATAAACAACCGTGCTTTATGAGAAAGATTCTGATGTTCTCTTTTTTTCTGATGTTGGGATTGGTAGTCTCTCAATTTTTACCTGTTTTAGTAGGAGAATCTTATCGTTTTGTCAAAACGATTTCTAACATCTTGCTGTATATATGTCTCGCTTTTATCATGATTAATGTAGGGAGAGAGTTTGAGATAGATAAGAGTCGTTGGCGTTCGTATCGTGAGGATTATTTGATTGCGATGGCAACAGCTGCTTGCCCTTGGATATTGGTCGCACTTTATTATATGTTTGTCTTATTGCCAAGTTATTATTGGGATAATGGTGACGCTTGGCGAGAGAATCTATTATTAAGTAGGTTTGCGGCTCCAACTTCAGCAGGGATACTTTTTACAATGTTGGCAGCTGCAGGCTTAAAATCTTCATGGGTATACAAGAAAGTGCAGGTATTGGCCATATTTGATGATTTGGATACTATTTTGTTAATGATTCCTTTACAAGTCATGATGGTTGGATTTCGTTGGCAGTTAGGAGTGATCCTTTTAATAGTTGCTTTGTTATTGGTTTTGGGATGGAAAAGGATGGGGCATTATGAGTTACGTCAAAATTGGGTGGCGATTCTCTTTTATGCGGTTATCACTTGCGGAATCACTCAATGTATATATTTAGTTACTAAATATATGTATGGTGAGAATTCGAGTATCCACATTGAAGTTCTCCTTCCGGCCTTTGTCTTAGGAATGGTAATGAAACATAAACATATTGAGACGAAGATAGAATATCAAGTTTCAACCTTTATTTCTTTTCTCTTTATGTTTTTGGTGGGTGTCAGTATGCCACTCTTTTGGAGTGTTGATTTTGCGAAACAGTCTGCTGAAGCAACGACTATAACAGGAAGTCAACCAATGATGTCGGGTTTAATAATTATATTCCATGTTCTTGTAGTTTCTTTACTTTCAAATATAGGAAAGCTTTTCCCTCTTTTTTTCTATCGAGATCGGTTGAAGCGAGAACGGTTAGCGCTTTCTATTGGGATGTTTACTCGAGGAGAAGTAGGAGCTGGAATTATCTTTATTGCCTTAGGCTATGGATTGGGTGGACCTGTTTTGATGATTTCTGTACTGACTATAGTGTTTAATTTAATTTTAACTGGTATATTTGTCGTGTGGGTTGAAAAACTTACCCACAGCGCTTATGCGCGTAGCAAGTTGTTTTCGTAAATATTTAATTAAACTCTATGAATCGAACCATTCAAGTTATCCTTAGACCCTTACAGCATTTGGCTTCACAAAAGCCGAATGCAAGTATTTTATTGTTTATGGCTACTCTGTTAGCCATGCTTTTAGCAAATTCTACTTTGGCAGACGCTTATCATAATATTTTAGCTTATCCGGTGGATCTTGGTCGTTTTAACCCTTTTATGCATCATGGAGAACCTATGTCTATGTTAGCATTTGTCAATGATGCATTGATGGCTGTCTTTTTCTTTTTGATAGGATTGGAGATAAAACAAGAGATTTTAATAGGTGAACTTAGTTCTTTTAAGAAAGCATTTCTCCCGATAGTAGCTGCTTGTGGAGGGATGATAGTTCCTGTTTTAGTGTATTATTGTGTATGCAGTTCTGCTCCGGGAGTACGAGGAGTAGCAATTCCAATGGCTACAGATATTGCTTTTGCTTTAGCTGTTTTAGGCTTATTAGGAAAACGGGTTCCACTTAGTATGAGAATCTTTTTAACGGCCTTGGCTGTGGTGGATGACATGGTATTATTGTAATTGCTCTTTTCTACAGTGGTTCTATTGCTTATCAATCCTTATTATTATCTCTTTTCTTATTAGCTATTTTATATATAGGTGGAAAAATGCGGGTTGATAATATGTATTTCTATTACATTATAGGTTTCTTTGTGTGGATGTTGTTTTTAGAAGCAGGCATTCATCCTACTATAGCCGGAGTTTTAGTTGCTTTTACAGTTCCTGCTCGTCCGGTAGTAAAGTTAGATGAATTTACTCAAGATATGAAGGGATATTTAGAGCTGCTGAATATGGATGAAGCTTGTGAGTCAAAGTTGGCAACGATTCTTTCTTCAAGACAAATTCAGGCTTTGAATAATATTCAAATTTTGGCAGATAAAACAGTTAGTCCTTTACAACGTATGGCTGATAGTCTTCATCCTTTTGTGAACTATGTCGTTCTACCTTTATTTGCTTTTGTCAATGCTGGAGTTACTTTTGGTGATATTCAAATTGCGTCATTGCCAGGTGTTCCATTAGCGGTATTCTTGGGGTTGTTGGTCGGAAAGTCTTTGGGTATTTTTTCTTTCACGTGGTTGTTTGTACGCCTACGTCTGGCAAGTATGCCAACAGGGGCAACCTATAAACAACTGTTTGGTGTTGCGATTTTAGGAGGTATTGGTTTTACTGTTGCACTTTTTATCGCAAATCTTTCTTTTGCAGGAATGCCGGAGGGTGGTATTGATTTATTAAATCAAGCTAAGTTAGGTGTTTTTGCCGGCTCTTTTATATCGGGACTCTGTGGTTATCTCTTCTTGAGGAGGGTGTTACCTAAATTATCGGAGTAAAAATCTAAAGAGATTATAGGCTCTTTGCTATAATCTCTTTACAGGCTTTTTCTAAATAAAAAGCATCTATTTCGTCGAAGGTATTCAGTGTGTTGCTATCAATATCTAAGACAGCAATAACCTTTTCACCTTTGAGAATGGGAACAACAATCTCAGATTTAGAATCTGAGCTACAAGCTATATGTCCGGGAAATTGCTCTACATCGGGGACGACTTGTGTCTGTCTCTCTTGCCATGCAGTGCCACAGACGCCTTTCCCATATTGAATACGAGTACAAGCGATAGGACCTTGGAAGGGACCTAAAACCAGCATGTCTTCTTTAACCAGATAGAACCCTACCCAAAAAAAGTCAAATGTCTGTTTCAAAGCTGCTGTAATATTTGCTAAATTAGCTATAGAGTCAGATTCCCCTGTTATCAATGCTTTCAGCTGTGGGAGAAGCACTTCGTATTTATCCTGTTTACTTCCTGTATTGATGATTAAGCTTTCTGCCATACTTTTTATACTTTACTAAGAAACAAAAGTAACCTTTTTTTTGAAATCTATGTACCTTTGCCGCATGAGTAAAGAAAATTCACCTTTAATTTTAGGTACGGAACGTATCAGTAAGTTATTGACTCAATATGCGATTCCTGCCATTATAGCCATGACTGCTTCTTCATTGTATAACATGGCTGACAGTATTTTTATTGGTCATGGAGTAGGGGCTATGGCCATTGCCGGTTTGGCTTTAACCTTTCCGTTGATGAACTTGGCTGCTGCCTTCGGCTCTTTGGTCGGAGTGGGTGCGTCTACTTTGGTTTCTGTGAAGTTAGGACAGAAAGAATATGAAGGTGCGAACCGAGTATTAGGAAATGTATTGATTCTGAATGTTTGTTTAGGATTACTATTTACTGTGATCTTCCTCTTGGCATTGGATCCGGTACTTTATTTTTTTGGCGCCAGTGATATTACAATTCCTTATGCTCGTGAATATATGCAGGTTATTTTGATAGGAAATGTGTTTACTCACATGTATTTAGGATTGAACTCTGTTCTTCGTTCTTCGGGATTCCCTCGATTAGCGATGTTTGCTACATTAGCCTCAGTGGTGATTAACTGCATATTGACACCTTTATTCATCTTTGCTTTTGGTTGGGGAATCAAGGGGGCTGCTTGGGCAACAGTTATTTCACAAGTGATATCCTTGACAGGACAGTTGATTCACTTTTCTCGTCCGAAACAACTACTGCACTTCCAGAAAGGAATGTGTAAGCTGCGGTCCGATATTGTGAAAGGAATTATTTCTATTGGAATGTCTCCTTTCCTAATGAACCTTTGTTCCTGTCTGATCGTTATACTGATTAACCGAGGCTTAAAAGAGCATGGGGGTGATATTGCGATTGGTGCGTATGGCATTGTGAACCGTATCATCTTTATCTTTGTGATGGTTATTATGGGGCTTAATCAGGGTATGCAACCCATTGCAGGATATAACTTTGGAGCCCGTCTTTATCCACGTGTTACGGAGGTGACAAAGCTGACGATGAAGTTGGCTACGGGGGTAGCCATCACTGGGTTCCTATTGTGTAATCTGTTCCCGACATGGATCATCCGTATGTTTACCTCTGATCTGGAGCTAATCAAAGTTTCTACATTCGGATTACATATCGTATTTGCAGCGTTCCCCATAGTCGGTTTCCAGATGGTGGCTACGAACTTTTTCCTCTCTATCGGTCAGTCGAAGATTGCTATCTTCCTTTCGCTTACCCGTCAGATGTTGTTCTTGGTTCCCTGTCTGATTATTCTTCCGATGTTCTTTGGTACATTAGGTGTATGGATGAGCATGCCGATTTCGGATCTGATTGCGACCCTTTTGACGGCTGTGGTTCTGATTCGTCAGTTTAAGAAGTTCCATACTCAGCAGATGGCATAACATTTTTGTATTAACACTTAAATAAGATATACATGAATAATAAGATTATATTAACTATTGGTCGCCAGTTTGGAAGTGGAGGGCGTGAGATAGGTAAGAAGTTAGCAAAGGCTTTGAATATCGCCTATTATGATAAAGAGCTGATGGCATTAGCAGCCAAGGAGAGTGGTCTGAGTGAAGAGTTCTTTGAGAAGGCTGATGAACGAGCCTCCAGCGGTCTGTCGTATGCCTTTACTATGGGGTATTCCTATATGGGACTATTTACTCCCTATAACGATATTTTGTCTAACGATCGCTTGTTCTTATATCAGAGTGATACGATCCGAAACTTGGCGGAAAAGGGCTCCTGTGTAATAGTTGGACGATGTGCAGATTATATCCTGCGGGACAATCCCAATTGCTTGAGCTTCTTTATCCATAATACAAAGGAGAATCGGATCCAACGAATCCTTGAGAGTCAGAACTTGACCGTTGAACAGGCAAAGGAACTTATTCTGAAGACCGATAAATCTCGTGCCTCTTACTATAATTATTACACTAATAAAGAGTGGGGAGCAGCCTCTTCTTATAATTTCTCTATTGATGTCTCTGTCTTAGGTGTAGACGAGACGGTAGAGTTCATCAAGAGCTTTGTTGAACGAAAAATAAACAAACAGCCGCCTCATTTCGGATAATTTACTACCTTTACGCCACTTCTCATAGGGGTGCTTGCCCTCTGGCAGGCTGAGATTATACCCATAGAACCTGCACGGGTAATGCCGCGAAGGGAAAAGGTAGTTATACTAAATAACGGGAAGCGTTACCTCTACGTGCTCTCCTGATGTTTAAACTCTAATTATTTTTGACATGGAACAAATCGTTTCAAGTGGAATTATCAACTCTTATTTTGAGAAATTAAAGAGTAACCTATCAATTGATGTAGCCATTGTAGGAGGCGGTCCTTCAGGTATTGTTGCGGCTTACTATTTGGCAAAAGCAGGTAAGAAAGTCGCTTTGTTCGACCGTAAGTTGGCTCCCGGTGGAGGCATGTGGGGCGGTGCGATGATGTTTAATGACATTGTTGTGCAGGAAGAAGCAATGCCGATTATCAAAGAGTTGGGTGTCAGCTATAAAGACGCTGGTAACGGTACTTACATCATGGATTCGGTACATACGACTTCTGCTTTGATTTATAGCGCAACAAAGGCCGGAGCTACGATTTTCAATTGCTATTCAGTTGAAGATGTCGTATTCCATAATGACGCTGTAGCCGGAGTTGTTGTCAATTGGGCCCCGGTGATTCGCGAAGGTATGCATGTTGACCCGTTGACCATCATGGCAAAGGTTGTTTTGGAAGGAACCGGACATGATTGTGAAATCGCTCGCGTAGTGGCTCGTAAGAATGATATTAAGTTGAACACTCCAACCGGCGGTGTGATTGGCGAACGCTCGTTGAATGTCGAGTTGGGTGAGACAACGACCGTTGAGAATACAAAAGAAATCTATCCAGGTCTGTTCGTTTCCGGTATGGCAGCAAATGGCGTAAGCGGAAGCTTCCGTATGGGTCCCATCTTCGGAGGAATGTTGATGAGTGGAAAGAAGGCTGCCGAGTTGATTTGCGCAAAGTTAGATAAAGAGTAATTAGTCGCTATATTGCCGACTTACCAGTCTATCGTCCGTAGACTTACCGGTCTACAGTCAATAGACTTATCGGTCTACGGACAATAGACTGGTAAGTCTACACGCTGTAGAACGATAAGTCTATTTTTTCTATGCAGATTCTTTTCTTTTATGTATTTTTGTCGCAATGAAAAGAAAAGAGATTATAGTACGGTATTTTATGCTATTGGCGAGCTTTGTGTTGTTGCTCTCGGTAGTTGTCCCACACCATCATCACAGTGATGGAATGCCCTGCTATAAGTCTTTGTTGGTGGAATTGGCGGAAGAAGAACACGAAGGACATACGGCGCATGGCTGTGATACAACACATGATTGCGGATGTAACGGACATAACGTCGCTCTTTATACCTCCCTGTTTGTACATGCTGATACAACTGACGTTCATGCTTATCTTTTCCCTTTACTGGTCTTATTTGATTATATAAACCCGCCTGAACCGGTTATCTCTAATTTATGGAAGGAGAAGAACCGGATCTTCTATATAGAATCCCTGCATGATACGTGGATCGTATCAGCGTCAGGATTACGTGCTCCTCCCTTTATGGCTTAATAAAGAAGAAAGTTACTTGGAACTTAGGACGTTTCGAGTAATAACGTTATTTATTATTGACATATAAACTTATAGAACACATGAAAAAGATATATATAATGTGGGTGGCTTTCGCCTACATCTTAGCAGGTTGTAGTGGACATTCTACAGCCCATAGTGAGCATGACCATGAGCACGAGCATGCTACACACGAACACGATCATGAACATGAAGCACATGATCACGACCACGAAGCACACGATCATGACCACGAGGAACATGACCACGATCATGAAGGGCATGACCATGAACATGAGCACGAACACGAATCCCATGAGCATGCCGGAGAGATTTCTTTTAAGAAAGCACAGGCTGAAGCTGTTGGATTGCAGACCATGAAGGTTGTTCCGGGTACATTTACCAATGTGATCAAGACCAGTGGTCGTGTTTTGGCAGCACAGGGAGAAGAGGCAACAGTGGTCGCAACCGTACCGGGTGTGGTTACCTTTGGTTCATTATCATTCGTCGAAGGGACAGCCGTTCGCAAAGGACAAGCTGTTCTGAGTCTTGCTTCCAATACTCTCTCTGAGGGAGATGTGGCGGCTAAAGCTAAGTTCGCTTATGAAAAGGCGAAAAAAGAGTATGACCGTATGCAGTCTTTAGTAGCAGATAGGATTGTCTCTGCGAAAGATTTCGAGCAGGCTCGTCTGGATTATGAGAATGCGAAGTTGGCTTGGGAGGCCGTAGCCGGTAAGCAGACGGCTAAAGGGGTTTCTGTGGTTTCACCGATTAATGGCTATCTGAAGAATCTACAGGTGAAAGAGGGAGACTACGTGACGGTCGGTCAGCCGCTGGCTACCATTGCACAGAGTAATCGATTAGTCTTACGTGCTGAAGTGTCAGAGAAGTATTATCCCTATTTGGCAGCAGTTAAGTCAGCTAATTTCCGAACTCCTTATGACAATACGACCTATAAGTTAGCTGATTTGAGAGGACGTTTGTTGTCTTATGGAAAGGCTTCTGATACGAACTCTTTCTTTGTTCCCGTTACTTTTGAATTTGATAATAAGGGAGCCATTATTCCCGGTTCTTTTGTAGAGATCTATTTATTGACGAATCTGATGGAACAGGTGATTAGTGTTCCGGTTTCAGCCTTGATTGAAGAACAGGGGCTTTATGCCGTTTATATTCGTGAACATGAAGAGGCTTATCGGAAGGTACCAGTGAAGTTGGGAGCGAACAACGGTTCGGAAGTCCAAATCCTAAGTGGTCTGAAAGATGGAGATGAAGTGGTTACGGAAGGAGCTTACCAGATTCGTTTAGCTTCTGCTTCGAATGCAATACCTGCTCATTCACATAGTCATTAAAAAGATTTGAAGACCTATGCTAAACAAGATTATATATTACTCACTGCATAATCGATTAGTTGTTTTAGTCTGTGCAGTGTTACTTATGATTGCTGGGACTTACACAGCATTCCACACCGACGTGGATGTATTCCCAGATCTGAATGCTCCGACCGTTGTAGTCATGACGGAAGCGAATGGTATGGCTCCTGAAGAGGTAGAACGCTTGGTAACTTTCCCTGTGGAGACTGCTGTGAATGGGGCGACAGGCGTACGCCGTGTGCGTTCCTCATCGACAACAGGGTTCTCTGTTGTTTGGGTTGAATTTGATTGGGGCACGGATATTTATTTGGCTCGTCAGATTGTCTCGGAGAAGTTAGCGATTGTCAGTGAAAGCCTTCCTGACTACGTCGGGAAGCCAACGTTAGGACCGCAGTCTTCTATCTTGGGTGAGATGATGATTATTGGCTTGACGATTGATGAAAATAAGCAAGGTGAGGTAGCTACCACTCCGATGGATTTACGTACGATTGCTGATTGGACTTTCCGTCCGCGTTTGTTATCAACGGGTGGTGTTGCGCAAGTAGCAGTGATTGGTGGTGATATCAAAGAATACCAGATCTTGTTGGATCCGACACGTATGCGCCACTATGGAATAACCTTAGATGAGGTATTAGCTGTTACTCGTAATATGAATCGGAATGCAAATGGAGGAGTCTTGTATGAATATGGTAATGAATATATCTTACGCGGTATTCTCTCGACAACTCTTGCCGAAGAGATAGGAAAAGGAGTTGTGAAGACTATAGGCGGTTCTCCTGTATTATTGGAGAATATTGCTACGATTCAAATAGGAGCAAAGAGCCCGAAGTTGGGAACAGCTTCCGAACGTACTAAACCGGCAGTCTTGATTACGGTAACCAAACAGCCGAATACCAGCACCATTGATTTGACAGCAAAGTTAGATGCGATTGTAGCCGATCTACAAAAGAATCTACCAGCCGATGTACATGTTTCTACAGATATTTTCCGTCAGAGCCGCTTCATTGATAATTCGATTGATAACGTAAAGAATAGTCTCTTTGAAGGAAGTTTCTTTGTGATAGTCGTGTTGTTCCTATTCCTAATGAATGTGCGGACTACGGTTATCTCTTTGGTTGCATTGCCGCTCTCTCTGTTAGTCTCTATCTTGACCTTACATTATTTAGGGTTAACGATTAATACGATGAGTTTAGGAGGTATGGCAATTGCTATTGGTTCGTTAGTGGATGACGCAATTGTCGATGTAGAGAATGTATTCAAACGAATTCGAGAGAATCGTCTCTTGCCAGTGGAGCAACAACGCTCGATTTTAGATGTAGTGTATGACGCTTCTCGTGAAGTACGTATGCCCATTTTAAATTCAACATTGATTATTGTTGTTAGCTTTGTCCCTCTTTTCTTCTTAAGCGGAATGGAAGGACGCATGTTGCTCCCGCTGGGTATTGCTTTTATCGTTGCCTTGTTTGCTTCTACTGTCGTGGCTTTGACGTTGACTCCTGTCTTATGTAGCTATTTATTGAATCGCAAAGAGGTTATGCAGAGTCAAGACCAAGAGGCGTGGGTGGCACGTACTTTGAAAGGTTGGTATGGAACGGCATTAGAGTTTGCTTTGAACCGGAGAAAGGCTGTTTTAGGAGGTACAATCCTATTATTTGTAGTTGCTTTAGGTACGTTTTTTACTTTAGGTCGTAGCTTCTTGCCCTCCTTTAATGAAGGCTCTTTCACAATTAATGTTAGTTCATTGCCTGGTATCTCCTTAGAAGAGTCAGACGCATTGGGTCGTAGAGCTGAAGAGCTTTTATTGCAGGTCCCTGAAATACAAACTGTAGCACGTAAGACTGGTCGTGCAGAATTGGATGAACATGCTTTAGGTGTGAATGTCTCAGAGATCGAAGCTCCTTTCGAATTGAAAGATCGAAGCCGTAGTGAAGTTGTGAACGATGTGCGTGAGAAACTTTCTACGATCAGTGGGGCAAATATTGAAATCGGTCAGCCAATATCTCATCGTATAGACGCTATGCTTTCCGGTACGGAAGCTAACATTGCCATTAAACTCTTTGGAACAGATTTGAATCAGATGTTTACGATAGGTAATCAAATCAAGGAAGCAATTCAAGGGATTCCGGGTTTGGTAGACCTGAAAGTAGAACAACAGATTGAACGTCCGCAATTCACTATCATTCCGAAACGGGAATTGATGGCGCAGTATGGCATTCCGCTACCTGAATTGGAGGAGTATGTGAATGTTATGTTAGGTGGTGAAGCTGTTAGCGAAGTGTATGATGATGGAAAACGGTTCGACTTAACGGTAAAAGCTTCTAATGAGAGCCGTGCGACGATGGAGGATATCCGTAACCTAATGATTGACGCTGGAGATAAGAAAGTCCCTTTGAGTCATATTGCTGAGATTCGTTCCGTTACAGGTCCGAATACCATAAACCGAGAGAATGTACAGAGAAAGATCGTGATTAGTGGGAATGTTGCAGATCGAGACTTAGGCAGTATCGTGAAGGACATTCAAGAAAAGGTTGACGCTTCGATTCAATTGCCGGAGGGATATCACATCGAATATGGCGGACAATTTGAAAGTGAACAAGCTGCCAGCCGTACATTGTTGTTGACTTCATTGATGTCTCTGTTGGTTATCTTCATGCTGTTGTATCACGAGTTTAAGGACGCGAAAGAGAGTGGAGTCATTATGTTGAATCTCCCGTTAGCTTTGATAGGTGGTGTCTTTATCCTGCGTTTTACCTCAGGAGAGATTAGTATCCCTGCGATTATTGGTTTCATCTCATTGTTTGGTATTGCAACTCGTAATGGTATGCTGCTAATCAGCCATTATACTTATCTACGTAAAGAGGAGAATATGCCATTGCTACAAGCTATTATTCAAGGTTCAAAAGACCGTTTGAATCCAATTTTGATGACAGCTCTTAGCTCAGCGTTGGCATTGATTCCGCTGGCTTTGAATGGAGATCTTCCGGGGAACGAGATCCAGAGCCCGATGGCAACGGTGATTTTGGGTGGCTTATTAACCTCTACTTTCCTAAATGGATTCATCATTCCGATTGTATATTTATTAATGAATAAAGACGATAACGCATGAAACGATTCATATTAACCATGGCATTTGCCGCTACAGTTGGGACGATAGGAGCGCAGACCTCTATCGACGAAGTCCTTCGGATGGTAGAAGCCAACAACAAAGAGCTGCAGGCCAATCGCCAATTGGTAACGGCTCAGAAGTTGGAGACTAAAGTTGAGAATAACTTGCCAAATCCTTCCGTTACTTATTCACACCTGTATGGCAACAAAGAGGGGATGGGATTTACCGGAGAGTTTATTGCTTCTCAAGACTTTGATTTTCCTTCTTTGTACGTACAACGTAATAAGTGGGCAAAAGTAAAAGGAGAAAGCTTGGATAAACAAAGTGATGAACTTCGCCAACAAATCTTATTACAGGCTAAGGAGGTTTGTTTGGATTTAATCCTTTTGAATCAACAGAAAGCCCTATTGGAGACTCGTCGACAGAATGCAGAACAGTTGTCCGCTCTCTATAAGCAGCGATTGGAGAGCGGAGACGCAAACATTCTAGAGACAAATAAAATCGAATTGGAACTGCTGAATGTACGTAATGAAGCCCGTATGAATGAGACTGCTCGCGTAGCAAAGTTACAGGAATTAGCCGCTTTGAATGGAGGAGCTGAAATCTCTTTTACTGCTACAGAGTATGCGCCAATGGAGGCTCCGCACTCTTTTATCGATTTGAAGCAAGAGGCCATGACAGCTGACCGCCGTTTGTTGGCTTTACAAAGTGAGAAGAACGCAGCTACACGTCAGATTAGCGTCAATCGTGCAAAGGGATTACCCTCTTTCAGTGTGGGCTATCGTATGAATCCCTCTTCCGGTGGAGAACGATATAATGGCTTTCTGGTGGGGATTAGTATTCCTATTTTTGCCAATCGGAACAATGTAAAGCAGGCAAAGGCACAGAGCCTTTATTCCGATTTGCAGTTAGAGAATGCGGAAACGATTGTTGAGAAAGAGTTACTTCAATTGTATAATCAGTCTGTTGCCTTGAAGGCTTCCATTGATGAATATAACGAAGTGCTAAAAAGTCAAAACAATTTAGCTTTATTAAATAAAGCAATCCAGGCCGGGCAGATCTCCATGATTGAATATTTTGTTGATGTGACAACATTGTATCAGAGCATGCAAAACTACATGCAGTTGCAGAACGAATATCATAAGGTGATGGCACAGCTCTATAAATTCAAGCTGTAAGTCCCAAAAATCGATAGGTATTGACGTAAAGTTTCATGCCTAGAAACATTTAGTTCCATGCCGATGAAACTAACAGTTTCTAGGCATGGAACTTTTTTTGTATGCGGAAGTATCTTCTTTCTTTTTGGCATTCTTTGTGTTCTTTTTGCGAGTATTGTTCCTATATTTGTGGCAGTTAGGTTTCTTTGAGATACGTAAGATCTCTTGTGAAATGCTATAAGTTTATCTAAATACTAATAATCAAAGTGTATAATGAAGCGAAGAAGTCTAAATGTCTTAGTATGGGTCTCTTTATTGTTCTGCTTGGGTAAATCATTTCAGATAGTAGCAGCAGAGAGAACTTTCACTCCAGTTGATTACGTAAACCCTTTAATGGGGACACAATCTACTTATAGATTGTCTACAGGAAACACCTATCCGGCTATTGCTCGTCCTTGGGGTATGAACTTCTGGACACCTCAAACGGGAAAAATGGGAGATGGATGGGCCTATGTTTATACAGCGGACAAGATACGTGGGTTTAAACAAACGCACCAACCGAGTCCTTGGATCAATGATTATGGACAGTTTGCCATTATGCCTGTTGTCGGTAATCCGGAGTTTGATCAAGATAAACGCGCCAGTTGGTTTTCGCATAAAAGTGAGATTGCGAAACCCTATTATTATGAGGTGTACTTGGCAGACCATGATGTAAAGACGGAAATCACACCGACTGACCGTGCTGCTATGTTTCGTTTTACCTTTCCGGAAAGTACACAATCGTATGTCGTTGTTGACGCTCTCGATAAAGGTTCTTATATAAAGGTAATACCGGAAGAGAATAAAATTATTGGTTATACGACGAAGAATAGTGGCGGTGTGCCGGAAAATTTCAAGAATTACTTTGTGATTGAGTTTGATAAACCGTTTACTTACGAAGCGACATTTGTAGATGGAGCTTTAAGAGAAAATGGGAAGGAGCAGCAGGCAAATCATGTTGGTGCTGTCATCGGTTTCCAAACAACGAAAGGAGAAGTTGTTCATGCGAAGGTGGCCTCTTCCTTTATCAGCTTTGATCAGGCGGCTATAAATATGGGAGAGTTAGGAAATGATACATTCGATACTTTAGTACAGAAAGGGAAAGAGGTTTGGAATGAAGTTTTAAGTAAAATAGAGGTAGAAGGCGGTACTTTGGATGAATATCGTACTTTCTATTCTTGTATGTACCGTTCCCTTTTGTTCCCACGTAAATTCTATGAGATTGACGCTGCGGGGAAAGTGGTTCATTATAGCCCATACAATGGAGAGGTGTTACCCGGATATATGTTTACCGATACTGGATTTTGGGATACTTTCCGTTGTTTATTTCCCTTCTTGAATTTAATGTATCCCAGCATGAATAAGGAAATGCAAGAAGGATTGATCAATACTTATAAAGAAAGCGGCTTCTTTCCTGAGTGGGCGAGTCCGGGACATCGGGCTTGTATGGTAGGAAACAATTCTGCTTCGATCTTAGTAGACGCTTATATGAAAGGTGTTCGGGTGGACGATTTAGAAACGCTATATGAAGGATTAATTCACGGTACTGAACATGTACATCCAACGGTTTCGACTACCGGTCGTCGTGGACATGAATACTACAATCAATTGGGATATGTTCCCTATGATGTCAATATTAATGAGAGCGCAGCCCGTACGTTAGAATATGCCTATAACGATTGGTGTATCTACCAAATCGCAAAAGAGTTGGGACGCCCTAAAAAAGAAATCGATCTTTATGCAAAACGTGCAATGAACTATCGGAATCTGTTTGATAAAGAGACAAAACTTATGCGTGGTAAGAATAAAGACGGAAAGTTTATGGCTCCTTTTTCTCCATTGAAATGGGGAGACGCCTTTACGGAAGGAAATAGTTGGCATTACACTTGGTCAGTCTTTCATGATCCGCAAGGTTTGATTGATTTGATGGGAGGAAGAAAAGAGTTTGTCACTATGCTGGACTCTGTCTTTGCAGTACCACCTTTGTTTGATGAAAGTTACTACGGACAGGTTATTCATGAGATTCGCGAAATGCAAATCATGAATATGGGAAATTATGCTCATGGCAACCAACCGATTCAGCACATGATCTATTTATATAATTATGCCGGTGAACCTTGGAAGGCACAGTATTGGCTACGTCAAGTGATGAATAGAATGTATAGTCCGACGCCAGATGGCTATTGCGGAGACGAGGATAATGGACAGACTTCAGCTTGGTATGTTTTCTCTGCTTTGGGATTCTATCCCGTTGCTCCCGGTACGACACAATATGTTTTAGGGGCTCCACTATTTAAAAAGGCAACTTTACATTTTGAAAATGGAAAGAATTTGGTGATCAATGCACCTGCTAATAGTGATAAAAATATTTATATAGAATCTATGACGTTCAACGGTAAAGAGTATACGAAGAACTATTTAGAGCATAATGAGTTACTACAAGGAGGTGTTTTGGAGATTAAAATGGGAGATAAACCTAATAAGCAACGAGGGGTGAACCCGGAAGATTTCCCTTATTCGTTCTCTGTTAATGAAAAAAGAAAAAAGTAAACAGTAAAAGATATGTCACAAAAGAAAGGAAGATTTTTAATCGGATTCTTAGTTGGAATCGCTTTGATGTGGCTGATAGGGAAGTGTAGTAGTTTAGGTAAACAGGAAGTTAGTGAAACGAATGGTTGGGTAGACTACGTGAACCCTTACATGGGAAATATCAGTCACCTGCTGGTCCCGACCTATCCAACTATCCATTTACCTAATAGTATGCTGCGCGTTTATCCGGAAAGGGCAGATTATACAGGTGATAAATTAGCGGGATTACCGATTATCGTGACCAGCCATCGAGGAAGTTCGGCTTTTAATCTGAGCCCTTATCAAGGAGAGGAAACCGGAATTCAACCGGTCATTAACTATAGTTATGATCAAGAAAAAATAACTCCTTATCGCTATCAGGTCTATTTGGATGACACGAATGTAGAGGTTGATTATGCACCATCCCATCAGAGTGCAGTCTATAGTCTGACTTTTGAGAAAGCCGAGCCAGCTTATCTTATCTTTAATAGCCGTAATGGTGCTTTGCAGTGGAAGGAAGAAGCGGTTAGCGGATATCAATATGTCGATAAGAAAACAAAAGTTTATCTATATGCAGAGATAGATAAACAACCGGAAAAAGTAGGAGTACTATCTGATAAAGCTATACTTTTTGACACCTTAGCAATAGAGGGAAAAGACGCTGCTTTGGTGTTAGCTTTTGGTAAACAACCGAAGATTGGTATTCGTTATGGTATCTCTTTTATTAGTACCGAGCAGGCTAAGAAGAACTTGGCACGTGAAATCCATTCCTATAACGTGAATACCATTGCTCAAATCGGTCGAAACGATTGGAACGCGGCTTTGGGTAAAATTCAGGTAGAAGGGGGAAGTAAAGATGATAAGACTGTATTCTATACTTCGTTATATCGTTGCTATGAACGCCCGGTATGTTTAAGTGAGGATGGTAAGTACTATAGTGCTTTTGACGGGAAGGTTCATGAAGATAACGGACGTCCTTTTTATACAGATGATTGGATTTGGGATACTTATAGAGCTACTCATCCGTTACGTGTTTTGATAGATAATGAACGAGAAAGTGATATAATTCATTCTTTCCTTTTAATGGCTGAACAGATGGGAACGAATTGGATGCCAACTTTTCCAGAGGTTACAGGAGACTCTCGTCGTATGAATTCTAATCATGCAGTCGCTACGGTAATTGACGCATGGCGTAAAGGAGTGCGCGGGTTTGATTTGGAAAAGGCTTACCAAGCGGCTAAAGCAGGTATGGAAGAAAAGACCTTGATCCCGTGGTCTGCTGCTCCGGCTGGTTGGTTGGATACTTTTTATAAGGAACATGGTTATATCCCGGCCTTGAAACCTGGTGAAGAAGAGACTGTTCCTCATGTCTCTAAATGGGAAAAACGCCAACCGGTCGCTGTAACATTAGGTACAGCTTATGATCAATGGTGTTTGTCACAAATAGCTGAAGAGTTAGGAAAAAAAGAAGAGGCTGCTTATTATTTGCAACAATCTTATAACTACCGTAACCTGTTTAACCCGGTTACTAAATTTTTTCATCCGAAGGATAAAGAGGGAAACTTTATTGAAGGAGTAGATTATCGCTATTCAGGTGGGTTAGGAGCTCGTGATTATTATGATGAAAACAATGGATACATTTATCGATGGGATGTACAGCATAATGTAGCAGACCTGATTCATCTAATGGGAGGTAATGATGAATTTATTATGGCACTCGATTCGATGTTTGATACGCCGTTAGGTATGTCGAAGTGGAGTTTTTACTCTTTCTTGCCGGATCACACAGGAAACGTGGGAATGTTCTCAATGGCTAATGAACCAAGTCTTCATATTCCTTATTTGTATAACTATGCCGGACAACCTTGGAAGACTCAGAAGCGTATACGTACCTTGTTGAATCAGTGGTTTCGTAATGATCTAATGGGAGTTCCAGGCGATGAAGATGGAGGCGGAATGTCAGCTTTTGTTGTATTTAGTATGATGGGATTCTATCCTGTTACACCGGGTTCACCTATTTATAATATCGGTAGTCCGGTATTTTCAAACGTGAAGATTGATTTAGGTAACGGGAATGTTTTTGAAATTGTAGCTGATAAAGTTTCAAATCGAAATAAGTATATTCAAGCTGCCCGCTTAGACGGTACTCCTTTAAATCAATCTTGGTTTGAACACAGTCAGATAGTTTCCGGTGGCGTATTAGAGTTGAAGATGGGAGCTAAGGCTAATAAAGAGTGGGGACTGGGTACTTCTCCACCATCAGTTGGCCTTTTATCTGAATAGTTTTTTCATTCTAATTTTTTATAAGTTGTAATAAGTAGGTTGAAACGTTGTTTCCCGATTCTTTTGCAGAAAAGAGATTTGGAAACAACGTTTTGCTTTTTAATGAATAAAGGTGGCTATTGGAAAAATAGTCTTATTTTTGTGACTTCATATAGAAAGCAGATAATAATGTCGATGGCTTCAGATAAGAATCAGAATTGGTATGTGTTGTATACCTCTCCGCGTGCGGAGAAACAGGTACAGAATCGCATAGCTGCATTGGGTATAGAGTGCTGGCTTCCTCTTCACCGTTCACCTCGTGTATGGTCGGATCGGGTTAAGATCGTGGAAGTCCCCCTTTTTAACTCTTATGTCTTTGTATACTGTTCTGATTCTGTTCTAAGGGATCTGATTTATGTTTATGGGGTAGTTCGAATCGTGTACTATAATGGGAAACCAGCCATTGTACGTCCTAAAGAGATTGATGCCATAAAAGAATTCTTAGAGCAAGCTTCAGATCATACTCTTTGTCCGGGCGAAGAGGTTGAAATACTTTGTGGGGCAATGAAGCATATATCAGGAAAGATAAAAAGAATAAAGAAGACTCATCTGCTTTTATACATTGAACAGTTGGGGGCTACCGTATGTGTGAAGTTGGATGATGTGGCTCGTGTGAATCGTATAAAGTAAAAGATATGGATATCCTTTTGATTATTTTAGGAGTACTTTGTTTGTTATTGGGATTAGCAGGTTGTTTTTTACCGGTACTTCCGGGACCGCCTCTCTCGTATGTAGGACTCTTATTGTTGTATTTTACTGATCGGATAGAGTTTTCAGGAGTTAGTTTAGGAATATGGGCTTTGTTAGTTGTTATTGTTCAGTTCTTGGATTATATCACTCCTATGCTGGGAACTAAATATAGCGGAGGTAGTAAATATGGAAACTGGGGTTGTGTGATAGGAACCGTCGTTGGAATCTTTATCTTTCCTCCTTGGGGTATTTTAGTAGGGCCTTTCGCTGGAGCTGTTATTGGAGAATTATTAGGAGGAAAGAACTCTTTTGAGGCCTTTAAGGCTGGATTGGGAGCTTTCTTAGGTTTCCTATTGAGTGTAGTTGTGAAAGTTTCGCTCTGTAGCTATTTTATCTACCGTTTTATTATTGCTTTTATCTGAAGATAACTTTTAGGGGAAAGACTATTGAGGTATCAGTTTACCGGTGAAATAGATCTGATTTTTATCTGTTGTAGTCTGATTCGTAACTTTAAATTGAGGAAAATACAGGTTTAAATGTTTTGCCAATGTGTCTCCTATGTGGAAAGGAAGACTATCGGTTGTTGAGTAAAACGGTAAACTACTGGAGTAACAAAGGTGTTGCTCATTCATGAAAAGGTCAGCTGCCAACCATCCTGTCGGTATTTTCCAACTAATGGAATCGTTTAATTGAACAGAGGGTGGAAGACAGTCTGTTTGTAATAAAAGATTTAAAGGAACGTTTAAATCCAGTACTTTACGTAAACTATCCTGTTGAGGAAGTAAATATCGGGTACCTATCGTTAGCATACTTGCGACCTCTTCCAATAGTTTTCGGCTATAACTGGCTACCCATATATCATTGTATTGAAAATAACCGAAGAAACGATTCCCTGTGTCAGGATAGTAATGAAATGTGATTCCTTTTTTTGTTTGTTGTTGTGGTGTGAACGTGTGAAAACGTTTTTCCAATGTATTTTTTTCTATTTGCCTAATGAGACGATTATCAGCATGTGTATAAAGAACTACTCCTTGTTGATTGAATGAAAGTAGAGAAGAGGATAGCTCTGGGGTCTCTTGTATAATAGAAAGAAGAACAGAGGGAATATTAGAGGCAAATATATCATATTCTGTTTTTTGAGAAAGAATATATTTAGCAAATGCATGAGGACGATTTATTTGTAATAAAGCATAGCTTTTGGGTGTGATAAGTGTATAAAGATCTGTTCGCACAGTACTCTTCTCCTTTTGTAAATTGTTTAAAAAGAAGCCGACTGCTGTCAGTATAGCGAGAGCAGCAATAAGGAGGGTAACTATTTCTCGCTTGTAAATATTCATAATAGCTATGTTTTTTGTGGACGTAAGAAATGTTTACACCAAGGTTTGAGACCACATTCTTCACATTTAGGTTTCCTTGCAATACAGATATAGCGTCCATGTAGAATCAGCCAATGATGGGCAATTGAAATTTGTTCCTCAGGAATGTGCTTTACTAATTCTCTTTCTGTCTCTAAAGGTGTTTTACTATTATTGGTCAATCCTATACGATTGGCTACTCGGAAGACGTGTGTATCAACAGCCATAGCTGGCTTGTTGTAAACAACTGAAGCAATAACATTTGCTGTCTTACGACCTACACCTGGTAGTTTTTGTAGTTCATTTATGTCGGATGGAACAACTCCATGAAATTCATTCACGAGCATTTTTGCCATACCAACTAAATGTTTGGACTTATTATTAGGATAAGAGATACTACGAATATATTCAAAGATTACTTCCGGAGTGGTTGCGGCCATTACTTCGGGTGTAGGAAAATCTTGAAAAAGGGCAGGAGTTATCATATTAACTCGTTTGTCCGTACACTGTGCGGATAGGATAACAGCGATAAGTAATTGGTACGGATTTTCATAATGCAATTCCGTTTCAGCTACAGGTACATTCTCTGCAAACCAGTTAAGTACTCCTTTGTATCTCTCTTCTTTTCGCATTCTATTTGATAAGTGATATGATATGTTTTCCAAGAAATAATCCTAAAAAGACGGCTAACAATCCTAAAAAATTACTGGCTAAGATATTCAGAAGAGCCAACTTGTATTCCCCAACTTTCATTAAGGACATTGTATCCAAAGTAAAAGAAGAGAAAGTTGTGAATCCTCCGAATAATCCAGTAAAAATAAAAAGTCTTGTGTTAGATGATAGATTTAGAACTTCTGCCATACTCCAACAAAGACCAATAAAGAAAGAACCAATTACATTAACGGATAATATTCCCCAAGGGAAAGTAGGTAACATTGAACGTTGTACCCATGTGGAAATTCCAAAACGGAATATTGTACCGATGGCTCCTCCTGCCATAAGAAGTAAAACCTTTATCATGTTAATACCCCGGTGTTTATGTGTGTGTTTCTCCCCGGGCTGGTTAATGACCCGGGGAAGATGGTAAATTAAATGATTTAGGTCTTCAACTTAATTGGCTGATTCGAACTCACGTAGGAATCGGACATCGTTTTCCGAGAACATACGTAAGTCCTTAACTTGATATTTTAGGTTTGTTATACGCTCAATACCCATTCCTAAGGCATAACCTGAATAGACTTTACTGTCAATACCACAGTTCTCTAATACGTTCGGGTCTACCATACCGCAACCAAGGATTTCAACCCAACCAGTTCCTTTACAGAATGGACAACCTTTGCCTCCACAGATGTTACATGAGATATCCATTTCTGCTGATGGTTCGGTGAATGGGAAATAAGATGGACGCAGACGAATCTTTGTATCTGCACTAAACATTTCCTTCGCAAAAAATAACAAAGCTTGTTTTAGGTCTGCAAAAGAAACGTTCTTATCTACGTACAATGCTTCTACTTGATGAAAGAAACAGTGTGCACGATAGGAGATTGCTTCATTACGATACACACGTCCCGGACAGATAATACGGATAGGAGGTTCTTGCTTTTCCATCACACGAGTCTGTACTGAAGAAGTATGTGTACGAAGTAATACATCCGGACTATGTTGAATGAAGAATGTATCCTGCATATCACGAGCTGGATGATCTTCTGCAAAGTTCAAAGAGGAGAAAACATGCCAATCATCTTCAATCTCTGGTCCTTCTGCAATACTAAATCCTAAACGTCCAAAGATGTCACAAATTTCTTTTTTTACGAGTGAAAGCGGATGACGAGTTCCCAATTCAATAGGATAAGAGGTACGAGTTAAGTCGATATCATCGCTAACAGTCTGTGCGTTGTCAAAATTTGCTTTCAGTTCGTTTATTTTATTTTGAGTAGCCTCCTTTAATTTATTGAGGTACTGTCCAACTTCACGCTTCTGCTCAGCCGGTACATTACGAAAGTCATTCATTAGCGAAGAGATTGCTCCCTTTTTACTAAGATACTTAATACGTAATGCTTCTAATTCCTCTGCGTTAGCCGCTTTCAGATTTTCTACTTCCTGAAGGAGTGTGTTAATTTTGTTGAGCATTTCTAATCTTTTTAATTTTCAATGTGCAAAGTTAGCCCTTTCTTTGGATACTACAACGGATTGCGGTTGGTTTTTTTGAAAAATATTTTCTTCTTGATAGGAAGTTTGGGAAATAGTTTTCTAAAGCGGATCAAGTGAGAGGTGATGTTACCTCCTGCAATAATGAGGGTTACGGCTAAAATAATAAGTGATATACCTACACAAATCCTTCCAGTTAGAGCTTCTCCAAAAATGGTTACTCCAAAGAAAACTGCCGTTACAGGTTCCAAAGCGCCTAAGATTGCTGTGGGAGTAGAACCGATATATTGAACAGCACTGGTTGTACAAAGGAAAGAAATTGCTGTTGGAAAAATGGCTAATGCTAAAAGATTTAGCCAAAGATACCATTTATCGACAATGAAAAGTTCTTGTCCTGTTGCTATACGAAGAAGAAAAAGACTGACACCAAACAATAGTGTGTAAAATGTAAGGGAAAGAGTCGCCACATTTTTCAATGTTGATTGGTTTACTCCGACAATGTAAATCGCATAAGAAAGAGCTGATGCCATAACCAATGTAATACCTGTTGGGCTTAGGGTTGCTCCATTTTCACTTTTGTAAAGTAACCCGATACCTGTTAGTGCTAAAAGAATACAGAGGATGGTTTGTAGAGAAAGCTTTTCTTTAAATATAGTTGCCATAATTAATGCAACCATAATTGGATAAACAAATAGTAGGGTTGAAGCGATACCCACTTCCATATAGTTATAACTTTGGAAAAGAGCAAGCGAAGAAAAAGCAATCAAAATTCCCATCCCAACCAGAGGAAAAATCTTCTCCCGTGGTACTTTAAAATTTCTTCCACGTGCCTTTATCATAATTCCTATAATAGGAATAGCTAATAAATAACGATAGAAAAGAACAGAGTCCGGATTCATACCCTCCTTATAAAGAGGTAGAGCGAATAGCGGATTTGTCCCATAAGTGGTAGCAGCAATAGCCCCTAATAGATAACCTTTGACTTTTGTATTCATGTTAGACAAATTAAGTGCGCAAAAGTAAATTTTATATGCATACTAATAGAAAAAGTTCTATATTTGTTCGGAATATTAGTTTAAAGTAAAAAAAGAGGTATGGCTTTAAAGCGTTTTGGTGTTTCGTTGGAAGATAATCTGCTGGAATCATTGGATCAGTATGTTATAGAAAATGGCTTTGCCAATCGTTCGCAAGCTATCCGATTCTTGGTAGAGAAGAATGTGGCTGAGAAAAAGTGGCAATGTAACCATATTGTTGCAGGTACGATCATTATTATGTATGACCAAGTAAAAAAAGATATTACTTCCCGAATTGCTGATATTCAGCAAAATTATCAAGACGTTATCCTCTCTTCCTCTCAATATTATATCAATAAAAACTTCTCTTTGCATATTGTTACCGTAATGGGAGCAGCCTATCGATTAACCGAATTAGCTGATCATCTGACAACTATTAAAGGAATTAAGCATGGTAAATTGGTGATGAGTCGGGCTGATTGAGTCCGTTAAATATCCATAAAATAGCTTTGATAGTAAAGTTTGGTAACACGAATATGAATAAATGTGTTACTTTTGTGTTTGTATTCATGAACATAAACTATAGGAATAGATGATAAAAAAGGTACTTTTACTTGCTTTTATACTATGCTTTGGGAATTTGTCTTATGCCAATGATCCTAATAAAATTGATAGTCTGATTCAACTACAGGGGGTTATTATTTCAGCTAATAAGATAGAAGTTAATCGTAATAGTGTCCCACTTACTCTCTCTGTGATAGACCGAGAACAAATTGAGTCAAGTAGTGAGTCTGCTTTATTACCTGTTTTGTCCCAACATGTGCCAGGACTGTTTGTTACTCAAAAAGGTATTACCGGTTTTGGAGTCTCGGAAGGTGCTGCAGGGACGGTGAATATACGAGGGGTAGGAAGTGGTAATAAAGTTTTAATGTTATTTGATGGACAACCTCAATGGGCAGGTGTGTTTGGCCATTCTTTGCCAGATACTTATGTGGCCTCTGATGTTGAAAGAGTCGAAGTGATTCGTGGACCGGGTTCATTACTTTATGGTTCTAATGCGATGGGAGGGGTTGTGAATATAATCACTCGTCGTCATAAGCAAGAAGGAAGACGTACACAGGCACGTGTAATGTACGGTTCCTATAATACACAGAAGTACATGGTGAATAATGGCTATAATAAAGGTGGGTTCAGTAGTTTTATCTCTTTGAATCACGACCGTACGGATGGTCATCGCCCTTATTCGGATTTTCGGATGACAAACGGTTTTGCTAATTTAGGATACACTTTCAATGAACAATATAAACTATCTGGAGACGTCAGTATCGCTAAGTCGAACTATCAAAATCCCGGTAAAGTGTCTGATCCTATCTTTGATAATAAGATGGATATCCTACGTGGAACGACCTCTCTGTCTGTCGAAAATCGTTATGAAAAGGTAACAGGTGCCCTACGTCTGTTTTATAATTGGGGAGACCATGATATTAATGACGGATATAGACCGGGTGAGGAGCCGCTAACGTATCGTTTCCGCTCAAGCGACCATAATGTCGGACTCCTGTTCTATGAGACCTTTCGCCTTTTTAAGGGGAATCACTTTACAGTAGGGATTGATTATAAAAACTGGGGTGGAAAAGCTTGGAATAACTATCTTGATGGCTCTTCCAAGCAGATGTTAGTCAATAAAACGGTCAATGAAGTTGCTGGCTATCTGACTATGCAACAAGAACTCTTTGAAAAGGTAAGCCTAAACGCCGGCATACGCTATGAGCACAATAGCTCTTTTGGAGGAGAATGGGTCCCCCAAGGAGGTATTACTTTCCGACCTTTTGAAGGGAATCTCATCCGAGCTTCTGTATCGAAAGGATTCCGTAGCCCAAACATTCGTGAGATGTATATGTGGGGAACTGCCAATGAGGATCTAAAACCGGAGCGTATGATTAACTATGAAGTGGCTATTGGGCAATCTTTCTTGGAAGGAGATTTACATACTGAACTGACAGCCTTCTATATTGATGGATCCGATATGATATATTCCGTCAGCGTGAATGGCGATAATCGCCCGCCGTATAAAAATATGAATACCGGTTCCTTTATTAATAAAGGTATAGAGTGGGAAGCCCGTTATCAACTCTGTAAGGATTTAAGTTTGAACATGAATTACAGCTATCTGCACATGAGCCATCCGATTCCCGGTGCACCGGAACATAAGTTCTATGCAGGAACAACCTATACCCCCGGCCGTTTCACTTTGAACTTGAACGTCCAATCTGTCTTTGGACTATATACAGATACCAACTGTACGGAGCAAGAGGACTTTACAACGTTGAACGCCCGTATAGCTTATCGTTTGGGTTCACGTGAAAAAGGAATGAACCTCTTTGTGAAGGGAGAAAACCTGACTGCTACTTTGTACACCATAAATGAGGGTTTTCCTATGCCTAAAGCTATCTTCATGGGAGGAATTGATGTAACATTCTAAAATTTTCTCTACCTTTGTGCTCTGTAACAATTAATATAAATTCATTATGTCAGTTGCAAAAAGGGATTTAGAAGACAATAGAAAGGTGACCACACATCGCCTGATAGAGATGAAGCAACGTGGAGAGAAGATTTCCATGTTGACCGCTTACGACTACTCAATGGCCCAACTTATAGATCAAGCAGGCATGGATGTTATCCTTGTCGGGGACTCTGCCTCTAATGTAATGGCTGGTAACGTGACGACATTACCTATTACGTTGGATCAGATGATCTATCATGGTAAGTCCGTGATGAAAGCCGTAAAGCGTGCATTGGTTGTAGTTGATTTACCTTTCGGAACCTATCAAGGAAATTCAAAGGAAGCTTTGTCTTCAGCCATTCGCGTGATGAAAGAGACACACGCTGATTGTATCAAGCTGGAAGGTGGCTCTGAGATACGCGAATCCATTGAACGTATTCTCTGTGCAGGTATTCCTGTTATGGGACATTTAGGATTGACCCCTCAGTCCATTAATAAGTTTGGAACGTATACAGTGCGTGCCCGCGAAGAAGCAGAAGCAAAGAAGCTTGTTGAAGACGCTCATCTGTTGGAAGAAATCGGCTGTTTCGCCATTGTGTTGGAAAAGATTCCGGCCAGCTTAGCTGCGCGAGTTGCTTCCGAGCTGACGATTCCAATTATCGGTATTGGAGCCGGAGGGGGTGTAGACGGTCAGGTGTTAGTTATGCACGACATGTTAGGAATCAACAAAGGTTTCTCACCTCGTTTCCTTCGCCGCTATGCTAATTTGGCAGAAGACATTACGCATGCCGTACAAGCCTATATCGAAGATGTCAAAACGCAGGACTTCCCGAACGAGAAAGAGCAGTATTGATAGAAGCAGGTCGTATTCCTTTTAAAGAGAAAAAGAGGTATTTTTATTATAGAAAGGGTTATCCGGAAGGTAGGATACCCCTTTCTTGTATTATCCGAACCTCTATTTTAGTCTATCCTGAATAGACTTACCGGTCTACGGTCAGTAGACTTATCGGTCGCTACTCTCCAACCTTACCAGTCGCGGGTCCCGCGACTGGTAAGTCGCTAAAGGCGCGAATGGAAAGGGGGAGGAAGAGAGGATAAATTACCAATTATCCGTCCTGAATGGGATCAAAGGAAGGTTGCGATGGTTCACAACGTTTCCGATTTGGAAGTTACGGAAGCAATAGCGGACAGCTACAGGTTTCTTTACCTTTGGTGAGGATACAGCGATTTCTTCCGGGTTGTTCGTCAACTTAGCTGTTGCTGGATGAAAGACTTTGTTTTCTCCTGCAATCTCAAATCCAGTAATTTCTTCCCAAGGGCTAAGACCTAATTCGGCATGGTCAAAACGAACTAAGATTTGATTCCCTTTGATCTCCATCTCTCGGTAGGAGGGGCTATCAGCATAGATTCCCTTATACCCGTATGTTTTTGAAAGGGCTTGCCAAGCCAAGCGGTCGCCAATATCTTTTTTGTTTTTCGGATGAATTTGTGAGAACTCATAAGGTTCTACCAAATCATTTGTAGTAATCATGGCACTGTTAGGAATCATTGCTTGTGCTTTAAATTGAGCTTCACGTAGGTAGGCTGATTTAGTTCCTTTGCAATCATTGCTATAGGCAAAGGGGGCAATCTCTACGTAATAAAAAGGAAGATCTCCTTGTCCCCAAAGAGAACGCCATTCTTTCACCATAGCAGTCATACGTTCTGCATAACTTGCAGCTCGGCTTACGTTAGCGCAACCTTGATACCAGATAAAACCTTTGATGGTATATTTACGACTGGGATAGAGCATGGCATTATACATTACCATCGGTTGACGCCATTTGAATTTGGGCTCTTTCGCTTTATTAAGATCAATATCCTGGTAATTCTTTAAAATTCTTTCCGGTAGCCAGCCCTCTACGCAGGAACCACCCCATGAGCAGTTGATTAGTCCAATAGGTACTTGCAATGTTTTTTGTAGAGCAAGCGCATAAAAATAACCGGTAGCAGTGAAGCCTGCCGCGTTCTCTGTAGTTGATTCTTTCCACATCCCTTTAGCATAAGGTTGAGGAGTAAGAGCTCCGCTCCGATGAATAGTGGCTACTCGTATTGTGTGATTGGGAGCGTCAGCAATGACATTATTAGCTCCTTCGATAGGGCATTTGCTGAACCCATTCAATGTCATTTCCATATTAGATTGTCCGGAGCAGAACCAAACTTCCCCAATGAGGACATTGTGGAGAGTTATAGGTTCTCCATCGCTGATAGTAATTGTCTGTGGAGCAAACGAGGCACTTGGTGTCGCAATCGTTGTTTCCCAAATACCTTGAGCGTCAGCCTTTGTTTCCCAAATTTGATTGTTCCAAGAAGATTGAATCGTTACCGTACTGTTTGGAGTAGCTTCCCCCCATAGACGAGCGTTGGTCTGTTGTTGTAGAACCATGTGGTCACTGAGTAATTCAGGTAGTTTTATTTTAGCATGAGAAGTCATGCAAGAGAATAAAACGAATACAAAAAATAATTTTGTTCTCATGATAAGTTTTATTAAATAGACTAATCAAAGGTAAGGAGAAATTTTTATTTGAATAGGAAATGTTGTATTATTGTGTCTCCTTTTTTAGAATTTAATTAAAACAAGATAAATAATATGACAATAAAGACGTATATTGAGTCCAATAAGGACCGTTTTTTAGAGGAACTTTTCTCCTTGATTCGTATTCCTTCAATTAGTGCTAAACAAGAACATAAACCAGACATGGTGGCTTGTGCGGAACGTTGGAAAGAGTTGTTATTAGCTGCTGGAGCTGATAAAGTAGAAGTTATGCCTACTATGGGTAATCCGGTTGTTTATGGTGAGAAGAATGTTTCGCCAGAGGCTCCAACTATATTAGTCTATTCTCATTATGATGTAATGCCGGCTGAACCGTTGGAACTTTGGAAGAGCTCTCCTTTTGAACCGGAGGTTAGAGACGGTCGTATCTGGGCACGTGGCGCTGATGATGATAAGGGGCAGGCCATGATGCAGGTGAAAGGTTTTGAAACAGCTTTGAAGTTAGACCTGTTAAAATGTAATGTGAAGTTCATTTTTGAAGGGGAAGAAGAGATCGGCTCACCGAGCTTAGAAGCCTTTTGCAAAGAGAATAAAGAACTGTTGAAAGCAGATGTAATCTTAGTCTCTGACACCAGTATGGTTAGCGCAGAGACTCCATCTTTAACAACCGGCTTACGTGGGTTGGCTTATTGGGAGGTAGAGGTGACAGGACCAAACCGAGACTTACATTCAGGTCATTTTGGAGGAGCGGTCGCTAACCCCATCAATGTTTTATGTAAGATGATGGCTGATATTACAGACGCAGACGGACGAATTACGATTCCTGGGTTCTATGATGATGTTGAAGAGGTTCCGCAAGCAGAGCGTGATATGATTGCTCAAATTCCTTTTGATGAAGCTAAATATAAGGCTGCGATTGGTATTGATGAAGTTTTTGGTGAAAAAGGTTACTCGACGTTGGAACGTAATAGCTGTCGTCCCTCTTTTGATATTTGTGGTATTTGGGGTGGTTATATCGAAGAGGGAAGTAAAACAGTTCTTCCTTCCAAGGCCTATGCTAAAGTCTCTTGTCGCTTGGTACCTCATCAGGAGCATGCAAAGATTTCTAAATTGTTTGAAGACTATATAGCGCAAGTAGCTCCAGCCTATGTCAAAGTGAAGGTTACCCCGAAGCATGGTGGCCAAGGGTATGTCTGCCCGATAGACTTACCAGCTTATAAAGCGGCTGAGGAGGCGATGGCTGTTGCTTTTGGTAAACGTCCGTTGGCTGTACGTCGTGGAGGAAGTATTCCTATCATCTCCACCTTTGAGCGAGTGTTAGGTATTAAGACAGTGCTTATGGGCTTTGGTGTAGAGCAAAATGCAATTCATTCTCCAAATGAAAGTTGCTCTTTAGATTTCTTTTACAAAGGAATAGAGTCAGTAGCAGAGTTTTATAAACGGTATCAATAAGTATGACGAAAGAAGAGATAATAGCTCGTGCGTTAGCCAATACGGGTATTACAGCCTTAAATGAAATGCAGCAGGCTGTATTGGAGGCTGGGACAACGAAAGATATGTTATTGTTAAGCCCGACAGGCTCGGGTAAGACGTTAGCATTTCTATTGCCTTTGCTTACTACGCTGACGGATGAAGAGAAGAAGATACAGGCGTTGATTATTGCCCCATCACGTGAGCTGGCGATACAAATAGAGACCGTTTTTCGCTCTTTAGGAGCCGGGTGTAAAGTGAATTGTTGTTATGGGGGACATCCTTTACGCATTGAGAGCCGAAGTTTAGAGTATCCTCCTACGGTTTTGATTGGTACCCCGGGACGAATCCTCGACCATTTAGATCGAGGCAATATTGAGTTAGGAACTGTCCGAACTCTGATTTTAGATGAATTTGATAAATCTCTTGAGTTGGGATTCTTGGATGAAATGAAGAAGATCGCTGCTCATCTGCCCGGCTTGCGTCGTCGTGTTTTAACTTCAGCTACAGCTGCTGTTGAAGTTCCTGCCTTTGTAGGGATGAAGAAACCGATACGTCTTTCTTTTTTGAAAGAAACGAAAGAGGTAAAAGGGTTAACTCTGCGGGTCGTAAAATCTCCGGTAAAAGATAAGTTAGAGACACTCTATAAGCTTCTGGGAGAGCTTAAAGGAGGTTCTGCTTTGGTCTTTTGTAATTATCGTGAAACGGTAGAACGGGTGAGCAATTACTTGACGAAGATGGGAGTAGATAACGGTTGTTTTCATGGAGGTATGGAGCAGATGGATCGTGAACGAGCTTTAGCCTACTTCCGCAATGGGAGTACGACGGTCTTTATCTCTACGGATCTGGCCTCACGTGGGTTAGATATAGCGGAGGTAAAGCATGTGATTCATTACCATCTCCCGGTCAATGAAGAGGCCTATGTACATCGGAATGGACGTACCGCCCGTATGCATGCCGAGGGGGTTGCCTATCTGATCTTAAATGAGACGGAGACAGTACCTGATTATGTAACGCGGGAGCCGGAGGAGTTTTTCCTACCAGAGGTGGCAAGAAAACCTACGCCACCTGATTGGAAGACCATCGTTATCAACCGGGGGAAACGGGATAAGTTAAGCAAGAAAGATGTTGTAGGGTTCCTTTTCCAAAAGGGAGCATTGGATAAAGAGGACTTAGGTATCGTTGAGATTAAAGAGAGTTGTGCTTTTGCAGCTGTTAAGCGAGACAAAGTGAAAGCTTTGTTAGCACGTATAAAAGATGAGAAAATTAAAAACTTGAAAGCTAAATATATATGAGCATATTAATAAAGGACATCTTCTTGAATGACGTGAAGTTAGATGTGTACATTGAGGGAAATATAATTGCAGCAATCGGTGATGTACCAAAGACTGCAGATATAGTGATTGACGGACGGCAAAAGGCTTTAATACCGGGGTTTGTAAATGCGCATACACATGCAGCGATGACACTTTTCCGAGGTTTTGGGGATGATATGCCGCTTATGCCTTGGTTACAAAAGAAGATTTGGCCGAATGAGGCGAAGTTGACATCGGAAGATGTGTATTGGGGTACTAAATTGGCTTGCTTGGAGATGATCAAGAGTGGGACAACGACCTTCTTTGATATGTATCACAAATTAGGAGCTTCGGCACGGGCTGTCGAAGAGATGGGGATACGTGCGGTCTTAGCAGGAGCTTGTATGGATCATTTCGATCCGGAGCTACGCGAGAAGAGCAAGAAGGTAGTTGAGCAACTTTATTTAGAGACCGAGAAATATGGTGACCGGATCAGATACGCTGTAGGTCCTCATGCCATTTATACGGTGTCAGGTGAGTTATTACAATGGATGAGTTGGTTTACCCGGGAGTACAAAGTCCCTATGCATATGCATTTGGCAGAGACAGAGGAGGAGGTACAAAATTGTGTGAAACGATTTGGGTGTACTCCTGTACGTTATTTACGTCAGCTGGGTGTCCTCTCTCCACGTTTGATTATTGCACATGGGCTTTATGTAGATGATGAAGAGATTCGGATGTTGGCTGAGTTTGGTGTGACGGTCGTACATAATCCGGCTTCCAATATGAAGTTAGCTTCCGGGATGAGGTTTAAGTTCACAGAGATGAGAGAAATGGGGATTAGACTCTCTTTAGGGACAGATGGCTGTTCTTCTTCCAATAACTTGGATATGATAGAAGCCATGAAGTTGGCCTCATTGTTAGGAAAAGCCTGGCGAAAGAATCCGGTAGCAGTTCCTGCGGACGATATCTTTCAAGTAGCAACAGCGGCAGGTGCAGCAGCTGTCGGACTAAAGTCGGGAGAAATCTTGGAAGGCTTTTTGGCAGACCTTTGTATCGTTGATTTGAATCAGCCAGCGTTTGTCCCGAATCATAACTTTATCTCTAATTTGGTTTATGCGGCTAACGGTAGCTGTATCGATACGGTGATTTGTGATGGGAAGATAATCATGCAAAATCGAAAAGTCCCAGGTGAAGAGGAGATTCTGAAGAAGGCAGGAGAACTTGCCTATAAATTGGTTGCTGAATCTTGAGGCGAGAGAAGGTCCATAAGTAAAAGTATAATGAAAGGTGACGAATATGGATATGAATGAAATAAACAAACAATATCAGGAGGCAGCAGACTATCTGTCTGCTCATCTTCCGGACAGACCTGAGATCGCGATCATCTTAGGGAGTGGCTTGGGGGCTTTGGCTGACCAGCTCGAAGAGGCGACAGTGATTCCTTATAAGGAGATACCCCATTTTGTCCATTCAACGGCTGCCGGGCATAAAGGAAACTTTATTTGTGGTAAGTTAGGCGGTAAGCCCGTCTTGGCTATGCAAGGACGTTTTCATTATTACGAAGGGTACACCATGCAGCAAGTAACCTTCCCGATCCGAGTGATGAAGCTCTTGGGTATAAAGAATCTGTTGGTCTCAAATGCAGCAGGAGGGATTAATACGACGTTTAAGGTCGGAGACTTGATGATTATCCGCGATCATATCAATATGCTGCCGAACCCATTGATCGGTCCGAACAATGAACTGTTTGGTACACGTTTCCCGGATATGACCCGAGCGTATGACCGAGAGTTCATACAGTGGATGGAAGAGATAGCCTCTTCTTTGCAGATCCCATTGAAGAAAGGGGTTTATGTCGGCCTGACAGGTCCCTCTTATGAGACTCCGGCAGAGTATGCTTTCTATGGCAAAGTCGGGGGAGACGCGATAGGCATGAGTACAGTACCCGAGGTGATCGTCGCCCGTCATGCCGGACTACGTGTCTTTGGTATGTCAGTAATCACCAATGAGGGGTATCATTTTGCAGACGATTTTGTGAACGACGGAGCCGATGTGATAGAAGCAGCTAACCGTGCGGCTGCTACAATGACTACTTTATTTCGGAAACTAATAGCAAGGATGTAATAAATGAATAAACTTGATCAATCATGGAAAATTCAAGAAGAAACTTTTTAAAGAAGGGAGCTTTGGCAGGATTCAGTGCGTTGATGATACCGGAGATTGCTAAAGCAGCAGTAAAAGAGAGTACATCAGTACATGCACCGAAGCTCAAATTAAAGAAAGATTGTGTCATCCTGTTTCAAGGAGATTCGATTACGGATTGTGGGCGGGATAAGACAAACAATCGTTGCAATACCTTTGAGCAGCTTGGGAAGGGCTACGTCCTGTTTACAGCGACTCAGCTTTTAGAGCGTCAGGCAGCCTTTCAACCTAAAATCTACAACCGAGGAATCAGTGGTAATAAAGTGTATCAGCTACGCGAACGTTGGGAGATTGATTGCCTGGCGTTCCAACCGGATGTGCTAAGTATCTTGATCGGGGTCAATGACTACTGGCACTCTTTGACAAACGGATATAAAGGAACGGTAGAGACGTATGAGAATGACTTACGGGATCTATTGAAATATACAAAAGAGAAGTTACCTAATACGCAGTTAGTTCTTTGTGAGCCGTTCACTCTGCGTGACGGAACCGCGATAGAAGACTCGAAGTGGTACCCCATGTTCGATGAGTTCCGTAAGGCAGCCCGAAAGTTGTCCGAAGAGTTTAATACGATTTTCGTTCCCTTCCAAGCCGGTTTTGACGCTGCAGTAAAGGTAGCTCCGACACGCTATTGGTCGAATGATGGAGTCCATCCGGACCTGCCCGGTCGTCAGTTGATGGCAAATATGTGGTTAGAAGCTACCGGTTTGAAATAAAACCAGGATGAAAAGAGCGGGTGTAAGGAGATAAAAGGAGATAAAAAGTAGATTCAAGTTTTGGAGAAATGAAAAATACCTCTATCTTTGCACCCGTTATCGCGGAAGTAGCTCAGTTGGTAGAGCATAACCTTGCCAAGGTTAGGGTCGCGGGTTCGAGCCCCGTCTTCCGCTCAAGGCGGTATGAGTCCGCTTTTTTAATGTATTGAGATGCCCAGGTGGCGGAATTGGTAGACGCGCACGTTTCAGGTGCGTGTGTCGAGAGGCATGCAGGTTCGAGTCCTGTTCTGGGCACCCTTCTTGCGCAGGTGGTGGAATTGGTAGACACGCTACTTTGAGGGGGTAGTGCTGGTAACAGCGTGTGAGTTCAAGTCTCATCCTGCGTACTTTTTTGATCAGATTTGATCAGATCTTATCTATCCTTAGAGCCTATCTGTTGTATCAATTTTCCAATATTTTGATTCGAAATAATCAAGTAGTTATACTTTGAACTTATTTCATGTGTCACTCTCTTGTGTCACAAAGGTTTTCAGGCAGCTTGTTACAAATTTCCTGATTTCTTGTTTAAGTTTGGGAAAAGAGCTCCGGAACTCTTTTTACCTTCACTTCCGCTCTTGGCCATAGGGCGGTGTGGTATCGCTAAGAGTGTGGCCAACATTCTCAACTCCCACAATGCAAAGGTAAGGCTTCGCTATAGGCTTTTGCAAGTTTTTCCCTGATTGATTTTGTTTTTAACAATTGAGAACATTTTATCTCATTGAGGCACAGTATTTTCTTTTTTCACCTGCCTTGAATTTTTACCTCATCTGCCTTGAATTTAACAGTTGTCCTCCCTCTTCTAAGGCTGATTGAATATTCAGTTATTCAGTTATTCAGTTTTTTAAAATGATTATTATAGTAATAATAAATTTGATTATATATATTATTATATATATAATCAAAAAATTTTTTGAGGGGAATCAAACAACTGAATAACTGAATAATTGAATAGGATATTTTCAACTTCTTTCAGTAAGTGAAGAGCAGAATAATCCTTTTGTTTACAGTACTTTATCTCTCGTTGTCTATCTTTTTATGCGTGCAATGTAGAATCCCAAATGAGTAAATGCAAACACAAATGAGATTACTAAAAGTACCTTACTTTCGCTCCATCCGACAGTTTGTTGGTGCCAAAGTCCGGTGATAACACATAAAATAGATAGCGAAATACCGATTAAATTCAAAGCTAATTGTCCTTTTCGCTTCGGTTGGTTGTATTCCAGTTTACTGTGTTTGAGACCGTAGCAGACATAGATGTCCAAGCCGATTAACATCCAGAGAACCAGTCGAATCCATGTGTCAGCCGGTAGGAAAAGCATCATGCTGAGACAGGTCAAAATCCCTGCTATAGGCACAAAAGGGACAAACGGAGTTTTGAAAGCACGAGGAACGTCTGGCATCGTTTTTCGCACCACTAAGACCCCTGCGCATACCAAAGTGAAGGCAAAAAGGGTCCCGATACTGGTCATTTCTCCGGCTAAACGGGCGGGGACAAAAGCGGCTAAAAGTCCGACCAAGACCATAAATAGCAAATTACTGCGAGCCGGTGTCCGGAACTTCTCATTAATGTGAGAGAAGAAAGGCGGCAGCAGACCGTCGTGGCTCATGCTTAAAAAGACGCGACTTTGGCCCAATAGGGTCACCATGATAACCGAACAATAACCGAATAAAATTGCTAATACAATCGCTTTATTCATCCAAGGATAATCGGGCTGGATGACTCCTGCAGCGTTTGCTTCTCCCATGTGAGCGATGGCGATAGCCACCGGAGCAATCCCCTGTTGCCCTCCAAACTCTGTATAATGAGCGACACCTGTCATCACGTGGGCGAACAGCATATAGAGAATGGTACAGACCAGCAGCGAGACTAAGATTCCGATAGGCATATCCCGTTTCGGATTTTTAGCCTCTTGAGCGGCTGTACTGACAGCGTCAAATCCTAAAAAAGCAAAAAATACTATGGCTGCTCCTCGTAGCACACCGGAGAATCCGAACTCTCCCAATGTCCCCGTATTTGCCGGAATATAAGGAATATAATTGTCTGTCTGGATGTATTTCCACCCCAATAGGACGAAGACAAGCACTACCGATACCTTTAAAAAGACAATGATTCCATTGAAGATAGAACTACCTTCCGTCCCTCGAATCAGGAATATACTCATGAGTATCACAATCAGAAAGGCAGGCACGTTCACGATCCCGCCATCCCAAGGGCAAGCCGTAAGGACGGTAGGCAGGTGGATTCCTAAACCTTCCAGAAACACAACGAGATAGCGGCTCCAACTGATACTGACCGTCGTAGCGGCAACGGTATATTCCAACACCAAGTCCCAGCCGATGATCCAAGCAATCAGCTCACCCATTGTTGCATACGAATAGGTGTAAGCGCTCCCTGCTACGGGAATCATAGAGGCGAACTCAGCATAACAAAGTCCGGCAAAACAGCAGCCGATGGCTGCAATGGCAAATGAAAGGGTAATCGCAGGCCCGGTGTATCCGGCAGCCACCGTACCGGTAATAGAAAAGAGTCCGGCTCCGATGATGACTCCCACGCCGAGAGCGACCAGACTCCAAGGTCCTAATACGCGTTTGAGTGATTTACTGCCCGATTGGTTGGCTTCGGCCTGCAAAGCCTCCAACGGTTTTCTAATGAATAATCCCATTTTTAATGTTTTTTAATTTTAAAATTGGCGGCAAAGGTAGAAATTGCCGGAGTGATATACAAATATTAGTTGTGAATTGGGAGTTTTCTCCAGATAAAATTGGGGATAAGTCTCCAGAAAAAGACCAAAATTTCATACTTCCAGTCAATGATAGCGACCCTTTTTTTACGTTCGAGTGCCCGGACAATCCGCTGGGCAGCATAGTCGGGTAGCATTAATAAGGGATATTTACGTTTTTTTAACAAGGCTGTCTGAACGAACCCCGGACGAATGTCTGTAAAACGGATCGGAAGCTTCTCGATATGGGTGAGCTGGTCGAGGGTATCTATATACATATTCTGATACCGTTTGGTTGCCGAGTAGGCAGGTGCAGCTCCCAACCCCTTGGTGCCGGCGATGGAACTGATGACCGCTAAGTGTCCGCCTCCGTTCTCTTTAAAATAGTTAAAAGCAGCTGTGACCATACGGGTGAAGCCTAACGTGTTTGTCTCGACGGTTGCCAGTTCGATAGCCGGGTCTAACTCCCGATTCTGACTCCCGATACCGGAGCTGAGCAGGAAGAGGTCCATCCCGCCTACCTTACGAATAAGAGCAGCCAATCTCTCCGGTGCGTCCGCTTGGGTGACATCTATTTGTTCAGTCTCTATCTGCTCCGGAGCTTCCGAACGCAGCTGTTCTAACAAAGGCAGACGCCGTCCGGCAATACCGATACGCCAGCCCTTTTGACAATAGATTTTAGCGACCTCATACCCGATACCCGAGGTAGCGCCTATGATGATAATACGTTTTGTTGCTGTCATAAATGAATCTCTGTTGTGATGGAACAAAGATACGAGAACTTTCGCTTTCTTTTGAAGGGAGGTGTCCTCGTTGTGTTAAATTTTTTATTCTAAAATCAAGGATGTTTAAGAAAATGTTATTTAATTTGCGAACAAAATACTGGGTAATATTGTTAGAGCGGGTTTATAAAGCATAGAAAAATAGAGATGGAGAAGGAGCTGATCATACGATTAAAGCAAGGGAGTAAAGAGGCCTTTACTACTCTCTATAAACAATATTGGAAACAGGTGTATGATTTCAGTTGCCTCTATTTAACCTCAGTCAGCGCAGCCGAAGAGGTCGTTCAAGAGGTCTTCATCAAGGTATGGGAGTCGAGAGAGTTCCTTCGTGAAGATGATAACTTCAAAGGACTTCTGTTTATCATCACTCGCAATATGATTTTTAACCAGCACCGGAAGAAGTTGAATGAAGACTTCTATCGCGTGACGGTTTTAGCCGCTATGGAGAAATCTTATGACATAGAGGATGAGATAGAAACCAATAACCTGCGTGAATATATCGATTTGCTAATCGAGGAATTGCCACCCCGCAGACGTGAGATTTTTAACCTGAGCCGTAAAGAGAATAAGAGCTATAAGGAGATAGCGCTTCTATTGAACATATCAGAAAAGACCGTGGAGAACCAAATTCATGAAGCCTTGAAGTTCCTTAAAAAGAACATTACGCTATTATTATTCTTTGTATAAAGAAAAAAATCTTTCAAAACTTAAAACTTTTTTTTGCTTTTGGATAGGGGGAGGGCTCTGTTCAAATGTATTTATCTATGTATAGATGTAAAAAATGGAATACAAAGAAAAGAAATATATCGTCCGAAAATTAATGCAAAATGCGTTGACTGAAGAGGAACAGACCTACTTAAGTGCTTCTAAGCCTGTCTCCGAACTGATGGAACAGCAATGGGAGAACGTGGAGGATTCTTCCTCTCGGGATTCTTCTATGGAGTCAACGCTCCTGAAAAAAATTAATACCACGTTAGACGTTGAAAAAAATCAGAGGAGACGTATCGGGATCTATAAATGCTACAGTCTGGTATCCTCCCTGCTATTGATCATCGGTCTGCTGAGTTTTTCCTACTATGTATGGCAGTCTCCTGCTTCCATGTACGTCGTAAGCTCAGGAGTTCAAAATATAGAAACGGTTGTTTTGCCTGACGGGACCAACGTACTGATGGGACCGGGCAGCCGGCTGACTTACCCCGTATGTTTTAAAGGAGGGAAGCGGATGGTACAATTGAATGGACAGGCCTTTTTTGACGTCGCACAGGACCGTAAACACCCTTTTGTGGTACAGACCCAAGGGATGGATATCGAAGCCTTAGGAACCGCCTTTGAGGTGTTTAATTATGAGAAAGACAAATCGGTGGAGACGGTATTGGTCAGTGGAAAGATTAAGGTCGCTATCTTGGCAGATGAAGAGGGGACGGTAAAGAGTACTCACCTCGTCTCTCCCAATGAGAAGATCACGTTGAATAGAGAATCCCAAGAGGTGTCTAAACAGAAGGTAGACGCTTCAAGATACACCGCTTGGTATAATCAGAAGATGTTATGCTTTCAGAATGAAAAGCTCTCTATGATTATTCCTCGTTTGGAGAAATGGTACGGGCGCAACATCATTTGTCCGCAGGAACTATTGGAGAAATATCGTTTTACTTTTAAAGTACGGGATGAATCTTTGGATCGGATTCTTTTCATCATGCAGAGGTCGTCCCAGTTAAAATATGAGGAGAAGGATAATGGAGATTATATATTATCATTAAAATAAAAAAGTATGAACTTTAAATAGTAATGCCTATGAAACATGTTTTGTTAGCTTAAAAAAATGAGAAGAAACAGCTGTTTTCTTCTTTGCAAGAGATTGAGAGGATACTTGCTTATGTCTCAGGCAAGTATTAGTATTTATTTAAAACGTAAAAAGTTATGAAAAAAGACAGAGATGGAGATTATCAAATCTTTCGATTAAAAAAAGCAAGACGTATCATGAAGATCACTACTCTCTTATTGATAGGTATAATATGTAGTCTATCTGCCTCTACTTATGCAAAAGATTATAGGATCTCGATAAACAAATCAAACAGTAGTATCATTGAAATTCTTCGGGAAATAGAAAGTAACAGTGAATTTACTTTCTTCTTCAATGACAATCGTGTCGATGTAAATAAGACCGTAACAGTCAGTGCGGATAATGCCTCTTTGGAGGAAGTTTTGAGGCAAATCTTTCGCAATACAGGCTATAAATATCAGATTATTGATAAGCAAGTATTGATTAAGGCAGCTGATAATACAACCTCTTCTACAGGTGTACAACAGAGTCGAAAGACGGTGACAGGTACGATTGTAGATGAATCAGGCGAACCGATTATTGGAGCGAATGTAGTTGAAAAGGGAACTACCAACGGAACGATTACGGACGCTCAAGGGAGGTTCTCCCTTAACGTTGCATTCAATGCAACGTTAGTTGTTTCCTATATAGGTTATGTACAGAATGAAATCTCTGTAGGGAATCAGAGCTCTGTTTCATTAACATTAAAGGAAGATACGGAGATATTGGATGAAGTCGTTGTCATCGGTTACGGTACAGCTCGTAAAGGAGATTTGACAGGTCCGATTTCAAGTGTGAGCGGTGCTTCATTGACAGAACGTTCTACTCAGCAATTATCAACGGCTATGCAGGGACAGATCTCCGGTGTAGAAGTAACACGTTCTTCCGGTAGCCCGGGTAGCTCAGCGACTGTTCGCGTACGTGGTGTGACCACACTTTCAACCAATGACCCGTTGGTGATCATCGACGGTGTGCCGGGTTCATTGAACGATGTGGTGGCTTCTGACGTAGAGACTATGAGTGTTTTGAAGGACGCAGCTTCCGCTTCTATCTATGGTTCTCGTGCGGCTGCCGGTGTAATTTTGATTACTACCAAGAGAGCGAAGCAAAATAAGTTCCAGTTGGATTATACCTATGAATACTCAATTGATAAACCAACTACAAAGCCGACGAATGGGAATGTCATTGATTGGATGAACGTTCAGAATGAGATTAAGTACAACGACGGTGCTAAAGATCCTTATTCTCAATATTCACAAGAGACTATCAATTCATGGCTAACAAAAAATGCTACAGATCCTTACCATTATCCGAATACCGATTGGGTGGATTTATTATTGAAGGAGACTACCTCTCACCAGCAGCATACGTTGAGTATGTCCGGAGGTACAGATAAGTTACAATCTAAATTCTCATTTAATTATCAGACAGCAGACGGGTATTACAAATATAAATCGTATGAACGTTATGCCGGTCGTGTGAATAATGATTATAAGATCAACTCTTGGATTCGTGCCAATATTGACCTTGATTTCTCCACCTCTAAGAGCGTATCACCGGCAACTATCAACCCCGTTTATTGGGCTTATTTGGCATCTCCTTATTATAATGCCTATTGGGAAGATGGAAGTTATGCCGATGTAAAATCAGGAGCGAACCCTTTGGCTATGTTGAATGAAGGGGGAACAGCGAATACAAATTATTATAAGTTTGGCGGTAAGGCTTCGTTACAGTTGACTCCGGTGAAGGGTTTGACTTTGAGTGCTGTCTTTTCTCCTCGTTATACCTTTACAAATGGGAAGACATTTACAAAGGCTGTAAATGTATATTATGAAGATGGTACTGCTATTCAAGCACAAAGTAATAAATCAACCTCTTTGAGTGAAACCCGTAATAATACGCAAAGTCGTACCTATCAGTTCTATGCGAACTATCAGAATAAGTGGGGAGATCACTCTTTGAATGCGATGGCTGGATATGAGGCCTATAAATATAAATGGGAGAATGAAGGAGCTTCCAGAACTAATTATGAATTGGATACCTATCCGTATCTGAATATCGGACCGGAAGATTATCAATATAACTCAGGTAGTGCCGGACATAATGCCTATGAATCTATCTTTGGACGTGTGATGTATTCATTTAAAAATAGATACATGTTGCAAGCCAATGTACGTGCAGACGGTTCTTCTCGTTTCGCTTCCAGCTCACGTTGGGGTGTGTTCCCTTCTGTTTCTGCCGGTTGGGTGCTTTCAGAAGAGTCTTGGTTCCCAAAGAATACAGTGCTTAATCATTTGAAATTACGCGGATCTATCGGTTCATTAGGTAATGAACGTATTGGTTCTGAGTTCCCTTATCAGGCTTCTATCTCTTTTGGTAACAGCTATATGTATGATAAAGGTTCACAATCTGTAACGGCTGTACAGAATGCTGCGCAGGTTTATTATGCTTTCTCTGACATTACTTGGGAGACAACCACTACGTATGATATTGGTGTGGATGTCAATTTGTTGGATAATCGCTTGAACTTTACAGGGGATTATTATTACAAGAAAACATCAGATATGCTTTTGACATTAGGCTTCCCTTCTTATGCAGGCTTCTCTGCTCCGTCACAGAATGCAGGAGATATGCATACACGTGGTTGGGAATTTGATGTAAGTTGGAGAGATCAGATCGAAGATGTCTCTTATGGCGTATCATTTAACTTGTCTGACTATCGTTCAAAGATGGGATATTTGGGTGATAAGCGTACCATTAGCGGTAATAAGATTTATGAAGAGGATTCTTATTACTATGAATGGTATATGTATAAGACCGATGGTTTATTTGTAACTGACGCTGATTTGTATGACCCGGATGGTAATAAATATCCGACACTTACAAAAAATGATAAGGCAGGTAATATTAAGTATGTCGACGTGAATGAAGATGGTGTGATCAATGCCGATGATAAAGTACGTTTAGGTAACTCACTTCCTGAGTTCCAATACGGAGGTAATTTATTCTTAGGTTGGAAAGATTTAGACTTCTCACTCTCTTTCCAAGGAGTAGGTCACCAGAATGTTCTTTTCAATTCCGCTTGGATTCAACCGTTGAAAGAACAGTGGGGAGCTGTACCTTCTTTGGTTTTGGGTAATTATTGGAGCCAGCATAATACGGAAGAACAGAATCGGAATGCAAAATATCCGCGTCTGACTTATACGAATACGACTAATACTTATACAGGTTCTGACTATTGGTTGTTTAATGGAGCCTATTTCCGTGTGAAGAATATTACATTAGGATATACATTACCTTCTAAGTGGATGAATAAACTTTCTGTAAGAGGACTTCGTGTGTATGCAAGTGTAAATGATTTACCGGCAATAAGTCATTATCCTAAAGGATGGGATCCTGAAGTAGGTTCAACTTCAGATTTTATCTCTATGTCTATTACATTTGGTGCAAATATTAAATTCTAAAATTGGTAGTTATATGAAACAGATAAGATTCACTATATGTATAGTTTCGCTACTCACGTTTATGTCGTGTGTCGATCTTGATTTGAATCCGTTATCCGAAGGTTCAAGTGAGAATTGGTATTCTTCACAAGCGGAGATAGAAATGGCTGTAAATGATTTCTATCGCACAGCTTTCTTCCCAATTGATGACATGACATGGGGAGATGATGTGACAGCTCGAAACACAACATCAGCAGTACAGAATGGTACGTTGACCGCTGAAAACAGTACGATTGCTACGCGTTGGCAGAATTATTATAAAGGGATTGCGCGTGCTTTACGCCTACTGAATAATATGGAGAAGGCACGTAGCTTGGGTATATCTGAAGCAGACATCACTCAATATGAAGGGGAAGCCTATTTTTATTTAGGATATGCGTATGGTATGTTGGCATTTCATTGGGGAGATGTTATCCTTGATAAGGTAGGAATGAGTTTGGACGAAGCGTACACAGCTTCCCGTTCTCCGAAGGCAGATGTATTGGCTTATAGCTATGAATGTTTAGATAAGGCTGCGGAACGTTTGCCACTTAGCTACTCAGGCATACAACATGCAACCAAAGGAGCTGCTTATGCTTTTAAGGCAAGAGTTGCTATTTATAATGGAGATTATGCTGTTGCAGCTGCCGCAGCGAAGAGTTGTATGGATTTGAATGTGTATAAGTTGCACAGTAATTATCAGGATTTATTTACAGTTTCTTGGTCTGATGAATGGATTTTCTTCTTTAGAGGAGATGTTACCTTGAAACAGTATTATTGGGCAGCTTCTGATGTTCAAAATTGTATCTCTCGTTTGTCAGGAGGATGGGGTGGTCAGAAAGCTCCTTCTTATGAATTGGTTTGTGCTTATCCTTGTATTGATGGCAAGCCTATTGATGAGTCACCTCTTTATAATCCAAAAGATATTTTTGAAAATCGTGACCCACGTATGGCAATGACTATCGTTCCTTTCGCAAGTGCCTATACAAAAAGTGTATTGGATGGAACGTATGATCCGAATGATTATGTATGGTTAGGCTATGAATATTCTCCGGATCCGACACGAACTACAGTTATGCGTGCTTCCGATGGGGCACAAGTAGGTAACAATGATTCAAAAGCCCGTGCAGAACATGCTTCATACGACGGCTTCCTTTTTAAGAAATATATTGATGAATCTTTCTTGGAAAATGGAAGAAAAGGGGCTCCAACGACCTATCCGATGTTAAGATATGGGGATGTTCTTTTGATGTATGCAGAGGCAATGAATGAATTGAACCAGTGTACTCAGGAGGTACTGGATATGACCATTAATAAGTTGCGTGAAAGAGCTTACAGTGGTACCGGTATTTCTTATCCACAAGCAACCGCAGGAACGCAACAACAAGTACGAACATTGATACGTACTGAACGTTTTATTGAGATGGCTTGGGAAGGACATCGTTACTCGGATTTGATTAGATGGAAAATTGCCGGTAAGGTATATAATAGACCGGTCTATTATTTACGTCGTGCTTGGTCGGGCTCTACCTCTTGGAATGGAGATGAAAATGCTGTATCAGCTGAATACAAACAGTTGATTCAGAACTGGAAGGATGGTAATTATCCATTAGGAGGTATTCCTCAGATTGATGAAGATGGTATCGCTGATTTGAGTTATATGGTAGATAAAGGGTACATTGTTGTGGCTACTGAACGTAGGTTTGATGAGAACCGTGATTATTTGTGGCCGATACCTGCAGCGGATATCCTTATTAATTCAAATTTGAAACAGAATCCAAATTGGTAATAATGATTGCAAGAAGGGGGTGATTTCTTCACCCTCTTCATTAATAATCCCTTTTAGAAGTCGTTAAAAAACAGTAGTTTTATCATTTTAAAAAGATCAAGTTTTATGAAACAGTGGTGGTTCGTTATATTATGGATGATAGCTTTTCCTTTGCAGGCAGATAATATATTCGTTGAAACTGAAAGTTTTGACTCTAAAGGGGGATGGGTTGTAGATAATCAATCTATGGGACAAATGGGCTCTCCTTATTTGTTGGCTCATGGATTGGGAGTACCTGTTGAGAATGCCTTAACAATGATTCAAGTAAAAAAAACAGGCAAGTATCGCGTTTGGGTTAGAACTAAAGATTGGGTAAAGCAATGGAGTCAATCAGGATCTCCCGGACGTTTTGAACTATTATTGAATGGAAAAGCTTTAAAAACGACGTTTGGCACAGAGAAGGCAGAGTGGCATTGGCAAGATGGTGGAGTGATTAAGTTGAAAGCAGGAGCGAATCAGTTGGAACTACATGATTTAACCGGCTTTGATGGTCGCTGTGACGCGATTCTCTTTACGTCGGAATTGGAGATGTTACCTCCCAATGAAAAAGAAGAATTAGCGGCTTTTCGTAGAGAAATGCTGGGGATACCTGCCCGTCCGGAAGAGGGAGGATCGTATGATTTAGTAGTGGTAGGCGGAGGAATTGCCGGCTGTTGTGCAGCCGTAAGTGCTGCTCGTTTGGGCTGTAAAGTGGCATTGATTCACAATCGTCCGGTCTTAGGTGGGAATAATAGTTCGGAAGTTCGTGTCGGACTTTCGGGATTAATTGCCCAACAACCTTACCCTAACTTAGGAAATCTTATCGATGAACTGGGGCCTGTTGGCTATTGGAATAACTGGGAAGCAAAGCGAGATTCGTCATCCGTTAGAAGTCAACAGATTTTAAAAATCTTACGTCAGCACCCGGAAAAGAAGATTCACAATGCAGGACCAGCCTCTAATTATGGGGATGAAAAGAAACTTACCTTGCTACAGAATCAGGAGAACTTGAGCCTATTCTTGAATATGCAGGTGGTTGATGTGAAGAAAGAGGGAAATAAAATTACAGCCGTTATCGGAAAAGATATATTGTCCGGGAAGGAATATATATTTAACGCTCAGTTATTCTCTGACTGTACGGGAGATGGAGAGGTTGGATTCTTGGCAGGAGCTGATTATCGTATGGGAAGAGAATGTAAGGAAGAGACGGAAGAACCCCGGGCTCCTTTAGTAGCAGATCAGTTAGTAATGGGGACATCCGTACAGTGGTATGCCGAAGATACTTCGGAAGTTTCTTCTTTCCCGGACTGTCCTTGGGCAATTCAATTTACAGAAAAGACCTGTATACCTATTACTCGTGGCGATTGGAATTGGGAAGCAGGTTTGGATAAAAATCAGATAACAGAGATAGAATATATCCGAGATCATGCGCTTCGTGCGGTGTATGGGAACTGGGATTTCTTGAAGAATAAGAGTGAGAAGAAGGAAAAGTTTGCCAAGAAAAAGCTGGCTTGGGTGGCTTATATCGGAGGTAAGCGGGAGTCTCGTCGTTTAATGGGTGATCTTATCTTGCGGGAACAGGACGTATTGAATAATGTTCAGTATGAAGACGCTTCCTTTACGACCACTTGGGATGTGGATCTTCATTATCCGAAACCGATACCCGGGATGAAAGATGAACCGTTCCTCTCTTATTGTGATGTGCAAAAGATCAAGCCGTATGCCGTACCTTATCGTTGTTTATATTCGCGGAACATTGAGAATTTATTTATGGCAGGTCGGGATATAAGCGTGACTCACGTTGCATTAGGTACTGTACGTGTGATGAGAACCGGAGGGATGATGGGAGAAGTGGTTGGAATGGCTGCCTCTTTATGTAAGAAACATCAGACGAATCCACGAGGTATCTATAAGAAATACCTGTCGGATCTGAAGACTTTGATGAAGCAGGGCGTAGGAAAGTCCGGCTTCCCTGAAGAGTAATACTTAGTTATTTAATAAGCTAAACTAAGGAATTGCTGACGTGTATAAATGTATGAAATAAACTAAAAACTATTTTAATATGGGTTGTACTAAATATTTATTTTTTGCTACTGCGATAGCTTTTATGTCGTGTACCGGTCATAACCATACAGACAAGTCAGTAGTTGATACCATCTCTGGTATATATCCGAGATTAGCTTATTATAATAATGAAGGAGAATGTGGTACAGGAGCAGTTGTTCCTTGGGCAGATCGTCTGTGGGTAATTACCTATGGGCCGCATTTGCCCAATGGCTCTTCGGATAAATTGTATGAAGTAACCCCCGACTATCAACAGATAATACATGAGGAGAGTGTGGGAGGTACACCGGCGAACCGTATGATACATAAGGAAAGCGACCAACTGTTTATAGGTCCTTATGCCATTGATTCAAAAGCCAATGTACGTGTGATCCCGTATAATGTCATGCCCGGTAGACATACAGGTAACGCCCGACATTTGACAGACCCTGCTAATAAGATCTATTATGGCACGATGGAAGAGGGCTTTTATGAGGTAGATGTACATTCGTTGGAAGTAAAAGAGTTATATCAAGATGGTAATTCAATAAAGAAAAGAGAGGATAGCTATGCACCTGTTGGAAATCTTTTGCCGGGAGTTCATGGGAAAGGTTTATATTCCGGACAGGGAGTTATGGTCTATTCTAATAATGGTGAAGGAACGAATGAGGCATTATCTAAGTTTGATGTTGAGGCAGGTGTCTTGGCTGAATGGAATGGAAAGGATTGGAAAGTCGTTCGTCGTAACCAATTTGTTGAGGTAACCGGTCCGGGAGGTATTAAAGGAAATGTGAATCCAGATACAGATCCTATTTGGGCAACCGGTTGGGATTATAAGTCAATTATATTAGGTGTTCGTGACAATAAGAAGGGATGGTCTTTCTATCGTTTGCCTAAAGCCAGCCATAGTTATGATGGTGCTCACGGATGGAATACGGAATGGCCCCGAATTCGTAACATTGGTACAGAGTCTAATCCGGATTATTTAATGACGATGCACGGAATGTTTTGGCGTTTCCCCCAGACATTTACAGCGGATCATTCAGCCGGTATCCGTCCAAGATCTGCCTATTTAAAAGTAATTGGTGATTTTACGCGTTGGAATGATCAGTTAGTTTTTGGTTGTGATGACTCTGCTCAGAAGGAGTTCTTGAATAAACGTAAAGCGAAAGGTAATATAGAAGGTCCGGGACAATCCAATTCTAATTTATGGTTTACCTCATTAACTAAGCCGGATGAATTGGGACCTGCGACTGCCGAAGGGGCTATTTGGGCTAAAGAGACCGTAAAAGCAAACGAAGCTTCTGAACCTTTCTTATTTGGAGGTTGGACAGAACGTTGCAGTTGGTTAAAGAATGAGGGAACACAAACTGTCTCTTTTACTTTTGAAGTAGATGAGTTAGGTAAAAATGAATGGAAAGAATTGAAGTCGATTACTCTTGATCCGGGAAAATCTTCATTTGTTTCTTTTAGCAGTGTAGAGAAAGGAGAATGGATTCGTGTCAAGACGGATAAGAATACAAAGGCAACAGTAAGTTTCAACTATACCACTTCTGATCAGAGAACCACTTCACCTGAAGCCCTATATGCAGGAGTTGCGACAGTGGATAAAGAGAAAGTTACAGGCGGTTTGCTGTATGGTTTGGGTGACAATCGCCGTACATTAGGCCTATTAGCGAATGAAACTGTCGATGATAAAGTGGTGGAAACCGGTTATTATGAAATGGGAAGCGAGTTGAAGTTAGTCCGTAAAGAGGATGTGAAGACAGCAGAATTGATTCGTAATAAATTTGCTATCCCACAACAAGTGGTGGCTATTGAAGAAAGCTCTGTCTTGATTATTGACGATTTAGGACGTCGTTGGCGTTTGCCTTTAGGGAATGATTCTTACAAGAAACTTACCGATCAAGGCCAACTTCGTATTTGTCGTGAGGTGGCAACAGAACGAGATTTATTCTCTTGTATGGGGACTTTTTATGAGTTACCTGCGGAAAATGCAGACGGATATGCTAAGATACGTCCGATCTCTTCTCATAATTTCAGAATCAATGACTATGCTTCTTACCGAGGTATGCTTGTCTTGACCGGAGTAACCCCGGAAGAGGGCAAGGGAAATCCGCATGTAGTCGTTTCTGAAGATGGGAAAGCTGCCGTTTGGGTTGGGGTTATTGATGACCTATGGTCCTTAGGAAAACCGGTAGGAAAGGGTGGTCCTTGGGATAAAACAGCTGTGAAAGCGGGAGTCGCTTCCGATCCTTATTTGATTGCATTTTATGATCAAAAGAAGCTAACTCTTTCTCATCAATCAGATAAAGAGGTGAAAATTACCGTCGAAGTAGACCCGACTGGTAATGGAGATTGGATGGAATATGACTCTTTTGTTGTAAAGTCTAAAGAGACAACTACCCATCGTTTCCCGGAAACATTCCAAGCCAGATGGATTCGTTTTGTAGCAGATACTGATACGAAGGTTACAGCTTGGTTGGATTATGAATAAGATTGTTGAATATAGAATCATAGAAAATAGTTGATATCATGAAAGTACGGTCAGTTTTAGTTTTATTATTCTTATTGAGTTTGGGCACGATTCGTGCGGCTGATCTTCTGGTTGAGGCGGAAAGTTTTAGCAACAAAGGCGGCTGGAAGGTAGACCAACAGTTTATGGATTTAATGGGTTCTCCCTATTTATTAGCACATGGAATGGGAACACCTGTTGAAGATGCTTATACAGAAGTTGCTTTTCCTCAGAAAGGAGAGTACTATGTATATGTACGTACTTATAACTGGACCTCTCCTTGGAAAAAGGGAGAAGGCCCCGGTAAGTTTAGCCTATCGGTTGGAGGAAAGAAGATGACCTCTCCATTAGGTGCTGAAGGTTCCTCTTGGATGTGGCAAATTGCCGGTAAGGTTACGGTAAAGAATTTGAATACAGTCATTAAACTTCATGATTTAACAGGCTTTGATGGTCGTTGTGATGCCATTTATTTTACGACCGAAAAGGGGAAAGTACCTCCATCTGAGATAAAAGAATTGGACGCTTTTCGCCGGAAAGCTTTGGGAATACCTGAGGTCGCTCCGGTAGAAGGACGTTATGATTTGGTGGTAGTAGGTGCAGGTATTGCCGGAATGAGTGCCGCTGTTTCTGCAGCACGTTTGGGATGTAAAGTCGCATTGATCAATGATCGTCCGGTAGTTGGTGGTAATAATAGTTCCGAAATACGTGTGCATTTGGGAGGACGTATTGAAGAAGGTATTTATAAAGAGTTAGGTGGTTTGCAAAAAGAGTTTGGTCCTGTGAAAGGAGGTAATGCAAAACCGGCTGAGAACTACGAAGATCAGAAGAAATTAGATTGGTTGGCAAATGAAAAGAATGTCACTCTGTTTCTGAATTATCGGGCAATCAGCGTGACGAAGGAGGGAGATAAGATTACTTCT
>JAFUOJ010000014.1 GCA_017481945.1 Parabacteroides sp. | reverse complement strand
CCTGGAAATTGTCGTACCTTTGTGCCAGAAACGTGGAATGATGGAAACATCAAACTGCAAAGAGCACTGAAAAGAGAAGAAACACCCTTTATTGATACGCTTTGAGCGTTAAGAAACAATAAAAATGTTAAATCTTCACCTTTTAGAATGCACCGTTAAAGGTTATGACCATATTTCTGACTTATTACTCGCAAAATATTGAGTAATAACTGGTTGTAAATACGCATCTTGTGAGAATCTGACCAATATCACTTTACCAAGTAGTATTACTTCTATTGGGACAAATGCTTTTTGGATTGAAAAATTAGTTGAAATCTACTGTAAAGCGACCACTCCTCCCACACAATTAGAATTTGGAGCATTCTTTGGTTATATATTTTCTTCTTGCAAGCTTTATGTTCCTACAAATAGCGTAGACGCCTACAAAGCAGCAGAGCATTGGAAAAAATTCACGAACATCATAGGAGAATAATATTCACTCTTTATAAAAACGACAAAAGGTAATATTTCTAATCAGTAAATATTACCTTTTATCGTTTCTCACTCTTACTTCTTCACCTTATCCTTATAGGTTCGTTTAGGATTCTTTGGGAACCATCCCTTAAGCACTCGTTCTTCCTGCTCAAAAATCTCTTTTATGGTCCAAAATGAAGAAAAAGCAAAAACACCACAAAGAGCAGAAATAAAGACACTTTCAATTAACAAAGAAGCAACTGTCCCTATAACTCCTAAAACAAGAAAAATCCACCAACATTTTGTTCCCCAATAATACTCTGCTTTTACAACGATGGGATGAAACACCCCAATAATCAAAAAGGTTGCGATACCTATCAACAATCCATCAAAATTAATCAACTCCATATCTATTTAGGTTTAAACACAAACTGAGTTGCCTGTGTCAGACAAAGATAAAAAAAAAGAGGCATTCCGTCAAGAATGCCTCTCTATATCAGAAAATCGTTTCTAATTAATTAGCCGGAGTTTCTTCTGTTGCAACAGGAGCTGTAGCCGGTTGCTGAGCTGTTCCAAAATCAGGAGCCACTGTACTCGGATCAATAGAAACAGCATTGTTTACCTGTTCTCTGATTTCTGATTGAGTAGCACGTTGTTCTCTCGGAAGGAATGCTGTAATAAGGATACTCAATACAATCACTGTACCTGCAAGTGTCCATGTTGCCTTTTCAAGAAAATCAGTGGTTTTACGTACCCCCATGATTTGGTTAGATGAAGAGAATCCTGAAGCCAGACCACCACCTTTTGAATTTTGTATCATCACAATCAAGATCAATAAAATAGCAGCGATCAGGATTAAGATAGAAATAAATACGTACATCTTAGTTTTATTTTTTAGTGTTAATAATCAGTTTTTCCAAAAATCTAATTTGGTCTGCAAAGTAAACATTTTTTTCTGGATATTTCAAGTTTAAATTTTTAATTATTTGCAATGCTTTCTCATATCTTTTCTGTTTAACATAAATATGAGCCAAAGTCTCTGTAAAATAAGAATCATCCAGTGGTCTATGTTGTCCTTCCTCTAATTCTATGATGTTTTCAGGAGCATTAGCTTCCGAACTGTTTTCATCTAAATCTAAACCTGTACCCGGTCTCCGCTCCTCTTCACTTTTAATAAAAGACTCTATCAAATCATGATGTTGCAAACGGACTTCTTCTTTTTCCTCTGTAGGTTTCTCTTCTTTAGTTAAAGTCCAGTGAATATAGTCTGTTGAAACGGAAGATTGAAACAAGAGAGAGGCTTCAGTTTTCGATTCCTCTTCCGGTTGTTTTGCCAAGAACGCGTCAATCAATGAGAAAGAGTCCTCCTGTGTCAAAGATTTATCTTTTAACTGATTCTGTAAACCATAATGTTCACCTTCTATCAATGTAAACAGCTTCCGACGATCAGAAATACAGATCGCCATCTTTTTTAGTTCTGCATTGAAACGTACATCATTCAGAACTGAGAGATTCTTCAAATAGAGCATTCGAGCCACCTGAAAATAGGGAAACTCATCTACAATCTGTTTCAATTGAGGTAATGTTTTCTCACTCAACCGAGCTGGATCTTCCATTAATTGATAGAATTCTTCTGCATTCATCTTTACCAATTGGCTACTGTTGCATTGTAAATCTGATCTACCAATTCCTCTACAATTTCTTCACAAAGCTCATCTTGTACATCCTGTAACATTTGATTAGCGTCAAACTCCCGATAAGCAGAGAAACTCTGTTCAAAATCCTCATCCGGATTCACCCGATTAGAATAACGTACACGAACTGTTATTGTCAGTTTTGTTTGTGACGCATAAGCGTCTTCTTTCACTGCCATAGGAGTCAGTTCATAACCTGTTATTTCTCCCTCCAAATCCAAATCTCCGTTATTATTTACCAACTGTAAACGAGTCTGGCGAGTATAAATATCCTTCAATGCCTCCGTAAAATTCTGTGAGAGGGGTGGATATACCAGCGGAGCTTGATTGGGAAAATCTTTAATCGTAATTGTCTTAACCTTTGTATAGTCAATAGAGGCTCCATTGAACTTATAAGAGATCGAGCAAGCTGTCACCAATAGTCCAATTAGAGAAAGAATCCATATCTTTTTAGCATTTAACATCTTTCTTTTTACTCCAAATTATATTCTTTTATTTTTCGATATAAGGTACGTTCCGAAATCTTTAAATCAGCAGCAGCATACTTACGTCGTCCATTATTTTTTTCTAAAGCTTTACGAATCATTTCCTTTTCCGCGTCTTCTAAAGAGATCGGTTCCTCCTCTTTCACCTCTTCTACTTCCTGAATAGTAGGAGCAGACTGGACAGCATGAATCGGATGTGAATAAGTAACAGGTTCTTCTTGAACATTCACAGGCATTTTACCTCCCATTATATCATGTACCAACTTCTTCAAATCATTAACATCCTTCTTCATATCAAAAAGAACTTGATAAAGGATTTCTCGTTCACTATTGAATACCTTCTGATCCGGTTCCTGTTTAACAAGTACAGGGAACTTCTCCATATTCATATCCGGGAGATAGAGACGTAGAACTGTAGCAGAGATTTCTCTACTCTCCTCAATGACAGAGATCCGTTCCGTTACATTCTTTAATTCACGTACATTACCTGGCCAACGATAAGACAACATCAACTGACGTGCGTCCTCCTCCAAACGAACTGCCGGCATACGATATTTCTCAGCACAATCACTGGCAAACTTACGGAAAAGCAAAATAATATCATCTCCACGTTCTCGTAAAGGAGGAACTTGGATAGGAACAGTGCTTAAACGATAGAATAAATCTTCACGAAACTTTCCTTCAGAGACAGCTTGTAGTAAATTTACATTTGTTGCAGCAACAATACGCACATTTGTTTTCTGCACTTTAGAAGAGCCTACTCTAATAAACTCTCCCGTCTCTAAAACACGCAATAAACGAGCTTGTGTAGAGGTGGGTAACTCTCCTACTTCATCCAAAAAGATTGTTCCACCGTCTGCAACTTCAAAATACCCCTTACGGTCGGATAAAGCTCCTGTAAAAGAGCCTTTCTCATGCCCAAAAAGTTCAGAATCAATAGTACCTTCAGGTATGGCACCACAGTTCACTGCAATATATTGTCCATGCTTACGTGGACTGTTCTGATGTATTATTTGAGGAAATGTTTCCTTACCGACTCCACTTTCTCCGGTAATCAACACAGACAAATCAGTTGGAGCCACTTGTAAGGCAACATCAATTGCACGATTCAATCCGGCATTGTTACCAATGATTCCAAAACGGAGTTTTATCTGCTGTACATCCACTTTTATCATGTTGTAATCTGTAATTATTTCAGTTTTATCTGCCAAAATTACAAATCTTAATCCAAATTACCGAATATACAAGCAGTTTCTATATTTCTTTGTTATTTTTTAGCAGCGTAAGTACGTTGATATAAAAACTCAGCTAACTCTGTATCATCAGTAAAGCTTTGAACTTCTTCTGGCGAAATAGGTTCACCTACATACACGTCTACAATACGTCCTCGTTTATTAAATGCTTCTGCCGGAATACGTATTGTACGAATACGCCAATCTATACGAGCTAACCAATAAAAGAAACTTGAATTTAAGAAATCGAAATACACAGGATAAACAGGAGCTTTCGCCTTGCGAATTAAACGAATGACACTATGTGCCCAAGGTAAATCCTGTATCTTCTTGGTTTTCTTATTATACATGGAGATACTTCCTGCTGGAAAAAATCCCATAGGATGTCCCTCCTTCAATCTCTGTAATGAGAGACGAACACCGTTCACATTCTTCATATTTGCCCCTTGATTATTTGAATCAGGAACAACAGAAACAAAATTATCCCCCATCGCCCAAATTTTGGCTAATACACCGTTTACCATTACTTTAAAATCGGGACGACGAGAAGCAAAAATATCAATCAACATAATACCGTCAATAGATCCGATCGGATGATTAGAAACAGAGACAAAAGCACCTTCCGGCAAATGGTCCAAAATTTCCGCATTATGTAAATTGTATTTAATATCAATCAAAGGATCATTTAGCAAAGCTGTAGTAAAAGCAGAACCACGCAAATGACAACTATTAGCGTGCGCCTGATTTACCTTTTCTATACTAAACCACTTCAGCAGTTTCTTCCCTAAGAATGTACCGAAACGGCTTCTAAAAAAAGGGACAAGTTGTTGCAAATCTTCTATATCTACGACTGTTTTTTTCATAGTTCTTATCGATTATAAAAAGTTGCACACATCTTTTCATGTTTCCGCATAGCGACTAACAGAACAATATTCAATACTACAATTTCATATACAAAGTAACACCAAACCTGTCCCAACAATACCACGATAAACATGACAATAGTACGCCCGTTGAATGTCAGTAAATCAATCAAACGCATAAGTTCACGACTTTGCTTACGAAAGTCTGTACGAACAACTTCTGGGAAATCATCTCCATACTTTGCATGTAAATTTTGAAGCATTTTCTGCAAAGAAGGAGTTGCCTTTACCTGTAATAAGGTATATCCTCGATACAAGAAATAAAAGAACTTATTAATGCCATATTTCATTTCTTTATGACGAGCACGAACCTGTTCCAAAGATTGAAATTCTGCACCCTTCTCCTTACTAATAAAATAAAGATGGAGTGTCTTATAATAGTCTGTAATATTCGCTTGTACTAAGTGTGATAATCCAGAAAGGACAGCTGCTATGAAGAAGCAATTTGTACCGTATTCATTTCCTAAACGAAGCGCAAAAGATACATAAATACATGTAAACCAAATATCTCCTGCAAAACCATCTAATATACGACCTATCTCAGATTTAATTCCAGTTAAACGCGCTAACTGTCCATCTACACAATCCAATATATTCGCACAGATCAACAATAAGATACCGCAAATATTATACACAAAATTATCTGGATAGTAAAAGAATCCTACAGCAGCCCCCACAAAAATGGAAAGGACAGTTATCATATTTGGGGTAACCCCTGTTCCCCTTAACATACGGGCAATACGAAAGCCGATAGGACGATAAAAAATTCTGTCTATTTTATTTTCTGTTTCAATCGACTTCAACGAAGCCTCGTACTCTTTATCCAATTCGCTCATTTCTTCTTTACTTATAGGAATAACCGCCATCCACGACGACTACTTCACCATTAAAATAACTATTTTCTATTAACATTTTATAGACTTCAGCCAATTCTTCCGGATCACAAAAACGACCTAAGGAGACCTTATTCTCAATATTCCGACGTATCTCTACCGGTTTTGTCTTTTGCCACTCCGTATCGACAAAGCCAGGAGCAACAGCATTCACACGTAACTCATACGGGACTAAAAATTTCACCATATTCTTTACCAAAGCATGAATAGCCCCTTTTGTTACTCCATAAACTAAAGAAACCGAATGAGGCTGAATTCCCATTAGTGAACCAGTAAAGACGACACTACCTCCTCTATTCATCAAACCAACAATACGTTGCATTAAGAATACAGGAAAATGTACATTGGCAAAAAAGATTTGCTCCCACTCAATCATCTTCAAATCCTCAAAAGAATCACGACAAGTCAAACCAGCATTAAAGACGATAGCGTCTAAACGTAGAGAACGTTCTGTCAAGTATTGATAAATCTTTTCTATAGATTCTTTTACTGAAATATCAGCTTGCAAAGCATCTACCTTAACTCCCAACTTTTGCTGCATATCAGTAATAACTTGGTCTGCAACATCTACAGCAGAAGCATAAGTAAGAATTAAGTTATATCCTGCTCTTCCCAAACAAGAGGCTACGGCTTTTCCTATACCTTTCGTTCCTCCTGTTATCAACACATACTTTTCCATTAATATTTATTCTTTTTCACCAAATCCTTTAACCGACTGAGGTTTAGATTGGCGTTGAGATTTCAGATTCGCTTCATATGAATCGTGAATCGTTTTCTTCAAATTAGAAGAAGAAACACCTGTACCATAAGGGAAATAGAATACCTGAACACCTAATTCTTCCAAATAATCATATTTACCATACCAATCATCTCCCACAACAAAAGCATCAATATGCAACTTCTTTACAATTTCCGTATGATCCAAAGTATGTTGTGGAATCACAATATCCGGAGTCTTCAGTGCTTCTATAATTTGCAAACGTTCCGTAAAAGGAATGATTGGTTTAGGTTTATACGAAGAGACCAATTCATCCGTACTCACCCCTACAATCAGAATATCCGCCAGACTACGGGCATAGTTAATCATTCGAAGATGATTATAATGGAACATGTCAAATGTACCAGAGGTATATACTATCGTTTTATCCTTAAACATATTCTAATATATTTTTGAAACTGCAAACTTACGCAAACTTTTCCTATCTAAAAAAGATTGAAAGAGAAAAGCGACTTTTTAAACATATTCAACCGTCCAAAGTATATCTTTTTACATTTATACCTCGTACCAAACAACAATCTAAACCCGTAATTTAATCTCAGATCAATAGACTTTACCTTTATCTTTATAAAATAGTAAAGATATTGTTTCTTTCTAATCGCATAAAAATCCCCTCCTCTCAAAGAAAATAAAAGTGTTTTTACGTATATTTGCTGCCCAATAACAAACTATAAAATCAATAAATCAAAAGTCTTATGAAGCAAGATATGATTGTTATTTTGGACTTAGGCAGTCATGAAAACACAGTGTTGGCTCGTGCGATCCGTGCGTTAGGCGTATATAGCGAAATCTATCCGCATGACATCACTGTTGAACAGTTGCAGGCATTACCCAATGTAAAGGGTATCATTATCAATGGCGGTCCTAACCATATTATTGACGGTGTTGCCATCGACGTAGACCCGACTATCTACAACGTAGGTATCCCTGTTATGGCTGCCGGACATGATAAAGCGCTATGCGAAGTCAAACTTCCTGAATTCACAAACGACGTAGACGCTATCAAAGAAGCCGTTAAATCTTTTGTCTTTGATACTTGCAAAGCTGAAGCTAACTGGAACATGACCAACTTCGTAAATGATCAAATCGAATTAGTCAGACGTCAGGTTGGCGACAAGAAAGTCCTATTAGCTCTTTCTGGTGGTGTAGACAGCTCTGTTGTTGCAGCTCTATTGCTAAAAGCTATCGGTGACAACTTGGTTTGTGTACATGTAAACCACGGTTTAATGCGTAAAGGCGAATCAGAAAACGTTATCGAAGTATTCAAGAATCAGTTGAATGCAAACCTTGTATATGTAGACGCTACTGAACGTTTCTTAGGTAAGTTGGAAAACGTTGAGGATCCGGAACAAAAACGTAAAATTATCGGTGGTGAATTCATCCGTGTCTTTGAAGAAGAGGCTCGCAAGTTAGACGGTATCGACTTCTTAGGACAGGGTACTATCTATCCGGACATCGTTGAAAGTGGTACAAAGACAGCAAAAATGGTTAAGTCTCATCACAACGTAGGTGGTCTACCTGATGACTTACAGTTTGAATTGGTTGAACCTTTGCGTCAGTTGTTCAAAGACGAAGTACGTGCTTGCGGTGTTGAATTAGGTTTGCCGTATGACATGGTATATCGTCAGCCGTTCCCAGGTCCCGGTTTAGGTGTACGTTGCTTAGGTGCTATCACTCGTGACCGTTTGGAAGCTGTCCGCGAATCTGACGCTATCTTGCGTGAAGAATTTAAGAATGCAGGTTTAGACAAGACCGTTTGGCAGTACTTCACTGTTGTTCCTGATTTCAAATCAGTAGGCGTACGCGACAATGCCCGTTCTTTTGAATGGCCGGTTATCATCCGTGCGGTCAATACGGTTGACGCAATGACTGCGACTATCGAACCGGTTGACTGGTCTATTTTGATGAAGATTACGGATCGTATTTTGAAAGAGGTGAAGAACGTTAACCGCGTTTGTTACGACATGTCACCGAAACCAAATGCGACTATCGAATGGGAATAAACGCATTCTCTTTTTATAATTAATAATAGCGTCCTGTTTTCTTTTTGGGAATATAAAGAGGCAGGACGCTTCTTTTATGCTTCGATCTGCCGCAGAACTCGGCAAGGGTTACCTACTGCCAAGCTGTTGGACGGAATATCTTTGGTAACTACGCTCCCTGCTCCTATAACCACATTATCGCCAATCGTCACACCGGGAAGAATTGAAACCCCGGCTCCTATCCAAACATTATTACCGATGGTGATCGGATAAGCATACTCCAGCCCCTGATTACGTCGCTCAGCGTCCAGCGGATGGCCTGCGGTATATATACCCACGTTGGGAGCGATAAAGGCATTGTCGCCAATCCGCACCTTTGCCCCGTCCAAGATCACTAAGTTTACATTGGAATAGAAGTTCTCTCCCACCTCAATATTGTAGCCATAGTCGCAGGCAAAAGGTTGTTCAATCAGTAGCGTCTCCCCTGTCTTTCCCAGTAACCTCTTCAGTAGATTCGTCCGCTCCTCCTGCTGCGAGGGACGCAGGTGGTTGTAGTCGTAGAGAAGCTCTTTCGCCTTCTCGCGATCTGCCAACAGCTCCGGATCATAATTAGCGTCGTACAGTAATCCTTGCATGCACTTTTCCTTTTCCGTCATCGATTATTCTCCTTTCTAAGTGTATTTGGATACCCTATTTTGTTTCATAGGACGAAACTTACCGCTTTCGAGTGTCGAAACTTATAACTTTCGGGGCATGAAAGCGGTAAGTTTCGAGTCATGAAAGCGTACGCTTTCATGACTCGAAACAAAAAAGCAGGTGTTATTGATTCAATACATGTATCGTATGGCAAGCCACCAACGCCGCCGTCTCCGTCCGCAACCGGCTTTCTCCTAAAGAGATAGGCAGAAAACCGTTCTTCAGTGCCAACTCGATCTCCTCCGGACTGAAGTCGCCTTCCGGACCGATAAGCACCAATGCGTTCTCTCCCGGCTGATAGAGTTGCTTCAGCAACTTCTTGTCTCCCTCCTCACAATGCGCAATGAATTTACGACCGTCAAAGGGTTGAGTGACAAACGTGCGAAAGTCCGTCATCCCGGTCAGAACGGGCAAAGTCGCCTTCTGTGATTGCTTCATCGCGCTCACCAATATTTTTTCCAGACGAGCCGGCTTCACCTCCTTCCGTTCAGAGAAGCGACAGTTCAAGCAGGTAATAGCGTCAATACCAATCTCGGTAGCTTTCTCGGCAAACCATTCCATGCGGTCCATGTTCTTAGTCGGAGCAACGGCGATGTGCAACTGGAAGTTCCACAAAGCAGGTTGCTGCCAGCTCTCTAAAATATCCACTTCGCAATGCTTCGGATGGGCACGACTGATAGCAGCCTTATAGAACATGCCTTTGCCGTCCGTCAAGAGGATTTCATCTCCTTCGGTAAGGCGAAGAACGCGAATACAGTGACCTGCCTCCTCTTCCGGCAGTTCTGCGCGAAGGGCAATATCGGGGGTATAAAATATCTGCATAGCTTTTTTCTTTATTTTCAATGATTCATTATCCTAATATCATGCCGACAATTGTAGCGGAGAGAACAGAGACTAAGGCCCCTCCTACCATCGCAGGAAAGCCTAACTTCGTAATCATCGCCCGTTTCTCAGGGACTAATACACCCATACTTCCCAACAAGATTCCGATGGAAGAGATATTGGCAAATCCACAAAGAATATAGGTAGACATTAAGATTGACTTCTGATAGACAAAAAGACCGGCCTCTTTCCACTCCTGCATTTGGAAGTAGGCGACAAACTCATTTAGGATCGTCTTCTGCCCCAAGAGAGAGCCGACCAACATCGCGTCCTGCCAAGGAACACCTATCAGCCACATGAAAGGAGAAAGAAGGACGCCTAAGAGAAACTGGAAAGTTAATCCCTGCGCTTTACCCGCTGTGAGAGTGGCAATCCATTCGTTCAATCCGGTATAACGACCAATAATCCCTTCCAAAAGATAATTGGCAAAGGCGATTAGGGCGATAAAGACCAATAGCATGGCTGCGATATTGACCAATAGATGTACCCCGGTCGAAGTTCCGGCAGCCAAAGCGTCCAACATAGTGGCATGCTTATCTTCTCGCATGATATAAGCCGGCCGATCCTCTACACGTTCCGTTTGCGGACACAAGATCTTCGCCAACACAATCGCACCCGGAGCTGCCATCAAAGAGGCAGAAAGCAGATGTTTCGCAAAGAGGAGCTTCGCAACGGGGTCTCCTCCGGACAACAAACCGATATAGGTTCCCATGACCGTTCCGGCAATTGTTCCCATCCCGGAGACCATTACCAAAAAGATCTCAGAGCGGTTCATGGTTGGCAAATAGTTCTTAATCAAAACCGGAGACTCGCTCATTCCTAAGAAGACATTACCAGAAGTAACTAAACCTTCCGCTCCGGATATATTCATAAAACGACGTAATACCCATGAGAAAGCACCGACTACACGCTGAATGATACCCCAATGGTAAAAGAGAGAGACCAAAGCAGAGAAGAATATCACGACGGGTAAGGAGTGCAGCAGAAAGATAAACCCTTCGCTCTTAGCTACCAATGGGCCTAACAGGAAATTGACACCGGCCTGCGTGAAATCCATTACTTTAATAAAAGCTTTCCCGACCCATTCTAATAGGGTTCCAACCAAAGGAATATACAGTACGGCCAAAGCAAACAACAGCTGCATAAACAGTCCGCCGGCTACTAACTTCCAATCAATCCGCTTCCGATCGTAGCTTATACAGTAGGCAGCTCCCAACACCGTTACAATGCCCAAGAGACCACGTAAAAGGGATTCTATACTAAAGGATTGCTCTACCATGATTCCCGTTCTTCCTCTTTCCGACGACGAAGTTCGTCCTTGTACATCTTAGCATATTCATAATTCTCTTTTTTCACAGCCTCCTCCAAGCGAGAAACTAAATCCTCTTCTCTCATGAATGAAAGTTTCCTCCTCAAAGTGTATTCATCTGTTATCTCTTCCGGATCCAAATCCATCAATTCCCATTTTTCCTCCTCTTCGTCATCCAATTCATAAAGACCATCGTCCAAAACGACTCCACAATCAGTTATGATCTTGATTGTCGCATAAATCGGGCAATTGACACGCAATGCAATCGCTATCGCGTCTGAAGTACGAGAGTCTAAACGAATCTGCTTAAAGCCATCATCAAGGAGCAACTCCGAATAGAAGATTCCGTCTTCATATTTATAAATCAAAACTTCACGTATTTGAATCTTAAATGTCTGAGCAAACGCAACAAATAAATCGTGCGTCAGTGGTCGAGGAATTTTAACCTTCTCTAAAGCAATCGCAATAGATTGGGCTTCTGCTGTACCAACAATGATAGGGACACGATGAATTCCTTTTTCTTCTGCTAAAATCAAGGCGTACGCCCCTGACTGAACTTGACTGTTTGTCAATCCTTGTACCCGTAGTTTTATTTTTGCTTCCACGTGATCTTAATTTTTAGTCAATACACAAAAGTAATATTATTTCAGATTCTTAAAAAGATTTCCAGAAGAAAGTAAAAATAGGAACAATCTAAAAAAAGAAAAGGTTGTCATCACGACAACCAATCTTCATTGCTAACCTTAAATCTAATACCATGAAAAACACAGTGCAAATATAAAGGTTTTTATGTTATACAACATGCAAAATCGTAAAAAGTTTGCGCTTTTAGCATTATTTCAATCTATCGTATCTCTGCTTAACAGTGATTAATAGTTCATTGTAAAAGCGATTCAATCTGCTCAAACGTAGCGTCTTTCAGTATGACCTTCTTATCTTTATCCAACAAATAAAGTGTCGGACTGGCTTTCAGATCGTAGATCTCTTCATTTTTTATACGTCCCGTAGCGTCATAAGCGTTTATCCATTGATTCGGGATATAAGAAAGATGATTCTTCCATGCATACAAATCTTCTCCCGGATAAACAGCTAATATTTGAAGCCTATTCTTCTGAATAGCATTCTTTACCAATGATGAATTAGCCAGCTTGTCTGTTGTTTCCAAGCAAGTATGACAATCCGGATCATAGAAAAAGAGCAAGATTCGATCTGCCCCCAATTGATATAGGGTTCGTTCCTTACCGTCTGCCAACGTATAGGTAAAATCCGTAGCAGGTTCTCCTACCTTATTCCTTACTGCTAACTCTAACAGATGAGCCGGACGTACTTTCTGTACCTCATTCCAAACCGGAGCGTCCAAAATCGCCTCTAACGCATAAATAAACATTGACTCATTCCGTTGCGGAGACTCCAAGTCGTAAAGATACTTTTCATATAACTCAGCCAAATAGGAAAACATTGTACTATCTATCTCAGTCTTATCCATCATTTCTTTGATAGAGACAGAAGCCATATCTTCCGGTACATACTTCAAAATCTCAAGATAGGTCACAAAGGCCGGTTCCATCACTTCCGGTAAATGCACAAACGCTGTATCTGTAAAATCAAACGTATCCCAATAATGTTTTGCTATATACAATGCCCGCTCCTCTGGCTTCCTCAACGTATCAGGGACCATAATGGTTTTAAATGTTCTCTCTTTTGTATCGTTTACTTCTACAGGCTTAGTAGACTGTCCGTTGCAAGCAGTCACAAATCCGATGAAAGCGAGTAGACAAAGTAGTTTCATTCGCATAAAATTCTGTATTTATTCGTTCTGACTAAAATAGATTATAGTTTGTACGCAAGACCTTAAACTCTGTTCGACGATTTATCTGGTCAGCAGCCTCCTGTTGCTCAGGAGTTAACTTCTCAATAAACTCTTCGTTTAAAATATCTCCCTCATTCAGGAAGTCATAGTTCTTAGCCATCTTCTTGTTAATAGTCTTCGGTACACTTTCACCATATCCCTTAGCTTCTAATCGATCTTTAGCAATACCTCCGGCAATCAAATAATCAACAACAGATTGTGCCCGACGCTGCGCCAAACGTTCATTATATTTATCTGAACCTTTACGGTCTGTGTGCGCTCCCAGCTCTATCGTTACATTGGGGTTGTCATTTAACATCTTAATCATTTCGTCAAGTGCTTTCTTGGACTCCGGTCTCAAAGTCGCTTTATCGAAATCATAAAAAATATTCTCTATCACGACCGGTTTACTAATCGGTGATAAGAAGAAATCAACAATATAGGTTTCGTTCTTCTCCTCCGGTCCGGTATGTAACTCAAAGTTCTGATTTAGATATCCACGAGCACTGGCCATCATAACATAGCGAATATCGCGCTCCAATTCAACCCGATACTTTCCGTCTTTTTTTGCCAATACCTTTTCATTCAATCCGTCTTTGCCTACAATACGTACCGTTGCATTTTCAATCGGATTTTCATCCACATCGAAAACAATTCCTTCTATAAAGATCGTGATGGTCGGAAGCTCAAAGGAATACAAATGGTCGTAACCGCGTGCGTCATTACGATTAGAACTAAAGAAACCTTTTTCTTTATCCCCGGCAAACGTAATCCCAAAATCATCTCCTGCTGAATTAATCGGGGCTTTTAGATTCTCTACATTCCACTTCCCTGTACTATCCAAAGTCGCTTTGAAAAGATCTAATCCACCCATACCCGGATGGCCATCCGAGGCAAAATAAATCGTCACTGAGTCACGTACGTACGGAAACATTTCATCTCCCGGCGTATTAATCTCCGCTCCCAAATTCTCCATCGGCCCGAAATCATTTCCTACTACACGAGAACGAAAGAGGTCTTTCCCTCCATAACCGCCTACGGCGTCAGACACATAATATAGATACTTACCATCTGGAGAGATAGCCGGATGACCCAATGCGGTTACCGAATCTTTTACGATAGAAACCCGAGTACCCTTTCCCCATTTGGCACTACTACGCGTAGAAACATAAATCTCCGATGTTCGATGTCCTTCCGGATCCTGTGCGCAATAGGTATAATACATTGTATTTCCGTCTTTCGAAAAGGAGGGGGTTCCCTCGTCAAACTCCGTATTCACTTCATCCTCCAACTCTATCGGTGCTTGCCAAGCCCCATTTTCATCTTGCTTCACCAAGAAGAAGTCATTATTCAACAATCCGGTAATCGCATTGTTTGTTTCCTCCTTGTCTTTCTCTCCTCTTTTCGACTGGCGGGAAGAGGCAAAGTAGAGCTGATCGAACTTATCACCGAAAAGCATCGGACTAAACTCCGATCGGCGGGAATTAAACTTCTCCATTTTCTTCACTTCGTAACGAGTCGGATTCTGTTTCCATTTTGTTGCAACCTCGCTTCCGGCAATCCCATTAAAAGCCAAAACACTCCCCGGTTCCGCCAGCAGATATTCATTGTAGTGTTTAATAGCTTCTCCATAACGGCCGGCTTTTTGATACATCTGTCCCAAACGGAGATTCACAATGCTATCGGGATAATTATAGCGTAACGCATTCATATAAGCGCTGGTAGCTCGCGGTGTATTATTAATCAAACGGTTACATTCAGCCATACGGAATGCAATATATCCGCGTAAGTCTCTCTTTTCGGGTGAAGTCTTCGTATATACTTTCCGATAAAGGGCTGCCGCCTCGAAGTACTCTCCAATACGGTGCTTCTCCTCTGCGTCACTCAACTTCACGGATTTACAGGAATGAAAGAGTGACACTGCTAACAGTAGATATAAATAGGGAGTAATATATTTCATTCTTCTATCTAATATATGTATATAAACAGAAATCTATCTGTTTTATTGTATAATGCCTACAACAGCAGCGAACTATCCCCATAACTCAAGAAGCGAAAATCATGTGTCAGCGCATAATCATAAATTTGCTTCCAATCCCCTTTTACAAAAGCTGAGATTAACAATAATAACGTGCTCTTAGGCTGATGAAAATTTGTAACGATTCCTCGTACAATTTTAAACGTATACCCCGGAGCTATAATAATACGGGTTGCTGTCACCAACGTTTCCGACTGATGTCTATCTAAGTAATCCAATATATTTTGTAAAGCTTCCTCAGCTGACAAAACGTTATTCGCCTCATCATACGGCATCCATTGCTGTACGACCAAGTCATCAGCCGTTGCCTCCGGGTGAGTTGCTAATGTCACACCTATATAGTACAAGCTTTCCAACGTCCGGACAGAGGTCGTTCCAACAGCAACAATCTTTCCTAAATTCCGTTGAATTCGCTCAATCGAACTACGACGAACAGAAATGAACTCTGTGTGCATTTCATGTCCTTCAATCGTTTCACTTTTTACCGGTTTGAAGGTACCGGCCCCAACATGAAGTGTAACCTCTTCCCGACCAAAACCATGTGCGTCAATGTCTGCTAACACTTCCGGAGTAAAATGCAATCCGGCTGTTGGAGCGGCAACTGACCCTTTAATTTTAGAATATACCGTCTGATAAGTTTTCAAATCACTTTCCTCTGTCTCTCGGTTCAAATATGGAGGAATAGGGAGCACACCAGCAGCATCCAACAAATCTGCAAAAGTACAGCTCGGATGATCCCAACTAAATTCAATCAGATGGCTATCCCCACAACTTTGTAGCTTTTCGGCCTGCAAACGGACCACTTCTCCTTGCCATTGTACCTCCTTTGTCAAACGTCCCTCTTTCCATTTCTTCAAATTTCCGACTAAACAGGTCCAACGACAACACTTAGTCTGTTGAAAAACCAATGCATAGTCATGAGGTTCTACCGGCTCTAAACAAAAGATTTCGATCTTCGCTCCTGTTTCCTTTCGGAATAAGAGACGTGCCTGGATTACGCGTGTATTATTATAAACCATCAACGTTCCTTCCGGTAAATAGTCTACTATGTGTTTGAACACGCTCTCACTTACTTTTCCATCTTTATATAATAACAGTTTTGATTCATCCCGTTTTGCCAATGGGAATTTAGCAATTCGTTCATCTGGAAGCGGATAATCAAACTCTTCAATTCGTATTTGTTGTGTCTTTGTAGTCATAATCTATTCTATTATCTCTACTCTTAAAAAGTTGGTTGCAAAAGTACAGATAAAACATAAGAATTAAAACAACTCTCCACTCCCTTACCCAAGGAATTTTTCTTTCCTAACCAAGAAAAAATTTTTTCCTAAGGAGGAAAGAAATTTACATAGGTAAAGAAACTTTTGTAGGTTCTTCGTATATTTGTACGAATATAAAATCATTTTATTCAAAGTATAGTATGAGTACAGGAAAATGGATTGGAGGAATCATTGGATTCATAACAGCAGGACCTTTAGGAGCTTTAGCTGGTGTTATATTGGGTTCTCTTTTGGAAGAGGGGAATAAGCAGGCGGAAGAGATATTTCGCGGGAGAACTTACGGAGAACCGCAGGGAAATCAGAATCCTTATATGGGACAACGTAATAGTTTCCTTTTCTCTTTGTTGGTTTTAGCGTCATATATCATTAAAGCTGACAACAAAATTATGCATAGCGAAATGGAGTTCGTTCGCAAATTCTTACGAATGAATTTCGGAGAAATGGCTGTCCAAGAGGGAGAAGAAATACTCCTTAGACTTTTTGAACAGCAGAAACGTATGAATGCAGAGAATCCGCAGGCGTTTAAGAATACAATCCGAGAATGCGGTACACAAATCTCTTATAACACCAGTCTTGAGGAACGTTTGCAATTATTAGCATTCTTAGCAGAAATAGCTAAGAGCGATGGTAACGTTTGTCAGCAAGAGATAGAAGCTTTAAAAGAAATCGCTACGGTACTACATCTTTCAGAGAAAGAGGTTGAATCCATGTTGAACCTAAAGGGGAACACATTGGAAGACGCTTACAAAGTTCTTGAAATTGAACCGACTGCAACTGACGATGAAGTACGCAGTGCTTATCGGAAAATGGCAATCAAACATCATCCGGATAAAGTTGCTACGTTAGGTGAAGACATCCGAAAAGCAGCAAATGAAAAGTTCCAACGAATTAATGAAGCAAAAGATCGTATCTATAAAGCCAGAGGCTTGAAATAGACTGTCAGTCGGTTAAAATCGGACTATTTGTCGAAAAAAGAAGATTAACCGATTCGGATTTACTACTTTTGTGCCGGAATCAAAAAAGACATTATAATATGAGTAATATAAAAATTGGTGATAAAGTACGTTTTCTAAATAGTATAGGCGGCGGTATTGTCCGTAGCTTCAAAGGGAAAGATCAAGTGCTGGTAGAAGACGAAGACGGGTTTGAAGTTCCTACACTTATCCGTGAGTGTGTAGTGGTAGGAGATAGTGAAATGCAGGTACATAGCTCTCGCCGTTCTCCTCTTCCATCAACCAATCCTACCCCAGCTCCTCAACCTAAAAAGCCGGAGCCAGAGCCCGAAGAGAAGGTAATCGAAACAGCCGAAGGAGAACGTCTGAACATTTATTTGGCCTATCTACCGATAGAACCGAACAAGGTAATGCAGAACAGTGGTTACGAAGCTTATTTCATCAACGATAGTAACTATTACCTGCTTTTCAACTATATGAGTCGTCAGAATAACAGCTGGGTCAGCCGTTATAATGGTATGGTAGAACCGAATACGCAGATCTTTTTAGAAGAATTTCAAAAAGAGGACTTGAATAATTTAGAGCGTATTTGCGTACAATTGATTGCTTTCAAGAAAGACAAACCTTATTCCTTAAAGAATGCCATCTCTGTAGAACTGCATTTGGATACGGTTAAGTTCTATAAGCAACACTGTTTCATGGAGAATGACTTCTTTGATGAAGACGCGATGATTCACCCGATAGTCCGTCAAGACATTCCGGAAAAGGAGCTGCTAATTTCTGCGACTGAATTACAAGAGGCTATGCAGAAAAAAGTACGCGAAGACCGTCGTGCTCCTCAGACTATCATTAAAAAGAAAGCAACTGATAGCACAATCTTAGAAGTTGACTTACATATCAACGAGCTATTGGATAATACTCATGGATTAAGTAACACGGATATGTTGAACTATCAATTGGAGAAATTCCATGAAGTACTTGCTAAGTATGCCAACAAGAAAGGACAAAAAATTGTCTTTATTCACGGCAAAGGAGAAGGGGTACTACGCAAAGCGATCGAAAAAGAGCTAAAAACAAGATACAAAAACTATTATTACCAAGACGCTTCCTTCCGCGAGTACGGATTCGGAGCAACGATGGTTACTATTAAATAAAATCAATCATAAATCTGTCTTTCTTGTGGCAACGGAAATAGAACGTAAATTCTTAGTTAAAGGAGACTTTAGTCATCAGATAATCTCATCCCAGCGGATTGTACAAGGATACATTTGTTCACAACCCGGACGAACTGTCCGAGTTCGAATCCGAGGAGAGAGAGGCTTTTTAACGATCAAAGGGGCCTCTGATGAAAAGGGATTGAGTCGATATGAATTTGAACAGGAGATCCTTATCGCAGACGCAGAAGAATTACTGAAGCTTTGCGAACCCGGAGTTATTGATAAGGTAAGAAACTTGGTTCCTGCCGGAAAACACATCTGGGAAGTCGATGTTTTCCACGGGGAAAACGAAGGACTTATTTTAGCAGAAATAGAATTGGCTTACGAAAATGAGCCGTTCAAACATCCTGACTGGTTGGGAATAGAGGTAAGCGGAGACAGACGTTATTATAACTCTATGCTGACCAAACATCCGTTCACACAATGGGAATAATATAACTTAAAAAACATAAAGATCATGAAGAAACTCATCATTTCATTGGCGGCAGCCTTATTGTCACTTCCGACAATGGCCGACGAAGGTATGTGGTTACTGCCTTTATTGAAAGGGCAACGATTCCAGCAAATGCAAGAGTTGGGACTCAAATTACAACATTATGACATCTACAATCCGGATTCATCTTCTTTAAAAGACGCGGTGGTTATCTTTGGTGGAGGTTGTACAGGAGAAATCGTTTCACCGGATGGCTTATTGCTGACCAACCACCATTGCGGATACGGTTGTATTCAGCGTCATAGCTCTTTGGAACACGACTACTTGACTGATGGTTTTTGGGCTATGTCACGTGAAGAGGAATTACCGAACCCCGGTATGACTGTTACATTCATCGACAAGATCGACGACGTAACGGATTACGTAAAAGGAGAATTAGCGAAGGATACAGACCCCAACAGCATGAATTTCCTTTCTCCCAAATACCTCAACGAACTAGCAAAAGCTAAAGTCGGAGAAAATTTCCTACAGGACAATCCGGGAACAGAGGTTGAAATCAAAGCTTTCTACGGAGGAAACCAATACTTCATGTTTACAAAGAAGATTTACAAAGACCTTCGTTTGGTAGGAGCTCCTCCCTCTTCTATCGGTAAGTTTGGAGCGGACACAGACAACTGGATGTGGCCTCGTCACACCGGCGACTTCTCCGTCTTCCGCGTTTACGCTGATAAAAACGGTAATCCGGCTCCCTATTCTAAAGACAATGTTCCTTTACGTCCTAAACGTTGGTTCAAAATCTCTCTAAAAGGCGTACAAGAGAATGATTTCGCCATGATGATGGGTTTCCCCGGACGTACCAACAAATATTACACCTCTTGGGAAGTAGCGGAACGTCGTGACATCGACAATACAATCCGTATCAACATCCGCGACATACGTCAGAAAGCGATGTTAGAAGAGATGTTGAAAGATCCCTCCGTTCGTATTCAGTACTCCAGCAAATACGCAGGCTCAACAAATGCTTATAAGAACTCTATCGGTAGCAACTGGGCCATCAAGAAACGTAATTTTGAACAGGTAAAGAAGGAAGAACAGGACAAACTTATCGCTTGGGGCGAAAAGAACTGTGACGGCTCTTACAAAGACGCATTAGTGACTATTGAGCAGATCATTTCAGACCGTAAAGACCTGCGTACACGTAGCTGGTTATTGGATGAAGCCATTATTCGCGGTATTGAGTTCGTCAACGTTCCTACAAAGACCGAAAAAGTGATTGAAGCCTTAAAAGGCAATGACAAAGAGGCTCGCAAAGAACAGCTTCGTCTGTTAGAACGCGCTTATCATGGGTTTGCAAACAGTAACTACTCTGCTGAGGTAGATAAAAAGATTGCTAAAGTGCTGTTAAAAGAGTACCGCAATCAGGTGAACCCACATGTACAGCCGGAATATTTCCAAATCATCGACAAGAAGTTCAAAGGAGACATTGATCGCTTCGTTGACTACCTCTTCGAGAAATCTATCTACGGTAGTGACGACAATTTCGACAAGTTCTTAGCTCATCCTTCCGTAAAAGCGTTGGAAAACGACCCGATGATTCTGTTCGCAAACTCTGTTCGCAAGGAAGAAGCCGCTTTGAAAGAGTCTTTGCAATCATTTAACGACGGTTACGCTTTGGCTCACCGCACTTACGTAAAAGGATTGTTAGCTATGTACAAAGACCAGGCGAATTTCCCGGACGCAAACTTCACCTTACGTCTGACTTACGGTCAAGTGAAAGGATACAGTCCAAGCGATTGCAACTATTTCGGTCATCAAACCACTTTGGACGGTGTGATGGAAAAAGAGGATCCTACTAACTGGGAATTTGTGGTTCCCAAACGTTTGAAGGAACTATATAACGCCAATGATTTCGGACGTTACAAACTCCAGAACGGGAAAATGCCGGTTGCTTTCAGTGCAACAACCCACTCAACGGGAGGAAACTCCGGTAGCCCGGTATTAAACGATTGCGGAGAACTCATTGGTATCAATTTCGACCGTAACTGGGAAGGGGTCGGTGGAGATATTCAATATCTGCCGGACTACCAACGCAGTATCATCGTCGATATCCGCTATGTTCTTTTCATTATGGACAAATATGCAGGTGCCGGCTATCTGTTGAAAGAGATGGAAATCGTTGAATAACCCCTTTTCACCTTTCGCAAACAGCAAACACCCGCCTTAAAGAGCCTAAGAAGTGCTGCAAAATGCCTTTTAGGCTCCTAAAAATGGCTTTTCACCGGTGTAAACCCATTTTTCACAAGCTAAAAATGAGTTTGCAGTAGTGAAAAGCCATTTTTAGCATGCGGGAAATGAACTTGCACCACTGCAAAACGGTTTTTAGCTCCCTAAAAATGGGTTTGCAACACTGAAAAGGCATTTCTCACTTCCTAAATTACAACTTACACCACCATTTCCCCCAATCTATACCTTTAAATTCCCTGATTAATCTCTATCTTTGCTTTCCAAATAAAAAGAAAATGATTGATCAACCCACCATAGACCGAATATTGGACGCTGCCAACATCGTGGATGTCGTCTCTGAATTCGTTACTCTTCGGAAACGAGGAATTAACTATGTAGGGTTATGTCCCTTTCACAGTGATAAGTCTCCCTCCTTCTACGTTTCGCCAGCAAAGAACATTTGTAAGTGTTTTGCCTGCGGCGAAGGCGGTACGGCGGTTCACTTCATAATGAAGCATGAGCAACTCTCCTATTATGACGCCCTCCGTTTCTTAGCGAAGAAATACAACATCGAGATTCAGGAGCGGGAGCTGACCGACCGGGAAAAACAGGCGCGAAGTGATCGCGAAAGTATGCTAATCGTCAATAGTTGGGCCCAACAATACTTCACAACCCAGCTTTACGGGACTCCGGAGGGCAAAACTGTCGGCCTACGCTACTTTGCCGAACGTGGATTCCGCGAAGACACCATTCGGAAGTTCCAATTGGGCTACGGATTGGACCAGCGAGACGCTCTTTATAAAGAATCTCAGAAGAAAGGATACAAAAAAGAGTTCTTAGAAAAGACCGGATTGGTTATATCCTACGAAGACGGACGAGTGAACGACCGTTTCCGGGGAAGAGTCATCTTTCCGGTGCACTCTTTAAGCGGAAAAGTGGTTGCATTCGGCGGACGCGTGCTAAAAAAGAACGAGAAAACGGCGAAATATGTCAACTCTCCCGAAAGCGAAATCTATCACAAGAGTAATGAGCTGTACGGTATCTATTTTGCCAAACAAGCAATTGTGAAAGCAGACCGTTGCTTCTTGGTGGAGGGCTATACGGACGTGATTTCCATGCACCAGGCAGGTATAGAGAACGTTGTTGCCTCTTCAGGAACCGCACTGACACAGGGACAGATTCGTTTAATCCATCGTTTCACCAATAACATTACGGTTCTTTACGATGGAGACGCTGCCGGTATCAAAGCGGCTTTACGAGGGATTGATCTACTACTCGAAAACGGGATGAACATCAAAGTGGTGCTTTTACCGGACGGAGAAGACCCGGATTCTTTCGCTCGGAAACACAATGCCAGCCAGTTTGCAGAGTTCATCAAGCAGAACGAAACGGATTTCGTACGTTTTAAAACGCGCTTGCTGTTGGAAGAGGCAGGTACAGATCCGATAAAGCGTTCCGCGCTGATTTCAGACATCATTAAAACGATTGCGATTATCCCTGATAACATCGCACGTTCACTTTACATACGGGAATGCAGTGCCATGATGGAGATTGACGAACAAATCCTGTTGAATGAGATCAACAAGATTCGTCTCAACCGAGAAGAAAAGCAGGCTAATACGCCCTACTTCACGCCTCCTGCCCCAGCACCAGTGCCGGAATATCCTGACATTCCCGGTTATCAGCCTTACCCGGAAGAACTCCTTCCACCGTCACCGGCAGATAATTCTATACCGCCGATGGACAACATTCCACCTCCTCCGGAGGAATATGGATTGGAGGAAAGCGGCAGTATTCCGCCTGTCCCCCCTCCCCCTGTTCATATTCCACCGAAACGCTCACCGTATGAGGCGTATGAAATAGCGTTATTGCGCTACATCGTTCGTTACGGTGAACATGTACTGTTCCAATACAAGGAGGAAGAGAGTGACGAGGAAGTTACCATCCGGGTAGCCGAGTACATCCGTTCGGAATTAGAGCGAGACGATCTGACTTTTTACACGCCGCTTTTCAAAAGTATGATGGAAGAGGCGGCAGAACATTGTACTACCGAAGGATTTGTGGCAAACCGCTATTTTTTGGCCCACCCGGATCCGAATGTCAGCCGTTTAGCAGCCAATCTGATCAGCGAGAAATATCAGTTGAGTAAATATCATACCAAATTTCGGGAGATTGAAACAGAAGAGAAGAAATTAGACCAGTTGGTACTTCGTGAACTGTATGCCTTTAAAGATGCCTATATTTTAGGACAGATTAAAGAGATACAAATGCAAATCAAGGAGGTGCAAACGAAAGGAGATATGAATCAGGTATTCGAGTTGATGAAGAAACTCACTCGATTGAATGAGATAAAAACAGTTTTAAGTAAAGAATTAGGAGAACGAATTATATTAAAAATGTAAGGCCTATGAATTTTTTAGAAGCAGAAAACGTGGTCAAACAATACGCGAACCATTTGGCCCTCGATAAGGTCAGCATTCAGGTTCCGGAAGGAAAAGTCTTTGGTCTATTAGGACCAAACGGAGCCGGAAAGACAACTTTAATCCGTATTATCAACCGTATTACTGCACCCGACAGCGGAACCATCCGTTTCAACGGACGCGAATTCCAACCAAACGATATTTATCAAATCGGTTATCTGCCGGAGGAACGCGGACTCTACAAAAAGATGAAAGTTGGTGAACAGGCCATCTACCTGGCACAGCTCAAAGGACTTTCTTATCAGGAGGCACGAAAACGACTGATCAATTGGTTTGAGAAGTTCGACATTATGCCTTGGTGGAACAAGAAATTGGAAGAACTATCCAAAGGAATGCAGCAGAAAATCCAGTTTATCATCACGATCATCCATGAGCCCAAGCTTTTGATATTCGACGAACCGTTCAGTGGTTTCGACCCGGTAAATGCCGAGCTGTTAAAGAAAGAGATTCTGGAATTGCGTGACGCAGGTCATACAATTATCTTCTCCACACACAATATGTCTTCCGTAGAAGAGATTTGTGACAACATTGCACTGATCAATCGCTCTAAAGTTGTACTTGCAGGCAATGTAACCGAAGTCAAGAACCGCTTCCGTACCAATAATTATACGGTTCGTTTCCATACAGAGGCAGGTAAACTACAAGCAATCCCTGAGCTATTTAGTATCCTAACAGAAAAGGATCAAGCAGGTACCAGCGAAGTACGAATCCACAAGGAACCGAGTATAACCAACTCGGCTTTGCTCTCTGCATTGGCACAACAAACGGAGATAATCTCTTTCACCGAAGAGATTCCTTCTATGAACGATATTTTTATTAACACCGTTTCCGGTACAAACACAACACAGGCATGAGTAAAATTGGACTTGTTATCAAAAAAGAATATCTGCAACGGGTCAGCAAAAAGTCTTTTATCCTATTGACGTTCTTGACACCGTTCCTGTTTGCAGCCTTAGTCTTCGTTCCGTTATGGCTTTCTACCATTAAAGGAGACGAAGCGAAACAGATCGCTATTCTCGACACCACAGGGAAGTACGCACCTCTTTTCAAGGATACTGAAGAGTACACTTTTATTACCGAGAAAGAGGCGACTTTAGAGAAGTATCGTACCAACCCGGACAAAGACATTTTCGCATTCTTAAACATTACCGACGACTTATTGAAGAATCCGGAAGCCGCTACTCTCTATTCAGAGAAACAGATTCCAATGGGATTAAAGAGTACAATCGATAAAACGTTATCGGAATTTTTAAAGGATGAGAAGTTGGCGTCCTACAACATTGAGAATCTAAAACAGATCATCGAAGACAGCAAAGTAAACTTCAGTATCAAGACAATCAAATGGGATGAGGACGGTAGCGAAAAGAGCACCTCTGCAGAAGTAGCCTCTATCTTAGGGATGGTCCTGACATTCATTATCTATATGTTTATCATCATGTATGGCGCAATGGTAATGCAAGGAGTCATGGAAGAAAAGACCAACCGTATCATAGAAGTAATGATCTCCTCTGTGAAACCTTTTGATTTGATGATGGGGAAAATTATAGGAATTGGATTTGTCGGATTGACACAAGTATTCCTATGGGGTATCTTAACCACCATTCTGGTATCAGTCAGTATCTTCTTCTTCGGAGGAAGTACCTCTCCCGAAGAGGTAATGAATGCCCAAATGGCAGCTCAAGGAATGAATGAAATAAGTGCCGGCTCTTCAGAAATCAACCTACAGATACAAGAGATCATCAACTCCATCAACTTTGGAATGATTGGCAGTTGCTTTGTTCTTTACTTTATCGGAGGTTATCTGCTGTATGCCGCCCTATTCGCAGCCATAGGCAGTGCGTTAGAACAACAAGAGGATTCACAACAATTCATGACCCCTATCATGTTATTGATGGTCTTCAGTTTATATGCCGGAATTTACAGCATGAACAACCCGGACGGTCCTTTGGCTTTCTGGTGTTCTATGATACCTTTCACTTCCCCTATCGTAATGATGGTACGCCTACCTTTCGATATTCCGATTTGGGAACTGCTTCTGTCATTCGCATTGCTATTCGTAACGGCTGTATTTATCGTATGGTTCTCTGCTAAAATTTATCGCGTGGGAATACTTATGTACGGCAAAAAGCCAAGCATAAAAGAAATGATCAAGTGGGTTACTTACAAGTAACCCATTAAAAAAGCCTGTCACTCAAAAGAATGACAGGCTTTTTTGTTGTTCAACCAGGGCTCGAACCTGGACTAACAGGACCAGAATCTGTTGTGCTACCATTACACCATTGAACAGTCTCTAATTCAACAAAGGTGATAACTTACTATTTTGTTGTTCAACCAGGGCTCGAACCTGGACTAACAGGACCAGAATCTGTTGTGCTACCATTACACCATTGAACAATAAAAACAAGCCTATCAACTCTCTTGTTGTTAGCGAGTGCAAAAGTACATACTTTTTCAAAATAAACAAATGATAAGACTACTTTTTTTCAAATAGAGTAACTTTTATCATTTCTCTTCGCTTGATTTTGCATGTATATACATATATTAATAAAGGGAATGCGCCGACATAAAAAATATAAGAAGTATATTTGCACTTTTGAATATACTAACACAAAATAAATGGATCAAACAGAAACTTTAGTTAAAACAATTGTAGCTGGACTACAAGAAAAGAAAGGAAAAAATATTGTTACTGTAGACTTAACCCAATTACCTGGCACTATTTGCCGCTATATGGTTATTTGTGAGGGGAACACTCCGTCTCAAGTTTCCGCATTATCAGACTCCGTTTGGGACTTTGCTCGTCGTGAAGCTGGTGAAAAGCCATTGTCCATTGATGGAGCACAACGTGCAGTATGGATTGGTATGGATTATGGCACAGTTCTTGTACATATATTTTTGCCGGAACTTCGTGCGTTCTATAATTTGGAAAATCTTTGGTTTGACGCCAAAGTAACACCGATTGCAGACCTCGATTAATTGACCGGTTATCCTAACGTACAGAAAAATAATATGGAAAATAAAAACAACACGTTAAACAAACCGCCGAAAGAGAACAAGCCAAAGGTCTTTAAAATCAATCTATATTGGATGTATGGACTGATTCTCTTAATGCTTGCCGGTATTTGGTTTACCAATGATTCTTCGGCTTCCAAAGAGTTAGGTTGGACAGAATTCCAACAATTAGCTCAAGACAATGTTTTCGACAAAATGATTGTGTTCAACAAGAAGAATTTAGTTGAAGCAACTGTTAAACCCGAACACAAAAGTCAAGTATTTCAACGGGATGAATCCTCTTTAGGAACAAATCCGAAAGTATTCGTCAAAATTCCTTCTGCTGATAAATTTTCTGATTTCTACGACAAAGCGGTTGCAGATAAACAAATCAGTACACAAGTTCGTTTTGAAGAGGGAGATGATGCAATGTGGAATTTCTTAGTTTCATTCGGCCCTATTCTATTACTGATTGCAGTATGGATGTTCCTTATGAGACGTATGTCCGGAGGTGCAGCCGGAGGCCCAGGAGGTGTATTCAGTGTAGGAAAAGCTAAAGCCCAATTATTCGACAAGGATAATGACCAACAAGTTACATTCAAGGATGTAGCCGGTTTAGCAGAAGCCAAACAAGAGGTTGAAGAGATCGTTTCTTTCCTAAAGAACCCCAATAAATATACCGAATTAGGAGGTAAAATACCGAAAGGAGCTTTATTGGTCGGTCCTCCGGGAACTGGTAAAACCCTCTTAGCGAAAGCCGTAGCAGGAGAAGCGAATGTTCCGTTCTTCTCTCTATCCGGATCCGATTTCGTAGAAATGTTTGTAGGAGTTGGAGCTTCTCGTGTACGCGACCTGTTCCGTCAGGCAAAAGAGAAAGCCCCCTGTATTGTCTTTATTGACGAGATAGACGCCGTAGGCCGTGCCCGTGGTAAAAATGTAAACATGAATGGCAACGACGAACGTGAGAACACGTTGAATCAGTTATTAACAGAAATGGACGGCTTCGGTTCAAACAGCGGTGTGATTATCTTAGCCGCAACCAACCGAGCAGATATTTTAGACAAGGCCTTGTTACGTGCAGGCCGTTTCGATCGTCAGATCCATGTGGAATTACCGGATTTAAATGAACGAAAAGAGATATTCGGTGTACATCTTCGTCCTATCAAAATTGACGAAAGTGTAGATTCAGAATTTTTGGCACGCCAGACTCCCGGATTCTCCGGTGCAGATATAGCCAATGTTTGTAATGAAGCAGCTTTGATTGCAGCTCGTAACAATAAGAAGTTTGTACAGAAAGAGGACTTTATGAATGCTGTAGACCGTATTGTCGGTGGTTTGGAAAAACGGACTAAAATAACAACAGCCGATGAACGTAACAGCATTGCAAATCATGAAGCCGGTCATGCAACTTTAAGTTGGCTTTTAGAACATGCCAATCCATTGGTAAAAGTAACAATCGTCCCTCGTGGAAAGGCGTTAGGTGCAGCATGGTATCTTCCCGAAGAACGCCAGATTACTACGCGCGAACAACTATTGGATGAAATGTGTGCGACGTTAGGAGGTCGTGCAGCAGAAGAACTTTTCTTAGGAAAAATCTCAACTGGTGCTTCCAATGACCTCGAACGAGTGACTAAACAGGCGTATGCAATGGTTGTCTATTTCGGAATGAGCGATCGTCTACCCAACTTAAACTACTATGATTCGAGTGGTCAAGATTGGGGCTTTACAAAACCATATAGTGAAGAGACCGCTCGTTTAATTGACCAAGAGGTACAGAAAATCATCAGTGAACAATACGAACGTGCAAAGAAAATATTAAAAGAAAATGCAACTGGTCATAACCAATTGGCACAAGTTCTATTGGATCGCGAAGTGATTTATTCAGAAGATGTAGAACATATTTTCGGCAAACGTGCCTGGACTTCCCGTTCCGAGGAAATCTTGGAATTGCAAGAAAAAGCAAACAGCCAAAATGTCACACCTGCTGACAGTTTAACAGAAAGTTCAACAGATAACGATTAAAAACAAATCCATGCCCATCCAATCTTACATTTCAAGTTCACGAAACAAAAGAGGGATGGGCATGGATTTTATTTTTTATCTATATTTGTGCAGAAATATATCAACATTAAAAACACTATCACATTGAAAAATTTGATTATAAGAGCGTTAACCGGAATTGTATTCGTAGGCGTATTAGTAAGTGCAATCTGCCTTCATCCGATCTCTTTCCTGCTTCTTTTCTGTATAATCACAGGATTGACCCTTTGGGAATTTGGCGGATTAGTGAAACACTGTGAACAAATAAATCTACAACGGGTCGTAAATATTATAGGAGGTATTTACCTTTTCATCGCAACATTCGTTTATGCCAACGGACTGACCGATGGGAAAATATACCTTCCCTATCTGCTATTCATTTTATTGACAATGATTGCGGAACTATACTATAAAGCACCCAATCCAATCCACAATTGGGCATATACCCTTTTCGCACAAGCCTATTGTGCTGGGACTTTTTCCATGCTGAATTTTATAGGAGCAGAACCCAATACTCCGGGAGTTATCAAGTACACTCCGCTTTTCATCATGGCAATCTTTGTTTTTGTCTGGTTGGCAGATACCGGAGCCTATTTAGTAGGTTCCCTGATTGGAAAAAGAAGACTTTTTGAACGTATTTCACCTAAAAAGTCATGGGAAGGCTTTTTGGGCGGATTCATTTTTGCGTTAGCTGCTTCACAAGCTTTTGCCTGGTATGCTCCGGAGGTAAGTCGGTTGGATTGGTTAGGTTTGGCAACCACTGTCGTTCTATTCGGAACTTGGGGTGACCTCATTGAATCATTATTCAAACGTACTCTGGGCGTCAAAGACTCCGGTAATATTTTACCGGGACATGGAGGAATGTTAGATCGCTTCGATAGTGTGATGTTTGCGATTCCGGCCTGTTATATATATATCGAACTATTTATTCGAAATTAAAGGTAAGAATTACCATTCGAGAAGTTGCTTTGGAGATTGAATTAGGATACTTTATCAAATCATCATCTTTCAAGTCACTCCGATCCTTCTCTAAAAGATCAACTAAACCGAAACTAAACTTTAGTTCCGGACACAATTTGAAAAAAGGAAGATAGATATCACATCCGATACCAAACTCTAAACCGAAATCCGTTCCTTTCAACAGGATCGGATTTCCTTTTTTACGTCCCAAGTCCAAAGCACCGTACATACCTGCAATCAGATAAGGGCGATAGTTATTAACTCGAAAAGCACTGTATTTAATATCCACCGGAAAAGTCAAATAATTAGAACGAACGGAAGTAGAATACATATTACTGACCTCTATCCCCTCACCGTCTGTTACACCCTCCATTTCCGGACGTCGAAAAACAAACTTCTTATCTCCAAAGTGGATGGTAGGAGTAAAACGCAGATTAAAATAAGGATTTAAGTAGAGATCTCCGATTACCCCGACACTAAACCCCGGAGAATAACTTGGTATCTCAGCAAACCAAGTCTCTCCATCCGTAGCAACACCCGTATTCGTCAATATCAAATCCTGTGCATGCAATCCGACATGGAAACCTAAATGAAACCACTTTAAATCAGCGTATGGCTGATTCTTCACCTTCTCCCTTTGTGCCATCAAAGTTGTGACAGAAAGGAAGCCTATACATATAATAAACAGTAGACGTCTCAATTTTTTACAATTTTGAATTATAACGGAAAAGAGCTCCAGTTATTGCAAAAGAGCATTTATTTAGGAAAAAAAAGGAGGAGTTCTTTTTTTAATACAAAGAAAAGCCTATTTTTGCACGTATTAATAGTTATCAATTTAAACGTTTAAGAAAATGGCTTACGTAATTAGTGACGATTGTATCGCTTGCGGTACTTGTATTGACGAATGTCCGGTAGGAGCAATTTCAGAAGGTGATAAATACAGCATCGACCCTGAAATGTGTACAGAATGTGGAACTTGCGCTGACGCTTGTCCGACAGAAGCAATCCATCCGGGTGCATAATGACCGCATGGCTTAAGTAGGTTTTTCGAATAAAACCTATAAAATAAGAGGCAACTTTCTTAGAAAGTTGCCTCTTATAGTTTTAAACTTCTTACAATAACGCTTAAAAATCGATATCCAATTTTATCTCATCAGAATCTTCCGATTGAGATTCGTCTGTCACCAAGGAGCCTTGTACCTTTTCGGCACTTTTACACTGTTTGATGTAATTAATTACATCACTCATTCCGTCCATGAACTTATCAAAGTCCTCCTTATACAGGAAAATCTTATGTTTCTCAAAAGCAATCGGACTTCCATTCTTTGCCTGCACTTTTTTACTTTCCGTCACAGCCAAAAAGAGATCGTCTTTGAGATTCTTCTTAACATCTAAATAATAGATTCTTTTCCCTGCTTTGATGGTTTTAGAGTATAAGATCTCTTTGTCACCACCTTCAACCTGCATTTTTTTCATCAATTCCTCCATTATAGCCAATATTCGTTAAACACTCACCCGAATTCTATAATTTGCTTCAAATATAAGTATTTTTTTTAATTGGTCACTATTTTAACTTATGAAAAGTTGAAAATCAACAAAAATAAAATAAAAGGCCTCTTTATGTGTAGAAATTTTAGCAAAGCAAAGATGTATTCAGAAAAGAATGACTACCTTTGCAATCTAATTTAAACGAATAGTTCCTTCAAACGATGATCAACAGAGTTTTAATCCGTATTAAAGTTTTACAGATAGTATACTCATACTATCAAAATGGAGATAATGACCTCAAAGTTTCGGAAAACGAATTACTTTTCAGTCTAAAGAAATCTTATGATTTGTATCACTATTTTCTTCTTCTGATTATAGAAGTAACCAATCTTCAGAAACGTATTTTAGACACACGTAAAAATAAATACATACCGACTGAGGAAGAGTTGAACCCCAATACGCGTCTGATCGATAACCGATTCACCGCACAGTTGGTAGAAAATGAAGCATTAAATAAGTATGTTTCAGAAAATGGACTCTCTTGGGACTACGAAGATGACTTCATCCGTATGGTACTCGATTTGGTTCTTTCCTCTGATCTATACAAAGAATATCTGGCAAACGAAGATGATTCATACGAAACAGACAAGGAATTCTGGCGTAACATCTTTAAGAAAGTATTTTGTGGTAACGATTCTATTAATGAACATCTGCAAGACAAAAGTATCTACTGGAATGATGATATTTCCATCGTTGAGACTTTCACCTTGAAAACCATCAAGCAATTTGAAGAAGCAGCAGGTAGTCAACAAAAATTGTTACCTATGTTTAAAGATTTGGAAGACCAGTCTTTTGCAATCAAACTATTCCGCCAGGCAATCATGAAAGGAAGCGAATATCGCGAACGTATCAATAAGCACATGAAGAACTGGGAAACGGAACGCATTGCCAACATAGACCTCTTGATTATGCAGATCGCTTTGGCAGAAATCATGAATTTCCCATCCATTCCTGTCAGCGTAACTTTGAATGAATACATTGATATGGCTAAATATTACAGTACTCCAAAAAGCGGTACATTTATTAATGGTATTCTGGATTCAATTGTCAACGAGTTAAAAAAAGAAAAGGTATTGCTCAAAGATTAATTATTATCCTTACATTTGTAACTGTATCAAATGGGTATTAATTTATTTAATGTATAAAATATATGAATTTACTTTCTATTTTACTTCAAGCTCAGCCTGCTGCTGGAAACCAGTGGTCTGGTATCGTAATGATGGTTCTTATTGTGGCAATCTTCTATTTCTTCATGATTCGCCCACAGCAGAAAAAGCAAAAAGAGATCCAGAAAGCACGCGAAGCGTTGAAAACAGGAGATAAAGTAATTACAGCCGGTGGTATTTACGGTAAGATCAAAGAAATCGGGGATACCTATATGTCTCTTGAGATTGCGAATGGTGTAAATATTCGTGTTGATAAGACTTCTGTATTTGCTTCTGTTGAAGACGCACAACAAAAATAAGCGATAAAGACATGCCACGACTTGGACAAATAAAAGAAACATTCAAGTCCACTCAAACAGAGATTAAAGCTTCTATCCGCAAACAACCGTGGAAAGAAGTTTTAATCTTTTTCTGTTTTGTCCTTTTGTCATTTGGGTTCTGGGTACTTCAAAGCCTGCAACAAGAGTACGAAATAGAAATTAACATACCGGTTAAATACAAGAATATTCCTCCCGATTTTGCCTTCGCCGAAGCTCCCATAGAAAAGGTTACAGCAAAAGTGAAGGACAGAGGCAGCCTCCTGTTGAACTACACTTTCGGTCGCTCTTTTGCACCGATCGAAGTAAGTATGAAGAACCAGACCGAAGAGGGGAAACTCATGGTCTCTAAAAAAAGTATTGAGAGCGATATTCAAAAGCAGCTGATAGCAACTACCACCTTAGTGGATTTTGAGCCTCAACAGGTAGAAGTAGCTTACAGTAAACGCATAAGGAAAGAGATTCCTGTTGCATTTGTCGGAAGCATACAGACACATGCCGGATTTAAACAATCTGGTAACCTGATTATAAACCCTCACACAGTCAGTGTCTATACCACTCAGCAGGTTTTAGATACGCTGAAAGAGGTAAAAACGGTTTTCGCAGAAATCAAAAACGGTACAAAAACAACGACACGTACCCTACAATTACAAAAGGTCGGAGGGGCTGTTGTCGAACCTACTCAGGTTTCTGTAACCATCCCGATAGAGGAATACACCGAAAAGGAATTGGAAATACCTGTTACCTGTAAGGATCTTCCGGCTCACTACAAATTGCGTACATTTCCATCAGTCGTAAAAGTCATTTGCAGCCTCCCGCTTTCTCGCTTCAAAGAGCTTTCGGCAAATGATTTTATGATAGACATCGCCTTTGCGGACTTGGAACAAAATGTATCCGGTACCTTACCTTTACATTTTGATAAAAAACCGAGTTGGGTGGACGCAGCAACCATCACTCCCAACCGAATCGAATTCATATTAGAACAATCCAATGATTAAGATAGGCATTACAGGCGGAATCGGTAGCGGAAAGTCTGTGGTAGCGTCTCTACTACAACTATCCGGTGTACCGGTATATATCGCAGATACAGAAAGCAAGCAATTAACAGCCACTTCTCCCATCATTCGGGAGAAACTGATTGCCTTGTTAGGTCCGGAACTCTACACTGAAGCAGGGTTGAACAAACAAAAATTAGCCTCTTGTATCTTCAATAATCCGGAACTACTCAAGCAGGTCAATGCGATTATTCATCCGGAAGTAGCCCGTCACTTCCTTGCTTGGGTAGAACAACAGACAACCCCAATCTGTGCTATTGAGTCTGCCATTCTGTTTGAATCCGGATTTAACCGAATGGTAGATACCACGTTAATGGTTTATGCTCCCATAGAGGTTCGGATTCAACGAGCCATCGAACGAGACGCCGTCTCTCGCGAAGAGGTCATACGCCGTATCAATAATCAGCTATCCGACGAGATAAAAAAGGAGCAGTCCGACTTCATCATTTACAACGATGGAGAACAGGCTCTACTCCCACAGCTAACAGCGTTCTTGAAAGCGTTGCAAGCAAAGAAATAAAAAGAAAGAACAGATTAATTAGAATATCATGAAAAAGAATTACCTGCTACTTACCGTAGTAGCCTTTTCCTCATTGAGTATGTCTCCCCCACCTAAAAGTATTTATCACAACGGGTGGATAGATTTCAATAAGAACGGAGTCAAAGATATATATGAAGATCCGGGACAAACGGTCGAAAAGCGTGTCAAAGACCTATTAAGCCAGATGACTCTGGAAGAAAAGACCTGCCAACTGGCTACACTCTATGGGTATAGGCGCGTCCTCAAAGATGAAATGCCCACTCCCGAATGGAAAAACGCCATTTGGAAAGATGGAATTGCCAACATCGACGAGCACTTAAACGGATTGAAACCTACGGAATGGTCCTACCCCTACAGTAAACATGCTGAAGGAATTAATATCGTACAACGTTGGTTTGTCGAAGAGACCCGTTTAGGTATTCCCGTAGATTTCTCCAACGAGGGTATTCATGGGTTGAACCACGATCGGGCAACTCCCCTACCGGCTCCTATCTCTATCGGAAGTACTTGGAATAAAGCCTTGGTCCGCCAGGCAGGACAGATCGCAGGACGGGAAGCCAAAGCCTTGGGATATACCAACGTATATGCCCCTATATTGGATGTTGCTCGCGACCCACGCTGGGGACGTGTTTTGGAATGCTACGGAGAAGACCCCTATTTGGTAACAGCCCTCGGAAAAGAGATGGTAGAAGGTATTCAAGAAAACGGAGTAGCCTCTACCCTCAAACATTACGCCGTATATAGCATTCCGAAAGGAGGACGAGACGGTCATGCCCGTACAGACCCACATGTTTCTCCTCGCGAAATGCACGAAATACATCTCTATCCCTATCGGAAAATCATTGGCGAATCTCATCCGATGGGAGTTATGAGTAGCTATAACGACTACGATGGTGAACCTGTCAGTGCCAGCTATTATTTCCTAACGGAACTGCTCCGTCAGCAATACGGATTCCGAGGCTATGTGGTTTCTGATAGTGAGGCTGTTGAATTTGTACACACCAAACATCGAGTAGCAGACTCCCCTAAAGAGGCTGTTCGTCAGGTTGTAGAAGCCGGCTTAAACGTAAAGACCAACTTCACCAAACCGGAAGACTTTATCCTACCGCTCCGCGAACTGGTTCGGGAAGGAAAAGTTTCTATGGCAACGATCGACCGGAACGTCGCTGACGTCTTACGGGTTAAATTTCAATTGGGACTTTTCGACTCTCCGTATGTCAAAGATACAAAAGCTGCCGACAAGATTGTGGCTTCACCGGATACCAAAGCATTTGTCAAACAGATGGCTCGTGAATCCTTGGTTCTGTTGAAAAATGAGCAGCAACTCTTGCCGTTGAAATTAGAACATTTGAAACGGATTTTAGTGACAGGGCCTTTGGCAATCGACACAACTGCTTATGTGAGCCGTTACGGTCCTCAAAAACTGAGTGTCACCCACGTATTAGAAGGGATTCAGGAGTATGTCGGTAAAAAGGCCGAAGTCTCTTATGTCAAAGGGTGCGAAGTGGTCGATGAGACCTGGCCGGAAAGTGAAATCATTCCTACTCCACTGACAGATACAGAAAAGGCTTCCATTGCCGAAGCGGTAGCCCAAGCAAAGCTATCCGATGTTGTCATTGCTGTTTTAGGAGAAGATGAAGCCCGTTGCGGAGAAAGTAAAACACGTACCGATCTAAGATTGCCGGGTAGACAATTACAGTTATTGCAGGCTCTACAGGAGACCGGTAAACCCATTGTCTTGGTGCTTATCAACGGACAGCCCCTGACTATCAATTGGGAAAACCGGTACATCCCGGCTATTTTAGAAGCCTGGTTCCCCAATGCAGAAGGTGGACACGCCATTGCTGAGACGCTGTTCGGAGCCTATAATCCGGGAGGGAAACTGCCGATTACCTTCCCAAAGACTATCGGACAGATCGAACTCAACTTCCCATTCAAACCGGGTTCTCACGCAGGACAACCGGGAGATGGACCGAACGGATATGGAAAGACGGCCGTTTACGGTGCACTATATCCTTTCGGATACGGTTTGAGTTACACCACATTCCAATATGCCAATTTAGTGGTTCAATCGGAGACCGGACGTACCCAAGGGGACATTCAGATAACCGTAGAGGTTACAAACACAGGGAACTACGCAGGGGATGAGATTGTACAGCTCTATGTAAAAGACCTATACAGCAGTATCACAGTCTACGAATCCCAACTAAGAGGTTTTGAACGTATTCATCTGAAGCCGGGCCAAACAAAAACGGTACATTTCACCGTAAAGCCTTCAGACTTAGAATTACTCAATAAAAAGGGAGAATGGATTGTAGAACCCGGTGATTTTCAGTTCTGTATCGGTAGCCACTCCGAGGACATCCGACTGGCGAAAACCATTTCGCTTAGTGAATAAATATTAGAAACAAGAAAATAAGCTCAAAACTGCCGGAAAATTCCGGCAGTTGTGTTATTTTTGCAGCCGTAAAACAGTTTAACACTATAAGAAAAAGTATTATGTTAAAGACTATTTTGTCTATCTCGGGTAAACCGGGATTATTTAGATTGATCTCTCACGGGAAAAACATGTTGATCGTTGAATCGTTGGTGGACAAAAAAAGAGTTCCAGCTTACGCAAAAGATAAAGTTATTTCATTAGGTGACATCGCGATGTACACAGACGCAGATGAAGTTCCTTTACATCAAGTTTTGACAAACCTGAAGAACAAAGAGAATGGCGAAAAGGCCTCTATCTCAACTTCAGCTAAACCGGATGAACTGCGTGCTTACTTTGCTGAAGTTCTTCCGAATTTCGATCGTGACCGTGTCTATCCAAGCGATATCAAGAAATTAATCAATTGGTATAATCTTTTGATTGATGCCGGTATTACTGATTTTACTCCGGTGGAAGTAGAAGAAGAGGCACAAGAAGAAGAAGTACAAAGCGATGCATAAATAAATGCAACATAGGTACTCATATTAAGGGCCCTTTTCTTTCGTGAGAAAGAAGGGTCCTTTATTTTTATCTTCCCTTAAAGCTAAGAGCCGAAATCCCCGCAAAAAGTTCCAAAAGTTCCAAAAATTCCTATAGTATATTCTAAAAACAACAATTTTACTACATACACGTATCGTATTATCAATCAATGCAATAAAACAAAAATCCAATTACTATTACCTCTTTTTTCAACCTCTTTCCGGACAAGTTCCGGACACATTTCCCATCCTTTCCGAGTACAGAGAAAGCTCAAGCAGTCTACATCCCCCGAAAAGTGTCCGGTTCATGTCCGATTTCGTCCCTTCAAACAATACATATAGCGAAATAACCGTACTACAATTCACTAGACATCAATAAATTGCAAACCCATTTTTCATCAAATCAAGAATATGTATTAAAAAAATATACTATAGGAATTTTTGGAACTTTTGGAACTTTTCTGTCCGATAAGAGCAACCTATCTACCTAAAAACAGCTGCCGTCTCCCCTCCTCTTCCATAAGCACCCGATAAAGAATCAATAAGCAACGCTTTCAAACCAGTAAGCAATAAAAAAGCCATTGTCCCTCAACAAGACAATGGCTTTCATCTACTTATAAACTAACTTACCTAAAACAATGGATTAGATACTTTCTCTTTCAACAGGGCTAAATCTACCACTTGACAAATATCCTCTACATAGTGGAAAGTCAACCCTTTCAAATAGTCCGGTTTGATCTCGTCAATATCCTTCTGATTTTCCTTACAAAGAATCAACTCCTTGATTCCGGCACGTTTCGCTGCCAAAATCTTTTCCTTGATTCCTCCTACCGGAAGCACTTTTCCGCGCAACGTGATTTCACCGGTCATCGCCAAGTTACTACGTACCTTACGCTGCGTGAAAGCAGAAACCAATGAGGTTACCATCGTAATACCGGCACTCGGTCCATCTTTAGGAATGGCTCCCTCCGGTACATGAACATGGACATTCCAGTTTTCAAACATCGCCTCGTCAATACCGAATTTTGTCGCATGCGCATGAATATATTCAAGTGCCAACATGGCAGACTCTTTCATTACATCTCCCAAATTACCTGTCAAAGTAAGCTTTGAGCCTTTTCCTTTACTCAAGCTGGACTCAACAAAAAGGATCTCACCGCCAACAGCCGTCCAAGCCAATCCGGTCACCACACCGGCGTACTCATTTCCCTGATACTTGTCGCACGTATATTCTACTGCTCCCAGATACTCAGACAAATCTTCCGGACGAATATGAGTCGGTAGCTCCTCGCCTGACGCTAACTTACGTGCCAACTTACGCATGATTTTAGCAATCTTCTTATCCAGCTCACGCACACCGCTCTCACGTGTATAGGCCTCGATAATCAATTGCAAAGTCTTCTTCGGGAATTTCACCTTTCCCTTTGGTAATCCATGTGCCTCCAACTGTTTAGGAACCAAGTGACGCGCTGCAATCTCGACCTTCTCTTCCAAGATATAACCGCTGACTTCGATCAATTCCATACGGTCTAACAACGGCTGTGAAATCGTATTCAAATTATTTGCCGTAGCGATAAACATTACCTTACTCAGATCATAGTCTATATCTAAGTAATTATCATGGAAGGCATTATTCTGTTCCGGATCCAATACCTCCAACAAAGCAGAAGCCGGATCACCTTTGAAGTCATTTGTTACCTTGTCAATCTCATCCAAGATAAAAACAGGATTGGAAGTACCTGCTTTTTGTAGGTTCTGAATGATACGACCGGACATGGCACCGATATAGGTACGACGGTGTCCGCGTATTTCAGCCTCATCATGCAAACCGCCCAAAGAGACACGTACATATTTCCGATGTAACGCTTCAGCAATCGAACGTCCTAAAGAGGTTTTACCCACTCCCGGAGGGCCATACAGACAGATGATAGGTGATTTCATATCTCCCTTCAACTTCAAGACAGCCAAATGTTCAATGATACGCTCTTTCACCTTCTCCAATCCATAATGGTCTCGGTCTAAGACCTTCTGAGCATGAGCTAAATTAAAATTATCTTTGCTATATTCATTCCATGGCAGATTGACAATCGTCTGTACATATTGCGTCTGAATAGAGAAGTCCGGTGACTGTGGATGTAGACGTTCCAACTTACGAACCTCTTTCTCAAACGTTTCAGCAACTGCTGCCGGCCATTTCTTTTTAGCCGCCTTCTCCCGTAGTTCCCGAATTTCCAATTCATTGATGTTACCGCCTAACTCCTCCTGTATTGTCTTAATCTGCTGTTGTAAGAAATACTCCTTCTGTTGCTGATTAATATCTTCATGGGTTTTCATCTGAATAGACTTCTTCAGTTCAACCAGCTGATACTCTCGGTTCAAGATAAACAACAGACGATAAGCACGGTCTTTCAAGTTTCCGATCAACAACAGATCCTGTTTTTCAGCAGCTCCATTAGGGATATTACTACAAGAGAAATTGACCAAATACAATACATTCTTATTGTTTTTAATCGAAAATATCAAGTCACGTGGTGGCTCATTTACGGCACTTAACATCTTTATGGTTAAGTCCTTAATAGTAGAAATCAATGCCTCAAACTCACGATCGGACTTTTCTGGCATAGTGTCCTCCAACAACCGGACACTTCCGGTCAGATAGGGTTCCACCGTTGTCAACTCCTCTAAATGGAAACGTTTCTTCCCCTGCAAAATAACCGTAGTTGTTCCATCCGGCATTTCCAACACACGAACAATATCCGCTACGACTCCCGTTGAATACAAATCCTTCAACTTTGGATCTTCCGTATCCATATCTTTTTGGCAGACTACACCAATCAGTTTTTTATTAAGGGCTGCATCTTTAATCAAACGCATAGATTTAGGACGTCCTACCATGACCGGCATAGCCACCCCCGGAAATAAAACCATATTCCGAAGCGGTAAAATCGGCAGGATCTCCCCTACTTTTTCAATCCCCTCTGTAAAGTCTTCATCTACATCACAATCTGTAAGAATCGGCATTACAATACCGATATTATCATCCAAATCATTATAAGACTCTTCAGCAAACATCGTTATTTTTTCTTTCTTCATATATTCGTATTATCACAATTGTGAATTACTCTTCTCTATTACTACTTTTCTTTCTACAATAAACGTGCCAAAGTTACCACTTTTAAGGCAAAACGCCGTACTTTTGTGGAATTTATTAGAAAACTCTATGCCTAACAGCTATTTTCAATTCAAACAATTCACCATCCACCACGGCCAATGCGCCATGAAGGTGGGAACCGATGGCGTTTTACTCGGTGCTTGGAGTGATACTACCGCCTGTCATCATATCTTAGATGTAGGAACCGGTACGGGACTCATTGCCCTCATGTTGGCACAACGCAGTCTGGCACAAATTGACGCAATCGATATAGATGCCGGAGCCTATCTACAGGCAGAAGAAAACAGACAGCTATCTCCCTTTGCCGAACGTGTACAAATATTTCATCAGTCGTTAGCCGACTATACACCCCATTGTACCCGGAGGTACGACCTGATAGTCTCCAATCCTCCCTACTTTGTCGATTCATTGAAATGTCCGAACCGGCAACGTAACACCGCAAGACATACAGATACCCTCTCTTTGAAGGAGCTATTACACGACAGCCGCCGGTTATTAACCCATCAAGGAAGAATTGCGCTTATCTTACCTTATGATCAACGGGAAATGCTTTTGAAGGAGGCTCAACAGGAGGAACTGTTTCTCTCCAAAGAGACAGCAGTGATTCCTACCCTCAACGCTGCCCCCAAACGAATCTTAGTTGAACTAAGAAAAGAGCCGCTTTCCTCATCGGTTCTTGCTGATACTTTGACCATAGAGATCGCCAGACATCAGTACACCGAAGAGTATATCCGTCTGACCCAAGCGTTCTATTTAAAGATGTAAGGAAGTTTCTTATCAAAGAAGCGGGTAACTTCACCAAAGAGATTCTCAACCCCTTGGGTAAAAGAGACTGTCTCCGGTGTAAAAACATGTAGAGACTTCGGGATAATGGATATATCAATACGGCTGTCAGCCATGATTGGTTCTCCATCCAAATGCATAATTCCGGCTTTCTGTCGGATGATGGAGATGTCTTTTCCTTTGAAAGTCTTAATCTTACTGTTCTTGTCTATCTGCTTCGTGAATAGCTGAATTGCCAACGGAGCAATATCCAAAGGGCTGAAAGGGGTTAAGATGGTAATATCCATCTGTCCGTCCTGTATATTGGCATGAGGAGCAATAAAGGCATTATTACCATACTGAGAGGCATTTCCACAAGCCACCAAAAAGGCCTTTTCTTTGATGGTCTGGTTGTCAATCTGCAATTCGTAGGATTCCGGTCGGAAACTCAAGTACTCCTCGATCGTGCTCTTTATATAGGTAAGAGAACCCCGACGCTTCTCCTCGGCAAACTTCTGGCTCACAGCAGCGTCAAATCCGACCCCACAAGTACAGAAAAAGATACGTCCATTCGCTTGGCAACAGTCAATCGTCGAAATATGTCTCTTGACAATCAAATCCAACGCCCGACGAACATCCATCGGAATATGTAATTCACGCGCCAATCCATTTCCGGATCCCTTCGGGATAATTCCCAACACAGCGTTTGAACGAATCATGGCACGGGCAATCTCATTGACTGTCCCATCTCCTCCAACTGCTATCACACAATCAACCCCTTGTGCCAAAGCTTCCCGAGTTAACAGACTGGCATGTCCCGCATATTCAGTAAATGAGATATTTACCGAACAGTTTTTATTCGCAAACGCCTGTTCTATCATCTTGGGTATCTTTCGCTTTGAACCGACACCCGAAATCGGATTTATTATGGCCTGTATTTTGACTGCCTGTCCTCTCATCCTCACTATTTTCCGTTTTGAAAGGACAAAAATAATACTTTTGTAAAACTTTTAAAGCATTTAAGCCGACAATAAGTTATTTTTTACTACTTTTGCAGCCGGATTTGCTGAGACACAGATTTATGTGGGATACAAATTATTATCTTATTTGATTAATAACTTATCGAGAAAATCATTCTCTGTTTAAATATAAATATGAAACTTTTACAAGAGAAATTATCAAAGTACGATATACCTCAGCGTGCAATGGCAGCAGGTATTTATCCTTACTTCAGAATGATTGAAAGTGATCAAGACACAGAAGTAACAATCAGTGGGAAGAAAGTTCTGATGTTTGGTTCTAATGCCTATTTAGGTTTGACAAACCACCCAAAAGTAAAAGAGGCAGCCATTGAAGCCACCAAGAAATATGGTACAGGATGTGCAGGTTCTCGCTTCTTAAACGGAACATTAGACTTACATATTCAGTTGGAAAAACGTTTGGCTGAATTTGTAGGTAAAGAAGAAGCTATTGTCTATTCTACAGGTTTCCAAGTAAATTTAGGAGTTGTATCTTGTCTAACAGGTCGTGAAGATTATATTCTTTGGGATGAATTGGATCACGCTTCTATCATCGAAGGTCACCGTTTGTCTTTCTCAACAAAATTGAAATACAAACACAACGACATGGATTCGCTGGAAAAGCAGCTTCAGAAATGCGAACCGGACAAAGTGAAACTGATTGTAACTGACGGTGTATTCAGTATGGAAGGTGACGTAGCTAAATTACCTGAAATCGTCGCTTTAGCAAAGAAATACAACGCAAACATCATGGTTGACGAAGCACACGGTATCGGTGTATTCGGTAAATGCGGACGTGGTACTTGCGATCACTTCGGTGTAACTAAAGACGTAGACTTGATCATGGGTACATTCAGTAAGTCTTTCGCCTCTATCGGCGGATTTATCGCTGCTGACTCCTCTATCATCAACTACCTTCGTCATCACTCTCGTTCTTATATCTTCAGTGCAAGTAACACACCGGCTGCTACAGCTGCTGCCAACGCTGCATTGGATATCATGTTGAGCGAACCGGAACGTATCGAGCATTTGTGGGATTTGACTCACTACGCTTTGGAAGGTTTCCGCAACATGGGTTGTGAAATCGGTAATACATCTACACCGATCATCCCATTGTACATCCGCAACAACGACCTTACTTTCTTGATTGTAAAAGAGTTGTTTGAAGCAGGTGTGTTCGTAAACCCGGTTGTTTCTCCGGCAGTTGCTTCAGAAGACACTTTAATTCGCTTCTCATTGATGGCCACTCATACCAAAGCACAATTAGACTATGCTTTGGAAACCATCGAGAAAGTCTTCAAGAAACACAACATCATAAAATAAAAAAAGTTTCTACATAAAGCTCAAAGAGGTTGTCCTCATAAGGACAGCCTCTTTTTTTATTCCTAATCACTTAAGAAACTATCTCCTTAAATAAACACTTTCCGGATAAGGGAAAGGGGAATAAAAACAATCCCTGCTCCCTCCGAAGAGAGAACAGGGATTAACACCACTTACAGGATTATAATATTAGATTTAATTTCCTATTTTACTTCGACTTTTTCTGTTTGTACACCTGTCGTACCCTCCATACGTACTACATAGATACCCGGAGTGATACCATCTATGGTCAGTGTCGGTGTATTCAAGTTATCCAAGAAGCGAACACGCTGTCCGGATAAGCTATACACAGCAACTTGTTGTAACAAAGCAGAATGAATCACGTCGATACGTCCCGGTGCACCGCTATAGCAGATAGCCTCCTTCTTAGCAACAATCTCATTCGATGTTGCCACCGAACCTCTCAAGAAGTAACGACCGGAGGTATTGCCTTCAACAGTGATTGTCAAACCTCCCGTCAATGGATAGCTCTTCTTCGTCTCGCGGTCATACAAAGAGACATTACCCATCGCACCTGAAACCTGGAAGTTCAAAGTTACCGGAGTATTATCCGCACTATAAACACCTAAAGGAAGATCTTTCAACTCCGGAGTAACATTAATTGCCGTCATCTTATTACCTGCAACAGTATAGATCTGCGGTGTTCCTACCTCCTTATCGATAAACAACAACGCGTCCTCATTCGGTGCATAACCTTCTGTTGCCGTTGCATAATAAGCAACAACAGCCGTATTCTTCTTACCCTCCTGTTCCAAAGAGATACGGATTTCCGGCAACTGTTCATTCTCTGAAGTAGCAGAACGAAGTCCGGAAGTTATACCTGTATTATCATACGGTACAGTCATCATATCCGGAGTAAAGGTTACGGACGTAGAACCGCTAACTATGAAAGATTGAAGCGGTGCTACTTTCTTCGGATCTGAGTCCGCATTCGTTGTCAGACTGAAGCTTTCTCCTAAAACAGAAGTTTCAATTCCTTTTTCAGTTAAGATATAATACGTTCCAAACTTAGTCATATCCAAGTGTGCCATAAACGGATTACCGACTAATTGATAATTGCCATTACCAATAGAAACAGTATTACCGGTTGCCTCCAAATCATTTGTAAATAACTGACCATAATCTTTACGCTTGCCATTCTCTATTACAGCAGATAGATTATCATGTGTTGTTCCTTCAACATCACCGCTTGCATAATATGTATATTCCGTATCAGCCTTTGGTAAACGGAACAAGACTTTTTCTGATTCAGTAGTAGCCTCTTTATTATTTGGCTTTACCCCAATAGAGAAACCTGTTCCGGCTGTAAACGGCTCGCTTACCTTATTATAAAGATTACTCCAAGAACCGGAAATTGCATACTGAATTCCGGACCCTTCTTTAGTAACAACTTTTTCTTCTCCAGCTTTATTCCAACCACGCATATAAACTGCCGGATCCCAACGGGTATAATTAGTAGTGTTATAAGTAATATCCGCAAATGCAGCTGTTTCCTGACGAGCTGATTTCGGCAAATACATATCACCGGCAACAATACCCTTTAACGGAGAAGCCAAGGTGTACCAACGATTTGGATCTAACTCATAATCAACCCAAGCCTTATTGTAAGTCAAATATTCAGTATGTAACATCGCAGATTGCGGTTTGAAGTAGATTTCATCACAAGTATTACCATAGAAACGAACACAAGCATAATCATTATCCTTAATATTCTCTCCTTCATACTTATTATTTTCATTCCACAAAATCTTCTGATAATCCGGATCAGCAACTAAGTCATATTCAATATTAGTCGTAGCTCTACCAATATCAGTAGGCATACCTGCAGGTGCCATATCTAACAATTTTGTATTAGATTCACCACCTCCGGATTTAAGATTCAACTTATACAAATATGGATAAGCGGCATAAGCAGAACCACCATTATCAGCTACAGTCACCTTTGTGAAACGCATTGGAGTATAAGCCTCCTCATGATTTCCATTTGCTTCTGCATTTGTAGTCGTTCCATCAAAATACAATTCATTGTTTTTAGAGCGACGCCAATGTTTTGGACCATCGTTGTTCCAGTTGTGCATATTAGCTTCAGAACCTTTCCAAGTTACATATTCAGGGACCACCTTAAATGTCAACTTGAAAGAACCCTCATAAACAGAAGATTCCTCATCTGTTCCCTCTGTAGAAGCAGAAGTAACAAGTGGTTCATAATCTATAGGACACTCTATAAATGGCACTTCAACCATATACCAGAAGCCTTCACGGAATTCTATATCATTAGTAGAACTTACCCCATTTATAATGGATGGATCAAATTTAATTGTAAAATAATCTGTATCCCAAGCAGGATCTCCCTTCATTTGATTTTTATCATCCTCTTTCTCTGTAGGAATAACCAAAGATTCCAATGTGGCAATCCGTATTCCTGCTCCTACCTCTTCAAGAGGATGATTCAATTTATGAGCCTCTTCATCCGATGTGCGAACCAATCGAATAACATTATTATTTGGATTGACTTTAAATGTTCGTCCTACAGATGTTACTCTCGTATGAATAGGAATACGCAAAGTTCCCTGATTATCTGTTGAAGAAAGCATATCCTGAATCTGTGTCAACATCAAACGAACAGAACGCACATATCTACCAGGATTTTTAGGATCCTCATCAGGTTGAGGATCCTCTGGATCCTTAGGATCCGGGTCTGGATTCTCTGGAGTCGGTTCATCTCCCGGAGTATTTGGGTCTGGATCATCAGGTTCCGGATAATCAACCTCCGGATCTCCAGGATCCAATACTGGGTCAAAAGTCAAAGTACGACCCTCATAACAGAGATTAATATTTTCGTCTACTAAATCATCTGTTATTACCGGGACTACCGTCAATTGATAAATCGGATTCGCAGGAATTGTAAATGAAGATTCACCTAATTTAAGATAATCCTTATTCGTTTTAAAGAAGCTAACAATATTATCATTATCTCCAGACGCACTTTCTAATCCTTGAATAGTTGTTATCCTTTTGTCTTCACGAAGCTTTTTCAACATAGAAGTAATATCTTCCCCTTCTGGCATACCAGCAGTTGGTCCATAATACCAATCAAACTCAGCATTTGGAACAGTGGTCCATTCCAAAGATTGCTTATCTTGATAACGTAATACACCAGTTATAGTATTTCCAGGTTCCAAAATAGTTACATCTTCTAACTGAACCTCACCATATTTCAGCTCTAATGATTTATGAACGGTAAACTTAGTAGCAATAGCACATGGTTCATCAGGAGTATCACGACCAGATGATTCCCCTAATTGTGGGAATATCTGAATAAAATAATCCCTTCCTAATTCTAAAGTTTCAAACTCCCGAGTTGTTCCATCTGTCGCCTGATACGTATGTTTATGAATAGGAATACTATCAAAGACAATATACTTAACACCATCAACTACTTCAGTCCAAGCTATAGATTGAGTTCTATCCTCAGGAGCTTGAGTCGGCATATCAATAAAGTTTGCAGATATAACAGACGTTCCATACAATGCATCTTTATCTTTCGTATTATCACTTCCTCCTTTATGAGGATTGCTATGATAATCTAAACCAAGATATTTCCAGGTATCATGTTCTTTATAAGTTACCGTATAGTACATATGATAATGACGAGGGTGCCAACCATGAGAATATTCCCCATTTGAAGTCTCAGCCAAGTTATTAGACTCATCACTATCCGTTACTATTTTTGTTGCTTCATTTAATTCAGTTAATCCAATATTTCTTAGTAACTGTTCAAAAGGAGCTCTCAATTTTAAATAAGAAGAAATAGAAGCATTGTCTTCACAAAAATCAGCTTGAAAAGCTTCTACTTTTGGTAAAGTTTTATATACACGTACATCATCAATTGCATAGTCAGCCCCATACGTATGAGCTGCATTATTCTGAACTTCTACATAAAAATCATCATAAGCAGTAATGTCATACTTTTGAGGGTCAACCGTAAATGAATAACATAGTTGTTGCCATTTACCAATATTGCTATTTATATCTTCACCATCAGATGTTTTTTCACTGCTATTATAACTAGTTAATGCATCACCAGAAGTAAACCGATGTAACACGGTTTCTGTCCCTTCTTTAACCCCAATAAAATTAATATTAATATTAGGAGGTAAAGGTTTACCGTTACTTTTATCATCGTCTGCTGTCGTCATATCATTTACCCAAGCATTGACGATCAATTCTGTACCTGCACATAAAGTTCCATCAAGTTTTAATTTGACCAAACGACCGGGTTCATTGGAAGCGTCGATGTAATAGAATAACCCAAATTCTCTTCTTGCCGTATTATAATAGGTCAAATCATAAATTGCAGTACCAGCAGGAGTACCACCTCTTAGAGAAGTAAACCAAAAATATCCTTTAACATCATTAGTTGAAACATCCTTTACATTTGCAGAACGATACAAACCATATTGATTTTGCAACGCAGTATACTTATCATCTGTTCTGCGAGTCAATTGAGGATCAAGGAACGCATAATTTGTTTTATCAGGTTCAGTTACTGTATTTAGTGGAGAACCATAAATATTGTTATCGGTCATTAACTCAGAAGTCCTATTATTCATATCAAAATCAGCCGAACCTACTTCTTGATACAAATATCCATACTCTGTTGGTTTACGACGAGAGTCGGTTGCTTCTGCCACCTGTTCTTGTAACATAAAACCTGCATCCTCCAATGGATTTATAATAAAAGTTGCTAAAAGAGGATTACTGGTATTATCAGGATAAACTTTAACTACAGTACGATTATTTATAGTTCCAATAGATATTACCTGTTTTCCTTCTTGCAATGTTTTTGAACTATTATTCGAAACAACATAACAAAATTTTGTTCCTGTCTTCATTGTCGATCCGTCATACCAACTATAATTATTAGGAGCCGTTTTCATTTGAATATTCACACCTACTCTATTTTTAGGAGCAAACAACTCATAAGTTTCGATACCTTCTCCATTCGCAGCCTTAATCCGATCTGCAATTATAGTCGCATTTCGAATAACAAACTTATACCTTTTAGAAAGAGTTGGTTCCGTAATAGTAACTATATTCCCAGACGTGCTTGATGTCACTTGATTCATACTGACATCACAAATAACAACATCATCAACCACCTTACTTGCTTTGTAAGAAACAGTAGAAGCACCAGTAGCAGTAGATTTTAACTCTTTCTCAACATATAATTTATCATACCAAACTAAAGACTTCCCATCTGTAGTATTCTTCAAAGCACCTTTATGTTTTCCAGGTGTTGCTGTTCCTCCTTCATTTACATCACCAATAGTTACCTCTGTCGTTTTGAACTTACCATTAATAGATTCTCCACTTTCTAAATACCAACGAACATACCATTGATAATTTGAATTAGAACCATCATTTAGTTTTAATTCCGGAATAAATAATTCACGAGCTACTCCATCCTGTATATAAACCGTATCTACTTTTTCTGGTAATATATTAGATTGAGAAGAAAGATTAATAGTATAACTTTGTCCCCATACCACCGGACTTCCTATCAATAACCAAAGCAATGACAGGAAGAGAGGGCGAAGCCATTGTTTATATTTTGTTTTCATGTTCTTCTATATTTATTGATTAGTTAAATATATCCTCAAACTTTAGCGTAATAGTAAAAGAAGCAAGTTCTTTATCACCAACCTTTGCTGTCAAAGTAAAATTAGAATCCGAAACTAGTTTTTCTCCATCTTCCGCTCCAACAACAATAGGTGAACCAGCCATACATCCTACAATTTGACTTTTTCCTTCCACAACCACAACACTTAACTCTTGAATTAATTTATTTGATGGGGCTGAAACAGACCAAGTAACTTCAGGGACAGTCTGTTCTTCTGCTGTCGCTCTCAATGTTGGAGTTAAGACAAACGGACCACCCCCTACGATATTACAAGTCAATGTATTCGTCAAAGATTCTTTTGTTGTAACCGCCGGATAACCTCCAATCGGTGGATTCTCTCCTTGTACAGATAACACCAAGTAATAGTCTGAAAACAGAATCTCTATCGGCCAAATATGATTACGAGAAAGTGTTTTTGTACTTGTATACTTTTTACCTTCTGAACCTATTTTTGAAGAATTAAGCGTTATCGCAAACCCATCATTCATTTTTGACTCTGTAACATAAAACCACTTTTCAGTAACTCCACTTTTTTCTTCAGCCTCAATCGTAATCGGACTTGAAGTATAACTTTTACCAATCGACCAAGCTTCACTTGTCATTGCTTGAATAGAGTTTTGCTGGAACAGGTTAATCTTCGTATTAAACTCTTCCAAACTCCAAGAATCTACAGTCACATCTTTTGCGGTTGTATTTCGGAACGACACCTGTATTTTACTGAGTAAGCGTACCAATGAAACAGAAACGGTTCCTCCTTCATAACCTACCGTAAAGCTTTTCTCTCCGGACATCGGGATAAATCCTTCTGTTCCTCCCGGTTGGAAAGCAGCCTGATAGGGCCAAGTCACTACATCGGGTAGAGTCAACTTGCCACGAGTCGTTTTCAAAACCTCTTCCATCTCCGACAGCTTTTCACAGTTTGCAAAAGCATATATCGTATAGGTTCCCGGATACAACAGGAACTTATCAGACAGACAAGAGGCCAAATCGCCGGTTGCCATTTCTGCCTTCTGTGCGTCAGCAAAGGTAAAAGGAACCACAGTTTCGATATAGCCATATTCATTTACGATGAATGCTTTCAGCGTGCTGATCAGTTCTCCCTTTTCCGCATTGGTCGCTTTTGTCTGCAGCGAGACATCATTTCCTTCGCTCACTCCAATCTGTAGAGAGAGGGCGACCTGTTCGCCGGAAGGAGTTCCCCCCTCGTCTATCAAGTTCTCTTCCGTACAGCTTCCTAAACCAAAGAGAAGACTCAGGAAGAGAGCGCATATATATCTATTGCGTCCAGTCATAGGCCTACAACTCCTCCTTTCCTAAATCGATATCGTTCAAACGAATGACCCAATCGTTTACAATCACTTCCAAGCAGTGTGCTTTACCGCCCATCACATCGACATAAACCAAAACTGTATATTCATCCTGGCGATCCAAATATTCTTGTCTGCTTAAATCATGAGATTCCATCTGTGTCAAAGATAAGAAATCGGTCAAGTCTACACTCAAGAAAGCCTCTTCCTCTTCGGCATAGCGAATCTGCAAATAATCACCGGCTTGTGTATCTACCAAACGCAATGTATTCAGTTCCGTACAAAGGGCTGTATAGACAGAAGTTCCGTCTGTTCCTTTTACATTTTCCAATGCACTGTAATAGGGTAACCAAGTGATGGCAGTATCAGTCACCGGAGTATTGTCATACGCCAAATCACCGTTCTTTGTTACGACCTTTACCTCGAAACTTTCTTTCGTCCAGTTTTCAGTACCTGTATTCGGGTCAATAAAGATGAAGCGGATTTTATTGGTATTCTTTACCAAATACATCACATGTTCAGAGGTTTCTTCCGGTATTTCCAATGTCATTTCACCTTGGAAGAGTCCTAACAGTTCGCGGTTCACACTCTTTTGTGCACTGCGTTTTACGCTCATCTGGAAATCTTCGATAGAGCTTCCGGCAGCCGGTTCTTCCCATGTATAGTCAGTTTCATTCAAACCACCCCAAGCCAACAGGCGATAGGTACCCGGTTCCAAATCCAACTCGTAGCGATTGGTTTGCAAGGTTTCTCCTTCAAACAGTTTCGTTTGCAAATAGCTTCCCTCCTTATCAAAGATATAGAGGCGTACGTTCTTCGCCTTTTCCTGATTGATCATCTCATGGGTAAAGGCGTCAGCAAACTTCATATTATAGGTATAAGCAAAACGGAAGTAGTGCTTACAGGGGTCAATATCATCGTGAATATAATCACAAGAGGATAAACCAGTCAGGAGCAACAAAACCCACACCGGTAACATTCTATATAGTGTTTTATATCGTTTCATTCTTTTACGATTTTAAGGATTTAAAAAATAATAGTCTCTTTGGATAACTCTACCCAGTTCTTCACAACGACTTCCACTTGAATTAACTGTGGATCCGGCTCCGGTTCCGGATCGGGTGTCGGAGTAGGTGGCGTCGGGTCTACCGGATCTTCCGGTTCCGGCTCCTCTTCAAACGGAGGTTCATACGGGATGTCATAGCCCAATCCATAAATACCATTCAAGCGTAATTTATAGATGTTGTTACGAACGATGGCATACTCCATGATTCCCTTTGTTTCATCATTGTTGTTGGAGTGACGAATCCAATAGGGATAATAGCAAACCCCGTCGACATAAGTATGCAGACCGTAGCGAGCCAATAAACGACGTGTGTCTTTGTTATTCTGGTTCACTTTCAATACGCCATTGTCATAAGAATATCCATATTCCTTCCACATGAATGTTTCCCAAGAGAGTGCTTCGGCTTCAGCGGTAGTCAAAGTAGCTGTTAAAACTTTTCCACCTAACTGACGAAGCAGGTAGTTCTTGTAGCCTGTCGGGTCATTGTCAGGAATACCTTCGATGTAGTGTTGTACATTCGCCCAAGTAAAGCCGGCAAAAGAATAGTTAAACAGATAGTTTACCCCTTTCGGCATAAAGGCTGCCATCACAGCTTCGGCTGTTTGATAGATCTTTCCTTCGTAAGCAAAGAAGGTAAAGGCCTCTTCTGCTCCGGTCGGTTTCGTACCGGCTACTTTGCCTTCTGTATCATAGACTAAATAGTTTTCCGGTACATAAGCCGCTTTAAAGACGACTCCGGTATTGATGAAACGACTCTGTTCGTCTTTCTCTACTGCGTTTTCTAAGGTATAACCGATACGATACCAATCCCCTATCTTCTCCCCGAAGCCCGGTTCAAACGGCCAGTTTTTCGTAGAGGTACCATAGCTTGTCAAGTAGTTCGCGTAAAGAGAGGATAGCGAACTACTGCCCTCTCCAGGGGCAGTAGGATTGAAGACATTTCGATCGATATTGACGATGGTCTTCTGGAAGCTCCACGGATCAATCACATAATTGATCTGATGGTCTCCGAATTCCGGTAGTTCCAATCCTAAATATTCACGAGTGTTAGCCAAAGCATACCCTCCGGTTGTTGCATTGGAGGCTTGTACTCGCTTCAGCATGTAAGAACCGGCATTCAGTTTATTGACAATCAAAGCACCGGTTACTACCGCATAGGCTTTACCGGATGTCTCATCGTTTACATCATATAGGTCGTACTTCAACTGCATATCGATACGGGCAGCATGACGTTCTACCTCTACAACAGCTGTTGCCGGAGTCTCTGCCCGATAGTTCTCACCGCAAAGAGTAACCTTATCTTCCGTATGTCCGTTAGAAGACATCACAAAGCGACTGTACTTTCCTTGCTGTTCTGTCCAAGCCGTTTTTTGCAGGTAATCACGAACTTCTCCTAAGTTCTTTCCCTGAAGTTGAGAACGCAAATCACCAGTATTGGTAATAACCAACAGATCATATTCACCTCCCGGTAAGCCGACACGTACTGGTTCAGTTTCTCCGTCGTCAATCATATCAGCCCGACTGAAATACATTATCTTCTTTATGGAAGTGCTGGCAGGAGAGTTGACGCCATTGGTTCCTTGATAGAAAAGAAGCATAATGTCTTCAATGTAGGTTTCATAGTCCTGACCCGCTTCATGACCGTCACCATTCTCTCCTCCGGTTGGGTTTGAACGGGTCTGCACACCCGGATCATTTGCTTCCGGGCAGTGCACTGTTAATTTGAAATAGGGACCTTCCGCCTCTTCCACCACTGACTCGTCTGCGACAAATGTTTCATTTGTGCAGGCACAAAAGAGCCAGCAGAAAGAGATCCAAAGACCTATTGTTATCTTATTTATCATAAAGCTTCTGTTTTTATTCGTTACGTTTTGCTTCAATCTGCTTCAAATTCTCTTCCACCTGTGTTGCTACAGAAGAAGTATTCTTCAAGCTATTCAGAATCTTTTCAGCTTCATCCAATTTACCTTCCATCATCAACAGGTTCGCTTCTGCCAACTGTTTCTCCGGACAGTCTTGTGCTTTCGCTAAATAGCGACGGGCAGCGTCATAACGTCCTGTAGAGATTGCACTCAAAGCGGCGTTCAAGTTTGAAACCGGATCATTCGGATACATACGAACAGCGATTTCAAAGACTTCGTTGAAACGGTCACTACCCGGTTCGTAGGTCTGTGCAACCTGAAACATTTCGTTCAAACTTAACTGCTTCGGATCGGTATAAATCAGCTCTTTTGCTTCCTCTACAGAGAAGTTGCGGATTGTATATTTCACAACGTAGTCCGAATGACGAAGTGCCGGATAAATATCCCGAAGGATCGTCTGATAAGAAGGTAAAGCTTTCAGCTTCCATTCACGAGCATCCCAATCCTTGGGTTCGTCTGCATGAATGATTTCCAAAATCTTATCCTTATCCGGTAAGTTAGAAGCTTCTACACGTTTGGTCAGACCTTCCCAGTTTTCCGGTTCAAAGTCTACTGTGAAACGGGCATCTTTGAAGTCATACAAACCTTCTACGTAGTTACGTAATGCTTTGGCACGGTTTTCTGCCAGATAAGTATTGTTGGCATAAGTTCCTTCCGGAGAAGCCCATCCTTTGATATATACTTCCGTAATAGTAGCATACTTGTCATTACGAACTGATTCTACGGTTTCACGAATCTTTCTCAATTCTACCGGGTTGTTACGATAATCCGGATAGATGACAATCTTGTTCACCGGGAAATCCAAGAATGCACTTCCTTCCAAAGCACGTGCTTTGACAGCTTCTGCCTGTGGAGTCACATACGCCATAATCGGTTTCAAGACCACCGGCTGTGCCATATTGATCGGGAAAAGCGGAGATTTATCATTCTGTAAGGCTTCCCAACCGCAACCACAAAGGTCTGTTACCACTGCAACATTCGACTTTTCCATCCACTTACGGAAAGGAATGCGAGCATGATAGTCAAAAGTTTGTGTCGTTTCATTGTAACGACGGATTTCAAACTCGTTATTCTCAACTTGATTACGTTCTGTACGCTGATAAAGGATATGACGTGCACGACCGTTTACGATTAGTGGCGGAAGTGCAACAACACTGTCTCCACGCTCAATTACCGGAGTATAGACAACACTCTGACCGGAAGAGACTTCCAACTGGCTCAAATCCATAGTCATATTGACTAACAAAGAGCTATCAACACGTTCAACTAATTTCTGTTTAACAATGATCTGTTCAACCTTTTCTTGGGCTTGCAATGAGAGGACCCCAAGAAATGCACCACAAACAGCTAATTGAGTTCTTAGTCTTTTCTTCATATCTGTTTCCTCCCACTTTTAAAATTGATAAATCAAATTCACTGCGGCCTGTGTCGGACCGAAATAATGTTTCTTGATTGTTTCTTGTTTGCGACCGCAATTGGTACATGGATACTTCTCTGATTCTAAATATAAGTAACCAACACCGACAGTTGCTTCCAAGTTCCAGTGTTTAGACAACAACCAAGAGTAACCGTAGCTGACACCTACACCGGTTCCCCAACCTTGATGACGTTCGTTTTCTGTTCCTAAGATTTTTATATCGGCTATATTATATAATAGGTAAGGAACATGTAAACCGATAAAGTGTTTGTAAAAACTTTCGCAGAACCAATAGCGTAGTTCCGGATGTACCCGTAAATGTTTTAAGGACTTGTCATAACTTCCGTCGTCATTCTTTCCATCAAACGGATTCAGACCTGCCTCGATATCCAGAGTCCACTTTTTCGCTAAGCGGAATTCTACTCCGGCGTTAAAAGTAGCAGTTCCCCAATAAGGTATATTGGTTTTTAATCCTACTACCGATCCTTTACTCGCTGACAAATCGGTTTGTGCATGACATACCAGACTTAGACAGCATAATAGCAACATGTAGTAATACTTCTTCATTGGACTTATAAAATTTATTATTAATATTCTTTTGGCTTATATTTCGTTACAAAAAAATACCATAATCGTAGTATCTTCAAGTTGCAAAGAAAAAAAAAAAAAAGAAAAGTAAAAACAAAAGATGAATATTTATAGAATATTTTTTCTCTTCCCGAAAGGATTCTTAACCCTACACCGGAGGTCTGTGAAAGTTTCACGGGATGAAACTTTTAGTTTCAAACGAGAAACTTCGAGTTTCATCCCGTGAAACTTTTAAAAAAGTCATTACATTTTTTGAACGGACTCTTTTCCTTTTTTCTCTCCGCCGGAAGTAATTTTTTCGATGAATTCCTATAACCTGTGTAACGAACCAAATATTTTGACTATTTTTGCGGATAGTATATACTATCTATACATATATAATATATTATATCGAACAGATGGATTTTAAATTAAATAAGGGTAGTTGCTGCATGAGTGGTAAAGGGTGCAGCAAAAGACAAAATACAAAACTAAATACCTATGACTGGCTTTGTGATGTGCCTGACGCAGCCAATGCGACTGATTACGTGGAAGTTCAGTTTAAGAACACGCGCAAAGGGTACTATCTCAATAACAACAAAATTCCATTACAGAAGGGGGATTTAGTGGCGGTAGAAGCAAGTCCCGGACATGATATTGGGACAGTGACTTTGACCGGTAAGTTGGTTTTGCTTCAGATGAAGAAGACAAACCTACGCATGGGAGAAGGATATGAGCCGAAAAAGGTATATCGTATCGCCAAGCCGACCGACATTGAAAAATATGAAGAAGCAAAGGCTAAAGAGCATGCAACCATGATTCGTTCACGCCAAATCGCTGCTGATTTGGGTCTGAATATGAAGATTGGGGACGTAGAGTATCAAGGAGATGGAAACAAAGCTATCTTTTATTACATCGCAGATGAGCGTGTAGACTTCCGTCAATTGATTAAAGTGTTGGCCGAAGCTTTTCGTGTTCGTATCGAGATGAAGCAGATTGGTGCTCGTCAAGAGGCGGGACGTATCGGCGGAATTGGTCCGTGCGGTCGTGAATTATGTTGCTCCAGCTGGATGACAAACTTTGTTTCGGTAGCGACCGGAGCGGCTCGTTATCAGGATATTTCGATGAATCCACAGAAGTTAGCCGGTCAGTGTGCCAAACTAAAGTGTTGTATCAACTACGAAGTTGACGCCTATGTAGAGGCGCAAAAGCGCTTGCCTTCGCGCGAGATTACTTTGGAGACAAAAGATAATGAGTATTATCACTTCAAAACCGATATATTTAAACGGGAAATTACCTACTCTACGGATAAGACTTTGGCAGCCAATTTGGTGACCATTTCAGCAGGTCGTGCTTTCGAAGTAATCAATCTGAATAAAAAAGGTATTAAACCGAATTCGTTAGAAGCAGAAAAACAGCCGACTCCAAAGCGGGACGCACAAGATATTTTAGGGCAGGAAAGTGTAACACGTTTTGACGCCAATCTGAAAAAGAAGAAAAAGAAACGGAACGGAAACCGGGATACGAATAACTTCAATCGGAATAATCAACCGAGAGAGGCAGCTAATGTACCGGAAGGAACTCCGTCTACTCCTGCTGTAGAAAGTAATAACAACGAAAACAGAAACGGGAAAGAGAATCGAAATGGTTTCCGAAATCGTAACAACAATGGGAACCGTAACCGACAACGCCCGAATCGTCCGAACAACGAAAGACCGGCAAATCACAACAACGACAAGCCTCAAGAGAGGAAATCGACAGATAAACCGGACGCACAATCGAATGCTTAAAAAGTTTTTTGTCATACTATCTTGTTCTTTGTTCTTTTCCTGCGAACAGACTGCTTTATACGAACAGTATCAGGCAATTGATAATATCACGTGGGAAAAGAACAAAGAATATTATTTTACTTTCCAAATAGAAGATACTTCGGTTCCTTATGATTTAACTTTAGAAATCAGGAACAATAATCTCTATCCGTACCAGAATTTATGGCTTTTCTGTAATGAGGAACGACCGATCGGGCCGCTTCAGCGAGATACTATTGAGTGTTTGTTAGCAGATGAGTTCGGGAAATGGTATGGGAAAGGAATCTCTTTGTATCAAATGAGCTTCCCGATTCGTAAACAATACCGCTTTCCCCACTCCGGACAATACACTTTCAGTTTCCGACAAGGTATGCGTAATGATCTCCTAAAAGGTATTCAGGAGATTGGTTTTCGAGTTGAAAAGTCGAAAGAATAACCGCTTTCTATCGTTCCCGACGGGAAGCGTCCAACCGAAGAAAGATAAATAACAGAATCGTAAAGCCCCAAAGGGAAGAGCCACCATAGCTAAAAAAGGGCAAAGGAATCCCAATCACCGGAGTAAGCCCCGTCACCATTCCGACATTAATTGCCAAATGAAAGAAAAAGATAGAGGCGACACAATAGCCATAGACTCGATTAAATGGGATCGTTTGCCGTTCAGCCAATACAATCAATCGTAGGATTAATGCGCCAAACAGTAATAATACGGAGGTAGCTCCGACAAAACCTTGCTCCTCTCCGACCGTACAAAAGATGAAATCGGTATCCTGTTCTGGTACATACTTCAGCTTAGTTTGAGTTCCATTTAAGAAACCTTTCCCCAAAAAACCTCCGGAACCAATAGCAATTTTAGACTGATTTACATTATATCCAGCCCCACTTGGATCATCCTTTAATCCCAAAGATACCATAATTCGTACCTGTTGATGAGGTTCCAATATCTCATTAAAGACATATTCTACTGAAAACATAAAGGCCAACGAAGCCAAAGCAAAGAGGGCAATCAAGACATAATGCCACACCCAATTTCGTATGGAGAGGAAGATGAGATAACCCACTGTCAGTAATAGAACTCCGATTGAAATCCAAGAATAATCCACCGGAATGAAGAAAGAGGTGATAAAACCACCTAAGAAAGTAACAGCGGTTGTTCCTAAAATGACTTGTACGGCCCGTTTATCCTTTCGTTCTATTTGTACCAGAAGAACAGAGATCAAAAGAATCAAAGAAGAGACTAACAGTTCACCTATGGCTGTCACTCCTGCTGTTACTTCTGAGAACTTCATGCTGACAACAAAGAAGATTACGGCACAAACTCCGGATAAAAGGAAATAACCAGACATACCTTCCCGATATAACATCAGAAAGAATGCCAAGTAAACCAATGCAGAACCGGTCTCTTGTTGTAATAAAATACAGACCATAGGAAGGAAAATAAGCGTCAGCACACATGCGAAATTCCTTGGTATCGTAAGTCGAAAGCCGTAGGTATTCATTACCTTGGCGACTGCAAGTGCTGTTGCAAACTTTGCAAACTCAGCCGGTTGCAGACGTAAAGGACCTAAGACTAACCAAGAGCGAGAACCTTTTATATCAGGAGCTAAAAAGATAGTAGCAATCAACAGCAGTATAATCCCGGCATATATGAAATAGGCAAAGACATCAAAGAAATCACTTTCCAACATCAATATGACAAAGATCAGCCCTACAGAAAGTCCCATCCAAATCAACTGAGAGCCGGGACGACCGGAAGGATCAAACAATCCGACATTGTCAAATTCATAACTGGCTCCACAAATACTGAACCAACCGGCAATAATCATAATGACATATAAAATGATTGTCAGCCAGTCTACCGTCTTCCATATTTCTGTCTTTCTATAACTCACGATTGGATAATGATAATATATTAGGTGAAACAACTGCATTCGACATGTTTTCTTCCAACAGCTTACTTGCTTCCGACAAATCTCCAGTCAAATACTTTTCCATCATTAATTTCCCAATAGGAACTCCGTAAGTAGCACCAAATCCTCCATTTTCTACATAAACACAAATAGCAACTTTCGGATTATGATAAGGGGCAAACCCAATAAAAGCAGAGTGATCTTTCCCATGTGGGTTCTCGGCAGTCCCCGTCTTACCGCAAACTTCAATACCCGGAATCGCAGCATTGAAACAGGTTCCACCTAAAACAGCGTTACGCATTCCTTCAGCTACTATCTCATAATTCTTACGATCAACCATTGTATAACGCTTTTGCGTATATAAAGTGTCCAAAGGAGTATCTTGGATTTCTTTTACAACATGAGGAGTAATAAAATAACCCCGATTGGCAATAGTGGCTGTAAGGTTACAGATCTGTAACGGGGTTGCCAATATTTCTCCTTGGCCAATTGCGATTGAGATAACAGTACTTGAGTTCCAACGTCCCCGATAATACTTGTCATAGTATTTACTATTCGGGATAAATCCTCTCTTCTCTCCCGGTAAATCAATGCCTAATTTATAGCCATACCCCATAGAGACCAGATAGTTTTTCCATACTTCAAAAGCCTCTTGTACATTCGGATACCGTTTGCGACTATCAATCATATCATGTAACCCCCAACAAAAATAGGAGTTACAAGAGGTTGCCAACGCATATTTAACCTCTAAAGGAGAAGCATGCCCGTGACAAGCCGGCTTTCCCCCTCGGAAGGTATAGCCATGGGCACAGGTATATTTTGTCTCTGTAGTAATTACGTTCTCTTGTAAGAAAGTCAATGCTTGCGTAGGTTTAAACGTAGAGCCGGGAGGATAATACCCCATAATCGCACGATTCAATAGCGGAGTATCCGAATTCTTTGCCAATTGGATGTGATTCTTTCCTCGCTGTCGACCCACTAAAAGGCTGGGATCATAAGTTGGAGAAGAGACCATACAAAGGACTTCTCCTGTCTCCGGTTCTATCATCACGATACTACCTCTCTTATTTCTCATCAGCTTCTCCCCCAAAGCCTGCAGTTCAATATCAATCGAAAGTGTCAGGTTTTTCCCTGAAACCGGAGCAACATCATGGCGTCCCTCTTCATATCTTCCTTTAATTCGTCCATGAGCGTCACGTAATAAGATTTCAACTCCTTTTACTCCACGAAGTATCTCTTCATAAGATTGTTCTACACCAGAGCGTCCGGAATTATCCCCTTGTACATAATAAGAATCCTTTTCAATATCTCTTCGATTGACTTCCCCTATGTTACCCAATAGATGGGCTGCATAAGGATATTCATATTCTCGAATAGTTCGATTCTGAATATAGAAACCGGGGAATTTATAGAGCTTTTCCTGTAATACGCCACATTCTTGTGCTGAAAGGTGATTCATGAATACTTGAGGAACATAAGAAGAATATCCCGGATTCAACCGACGGTTCTTTATATCGGCAATACGTTTGATAAATTGTTCCTTGGTTATACTAAGAATATTACAAAAGTCTAACGTATCAAAAGGTTGTACCTCACGCATGATCAGCATGACTTCATAAGAGGGTTGGTTATACACCAACAGTTTACCATTACGGTCATAAATAATACCCCGAGAGGGATATAATGTCTTCTTCAAAAAGGCATTACTATCAGCCCAAGCTTTATAATCGTTGTCCACAACCTGTAAAAAGAACAAACGAATGATAAAGATAAGAATCACCAGAACAACAGCCCCACCAATTACGTAACGCCTGTTCTCAAGTGTGTACTTTGAATTAATCCCCACCTTTCTGAACCCCTATATTAAGTGCTTCAATCGCACTAATCAATAAAATTGTAGTAATAGCGCTTGCCCCAATACGAATAGCAAGGAACAGCGAATCGAAAAAGGTCAATGATTCTATGGCGAATAAAGCGATATGATGAATCACGACAAAAGCTGAAGTATAACGTAAAAAACCTCCGTAACCAAAAGTTCGATAAGAAGGAGACATATCCTCCGGCAGGTCTTTTCCCATAAAGAAGAAAATCAACCATTGGCGAATAAATCCAACGAAAGTACAAGCCGCGGCATGCATTCCGGAAGTATTAGAAAACATATCGATAACCAACCCGATTAAAAATGAGAGAAAAATCACATTCATTCGAGAAGTACCGACTGCCATCTTCAAAATGAAGTAAAGATATAAGAAGGGAGTAGCTATACGCAAAAAATGGATGTTGTTCAAGATTAAAACCTGTATCAACACCAACACCACAAAATAGATAAGACCTCGCAGGATATTATTAATCATTCTTTTTTGCCTCCTGTTCTAAATGCTTTTGTTCAGCTTGACGATAGTTCTTTATAATGCGTACATTATTCAATGCTTGGAAATTGGTTGCCAATTCAACTTTCAAAGAATAAAAATTATCATCGTGCTGCTTCTCATAATCAACCACATTCCCTACTACTATACCTGCAGGAAAGACAGCAGAGTAACCGCTTGTTACGATTGTATCTCCTTTCTCAAACTCCACATGGCGAGGAAGTTCATCCAAGTTTGCAAAGCGAGCGTCACGCCCATTCCAACCTAAAGTACCAAAATAGCTACTACCTAATACTTTACAACTCAATCTAAACTTTGGATTCAACAGAGGAATCACGACAGAGAAGTGGTCAGATACAGTTGATACAATACCAACAACACCTCGTTCAGAGACAACACCCATATCAGGTTCTACTCCCTCTTTTCTTCCCTTGTTGATTGTAATATAGTTAGATAAATGGGTAACACTATTATTTACCACATCAGCCATAATGAAACTATAGGGGAAATGTTCTATTGAGTCAGCTACAAAGCCAGTAAATAAAACGGTATCAGCCTGCATAACCTCCAATTGGTCCTGTAATTTCAGCAACTCCATTTCAAGTTGTCCATTACGTTCCAAAAGCTCTCGATTAATCTCACGTAAATTTAAGTAAGAGGTAATATAACCTGAAACAGAAGATACATAGCCGGTTATTACATTCGCTGAACTGAACATGACATTCCGTTGATAGGCATGATCACGATAAATCAACGTAAATGAAATGATTTCAAGCAAAACAAATAAGAACCAATGTCTTTTTCTGACTAAAAATTCCAGGAGCTTACGCATAAACCGTTGAGAAGTAAAAATTGAGAGTTGGAAGTCGGAAGTTAATTATATAATCTAAATTTATTCATTAACTGCCCACTTGCAACCCTCAACATTCAACCTATTTTTACCGGATAAGGAAATTAAATTTATCAATATTCTTCAATGCAATACCGGTTCCTCTTGCTACAGCATGTAAAGGATCCTCTGCTACATGGAACTCTATACCCATCTTATCACGCAGACGTTTATCAATACCACGCAACTGAGCTCCACCACCTGCTAAATAGATACCATTCTTCACAATATCTGCATATAATTCAGGAGGAGTTTGTTCCAATGCACTTAAAACAGCAGCTTCAATCTTTGAGATTGATTTATCCAAACAATGTGCAATTTCTTGATAAGAAACGGGCACCTTCATCGGTAATGCTGTCATTTGATTCGGTCCACAAACTTCAAAATCTTCAGGAGCGTCCTCCAATATGCTCAAAGCGGAACCTACGTTTATCTTAATTTCTTCAGCTGTACGTTCACCAATACGAATATTATGCTGACGACGCATATATTCAACAATATCATTCGTCAGGTCATCTCCTGCCATCTTGATAGATTTGTTAGAAACAATACCGCCCAATGAGATAACCGCAATTTCGGTAGTACCCCCACCTATATCGACAATCATATTCCCTTCGGGAGCCAATACATCCATTCCAACACCTATCGCAGCCGCCATTGGTTCAAATACCATATACACTTCACGTGCACCCGCATGTTCAGCTGAGTCGCGAACCGCACGGATTTCAACTTCCGTACTTCCGGATGGTATACCAATCACCATACGAAGCGAAGGAGCAAACCAGCGTCTACTTCCACAAGCCATTTTGATCAAGCCACGCATCATATGCTCAGCTGCATAGAAGTCCGCAATCACTCCTTCACGAAGCGGACGAACGGTACGGATATTCGGGTTCGTCTTTTCGTGCATTTCACGAGCTTTACTTCCTACAGCTAAAACTTTATCTGAACGAGCGTCTAAAGCAATTACAGAAGGTTCATCCACTACCATTTTATCATTACAAGTAATGATGGTATTGGCTGTACCTAAGTCCATTGCCAATTCTTGTGTGAAAGAAAATAATCCCATTCTTTTACCTCATTAATGTTTAAAATGACGAACTCCAGTCTTAACCATAGCCAAACCATGTTCGTTGCAATATTCAACAGACAACTTATCATTAATAGAGCCACCCGGCTGAATAACGGCAGTAATGCCCGCCTTGTCTGCAATCTCTACACAGTCAGCAAATGGGAAGAAAGCGTCGGAAGCCATCACTGCTCCTTTCAAATCAAAATTGAAAGAAGTTGCCTTTTCTATTGCTTGTCTCAAAGAATCAACACGTGAAGTCTGACCAATACCACTTGCACAAAGTTGTTTGTTTTTTACTAAAGTGATAGCATTTGATTTACTATTCTTTACAATCTTATTTGCGAATAATAAGTCTTCTACTTCCTGAGCTGTTGGAGCTTTTTCTGTCATCGGTTCCAAATCGGCAGCCACTTGAATGCTTAAGTCTTTTTCTTGTACCAAAACTCCATTCAATAAAGAGCGGAACTGCATTGAGCAAGTTTTACATTCTTTACGGATCAAGATAATACGATTCTTCTTTTGTTTCAAGACTTCCAATGCGTCAGCTTCATAAGCAGGAGCAATAATCACCTCAAAGAAAATCTTATTGATCTCTTCTGCTACTTCCTTGTTTACAGTTGTATTTGTTACCAATATACCACCAAACGCAGAAACCGGGTCACCTGCTAACGCAGCTTTCCAAGCCTCAACCACAGTCTCACGAGAAGCGATACCACACGCATTATTATGTTTCAAAATAGCAAAAGTCAATTCGTCAAACTCGTCAATCAAGTTTACAGCAGAGTCAATATCAAGCAAATTGTTATAAGAGATCTCTTTTCCATGAATCTGTTCAAACATATCATTGAACTTACCGTAGAACTTCGCAGCTTGGTGCGGATTCTCTCCGTAACGCAAAGGCATCGGAGTATCAACCGTTGCGCGGAAATAAGAACCTTGACAGGCATCGAAATAATTAAAGATCGCAGAATCATAACCTGAAGAAACCGCAAAAGCTTCTTTTGCGAACCATTTACGATCTTCAATTGTCGTTTCTGCTCCCTTCTCATTTAATAGTTGCATTAACGGCTGATATTGAGCCTTAGAAGCAACGATCACTACATCTTTGAAGTTTTTTGCAGCGGCACGGATAAGAGAGATACCGCCTATATCTATCTTTTCAATAATTGCTTGTTCTTCCGCACCTGAAGCAACAGTTTCTTCAAACGGATACAAATCAACAATTACTAAATCTATTTCAGGAATTTCATATTGAGCTATCTGAGCTTGATCTGTCTCATTTTCACGACGAGTCAAAATACCTCCAAATACTTTCGGGTGAAGAGTTTTTACACGTCCTCCTAAGATAGAAGGATAACCCGTCAAATCTTCAACTGCATCACAAGGGAGTCCCAATTCTTCTATAAACTTCTGAGTACCACCTGTTGACACAAAGCTAACACCTTCACGGTGGAGCGTTCTCAAAATATCATCTAATCCATCTTTATGGTACACTGATACCAATGCACGTTTAATACGTTTCGTTACAGCCATCTTCCTTTTGGTTTATTTTAATGTTTTAGAGCACAAAAGTAGGGATTTATTTTCAATAATATATATAAGGTAAGAAAAATTCCTACCTTATACGATAAAAATTATGCTATAAAACACAAAGTACAATAAAGAATGACCTCTACTTCTCTTTTTTATTTGCAGAAATCATCTTTTCTCCCATCTTCTCTTCATTCTCTTTTAGCACTTCTTCAATCTCTTTCAACTTATCCAGATTATCATCTCTTGATGTATAATCATCAGATAAAACAGAGTGCGTACGAAGCATTTCATTCTCCAATTCCGCACTTTCATCCCATAAAGTTTTCATTATTCCAGCCATAACTATTCATGTTTTTATGATTACTGAAATAAAACAATCAAACCAGCTGATTGGTTTGACAAGAATTCTTTACGAAGAAATGCTATCGAAAGAATCTATTATTTCAGATGAAACTTTTCCCACGTATAAACTTTAGGTTCCTCTTTTAAGAATTGTTTCACCTGTCGGCTATCACTCTTTGATAAATATTGAGGGGTAGTATATTCAACGGTAAGTATCAAACTGTCCGGGCTTAACGAATATTTTCTCAAATCCATATCCAAACGAGAAGTTGCCTCTATAAAAGCAACATCATTTCTATCGACCTCCTCCTTAATGAACCAGTCAGTCGAAACCGGAGTAAAGAAGTCTGCCTCATTCAACGGTTGCCAATCAGTTGTAAAAAACTCTATCTTACTGTCTGCTACCGGACCGTACACCGTCTTTATCAGACAAACAACATAGGAATTGTTTACCAATGGGAATAACTTCATTTCTAACGTGCTACGTTCAGTCACTTGCAACAAGAGATAATCTTTTGTCAATTTCTGCAAGGAAGAAAAGCCGTCCATAGTATTCTTTAATCTTGCCTCTTTATCAGCTTTATAAAGATCGATTAAATCCTTACGCCAAGCACTCTCCAACTGGGGTACATATTGGTCAGGCATGGCGACAAAGACCGTCTCCATATCCTGTGCATTCATACTCCAAGCCAATATACAAAACAATATAGATAGAAAGTATCGTTTCATAATTTATCATTTTTACTGCCACAAAAGTAATAGAATAATGTTCAACGCGTACCGAGATACAAGAATATCATTCCTAATAATACTAAAAACAAATCAACAACTTTACTTTTCAAATTCTTCTCATGAAAAAATAAAGCTCCTGCCATAAAGGTTACCAAGACATTACTCCGGCGTACCATCGACACAATGGAGATCATCGAATCAGGGAAGGTCAAAGCATAAAAGTAAATCCAATCGGCTATACAGAGGAAGACGGATATAAAGACAATGTTCCAATGCCAAACAAACGGTGTAGTCTTTTTCCTTCTCGGATACCATAGGAAAAGTAATATTGGCAACATCATGAAACATTGATAGACATTGAACCAAACTTGTACGGTCATCACGTCCAAACTTCCCATCAAATGTTTGTCATACAAGCCGCTCGCTGCACCCGTAAGTACAGACAGTACCGTAAAAAAGATCCACTTATTATGGGAGAATCGAATCCCTTCCTTCTTACCCGAAGAAGATAACAGATAAAAAGAGGCAATCGAAAGAATCACCCCTATCCATTGGTACAGATTCAATCGTTCACCAAAAATCAATAAGGCCCCAATCAATGTAACTACCGGTTGTGTTGCCTTGATAGGTCCGGTAATTGTCAGAGGCAGATGTTTCAAAGCAAAATAGCCAAACATCCAAGAAGAAAGGACAATCACAGCTTTGATAAACACCGCTATATGTGTCTCCAACGAGACATGAGGGACATACAACATCGTACCATCCAACACATGTGTAAAGAATGAGAGTAGGATGAACGGGAGAAAGATCAAACTACTAATTAAAGTATTGAAGAACAAGACCGGTATAACGGCATTCCCATTCAATGAGATTTTCTTATTGACCTCATAGCAGCCCAGAAGAAAGGCTGACATAAAAGCTAAAGCAAGCCACATAATTATACTAAAAATATCGTTTCTGGATACGTAACATCTACCAAATACAACGCATGTCCGGGAGCAGAAGTACCCGCCTTTCCCCTATCCTTTGCCTCAATCACTTGGCGAAAGCCTTCCACTGTCAGCTTTCCTCTTCCTACCTCCAACAACGTCCCGACAATCGCCCGTACCATGTTTCGAAGGAAGCGATCAGCTTGTATGGTAAATACCCATACATCTCCCTCCTTTTCCCAACCTGCCTTATAGATTCGGCAATTGTTCGTCTTGACATCCGTATGCAATTTACTGAAGCTGGTGAAATCAATGTAATCAAACAAAACCGGACAGGCCCTATTCATCGCCTCAAAGTCCAACTTACCCGGGACCTTATATACCAAGTCATAATTAAAGGGATTTTTTTGCAAGGTGAGGTAATATTTATAAGTACGTGAGGTTGCATCAAAGCGAGCGTGTGCGTCCGCACGTACCGGGACGATCCGATAAATTGCAATATCTTTCGGCAGAAGTCGATTCAACTTTTCTGCTAAGAAAGTCAAATCCGTTATCGCTTCTTGCCAATCAAAATGGGCCACCATCAGCCGGGCATGCACACCTGCGTCCGTACGCCCGGCTCCTACAATCGAGACCGGTTGACGTAACAAAGTAGACAATGCCTCTTCGATACACTGCTGGACAGTCATCCCATTGGGTTGAATCTGCCAACCACAAAACTTTTTCCCGTTATAACCTAAATAAATGAAATATCTGTTCACGTTGAATACGAATGCTTCTATTTAAATTCGACTGCAAAGGTAAGAGAAATCTTGCCAGAAGATTGCCTATACAGACATAAAAGTGTAAATTTGCAAACATAATTCTTAACATCAAAACTTTTTGACATGTTTGAAACATTACTTCAGTCTTCCTATTTTGCCCTATTCTTAATCATTGCCTTAGGATTCATCTTGGGCAAGATACAAATCAAAGGTCTTTCTTTGGACGTATCAGCAGTCATTTTCGTTGCACTCCTTTTCGGACATTTTGGAGTCACTATCCCGAAAGAGTTAGGCAACTTAGGCTTGGTTTTATTCATCTTCACCATTGGCATACAAGCCGGCCCCGGATTCTTTGATTCCTTCCGTTCAAAGGGGAAAACATTGATTATACTGACTCTCCTACTGGTCGGTTCAGCTTGCCTTACAGGGGTAGTCTTCAAGTATGCAATGGGCATTGACACCCCCAGCTTGGTCGGCTTAATAGCCGGAGCATTGACCAGTACCCCCGGGTTAGCCGTTGCCATAGATAGCACCCACTCTCCGGCCGCCTCTATCGCATACGGTATCGCCTATCCTTTCGGTGTCATTGGGGTTATCTTATTCATCAAATTACTACCCAAGCTCTTAAAGAAAGATTTAGTCGCAGAGGCTAAACAATTGGAAGCTTTACGAAAGGGGAAGTATCCTTCGCTGCACACTGCTACGTTTCGCATAACCAATACCTCCCTATTCGGGAAGACATTGGCTCAGTTACAAATCCGTTCCATGACCGGGGCTGTCATATCTCGTATCAAACATCAAGATAAGACCTGTATTCCTACAGCCCAAACCGTTTTGTATGAGAACGATATGATAAAAGTAGTTGGTAACGAAAAGGCTTTAAATCAGACCGCCTTATTGATTGGTGAGCAGGTAAACGATGATTTACCTTTCGGCAGTACCCAAGAACTACAATCGCTCTTGGTGACCAATAAGAACATCATCAATAAAAGCTTAGGTTACCTCAACTTACAAAATACATTTAACTGTACCATCACCCGCGTACGCAGAAGCGGTATCGACCTACCGCCTGAGCCCGAGTTATTATTAAAATTCGGAGATAAGCTGACGGTTGTTGGTGAGAAAGAAGATCTTAAAGAGTTAGGACAGCTCTTTGGGAACGATGAGAAAAAGCTCTCGGATACGGACTTCTTCCCCATTGCTGCCGGTATCGTTTTAGGCGTATTGTTCGGAAAGTTACACCTCTCTTTCTCCGACTCCTTCTCCTTCTCACCGGGACTCACAGGAGGAATCTTGATCGTAGCTTTAGTACTCAGTGCCATCGGTAAAACGGGACCGATCATTTGGTCAATGTCAGGTTCTGCCAACCAGTTGCTCAGACAAATCGGGTTGCTTCTCTTCTTGGCAGAGGTCGGTACATCGGCAGGAGTCAACTTGGTAGCAACCTTCCAAGAAAGCGGTTGGCAGCTGTTCGGGATCGGGATAGCAATCACACTCGTACCGATGCTCATCGCCTCTTTGGTCGGTTACTATGTATTTAAGATACACATCCTTGATCTTATCGGGACCCTTGCCGGAGGCATGACCAGCACTCCCGGGTTGGCTGCAGCCGACTCTATGAGCGACAGTTCGGCCCCCAGCGTAGCATACGCCACCGTCTATCCGATAGCTATGGTGTGCCTCATTCTTTTTATTCAGTTTATAGTAATCTTAATCGCATAAATAGTAATGAAAACTTCACTTCTTTCCTCAACAAAAGACCCTATGGGTACTGCTATTGCCGACTATTACAAGCAGGGTAAAGCAGCTAAACTTCGTGTATTCTCTTCTCAATTTGAAGAGGATGAGATCCCTGTCGCACAGCTTTTCCGCAGCTATGAGCAGATGCCTCCATTGGAGCAAAAGGCTTTGCAGTTAGCCCAAGGGAAGATCCTCGACTGTGGCGCAGGCAGTGGATGTCATGCCCTGGCTTTACAAGCGATGGGCAAGGAGGTACAGGCCATCGACATCTCTCCTCTTTCCGTAGAGACCATGCGACTACGTGGGGTTAAACAGGCCTACCAGGTCAATCTGTTTGATGAGAACTATGTAGAGCAGTTTGATACAATCCTCCTACTGATGAATGGCTCTGGGATCATCGGTAAGTTGGCAAATATGTCTGCCTTCTTCAATAAGATGAAACAGCTACTTACTCCTGACGGCTGTATTTATATGGACTCCAGCGATCTTCGCTATCTGTTCGAAGATGAAGACGGTAGTTTCCTGATAGACCTTGCTGATGACTATTACGGCGAGATTGACTTTCAAATGCAATACAAGCAGATCAAAGGAGAACCTTTTGACTGGCTGTATATCGACTTCCAGACGCTAAGCCTCTACGCGGCTCAAAACGGCTTTACGGCAGAGCTTATACAAGAGGGGGAGCACTATGACTACTTAGCTCGTCTAAAAAGGTAATCCCACTAAAAATAAAAAGGATGAAACCTCAAATTTCATCCTTTTAATAACACCCAAAACTTACGACCAAAAGTCTATCTATTCTTGCATAGCAGGGAACTCTCCCTCTTGCGGTTGTTGTCTCTTATTAAACTGCGAACGCTGCTTGCTCTTGCGTGTCTCCTCCCACTGCAACCACTGTTCATATTGATTGGAGTCAAGAAGTTTCTTCATCTTCTTGCTTAGTGTCTTAGCAGCCTTTTCCCGTTTCTTTGTCTCTTCTTTCAGGCGTTCCTCCATCATCTTCTTCCTATCAGACGAGTCGTCACCACCCATTCCCGGTTGAAAACCTCCTTGAGGAGGCATACCGCCACCAGGGCCCATGCCACCGCCACCGGGACCACCAGCGCCCGGTCTGGGACCTCTCATACCCCCTTCCGGCATATTTCCATTCCCAAAGTCAGGCATGATTGATTTCTCATGTTTGAGATACAGCTGATGAACTTTTTCATATTTATCACCTGTCAATTTAAATACCTGTGTAAAATCCTTTAATATGCTGCTTGCATTATTTTCAGGAGAAGGTATCTCTCGTACACTTCTCTCCTCAGCTCTACGATCGACCTCTTGCGCCAAGATGGGAGACGTTGTCCCCAGCAAAAGGAAGAAAGCAACCTGTTTTATCCACTGTGTATTCATCATCACTCTTTCTTTTTCAAATAATTTATTGGCAATATTATATAAATACCTTCTATCTTAAAAAAAGAATCGACCAAAAGGTGATTTTTAAATACGAAAGAGGGATTTAGCAGATTTAAACTCTTACCTTTGGAAGTTGAACAAATCGCAACAGGTATATGCAAACAAATTCACAAATTGAGCTCGCTCTTCATCTCCTACAAAATACGGGGACAAATCTTTTTCTGACAGGGAAAGCAGGTACAGGTAAAACGACTTTCCTAAAGACTTTGAAAGAGAAATCTCCCAAGCGAATGATTGTGGTAGCTCCTACCGGAGTGGCAGCCATCAACGCAGGAGGCGTGACCATTCACTCGTTCTTCCAACTTCCGTTTGGTCCCTATCTTCCTACCCAGTCAGAGGGTACCGATGGGAAACCGGACTATAAGAACCAGTTCCGTAAGGAGAAGATCAATATCATCCGAAGCATGGACCTGCTGGTCATCGACGAGATCAGTATGGTACGTGCAGACCTGCTTGACGCAATCAGTGACGTCCTGCGAAAGTATAAGGATCCGACCAAACCTTTTGGAGGTGTTCAGCTGCTCCTAATCGGTGACTTACAGCAGTTGGCTCCTGTCTCCAAGGAGGAGGAATGGAACCTCTTAAAGGAGCACTATCCTTCGGCCTTCTTCTTCGACAGCAAAGCGCTTTCGGAAAGCAGCTACTTTTGTATTGAGCTGACACAAGTCTATCGTCAAAACGATACCAGTTTCATCCGTCTATTGAACAACATACGTGAGAACCGCTTTGATGATGAGACCCTGCGTATCCTCAATCAGCGTTACCTCCCCCAGTTCCAGCCGGACAAGCAGTCGGACTTCATCACCTTAACGACCCACAACTATCAAGCGTTACAAATCAACAGCCGGAAGTTAGAAGAGTTACCCGGACATCCTTACACATACATCGCTGAGATCAACGAAGATTTCCCCGAGTACTCCTACCCGACAGATGAGAAGTTAACCTTGAAGTGCGGTGCTCAAGTCATGTTCGTCAAAAATGACTCTTCGTCCGAGAAGCGTTACTATAACGGTAAGATTGTAAGAATCAAATACATTGACGCCAGCCGTATCACCGTCGTAGATGAATCCGGCAAAGAGATCATCGTCGAGAAAGAGACTTGGACAAACGTCAAATATACCCTTCACCCTGAGACCCAAGAGATCACCGAGACGATAGCCGGTACCTTCACTCAATATCCGCTCAAGACCGCTTGGGCCATCACGATCCATAAAAGTCAGGGGTTGACCTTTGAACGGGCGATCATCGACGCCTCCGCTGCCTTCTCACATGGGCAGGTATATGTCGCTCTCAGCCGTTGCAAGACATTAGAAGGCTTGGTGTTAAGCAGTCCTATCAATCGGAACGCCATCATCAGCGACCCTCGTTTAGAGACGTTTACCTCCAACGTCAACAGTCGGTACCCGGGTGAGGAACAAATACGTGTGGCTCAGCTACAATACTTCACGACTTTGATTTGTGAACTGTTCGATTTCAATCTCTTACTACAACGTTTGCATTACGCCTCACAAGTCATCTACGGGAACCTGCAAAAGTTATATCCGGCCGTAAGCGTTCAGTACACCAATACATGTGAGGTGCTTCGTTCCACCGTCACCGACGTAGGCGATCGCTTCATCCAACAGCTTAAACGCATGATTGCCAATAATACGACCTATTATGCACAGGACGAGAAGATTCAAGAACGTGTACAAAAGGGAGTTGCCTATTTCTTAGAGCAATTAGACAAACTGTGTACCCCTCTCTTGGAAGCCTCTGCAACCATCGAGGTTGACAACAAAGAGGTACGCAAGACCATCACCAATGCGCTCAACAAACTCAAAGAGGAGCTACGTATCAAGGAGCAAACCCTGCAAGGGTGCAAAGAGCGATTCACCATCTTAGGCTACCTGTCAGCCAAAGCCAAAGCCAGTATCGAGCTGAAGCCGGCTGCCCCTACCCGTAAGCGTGCCGAGAAGCAAGTACAGGTACAACCGGAGAAGATTCAACTATCATCAGATATTAAACATCCTCCTCTGTACGACCGACTGAGAGAGTGGCGTTATGAGCGCTCCGTCTCCGACAGGCTGCCAGCCTACATGATCCTACAGCAAAGGTCTCTCATCGGTATCAGTAACCTGCTGCCTATGAACGAGCAAGAGCTATTGAAGATACCCGGTATCGGTAAGAAAATCGTTGAGAATCATGGTGAAGAACTCTTAAGGCTTGTTGATGAGTTCAGAAGAAGCCAAGAGGAAGAAGAGGACGAGGAGCCGCAAGAAGACTAAAAAAGGAGCAAATAACTTTGCTCCTTTCTTTTTCCTATTTTTTCAATTCAAAACCTAACTTCATGCCGTCATATTGGTTGGCTAAACTACTTAACGTCTGTACCGTCGAGTTGCTGGTCAAAGAGGACAACTTCGTCAGGAAGTTCAACAGCTTATCTGCGTCATACAGCAAAGAGAGCTGATCATCCGCAAGCGTCACGCTGGCGGTCATCTTAGCCAACTGTAACTTACTCGTCTTTCCGAAGTTCATCGTAACCGTCTTCGCACTCGTATCAAGTGTATAAGTCCCACTCAACGTGCGTCCCTTCAATACACAAGTAAACGTGTTGTCCGTATTAAAGGTGTATTTGAAAGTTCCTTCAACAATACCGACCTTCGCACATTGTTCCTTCATCTTCTTTTCCAACTCAGCAGTAGCGACGCTTCCTGCCACGTTCTTCAAAGCATTATCCCCCTCCAGTTGAACCGCCGGGCTGGTATAAGTCCAAGTCCCCGCAAGATTCTCAATGCTCAATGTTTTACCCCCAGTAACTGCTGTCACAGCGTCTTTTACTGCGGAAGATTTCAAAATGTCTTTCAACGACTGTCCGTATGCTGAATTTGATACAGACAACAAGCCACACAAGGCCATTCCTAAAATCCAAGTTTTCTTCATCTTTGTAGTATTGTTACTCATATTTAGTTGTGGCAAAGATACAAATTATCCCTACATTTGCAGTCAAACAAACGACTAAACAATTGATAATTCAAACTTTTACATTTTATAATTATGGTAAAACTAACTAAACACATCTGTTTTATGCTGGTTTGTACACTTGCCTGTTTAGAAGCTCAGGCAGCCATCGACCCCTCGGTCGTACAGGCAACCATCCAGGCGCTGACGGCCAAAGATAGTAATAATAAAGTCGCCATTGAGAAGGGCGTTCGGCAGACAGCCCGCCTCTGGCAAGAGGCTGACGGCAACGCAGAGGCTTTCAAAAGTTTTTGCGAAGCAAACTACATCGCCAACCCTACGGAGAAAGAGCAGGTCTTCTTGAAGATCAGTGACTATTTGGAAGGGATCAGCGGACACTTCAATATGATGTCCCTCCGGTTGATGAGAAACCTTCACCAGCCTACCGGACCTTTGCATACCATCGACGAGATGTTTGGCTCTTATAGCCCGTCGACTCACCTGCAAGACGACTTCTACAAGAACAAAATCGCCTTCACCATCATGCTTAACTTCCCCCAATACAGCTTAGCGGAGAAGGAGCAATTAGGAAACGACCGCAAGGCATGGGCATACGCCCGCTTGGGAGACCAGTTCACCGAACGTATCCCGGCAGCTGCCCTCCAGGCAGCAGGCAATGCCGAGAGTGACGCTGACATCTACACCTCCGAATATAACATCTACATGGGACAGGTAGCGAACGCCAAAGGGAAACATCTTTTCCCTCAGGAGATGATCCTCCTTTCTCATTGGAACTTACGGGACGAAATCAAAGCCAACTACAACAAGGGGAAAGAAGGCTTGGATAAACAACGTACCGTGTACGAGGTTATGAAGCGAATCATCGACCAGACCATCCCCCTCGAGGTCATCAACTCCAACCAATACGCCTGGAATCCTTATGCGAACACCCTCAAACAGGAGGGAAAGAGCGTCCAAGGAACCCCCGAAGCAACGACCCGCTATCAGAAGATGTTAAATAACTTCCACGCCATGCAGGGTATCGACCAATACACCGGGAACACCTTCATCGACCGGAAGTTTGACGAAGAGATGGAGGTCGCCTTGGCAGACGTTGAGAAGCTCTTCGACGAGTTTCTTTCTGCTCCGGAGCTAAAAGAGGTCGGTAAGATGATCTCTAAACGGCTCGGACGCAAGTTAGAGGCTTACGACATCTGGTACGACGGATTCAAGGCACGCAGCAACTTGGACGAGAAGAAATTGGACGAACAGATACGGGCCCTTTACCCTAACGCTGAAGCCTTAGACAAAGACCTGCCTAACATCTTGGTCAAAGCCGGCTTCTCTCCCGAGAAAGCCAACTACTTAGCGGAGAAGATCACCGTAGACGCTGCTCGTGGCTCCGGTCATGCGTGGGGAGCTGCCATGAAGGGACAACAGTCGCACCTGCGCACACGTATCCCGGATAGCGGCATGGACTACAAGGGGTATAACATCGCCATCCATGAGTTTGGTCATAACGTAGAGCAGACCATCTCGATGTATGACGTGGATTATTATACGCTCAACGGTGTGCCTAACACGGCCTTCACCGAGGCATTGGCCTTCGTCTTCCAAAAACGGGACTTAGAGCTATTGGGGATTCAGGACAACAATCCGGACAAAAAGAAGATGGACGTCTTAGACAAGATTTGGAGCATGTATGAAATCTGTGGCGTCTCCATGTTAGACATATCTGTATGGAAATGGATGTATGCCCATCCTGACGCGACAGCCGCCCAGTTGAAGGAGGCTACGATCGCCCTCGCCAAAGAGATATGGAACACTTACTATGCACCGGTCTTCGGATGCAAGGATGAGACCGTACTGGCGATCTACTCACACATGATCAGCTATCCGCTCTACCTGTCTGCGTATGCCTTCGGACAAATCATCGAGTTCCAATTGGAGCAGCACTTAACCGGCAAGGACTTTGCTGCCGAAGTTCAGCGTATCTTCCGCCAAGGCTGTCTGACTCCGAACGTATGGATGCAGCAAGCGACAGGCAGTCCGCTGACAGTCACTCCGATGTTGGAAGCGGTCCGCAAATGTTTCTAAAAAGAATCTATCCACATAAAAAGGAAAGAGAGGGGAGGAAGAAATTCTTCCCCTCCTCTTTTTCTTACCATACGACCTGCGGCACATCCACCTGCGGATAGGCTAAAGAAAAGCCGGCAAGGATGGCTTCACGATCCACCTCATCCCAACGAATCCCATTCTCTATGCAGGTCATGGCCGCCAAGATACGAGCGATACGAGCAGCCCCTTCGGCAATAGTCACCGGCGGTATCGGTTCACGTCCCCCGACATTCTTCAGCAGGTGTAGGACGGTGTACAGATAGGCCATCGTCTCGTTGCCATCGCTGGGCGGAGCCCAACGATAGATGATGTTACCAAGACAGAAGGTCTTGCCTTGCCGATAAAAACGCAGGCGATAGCTCTCCAGCAACTTCCAGGCTGCCCGATAGCCGAACGCCATCGTCCGAAAGACCACAAAGTCCGGGTCTGACTGTACCGAGGCACGTCCTTCCCAACGGCTCATGCCCAAACGAATATTTAGCGGATTGTTATTTCTGAACCCTCTCGGGATTCTCTTTTCTTTTACTTGTTCCATACAAATGATAATTTAAAAAAATAAACTGAATAACTGAATAACTGAATCATGTCTCCTCTTGCGCTGCGTCCAACGGCTTCTGCGGATGTCGCTTCAGATAGGCCTCAGTCTTCATATAGCGTTCCGGCTTCTCGTCCGTACATTCGATGTATCCCCGTTGCTTCCAATTGTTCAGCATAATGGCCAACGAGCCTCCAATTATACCCTCACGCTGCCGTAATTGTCGGGCCTCCTCCGCCGTAAAACGGATGGGTAACAGCTCCAAAAGATTGCGTGGGCCTCTGGAGACAGCCTGGCTGCCTCTGCGCTCGATCTCCTCGATGGCTTCGCCGAAGAACATCATCTTACAGGCCAGATCATAGCGTAGCGACCAGCGGACGAAGTCCTCGATCCGCTTATCCCACCGGTAGCCTTGGGCGACATACAGCACACAGGCTTTGAGGTAGGCGATCACATTCGCTCGAAACGAGAGGTTCTCATAGACGCGGCTCTGCGACAGGCGGGCAAACTCGGCACTCTCCTCGACCAGTGCTTGTGCCAACCGACGGGCCTGAGGGCAGTCGATGGTTCCTTCAGCCTCGTTCAGCCGATCGATGTAGGGACGTAGCTCTGCGTCGAACGTCTCGTCATAGCTTCCATAGATGGGCATTTCCGAGCCGATCGGTCGTTCGGGGATCGTACAGAAGTTTATCCGGCTGATCGGACCGTCTGTCAGTACCGAATGGAAGTAGGACTGTCCCTTCTGGATGGTGGTCGAAGCATTCCAGTTGAAGCGTATACAGACCCGTTCACTTACCGAACCTGCCCCGACACGTGTCTGCCCGTAGACGTTACCGGGGTCAAAAGCCAAGCACATGATTTGGAAGTGCGACTTGCTGCGTGAGGAGGTTTTGAGCGCGTCAAACTGGTCAATCTCATTCATCTTGGCATAGAGGAAGCGTCCCTCGGCGTCAGCCAAGCGCTGGACAAGGGCAGCGTTCGTCATGTCCGGGTCGACCTCTTGAATCACCAAGCCGGCCGGTCGTTTGCGCTTATCCTTATTTGCCCCTTTGCTCTGTACCTCCTGTTTCCACTCCTTCTCTCGCTCCCGATTGACTCTATCCCTCTGGCGGATGTCTGCAAGGATACGGTTGATCGGTTCGCTGATACAGTTCTTTCCGGCACCCGTACCGGCCATCAGGACGTTCATGAGGGTCGCTTCGTGCGCCACGTTGTCGATGTAGCGGAAGGTCGTATTCCACAGGTGGGCAGCCAAGGCAGGGAAGACCGCCTGTGCGACCGCAGGGCGATAAAGAATCGGTGTCTTCGAGACCAGCAACTTAATCAACGGAGGCAGCAGCCTCGGCAGGGGTGGCAAGGGATATTTTCCCTCCTGATCTCCCTTCTCATAGCGGATTTTCTCTTTGCAGACGGCCAACGCCCGTTGCAGGATGGAGGGCATTGTCTTCGCCTGATAACGTGCACAGGCACTCTTGATGGTCGTCATCCACTTCTCACGTGCCTCCCCATAGGTGGGCAGTACCTGCATGAGCCAAAAGGGGTCATCGTTGCAGACGTAGCGCAGGTGGCAGGCCATCGAGAAGATGAAGTTGTTACGGCTGCCATGCTCCGGTGTGCCTCCCATCTGCTCCTCCAAGGCCTCGACTAAGAGGGAGTAAGGGACCTCCTCGTAGCTCTCGGGATAGGTGCCGGCCGGCTGCAAGGTCGTCACCGGAGGGGTTGCCTTCTCCGGCTCCGTAGCGGGCACAGGAGGGAATGACGGAGCTTCCTCAGAGGTGGCCGGTTGGAGGGGTACCGGAGCGAAAAGGGAGTCATGGACGTACAGCGTATGGCTCTCGGGGACCATATAGATACATCGGCTGACATCCTTCACCGCAGCGTCCGCCCGGAAGCCTACCGCCTCTCCAAAGCGTACCTGCGCCTCTTCGGCACTCATCCCCTCCGGCAGGGCAATCAGGACGTGGGTCCCTCGGCGTACGCTCTCCTCGACCAGTAGGACCTGCCACGTCCCGGACTCCTGCAGGGCCAAGGCGGCAGTCAGGATCTCTTGGGAATGTCCCTTCTCGTCAAAGTCGAGCATGAGGCGTTGCAACGGTTGCAGGGCGTCAGCTATCGCCCGATGGTTCTTTCTGAAGGCTGCACAGTGAGGGGTCCATATCGGGAGTCGGTTCTTCAGCTTCTCGTCTCCGGCCTCAATACGTTTGCACATATCCGCCAAACAGGAGGATCGTCGTACACGTTCCCAATCCTCGCGGGTCGCAGGGACAGCCGGTGCTCCATGTCCTTTGCCTATACAGGTAAAATGTGTCACCATGTGCCCACCTCCTTTCGGTGTTGAAGATAGGTGATAATATCCTGTCCCTCTTGCAGACGGATGTCGCAGATGTCGGCCGTCGTCATCTCGGGCTTGAAGCGCCATTTTTCAATGATAGTGCCCCCTTGCGTCATCAACAGTTCGCAGTGTTTCGTCTTGAAGAGCACCATGTAGCGATTCCCTCGCGACCCGATGTTATACCGGAAGGTGGTCGTCCGTCCGTCTACCTCAATGACTGTCCGTCCGACAAAGGAGAGCCGTTTCCCGGGGGTCAGCTCCATCGCCTTGTCATTGTCCCACGGACAGGGTTTAATCACGATCATATTGTCTCGATAAATAGCGACAGCGTCCATACTGACGTCACTGTCTACGATCTGGCTTTGAATCATATCCATCTTCTTTCCTCCTTTTACGATTTAACTTTAATGATTTCATTGACTACAATGTCTTGATACACCTGCCCGTTATACTCGCGCACCGCAAAGTGTAGCGCAGCAAACACGCATTCTCCCGGATAGAACCTAAACTCAGCCATTCCCCCCAGCAGGGTGACGGCGTAGGTATTTTCATATTTGCCCCCAATCTCCTGCAGGGTCAAAATCGACTTCTTCAGCTGGCCGTTTTCGGCTTTCTGACTTTGCACGACGAACGGTTCGCCTTGTGCAACTACTTTAAATATTCCTTTCATATCTAATTGATTTTAAAGGGGCTCCTTAACCCCCATTTGGTTTTACACATTCATTTTATCTTTCACTTTTTGTTATTTTGAAACTTATATCTATATTTGTCACAAACCATCATAAATGATTGATTATGACAACATCACAAAGAGTAGCATTGAACGCTGAAATCCTTCGTAACCTCAGTACCCTTTCTGAAAGCGAGGATATGCTTGCTCGCATAGCCAAATACCTACGAAAGCTGGTCAAAGAGCAGCAAGCTGACCCGACCTTGATGAGTAAGGAGGAGTTTTTCCAAAAATTGGATCAGGCGGAGGAAGAGATAAAAGCAGGTAAAGGAAGAACTTTCACCCACCCGGATGAGATGAACATCTGGCTCAACTCGTTATGACCATGTATAAAATTATCTTCTCTCCAGAGGCGGAAACCGACCTTGCCAAACTTAAAAAAAGTGAACCGGCCAGTTTTAAGAAAGCAGTCAAATTGCTTAACGAGCTTATTGAACATCCTAAAATCGGAACTGGTCACCCAGAACCATTGAAGGGGAAACCTGAAAACCGTTGGAGTCGTCAGATCACAAAGAAACATCGGCTCGTTTACCGTATATTTGAGACGGAAGTCTACGTAGACGTCCTCTCTGCCTACGGTCATTATGACGACAAGTAGTCTTCAGTTATTCCTTTATTCCAATATGTCAAAGAGCACCTTCGAAAAACCTTGTCAGTAGGATTTCGATGGTGCAAAAGAAGGGCTAATTCGCTGGGTATAAAAGAAAAGAAGGTGGACGCAAATGGATGTCTATTTACATCCATTCGCGTCCACCTTTATCCATATCTCGAGGGGTTTCCCCCTTAAAATATCACGATCTTATTGGCGCGTTCTAAGGCGTTCTCGTTGTTGTCGCTCATGTAATTATGAATCGCTTTCCAGCCGCCGATCCGCGTAAACTCCGACTCAAATTCTTTCTGTTTCGGGCTGCGGCTGATGTACCCCTCTTGCGCACATTTCAAGAGCACACACCCCACGTCTGCCCCTCGCCGTCCGTCAATCAGCTGATGTAGCCGCCGGACAAACCGCTCCGGGTCCTCATGCTGGACAATCTTATAGAAATCACTCCTCCCCGTCTCGGTCGGAAGCAGCTCCTTCTTCCGTTTCGCCCCTTCTTGAACCTCTCTCTGGCACCTTTTCTCCTCCTCTATCAACCACAGCATTTTGACAAAGCGGAAGCAGGCTGCCCGATGTTCCTTCGTCACCTCCTTACGGTACTTGAAGAAATACTTCCCGAGCTTATCTTTCCGCGGATACAGAACGCTCTTATGATAGTCAAAGAGTTCACGCATAGCCGAGTAGTACGCCTCTATATCCAGCTCTCCGGAGAACTTCCTCAGCCGCTCCATATCAATATCATCCTTATAAACCGAAAAATCGACCTCCTTCTGCTGCCCTATCTTTGGCGTCAGGAACCCGGAGGTAAACAGGTCCACCATCTCCGTAAACTCCTTTCCTCGGATGTATTTCCGGATGTTCTCCTCATCGTTCTCATGGCACGCCTTCCAGCTATTGAAATCCTCGACCACCTCCCGTTCGCCCGGCAGGTTGAACCGCTGCTCTTCCCCCTGATACAACAGCTCTCCCTCTTCGGCCGACAGTTCCCGCTTCCCCTGTTTGCTACCGATGTTGAAAAGAGTCGTCCGCAGCTGCTGTATCAGGTCGACCAACGCCAAATACAGCTGCCGGCTGTTACAGGCCCCTCGCAGAACCTCCTGAAGCACCTCTTTGTACTCCATCCGGCTCCCCTCGGCACACTGTTCGCTTCCCTCCGTAGGCAGCGCGTCCAACATTCCCTCGATAGTCTTCTCAGTCGGCTCAAAATCCTCATCCTCAGCCAGTATATGCGTGCTAACATCCACCTTCCAATGTCTCTCATCCGCCCAATCCACATAATCCACATCCGCGTCTATCTCCAGCATATCAGCCGTATATTTCTTTTCGTCCACCAGTTTTTCCACCTCCATAAAAAACTCATGTGTCCGCTGTACCTCATAGAGGAGATAGAGCAAGAAGAATTTCTTTCCTCCTGCCGAGAGATCAATTGAAAAATGCTCGAATTTTTCTTTTAGGAGCTCCAGTTTTTCAAGATATTTTGTCTTTGTTTTTCCCAGTTTTTCCATACCTTCCTTTGTCGTCTGTTTCTAAAAGGCAAACATTAATCGCTATACATTTACGAGGATCCTGTTTTTGATTATTGTTTTTACAAAGTTATAGAAAACTTTTTATTTCTTAAAAACTTTTTTCAACGATTATTTGCAGAGAAAGAGAAAGAAACCGTTATAAGTATTCGTTTTTTTACTACATTTGCATTGTAATTAAGTCCTAAAAATATGAGTTACAAATCAGTCAAAGAAGTTGTAACTATGTTGCAAGAAAATGGATTTATTTTCAAGAGCCAAAAAGGCAGCCATATGAAATTTGAAAAAGATGGAAATACGGTAGTCGTTCCGGCTCATGGAAAAAAAGGCATTGAGAAAGGCACTTATTACAACATTTTGAGGCAAGCGGGGCTAAAATAGTCCCCCAGCCTCTTTTGTTAAATAATAGAAAGGAAATCAATATGAAAAAGGTCGAGGTTATTGTTGAACATGCAGGAAAAAATTTGAGTGCTTACATAGAAGGAGCACCCATCATCACAGTAGGAAACGACATTAAGGAGATCGAAAAAAATATGGCGGAAGCCATCGAATTATATCTGGAGGACAATCCCAATCCCTGTGAAATCTTGAAAGGAAAGTTTGAACTAAAATTCAAGATTGACGCTGCAACTTTTATCAATTATTACAGTAACATCTTCACTAAAGCTGCTTTAAGCCGTATAACAGGCATCAATGAACGTCAGTTGTGGCACTACGCTGCAGGTGTACATAAGCCCCGTGCTACACAGTTAGAAAAAATACAGAAAGGGATTAACGCTCTCACTGATGAGCTATCCTCAATCAGTCTGATATAAGACTGACTCTCCTCCCCCCAAAACGGTATTCAAATATTCAGTTATTCAGTTATTCAGTTATTTGATTTCCTGAAAAAAATTTTTTGATTATATATATTAATATATATAATCAAATTTATTATTACTATAAAAATTAATTTTAAAAAACTGAATAACTGAATAACTGAATATGGATAGGGCTAAAAAACTCGGATCCCAATTGTTAAAATAAAAGCAGACGAGGTAAAAATTCAAGGTAGGTGAAAAAAGAAAATACTGTGCCCCAAGGAGATAAAATGTTCTCAATTGTTAAATTCAAAACGAACAGGGGAAAAACTTGCAAACCCCTATAGCCAACCCCTATCTTTGCATTGTGAAGCGAAGGATGATGGCCACACCCCCAGCGACACCGCTCCTTTCGATGGCCACGAGAGGGGTGCTTCAAAAAAACAAAAACGCATACAAAAACGAGTTCTTTAATTTTCTAAACAAAACACACAAACAGTATGGCAATAAAAGTAAACGCAAGACAGACCATGCAGTACGTCGGGAAATACGCAGGCACCTACCGATACGTCATGCAGACACAGCTCTACAACACCCTGTCGAGAGACAAAGTGATCCGCGAGGCAGCTATCCGGTCGGGTATGCAGCAGGGAACCATTAACGCCGCTTGGGCAGCGATCGGCGAGGTGATCAAAGCCTGGGCAACCGAAGGACACTCCGTAGCCATCCCCGGCGTAGGAACCATGCGATTCTCCGTACGAGCCACCTCCGTCGAAGATGTAGCCGAGGTTTCAGCCAACCTGATTACCAGCCGAAGAGTCATCTTCACCCCTTCGACCGACATCAAGGAGGAGCTGGCAAACACTTCCGTCAACATCACTTGCTACGACAAGGATGGCAACATCGTGAAACAGGTAGCCTCTAACGACTCTGCGGACGTAGAGGAAGGCGGAGACAACGGTACCGGTGACGATAGCGACCAACCGGACGAACTTTAAATCAGAAAGGAGGAAGGATAGCGTATGAGTGAAACGTCGAACAGCAAAAACATCTGGAAGGTAGTCATCCAAACCCTGATTACCATCCTTACCGCAATCGGAACCACCTTAGGGATCACCTCCTGTCTCCCAGGGTAACCCCAATCCCACCACGCCTCTCAACGATGCGTACCACGGTGGGACTTCGTTTTATATGAAGTTTATATATCAGACAATATCATGAATATCATACACATATATATTCTCGCTTACATCCTCTGTTCCATACAATAATTTTCGATCAAAATCAATTGAAAAATCTCGTATATTTCTTTGTAAATGCAGTCGGATTATAGGGAGAAATCCTTTGGACCTTCCCCTTTATGAAAATATTCACCTATAAACTCGAGGTTAGGATAAGAATTCTATTATAACCGGATTATCCTCCTCTTTTATTCCTATCTTCTGTCCATTCTTTAGGGTTATAGAATCAGGTGTTTCTTCCAAAGAGGATACCTCCATATATAGCAACAAACTATTATCACTCTCTCCAAATCCTAATGTGGTCAGAAAATTAAAATCATTGATATGAAACAAATCATTACGTAAATCACAGTGAGGATAAATCATTGCTGAAAGACTTGATTTATCAGGCGATATTTTAGTAATATACTTTTTCTCCTTATCTTTAATATAGAACCACGTATTACCATTGGCATAAAAATAAGACTGAATGTAGGTATAATCCTTAAAGTTCATAATAAATCCTTGTCCATATTTATCAAATAAACCGCATAATTCTTTCTTAGATACCAACGGATTGTCTTCATCGAAAAAACGTCCATATTCAAAGCTTTTATTTCTTAAATCATAGGCTACATAATCATTACTTATCCCCAATTGAAACAGACATAAATCTGAAGAATAATTTTTAAATTGAACCGCTCTATAAAGAAGATAAGGTACCTCTTTATCTAACGCTTCACTCACTACTTTCCCTGCTTCGTTTACAACGAATAAGGACTTATCGTTTAAGCAATTCATAACCAAAATTTCATCCTTACTCAATCTTTTAAATTTACTCACGATAAAAGGAAGATTTATTTTCCTACGGAAGGTAAAATCCTCCGCATTATAGATCTTAATAAAATGATTGTCTGCTACCCAAACTTCATTTATTCCGTCTATCTCATAAACATCAAAGTCATTAATATAGGTATATTCATCCGGGGCACTTCCACGCTTTTTTAAGGAAGAAACATATTTTCCCTTCTCATCAAAACGAAAGATCCATTGATCATTAGAGAGTACATAAAACTCGTTTTTATATTTTCTTATTTTATTTATCTTACCTAAAATAGATTCATCAACGGTCTCCAAGGGAGTAATTAAGATACTGTCAGACATCAATTGAGACAATTGGGTAGTTGACTTTTTAGAAAGAAAAGAAACCTCGTTAAACAAAGTATTTACATGAGGTTTCTTCTGACAAGAAGTCAATAGAATGAATATATATAGGAGTAAAAAACGACACTTCATATTATTTTAATTTTATACGTATTATAACCCCATCGAGTTGTTCATCTGAATGAATAATTTGTTTTATTGCGTCATAATGACACTCTTTATCTTTATAATGATTCATTAAATCTTTTTTCTTTTGAACAAGATATAAGTAGCGTCCGTCACTTCCTGCCACCGGATTTGTCATCTTAGGTATATACCCGTCAAATAAAGACCGAAACTTAACCCCTCCTAACTCAGCACAATCAATCAAGTAGTACATGGCTTCTTTCCCGATTGTTTTAAAAAATAGCTTTTGAGAAAGAGCGCCAAAATTTCGTATGGCATAGATATATTTATTTTGTTTGATAATTTCACTCATCTGTTCATCAGAGAATCCCTGTACGGGGTACTTATCTTCCGTCAAGAAATCACCCTGAAAATTCAAAGAGATAAAAGGTTCTAAATTCTCATCTTTATATTTATAAATCATCTGTTTTTCACCAAGTAACACATATACATTTCCATCTAAATCCTTTGTAAAAATACTCGGTGGATATGAAGGAGATTTACGAGATATTTTACCCTTTTCGACGAATGATTTTATCTCATTTAACCCATCCGTATATAAAGAGAATAAATGTTCTCTATTCTCTGCTAAGAGACTCTCATAGACTAAAAAGCGTTGTTTATCCACTGAGATTATTTTTATAAAAGGAACCGAGAATTGTACGCTCTCTATAAAATCTCCCTGTAAAGTATATTTATTTAATTTATATCTTGAATCACATATCCATAATTGATTATTTTCCTCATTGATTAGTATGTCTGTAGGAGTCTCAATCTTTCCTTTTCCTCGACTATCAATTCTTTTTATAAACGTTCCTTTCTCATCATATATTTGAACCATAAAATCAGACAAGGAATATAGATAGTAATATCCTTTATAAGTAATTAATTTCCAACAATCAAAAAAAGGATACTCACTTTTCTTCAAAGGAAAGCAATCTATATCATCCACATAATCATCAAACTTTCCCTCCGTAATTGACTGCATATCCACCGTTTTTACCAACTCTTTCTTCTCATTCCTATTACAAGAAAAAAGAAGTATTGGCAAAAATCCTCCAAGAATTATTTTTAAGAATGTGTTCATATATATATTATTATGGCAAACAGATAAAGTGGCCTATATCTGTTTGCCTTGTAATCAATTAAAATTTAAAATGAAATCTATTAATAATAGGGTTTTACATCTCCACAATCACAAGCATACCCAGGTCCTCCATTTATACAGATGGCTTCCTTAAAATATTTTTTATTCATAATCTTTTTACTTATTTATTTTTATACTATTCAATATCAGATAATAACATCTGAAATCCTACAATCTCCTAAAATTACAATCATACTATACTTCGATACACCACCTCTTTTCTATCTAAAATTAATGTATGTTCGATATAAGAATTACAAATTAATCCTTTTTAAACTATATTTTACGAAGATAAAATTACTAAAATTTTCTATACAGTAGAAGCATTTGTGTTTTTTAACACATAGTAAGAAATATATGCTTGAAGCACCGTAAGACAGAATACATCTATTGAAAAACTGGATATAAGATTAATAAAAGAGGGAGAGATCATAAAGTTTGAAGAGTTGAATAAAAGATAAATATAGGTAGGTTAAAATGAGCAAAAAGAAAGGGGATAAGCCAGAAGCTTATCCCCTTTCTCCCCTTTTTAAAGGACGGGTATAGTTGTGAAAAACTTATAATTTATCGTTAGAACCAAGCACGTTGATGATCTTATGCTTATAAAGTTTTTCCATATTGTCACGAGCCGGACCTAAGTACTTACGTGGGTCAAATTCAGCTGGCTTTTCAACGAATGTCTTACGGATAGCAGCTGTCATTGCCAAACGAGAGTCAGAGTCGATATTGATCTTACATACAGCAGACTTAGCAGCTTCGCGCAACCATTCTTCAGGAATACCGATAGCAGCTTTCAAAGCACCACCGTATTGGTTGATTGTTTCAACTTCTTCCTGAGGTACTGAAGATGAACCGTGAAGAACGATAGGGAATCCCGGTAATTTTTCTTCTACAGCTTTCAATACGTCGAATGCCAATGGAGGAGGAACCATACGACCTGTTTCAGGGTCGATAGTACACTGTTCCGGAGTGAACTTATAAGCACCGTGAGATGTACCAATTGAGATAGCCAAAGAGTCACAACCTGTGCGAGTAGCAAAGTCGATTACCTCTTCAGGGTTTGTATAAGTGTGGTGGTCAGAAGAAACTTCGTCTTCAACACCTGCCAATACACCAAGTTCGCCTTCTACAGTTACATCGAACTGATGAGCATATTCTACAACTTTCTTAGTCAAAGCGATGTTTTCTTCATAAGGAAGGTGAGAACCGTCGATCATGACAGAAGAGAAACCTGAGTCGATACAGCTCTTACAAGTTTCAAATGTATCACCGTGATCCAAGTGAAGAACGATCTGCGGATTTGCACAACCTAATTCTTTAGCATATTCAACAGCACCCTGAGCCATGTAACGCAACAAAGTAGCGTTAGCATACTGACGTGCACCTTTAGAAACCTGCAAGATAACCGGAGAGTTCGTTTCAACAGAAGCCTTGATGATAGCCTGCATTTGTTCCATGTTGTTGAAGTTGAAAGCAGGAATTGCATATCCACCTGCGATTGCTTTAGCAAACATTTCTTTTGTGTTTACCAAGCCCAAATCTTTGTAATTTACCATTTTTATATATCTATGTATTATTACGTTATTGATTCGAAAATCTGCACAAAGATAAAAACTATCTGTAAACCTATATGCTTTTAAGCATAAAAAAATACATAAAAGTATATATGTAAAAAAAATAATTAGAAAAGCTTTGTTAGTTCAACTCTATTCCATACCTTTGCACACCGAAATACACCGGTTACCAAACTTGTAAGTAGAAATAAAATAAATAAAGATAAAGCAATGAAAAAAGGAATTCATCCTGAAAATTATCGTCCTGTAGTATTTAAGGACATGTCAAACGAGGATATTTTTATCACTCGTTCAACTATCAACGCAAAAGAAACTATCGAAATCGACGGTGTTACTTATCCGTTAGTAAAAGTCGAAATTTCAAATACTTCTCACCCGTTCTATACTGGTAAGGCTAAATTGGTCGATACTGCTGGACGTGTTGATAAGTTTATGAGTCGTTATGGTAATCGTAAAAAGAAATAACATTCCATAATAAAATAGTAATATTTACATCCATTTGAGTTTTTCATCAAAGGCCGTCTGTGAGAGATGGCCTTTTTTATTTTTTACCTTTTTCTTTTTTTATTCCAAAGATATATCTACATTTGCGACTGTAGATAGGCTGAGTGAGAATATTCAATTATTCAGTTATTCAGTTATTCAGTTATTTTTTTCAATTTCATACCATGGCAAAAACAAAAGAAGAATTGCTAAACATATTGGAGCAATTTCAGCTCACAGACAAAGTCGTTTCAGCAGAACCTTTCGGAAATGGTCATATCAACGACACATTGAAAGTAACAAATGAACAAGGTGAAATCAAATATGTACTGCAACGTATCAATCATTTGATTTTTACAAATGTAGAGATGTTGCAAAACAACATCCAGGTTGTTACGTCACATATCCGTAAGAAATTAGAGGAAAAGGGAGAAAGCGATATTGACCGCAAAGTACTTACATTCTTGCCTACCAAAGAGAACAAGTTGTACTATTTTGACGGTGATAGTTATTGGCGCGTATGTCTGTTTATCCCGAACAGTAAGAGCTACGAAGAGGTTACACCTGCACTCTCTTACGAAGCAGGAAAGGCATTCGGTGATTTTCAATCGATGTTGGCAGACATTCCCGAGGGTACATTAGGTGAAACCATCCCGAACTTCCACAACATGGAGTTCCGTCTGCAACAATTTCATGACGCGATCCAAGCCAATGCAGCCGGTCGTTTGGACGAAGTAAAAGACTTAGTCGAAGAGATCGAAAAACGAGCAGAGTCGATGTGTATCCAAGAGCGTCTCTATCGGGAAGGTACATTGAAAAAACGTACGAACCACTGTGATACAAAAGTAAACAACATGATGTTTGACGCAGAAAGCGACAAGGTATTATGTGTGATTGACTTAGATACAGTTATGCCAGGGTTCGTTCTTTCAGATATTGGTGATTTTATCCGCACAGGGGCAAACACAGGGGCAGAAGATGACGAGAACTTGGACAATGTAAATGTCAATATGGAGATTTTCAAGGCCTATACACGTGGCTACATGGAGAAAGCGAAATCTTTCTTGACTCCGACAGAAATTAAATTGCTCCCGTATGGTGGTCGTCTTTTGACCTATATGCAGACCGTTCGTTTCTTGACGGATTATATCAACGGAGACACTTACTATAAAATTCATAGTCCAAAGCACAACTTAATCCGAACAAAAGCACAGTTTAAACTGTTACAAAGTTTGGAAGAAAAGGCGGCTGAGATGGACGAATTTATGAATGAGTGGTTATAACAATGAAGCTACATTTTTTTTTCATAGGGATTGTTTTTGTCGCTTGTACCCTGCTTTGTGTGGGGTGCAAGCAAAACAGCACTGCCGAGCCTAATCAAACATTGGCACCATGGCAACCGGGATACTTGGACATTCACCAAATCAGTACCGGAAGAGGAGAATCAGCGTTCTTAATCCTACCAGACAGTACGACTTTACTAATCGACGCAGGGGACTTGGGAGACACGACTGTCTTTAAACAAACGATTATGCCGGCAAGACCGAACGACCTCAAACGACCTGCTGAACGAATCGCTCAATACATCCGCCACTTCTATCCGGCAATCGACCAGCAGGCTGGGATTGATTTCGCTATGCTTACTCATTTCGATACGGACCACATCGGAAAGGCGGATACGACAGCCATAGAGGCAGGACTTCCTTATAAATTAACAGGGATTGCACATGTCGAGAAACTCTTAGGGATTCAAACCTTGATTGACCGTGGGTATCCTGACTATGACTATCCTTCAAAAGAAAAAATGGAGGCCTTCAAGGCTTTAAATAATTATCGAAAGTTTATCGCCGTTCGTGATCAGGTTGGTAAACGGACAGAGAAATTTGAGGTCGGAAGTAACCAACAAATGCGCTTATTAAACCATCCGGAGAGCTATCCTGAGTTTGAAATACGTAATGTCGTCGGCAACGGTGAAGTATGGACAGGTGAAGGCAATGGTAAACGATTGGGACAACTCGTTGAACATTACCGAGGAGAGAACTCAGCCAGCTGTGGAGTACGTATCCGCTATGGTCATTTTGACTATCTGACCTGTGGAGACATACAGGGTAAACCACTGGATAAGTACCCCTCAACGATGGAGAAAGAGGTTGCACCGGTTGTACAAAATATGGATGTCGTATTAGCGAATCATCATGCTTATAAAGACGCCATGTTTGAACCGTTTATCCAGTCAACTCGTCCACGTGTCTTTATCATCCCGGTATGGGACTTCTACCATCCGGAGGTAGAGCCGTTAGCTCGTATGTTAGATACGAATCTTTATCCGGATGAACGATTGTTATTCGCTACCGGTTTAGTCGATTGTAATCAAGAGCGATTAGGAGAAAACCGAAAGCAAATCCAACCGACAGGACATATCGTTACCCGAGTTTATGAAGGAGGTAAACAATTTCAAATATTTGTGCTTGACGATTGCTCAGATAATTATGAAATTATCTATCAAACAGAACGTTTCAATTCATCTTGGAATAATAATTAATTCTGCTTTAGTTCAAAAAGGATCCGGAAGCGTGTAAACCCATCAGCATAAGTGCGAAGTGAAAACGAACATGTATGCTTTTGTAATACCTCCCGGATGAACATCAAACCGATGCCTTGTCCGTTTGGCTTCGAAGAGAAGAAAGGGCTGAACAGCTTGGCTTCGGTTTCTTTATCAATCCCCTTCCCTGTATCAGCAATCTCTAAGCAGATCGGATCATGAAAGGTACGAATATAGATCTGTCCGTCTCGTCCAATAGATTCAGCTGCATTCTTAATAATATTCACCAAGACTTGCTCAAAGAGGGCACTATCCAATCGTACCACAGGAGAAATCGTATCCAACTCCATAATAATCTGAATGTTTCTATCTGCACAAATCGTCTCCATAAAACGTTTACAAGAAGAGACCACCCGGTTCAAAGACAAACGCTCCATCTGTGGCTCTGGGATACGCACAACATCAGCAAAGTTGGTAATGAAACGACTCATGCTGTAGCACCGTTCAATAGCAACTCGTAATACTTCACACACATCCTCCGTATCTTGCATTTCACAAAAAGCTGCCTCCAAAGTATCTAAGGTTGAGGTAATACCGGCAGTCGTATTATTTACCTCATGCGCTATCATACGGATAACCTTCTCATAAGCTTTCTTCTCTGCCTTAAACACCTCCTGCGTCAATACCTCTATCAGGTAAAAGGAGCGACGAAAGCCACGATCGATAAAAGAAGAGTGTGTACATTTATAAATATTAGCGTCACTCAAACGAACCGTCCGGGATTCATCCATAGAGATACGACTCAACTCCAAAGCTAAAGGAGAATCTATATCACTCAGATACTTACCAGCAAGGTCCGGCTGATTAATACCTCCAAACATCTTTTGAGCTGCTGGGTTCAACAACTGTATCTCCCGGTCCAAAGTCAAGATGACTACCCCCATCGGAGAGGCATTGATCAATAAATTTAAGAAATGATTTTGTTCGCATAGCTGAAGACGTTCATTCTTCAACTGCTCCATCATCTTATTGAAGATATCGACAATACGATCAGCCTCCGGCTGCCCTACCCGACTCAAACGAGAACTAAAATCCTGCTCCTTTAGTAGATCCATCCCATTGCCTATGATATGTAGAGGTTGAATGATATGACTGTAAAAGACAACAAGATAAATCAAGGTCAAGCAGACACATGCTTCTACAACATAAAACAGCAATGTATTATCAGCATGGAAAACAAAGTAGGTCAATACCGCCAATATGACCAGCAACAAGGCTGTTAATACCCAGAACAATCCCTTTATTCTCATCTGTCTATCATTTATCAATCGAAATGTTATACTTCTCTAAACGCCGATACAACGCCGCCCGACTAACCCCTAAAGAGGAAGCTACACGTGAAAGATTGCCGTCGTATGTCTTTAAAGCTTGTAGGATGAGTTGTTTCTCTGACTCCTCCAAAGTTAAGCCACTTAATACAGCAGGAATCTCGACAGTTCCCCTCGCCGTATGCTCATACTGCTGTTCAAAATCAGCCGCCTCCAAACGTTCTTTACCCGATACTAATATCGTTCGTTCCACCAAATTCTTCAACTCACGAATATTACCGGGATATGGTAGCTTTTGCAAAAAGGTCAGTGCCTCCGAAGAGAATTGAACCGGAGTCCAACCATTAACCTCTGCCTGCAGGTTGGCAAAGTAACGAACCAACAAAGGGATGTCCTCTTTTCGCTCGCGTAATGCGGGCAAGTGTATCGTAATTAAATTGATTCGATAAAAGAGGTCCTCTCGAAAGGTACGCTGGGCAACCATCTCTTGCAAGTTACGATTAGTGGCACTAACCACCCGAATATCCACCTTTCGCGGTCGACTGTCTCCCAGCACTTCAAAGGTCTGATCCTGTAAGACACGCAAAAGCTTCACTTGGCAAGAAAGCTCCAACTCGCCAATCTCATCCAAAAATATCGTCCCTTTATTGGCCAACTCAAAGCGTCCGGTACGGTCGATATAGGCGTCCGTAAATGCTCCCTTCTTATGCCCGAACATCTCACTCTCAAAGAGACTTTGTGACAAGCCTCCCAAATTTACCTTGACAAAAGGTCCTTTCGTCCGTTGGCTATTGGCGTGAATAGCTTCCGCTATCAACTCCTTACCGGTACCACTCTCTCCGGTAATCAGTACAGAGGCATTGGTTGGAGCGATTCGTGAGACCGTACTTAACACCTCCATCAAGGGAGCACTTTGCCCAATTATCTTATCAAACCCCAACTTTCGGTCAGCCTCCCGACGATTCAACGGATGTTCCTCCTCTCGCCTTTGCTCTGTCAGATCCAAAGCGGTATGGATAGACTTAAGGAGCATTAAATTATTCCAAGGTTTGGTTATAAAATCAAACGCACCTGCCTGCATTCCTTTCACCGCTAAGGCTATGGAACCCCATGCGGTCATCAAGATAACAGGTACATCCGGTTGAAAGATCTTTACCTGACGTAACAACTGAATTCCCTCCTCTCCTGTCGTAGTCAAAGTAAAATTCATATCCATCAAGATAAGCCGTGGAGCTGTCTTTCTTACAATATCCAAAGCCTCTTTAGGACCTGCTACTGCTTCCGGTTCAAGACCTGCTCGCTTCAATAAAAAAGTCAATGAAGTACGAACAGAGGCATCATCGTCAACGATTAAAATCATATCTATATATATTTATAGTAGGACAAATATAAGAAACTCTCTCTTCACTTCCTTACAATTTCTTCAAAATCAGCGTCGAGAGTCTGTTGGTTACAAAAATCATAAAGAGTGACACTACGGATATTATAGTAATACCTCCAATAGTTATACAGCTCTTGGATATGTTTCTGTTTGGCCTCATCTTTAGACTGCTGAGCGTCATTCAAATCTAAGACGCTGATTTTACCAATCATAAAGGTCTCTATAGAAGTTTTATATCGCCTTTCAGCAATAGCGTCCGCCTCTTGAGCTATCTCTAACTGAGCTGCTTGGTTATTAAAGTTCTCTACCAGAAGGAAAATATCTTGGTTAAAACTAATCTCCTCCTGACGTATCTTTGAGAGAACTACATCTCGATTCGACTCAGCCACCTTCACTTTACCTCGCCGTTTCCCCCAATCTAAGATTGGAATACTCATGCCCACCTCGACAATATGATTTCCTTTCAGATGGTTATAAGCTGCGTCAAAAGTATGATCCTTCCCTGTATATCCTACTGAGGCGAAGAGATTGACTGAACGTTGGTTACCTTTAGCCGTCGCCACAGCATAATCAGCCTCCAACTGACGACGACGGATGTTCTTGGCAAAGGAATTGTTTTCTTGTGCCTTCTGTAGCACATCTTGATATATCATACGTAACATAGGGGCTGACTCCGGAAATATCGGCTCTATCACCTGTTGTTCACCAACACCTAAAAAGGCACGTAGTTGAAACATCTTGGCATTCAGATTCGATTGAGCTTCGGTCAACTCGCTTTTCTTTTGTAGGGCAGAGAGTTTTAGCTGCATTAACTCACTCTCCGATATATGTCCGATTTTACGTTTAGCAATCGCTATCTCATAAAGTTTATCAGCATTCTCTAAGTTTTGCCGAGCGATCTGTAGGTTTTCTTTGGCTAACAAAAGATTAAAGAAATAGGTGATTGTACTGAGTGTTACTCCCTCTACACTTTCAATATAGGCAGCTTTCGCCTCTTGATAACGTACAGGTTCAATCCTTCGTTTCCACTTTTGATTATTCACACCAAAAATAGGTTGTGTCAATGTAACACCTATTGGTACACTCATATATTCATTAAAAGCACCTTGTCCCAGCTGCCGGGTAAAGTCAAGAGAGGAATTTAAAGCAATCTTACCTCCGGTCAAAGCTATATTTTGAACAACTGATATCTCACCACTCAACCCTAAAGAGTTATCTTGTACAAAGGTATAAGAGCCGTCTGACTGCTGATATTTAGAGTATTGCTTGCTATATGCAGGTAACGTGCCTGTAAAGCTAACCTCCGGTAGTTGATCGGCTACATGAGTACGATACTCCCAATAGGCAGTCTTCAATTCATTCAAAGCGACGGCAGCGTCTACCGATTGAAGTTGAGCCAACTGGATAGCCTCTTTTAATGTAAATCGTACTGTATCTACCCCTTGTGCCGACAGTTGGAAGCCTAACCACAAAGAGCAAAATGTAATTATATAAGACTTTTTCTTCATAATAAATGATATTTGCCATTCCTTAAGCAAAAGCTGTGCCAAAAAGCTAAGAGACTGATTCCCTTATATATAATAAAAATAGGAGTGTTCGAAAATGAACAGTATGTTCGTTTTTGATATTTATTTTCCTCCTTTATTCACAAAAAAGAAAAGATTTACCTGTTATCTATTTGTTTTACAATAACTTTATCTATATTTGCATCACAATTAAATAATTATTTAAAACAAAAGAATATGGCACGCACTGTAAACTATTCAAAAAGAGTTGAAAGAATCAAAGAACAATTAGATGAATTGGTAAGCGAATTAGAAAACAACGCAAATGCCAAAGCTGCAACAAAAGAAAAGATTAAACTTTCAGAGATTGATTTTGACAATGTAGAAGTTGTTACTCTTATGCAAATTCAAGCTCGTATCAGCCGTATTATCCTTGAAAAAAGTAAATAATACAAACGGTAATTATTTTTTATAGATCAATACACAAAAAGGCCCGGTCTCTTTCATCCATTGAGATCGGGCCTTTTATACTCTCTTATTGTACTTGGCGACCGTCAAAGAAACGTACTGTCCGGCTCGTTTGTTTGGCCTGTTCTTCATTGTGAGTTACCATCACAATTGTACGTCCGTCCTCTTTATTTAACTTATGTAGTAACTCCATAACCTCTGCCCCCATCTTTGAATCCAAATTACCGGTAGGTTCATCGGCAAGGATAATATCCGGATTGCCAATAATTGCACGAGCTATAGCTACACGCTGACATTGTCCACCGGACAATTGTGTCGGGAAATGACGCATACGATGAGACAATCCGACCTTCTCAAGTACAGAGATTGCTGCAGCGCGACGCTCTTTTGCCCCGACATTTCGATAGAGAAGCGGCAACTCTACATTATCCAATACATTCAATGAGTTAATCAGATGGAAAGACTGAAAGACAAAGCCCAACTTCTCATTTCTAAACTTTGCCAACTCTTTATCATCCATATTCATTGTATTTACTCCGTCAATCTCTACTGTCCCCGAAGTTGGAGCGTCTAACAGCCCTATAATATTCAATAAAGTTGACTTTCCACATCCGGAAGGTCCCATAATACTTAGAAACTCTCCTTTATCAACCGTTAAATTGACATTCTCTAATGCTACCGTCTCAACCTCTTTCGTACGATAGATCTTTTCTAAATTCGTAAGTGTAATCATATCTTTAATCCTATTTATATTATCTATTCATCTCGCAACGCCTCGGCAGGAAGCACACGAGACGCACGAGTTACCGGAATAATTGTCCCCAGCAATGAGATCACCAAAAGAATTAGATAGGTGACCAAAGAGACAACTCCAAAGTGTTCACCAAAGTTATTCATCCAATAGGCACTGTTTAAAACAGGCATTGTCCCTCCAGGCAATGACGTTGCCATACCATTTATATATACATAATTAAACAAGACAGGTAGCATACAGAGGAAAGCCACCGTTACCAACATAACTGCTTCTACTAAAAATTGTATCATAATACGCTGTTGACTGGCTCCCATACTGCGCATAACTCCTATCTCTTGTCGGCGTGCATTACAACGAATCCAGAAGGAACCTAACATACCTAAAAAGATACATAGAATCACAAAGGCAACCAAGGCATACTGTAAACGGTATTTATTATTTGTACCTGTCATCTCACTATACTCATTACTAATCTCCGAAAACTTCTTTAATGAGCTAAAATAGAGATTCCCTATTGATAACTGCGGAACAATCTCTTTACGGAAACGAGCCTCAAACGCCTTCTCTTCTACCCCCTTCTTTAACTTCAAGACAAAAGGATACCGCCAATGCATCCAGCGATTTGCCACAATCTCTTTCTCAAATGAAATCATTAACGCATAAGGTTGGCCATAATCAAAGTGTTTATAATCAGCAAAGACTCCGGCAATCTCAGAAGCACCCTTATAGGAATAATAAACCTTTTTCCCTATGACATCTATTCCTCCAAACAGTTCACGTGCTAAATTCTCCGAGACAAATACACGGTTTGTACAATCTTCAGGCATTTGTAAATCCTCTCCTGTCCGTACATCTTTCAGTCCATAAGTACTAAAAGGGTTACTACCTTCGATTGTTACAAAACTATAAAACTGATGATGTACAAACTTATCTTCAGAGATTGCCGCAGTATCTCGAAAGAGTTGTCCGCCACTCCAATTCATGCTATTAGGAAAACAGAGCTGTACCGGTATCGTATAGGACTCTACTTCTGGTAAATCACGCAACAAACGTGCCACATGATAATAATAACTCACTCGAAGTGAATCATTTTGACTTTCCTCTTTATAATTACCATGAGAAGATTGATAGGTACCTAAACGTACAACATAGCGTCCTTTGGATTCATATCCGGGAGCGATATTACGAGTACCTGTCAATACACAAATAGGATCAACCGTTATCCATAAGAAGAAAGTAACCACTAACAACTCGGCAAATATCCAGCCATTCATGCGACGCTGGTTCCATAACTGATGAAATATAATCTTGAACATAATATTATCGTTTAGTATGAATAGATTGAATAATCGGATTTCGTAATGCCCATACGGTTGGTATCAATGACGAAACCAAGTTAAGCAACACACAGAAAAGCAAAGAGGCAATAAAGATCATTGGATTAAATAACATCTCAAAAGTCAAATCTACCCTCTCTCCCGGTGTCCAAATGAAATCATCAAAAAGAGTCAATATCCAGTTACTGGCAGTAAAAACAATCAAATAAGAGAACAATAAACCTAAAACACCTCCTAAACCGGTCAATAAAAGATTCTCCCACAACACTTGGATGATCAATTGACCGTTATTTGCTCCGTAGGCTTTACGGACTCCTAACTCAGACAAACGATCCTCCATACGACTGGAAATCATACCACTTAAGTTCAATGCAGGAATAATAAGGAAAGCCAACAACATATAGATATACTGCTTTAAGACACCCCACACCGTTACTGTTTTATCCATTCCCGTTCGAAAAGTACAGAACCAATACTCATCCGGTTGTCCAAAGAATTCATGTTCATACACTTGATTCTGTTGGTTATATTTGTTGATCACATCCAAAACCTCCTCCCGTAATTTCTTTTTATCAGCAGAAGTAGGCGCTAACAGAAAGGCATGAACTTCTCCGCTGACATCATCTCTTGTATAACTTTCCATAACTCCTACATTGTTAGTGATAGGAACCCAAATCTCCGCAGCACTTTCCGGTGTTGCATTTGAAACATCTTTCACAACTCCACAAACACGAAATGCCTGTCCATTAAAGAGAACCTTCTCTCCTACCGACGAAGTAGTTGCAAAAAGCTTTTGAGATAATGACTGGCTAATTACCGCCAATTGCTCTTTCGCTTCTGTCTCTTCCACTGTAAAAGGAACACCTTCTAAAAACTGAAAGGTAAAAACACGCCAGAAATCACCATTCACATACTTTGCCTTTACAAGAAGATTCCTTTGATCCGGAAGTGTAATCATATCTCCATCATCAGCCCATGACGTACCGGAAAATACAGCAGCACAGGCCTCTAAATGAGGTAAATCTTTTAACAACTCATTTACCATATAATAAGTTGTACCGTGATTCAAACTCCAGTTAAAGGAATTCTTCTTTGCTACCCGTTTTACAGACTTAATCACCAATATCCGATCCCGATTATATTCCGGATAGATAGGGGTAAACTTCACATAAAATATAATGAACAACGTCATTATCAAAGCAATGGAAAGCCCGGTTCCCACTACATATATGGAGGTGAACAACTTGTGTTGTTTCATCATCTCCCACGCCTGTTTGAAATATACTTTTATCATAATTAGGACAAATATAAAGCCTTGTTTTTATTCTAATTTTAGTTTACGCTTGTTTTTATAATTGCTCATGTCCGAAACAACGACCTCTTCTCCTTCCTGCAGACCACTGACTACCTCCACATAATCGAAGTTACTTTCGCCCAACCGTACCTTTCTTTTTTGCAGCTGATCACCGGCTACTACAAATAATTCATATTCACCCGGACCAACATAATAAGAGGTATTCGAGATACGCAAGACGTCCTCCTTCACCGCATTCATAATATATACGTCGACCTTTAAGCCGGAACGCAACCGTTTATGGTTATCTTCCTGTAACTGAACCATAAAAGAAATCATTCCATTTTTGGATAAAGGCGTCAGGTCACTCACCGTTCCTTCCAACGTATCATTCCCTATTTTCACAATCACTTTGCTACCGGCTGCAATCCGATCCCCATAGGTATCCGCAATCTCTCCCTCAATCTTAAAGTGGGATAGGTCAGAGATAATCGCCACCTTCTCCCCTTGTCCGATCTGCACACCTATCTCATTGTTCACGAAAGTCAGTATTGCTTTCCGGGGAGAACGAATCTGTGCGTCCTCCAGAGTACGTTTAGTCTCAGCCAAGCTCTTACGAAAGATATTCAATTCCAACTCCATTACCTTCAGATCCGCTTCTGCCAATTCCTGTTCGTTCTTATATTTCTGTTCATCCTCTTTCAACTTCAATAGGCTGACATTATAGGCCAACTCCACCTGACGTACCTTATCAGTAGTACCAGCTCCCAAGCTATCCAAATAGCGTTCATTCCTCAACTCCACCGCTTTTCGGTCTAATTCCATCCGAGAGACCTTTAAGTTCATCTCCATCTCAGACAGCTTGCTATGATTCATCACCCGTTGTTGTGCCAGTTTTAAGACCTTCATCTCCTCCTCATCCAGTTGTTTCTTATATTCCGTCTCTGCACTTTGTAAATCCAACTTCAAGATAGGAGTTCCCACTTCTACCGAATCTCCTCCCTTTTTATAGACCTCTACAATACGAGAATGGATAGGTGAATTAATAATCTCCTCAAATGCCGGAACCACTTTACCGAAAGCACTCACCGAAACCTCAATCACTCCTCTATCCACTACCGAGAGATGTAAGTCCTTTTTATACAAACTTGCCTGAAAGAAAGAAAAACATATACTCACGAAAATAACGATACCACCGACAACTACTCCTATCTTTAGTCCCTGTTTTCGTCTTGCTTTCCTTTGTTCCTCCTTTGATATTAGTCTATCCATATTGTCTGTTTTTTTACGTCTATCATCGACTTGTTTATTTTATCACCACACCTAACACAAAGACCATGCCAAAAAGCTAACCCCTTGATTCAGTGTATCTCTCATCGAAAACCGATGTTCGATTTCGAACAGTGTGTTCGCTTTTAAAAGAACTTTTCGTTCGGTATCACTGTTTTTATCCTACAAATCGGAAGCAACAAGTATATGAACAGGAAACTTTCCATCTACCTCTTTCTATCCGGCTTACTCTTTTGGGGGATGAGTTGCGATACTCCCGACAACAACCATCCGGGAGCCATCGAACCGCCCAACGTAATCCGGGACGCTTTCTATGCCATTTATCCAGAGGCAAAAAGCGCAATCTGGACCGTAGACAATAACTATTACGTCATTCATTTCACGCTTGACGAGCAAAAGAACATCGCTTGGCTCACCCATTTAGGGGTTTGGGCTATGCTGAAAACCGAAATTCTTCTCGCCCAAGTCCCGACTGCCATCCTCATTGCCTTTCAAAAAGGGGAACAAGCCGATTGGATCATTACCCAAGCCTACACACTTCAAAGAGCCGGTATGGGGATGGTCTACAAACTAAGAGCCACCAACGAACGACAAGAGACTGATCTATATTACACGCTTTACGGGGAACTTATCCGACAAGAAGCACCTACCGAGAGTATAGACCAACCGATTGTTATCCCCAAAGCAGTTACCTCTTTTATGGAGGTCTATTATCCTCAGGCGGAGTTATTAGATATTCAAACAACGACTTCCGGGTTACAATTAGCGATTTTAGAGGATACGATTTTGAGCTTTGTAGTAGTTTCCTTCTAAAAAATCACTAATTTTGCCCCGTTACTAACATAAATCTATATTTACAAACATGTTAACACAACTTCTATTCGTATTAATAGCCATTATCATTGGAGCACGTATTGGCGGTATTGGTTTGGGTGTATTAGGAGGATTAGGCTTGGCTGTCCTCACGTTTGGCTTCGGATTAAGTCCCACTTCTCCCCCTATCGACGTCATGTTAATGATTGTTTCCGTCATCGCAGCAGCCAGTTGTATGCAAGCAGCAGGCGGTTTAGACCTCATGGTTAAATGGGCTGAGAAGTTATTACGCAAGAATCCTTCCAAGATTACTATCCTAAGTCCTTTAGTAACGTATGTATTTACCTTTATCGCAGGCACAGGACATGTTGCCTATTCTGTGCTTCCGGTGATCGCAGAGGTTGCAACTGAGACGAAAGTTCGCCCCGAACGTCCGTTAGGTATAGCTGTAATTGCTTCGCAACAGGCGATTACTGCCAGTCCGATTTCGGCAGCAACGGTGGCATTACTTAGTATGTTAGCAGGATATAATATCTCACTTATGGACATCTTAATGATTTCCGTTCCCTGTACATTAGTCGGTGTTTTGGTCGGTGCATTCTTCTCATTGCGGGTAGGAAAAGAGCTAACGGAAGACCCTGAATACCAACGTCGTCTGGCAAATGGCGAATTATCCTCCGCTCAATTCATCGCTAAAGGAGCAGAGAACCAACGGGCTGCCCTCCTTTCTGTCTTGATCTTCATTACAGCAACTGCCGGTATCATCCTTTTCGGTTCAATTGATTCCTTGCGTCCGGTCTTTACTTCTGCGGATGGAACAACGCATACTATGCAAATGTCTCACATCATTGAGATACTTATGCTTTCAGCGGCAGCTCTGATTCTGCTGACAACACGGACCAATGGTATTAAAGCGGCCCAAGGATCTGTCTTTTCTGCCGGCATGCAAGCGGTCGTAGCCATCTTCGGTATTGCTTGGATGGGAGACACATTTATCGGAGGAAACACAGAGGAACTCAAAAGTTCAATCTCACATATCGTAACTGAAATGCCTTGGTTATTCGGTTTTGCCCTGTTCGTCATGTCTATCTTGTTGTTCAGTCAAGCCGCAACGGTTCGTGCATTATTGCCGTTAGGCATTGCATTAGGTATTTCTCCTTATATGTTAATTGCCCTCTTCCCGGCAGTAAACGGATATTTCTTCATCCCGAACTACCCGACAGTTGTAGCTGCAATTAACTTCGACCGTACCGGTACGACCCATATTGGGAAATACGTTCTCAACCACTCTTTCATGCTTCCCGGCTTAATCGCCACCGGAGTCTCCGTAGGTTTAGGGTTGTTGTTGATACAGTTCTTGTAGGAAATTCTTCTCACTCACTAAAAAACAAAAGTTTGATTTAATCATTATGGAACAAGATGTTAGAGTAATTCGCAATCAAACCGAATTAGAAAAACAGTTTGAATTCATTAATACTCTTATAGAGCAACATCGATCGTCTGCTATAACAAAAGTAAATACAGAAGCATTGCTCACCAATTGGGAGGTTGGACAATACATATTTATCCAATTAAATTCATCTCGCTGGGGTACAAAAGTAGTCAGTGATTTAGCAGATTATCTGAAACGACAGAACCCTAAACGTAGAGGTTTCGGGAAACGCCATTTGTATAACATGGTAAAATTCTACGAAACTTACAGTCAAACAGAATTTATAACGATTGCCTCTCAATTAAGATTATGTGAAATTGTGCAATTACCAATTGCACAATTTCATAATAATTACAAGCATGAGGATTTTATGCAATTACCAATTGCACAATATAAAATTGAAACTGTAACAATGCCCAATGTTTTACAACTTGTTCCATTTACCAGTCATTTAGAAATAATGAACCGTTGTAGAACAAATGAAGAACGTATATTCTATATGCTTTACGCTGCTCATCAGAAATTAAAAACCGAAGAACTTCGTCGTTGTATTATCAACCAAACGTACTCTTCACTTATGGATAAAGATAAAATGTTATCACCCAAGATGATTGCAGAATATCCAAATACAGAATTCATACTAAAAGATAAAGCTTTTATAGACTTCTTAAATCTTCCAACCAAACATAACGAACATCACCTACACAAAGGTTTGCTTGAACACATGAAAGAATTCATACTCGAATTAGGTAAAGATTTCTTGTTTATAGATAGCGAATATGGGGTACAGGTTGGAGGATCAACCAAACGTATTGATCTTTTATTTTACCATCGAGCATTGCAATGTCTGGTTGCAGTAGAATTGAAAGCAGTAGATTTTCAACCCGAATTTGTAGGGAAAATGGATATGTATTTGGAAGCTCTTGATCGTGATGTAAAACGAGACAATGAAAATCCAAGTATCGGTATAATCCTTTGTCCTTCAGCAGATCGTAGTATGGTAGAATATACTTTAAGCCGTTCATTAAGTCCAACAATGGTAGCAGAATATCAACGAAAACTAATTCCATTGGAAGTAATGAAAAAATCTTTAGAGGAATATTGTTCTTTTTTGCAAGAAAGCAAATGAACAATATTCTCTTTTTAACTTTGATTTCATGCCAACCGATAAACCCGATGTGTACCACAACCTTCCCGGATGACTAACACCTCCTGCTCATATTGGACAAAATCTTGCTTCGCTTTGTAATAGGTACATCCGATTAATGCCTGATAAGTCGTTAGATTTATTAGCATATTCTTCTTCAAATAGGCCACCAATTTTGCCTTACGCTCCTCATAAGTCAATTCAGAAACATTGCTGCGTTTCACCTTTTGAGGCCGACTACCACTCTTTACCGCCCGTTTCAAGCGGGGAGAACAGCGGAACGTAACCCCGTCAATCGAAACATCCATTCGAATCTTTCCCTTCTCATTCACCCGCTCCTTCGTCTTCAAAGAGGGAAGAAAATGTCCCAATCCCTCCACTTCAACGCCATATCCATACGATAAATTGCGACCGATAAAACGGGAAAGCGCCTCCAAGACTCCCTTTACATCCGAAGAGGTAAAGGAACTCGCTTCGCTAATGGAGGAACAAATATCCTCCGTAGTCTTCTTTCCGCAGGTTATTACTCGGGCATACGCCTTCTGTTCCTGAGTCTCTCCTCCGGGTGTCTGGTAAACTGCATACTTAACTCTTCCCATATTTCCTTTCTATTTAAGCTCACTTTTATATCAAATCTCTCCTTATCTCCTATTCTCGGCGTCGTCATGTATATTCTCGAGGGGCTCGTGAGAATACTCGACGTCCTCAAAAATATACACGACGCCCTCGTGAATAAAAAATATCGAGATAAAGGTAGTAATTATTTCGGTAAATAGGGATTAATACCTCGGCTTCTCTAAAACTTCCTTTCCCGCAGTTTTCCGCAAATGGTTCGGACGGGGTTCCTAAAAACAAAAAAACAATAAAAAAAAGAAATATAGACTAAGGGTTTTTAAACAGGTCTTGCGACTTAAATATGTATCGAAGACGATAAGTAGTTGAAAGATAACCAGAAAAATATCACGCTATGGGTTTGTGAAATGGCGTTATCCGATTCACAAACAGCTCTGAAATCGCTTTACGTAACTTACTTTGAAACGTTAATGCGGTTTATATGTATTTATGTTTCTTCCCCAGAGGTTGCGGAAGAACTTATCTCTGATATCTTTCTGGAGATTTGGAACAACCGCAAACAATTGACGAATGTAACCCATTTTAATGCTTACCTCTACTCTATGGCTCGGTATAAAGCCATCAGTTATTACCGGAAACAACATATCGAACAGGTCTCTTTAGACGAAATTCCTGTAGACCTTTTCACCTCAACAGAGACTACTCCGGAGGAAGAACTCATCAGTCAGGAAAGTTTGGAACGGCTCAATAAAGCCATCGACTCCTTACCTGCCCGCTGCAAAGTCGCATTCAAATTGGTACGTGAAGACAAACTTAAGTATAAAGAGGCGGCAGCCGTACTCAATATATCGGTGAAAACATTGGAGGCACATTTAGCCAATGCCGTCCGTAAGTTGCGAGACTCATTGTCCGAAGAATAGAAGAAAAAGTAACAAATTCTCAATTTTCTCTATTCTCGACTAAGGATATTTTCATTTTTCTACGACTATACTATTAAACAGGCACTCAATGGAACAGAACATAGATCATATAATAGCACATGTTTTAAGTGGGGATTTCTCTTCTGAAGATATCCTTTCTTTAAGCAAATGGCTTAATGAAAGCGAGAAGAATCAGGAGGAATTTCGTCGCTTGACGAACTATTGGATCGCAGATGTCAGTCTGAAAAGTTCTGTTATCTCCCCTAACTCTTTAAACAAACTTATCGAAAAGATCAACGCACCTACCCAACCGATTCAGAAAAGGTCTTCTTGGAAGAAATATATGTGCACTGCTGCGGCCGGTGTTTTACTGCTTATCGTCTCTACGTTCTCCCTTCAATATCTGGCAAAGGGGCAACAGTCCAAACAAAATCCGGAATATTATACTTTCCTAACCAACGAAAGTAAATCCCAATTTGCGTTAGAAGATGGGACGCGGGTCACGTTAAATAAGCACAGTCGTTTACGTTATTCCAATGACTTCGGGAAAGACAACCGGAAAGTAGTCTTGGAAGGTGAAGCCTATTTTGACGTAGCGAAAGATTCTATTCATCCTTTTTTGATTGAGACAAACGGAGCTTCTATCAGCGTATTAGGAACTCAATTCAATGTCAATTCCCAAGTAGAGGCAGACAATATCGTCGTTACCCTGATTGAAGGAGCGGTTCGTTTTGAAAAAGACAAACAGAATGTCCTGCTTTCTCCCAACCAACAGCTTACGCTTTATCGGGAAACAGACGAGATAACCATCAGACAAGTAGACCCACAGTTTTTCACCTCTTGGAAAGATGGTCTCATCAGATACAAATCCATCCCCTTTATTGACTTAGTAAAAGAGCTTGAAAACACCTATAAAGTTGAGATTCAAGTAAACGGAACGAAGTTAAAAGAGCCGGACGTTGTTGTCTCAGCTTCTTTCAGCAACGACCAAAGTATAGATCAGATACTGACAACAATCTCCCGTAGCTTACCTATACTATGGTATAAAAAGGACGCGATTTATAACATTCAATATCAACACAAAAAGTAATGCCTATGGAACACACTTCTATCTAACTTAACAGAGTCAGGCCTCCAAAGAGGCGGTGGCTAATTAAACATTCACTGTTTTGCCGGCTTCATCCGGTAAGACAAATTACTAACTATTAAATCAGTACAAAGCACATGGAAAATATTTCATATTACCAGTCTTTTTCATCTAAAGGTGTCAAAAGAATGTTAGCAACCATGCGGTTCGTTATTTTCTTCTTATTTGTGACACAGTTCCAGCTTATCGCTAAGGAATCAACTTATGCTGCTTCTGCAACTATTTCAATCCAAGCAGAGCAAATGTTACTCACAGATCTTTTCTCTCAGATAGAAAAGCAAACGGAGTTCCTCTTCTTTTACGTAGATAAAGACGTGGCAAATATCAAAGTCAACGTAAAAGCACAGGACCAAAAGATCGACGTAGTTTTGGCACAAGCATTGGCGAAAACCGATCTTATCTATACAATTAATGACCGTAACGTCAACATTATCAATAAAACGTATGCAAAGCAACAGCAAAGTAAGACCATTACCGGTAAGGTTATCGACCAAAATGGGGACCCAGTTGTTGGAGCAAACGTAATAGAAAAGGGGACAACAAACGGTAGTATTACGGACCAAGACGGACGTTTTACTCTCTCTGTTTCCCCGGGTGCAAGCCTATTAATCTCTTATATCGGTTATAACACACAGGAAATAGTTATCGGTAACAAGAGTGACTTCACCATCCATTTAACAGAAGATACACAGAGTATCGAAGAAGTTGTGGTAATCGGTTACGGTACTGCTCGTAAAGCAGACTTAACAGGTTCTACTACATCTTTAAAAGGAGAACGATTGTCAAACAGAAATTCACCTCAGCTATCTACCCAACTTCAAGGTCAAATGGCAGGTGTTCAGATCACTCGTTCCAGCGGTGATCCGGCAGCAGGTGCCTCAATTCGAATCCGTGGTGTGACGACTATGTCGACCAATGATCCGTTAGTCATCATCGATGGAGTACCGGGAAGTTTGAACGATGTTGCCTCAGAAGATGTAAAAGACATTCAAGTATTGAAAGACGCTGCCGCAGCTGCTATCTACGGATCTCGTGCTGCTGCCGGTGTTATCTTGGTAACTACCAAACGAGCAAAGACAAATGAATTCAAATTGAGCTATAATTTCGAATACAGTTTCGATAAACCGACAGCTGTTCCTCGCTTCTTAGGAACCAAAGATTGGATGGCTGGTTTAAACGAAGTAAATATGAATGATAGTGGAGTTGCTGACTATAACGTTTACGACAAAGAGACTATCGACAATTTTGATCAGTTACACCTACAGGATCCTGATACCTATATTGATTCAGATTGGATGGGCGCAGTATTCAAAGATCATACAACTCACCAAAATCATTCAGTATCCGTCAGTGGTGGTACAGACAAGTTGAAAACCAATTTCAGTCTAAACTACTACGGTTCAGAGGGACTTTATGAAAACAAAGACTATGAACGTCTGAATGTTCGTATGAACAACGACTGGAAAATCAATAAATGGATTCATGTCAATGCGGACGTTAATGTGGCTTATTCTTCTGCACATACTCCGACATTCGGCGCATATACTGCAACAGAACGCGGTCCTATTTGGCCGATTTATTGGTCAGACGGTCGATTGGCTCCGGGTAAAGATGGTGACAATACATTGGCAGGTATCTTAAATGGTGGTTTAAATACACAACGTAACTACCGAGTATCCGGTAAACTTCAGGCTGACTTCACTCCGATTGAAGGGTTAACAATCACAGCTATTGCTGCTCCTAAATACACTTTCTATAAGGGGAAAAGTCATTCAAAGAAGCATGAAATGGAACGTCTTGACGGTAGTACAGTTACAGGATACGGACATGGCTCAACCGACTTATCCGAAACTCGTAACGACACTAATGCCATGACTGTTCAGCTATATGCGAACTATCAAAAACAGATCAAACAGCATTCATTCAGCGTAATGGCCGGTTATGAAGATTATTTGTATAATTGGGAAAACTTAGGAGCAAGTCGTACAAACTATACATTGAATAATTTCCCGTATTTGAACTTAGGTCCTGCCGACATGCAGTTCAACTCTGGTACAGCAGGTCATAATTCTTATCGTTCTGTTTTCGGTCGTATCATGTACTCATTCAACAACAAATACATGCTACAGGCTAATATTCGTTCGGACGCTTCTTCTCGTTTTGCCGACGGTTATCGTTGGGGTACATTCCCATCTGTATCTGCCGGTTGGGTCATTTCAGAAGAAAAATGGTTCAATAAGAAAACGATTGACTTTTTAAAGCTTCGTGCTTCTTACGGTCAATTGGGTAATGAGCGTATCGGTTCCGAGTTCCCGTACGCAGCTGCTCTTGAATTTAGCAACTCATTAATTCCGAATACCGGCGGATCTGTAGACGTTCAGCAGACAGCATTCCAAAAGACATACGCATTCAAAGACATTACTTGGGAAACTACTACTACTTATGGTGTAGGTGCAGACTTAAGAATGCTTCAGAACCGATTGAGCGTAAGTGCAGACTGGTATTATAAAGAAACAAAAGACATGTTGTTAACTATCGGTTTCCCTTCTTACTTCGGTTACAATGCTCCTGAAAACAATGCAGCGGATATGCACACAAAAGGTTGGGATCTTGAAATTGGTTGGAATGACAATATTGGAACTGATTTCCGATATGGAGTTAGTGTTAACTTGTCAGACTACCGTTCAAAGATGGGTTATATGGCCGATCGTCAGTCTATCAGTAGCGGTAAAATCACAGAAGAGGGTTCTTACTATCAAGAATGGTATGGTTTCAAGAGCAAAGGTATTATCCTGAATGAAGCTGCTATGTATGATGAAAATGGGGATAAGATTCCTGTTTATACAGCGAAAGATAAACCGGGATGTATCGCTTATGTAGATATAGATGGTGATGGTAAGATTACAGAATCCGGTGACCGTGTTTATTTAGGAAACTCACTTCCTGAATATCTATATGGTGGAAACCTTTGGGCTGAATGGAAAAACTTCGACTTCAATCTCTCTTTCCAAGGAGTAGGTCATCAGCTAAAACGTTTCAATTTCTGTGGAACTGCTTGGGCTAACAGTGCATATTCTGCTGAAACAGAACGTTACGAAAACCGTTGGAGCGTTCATTTCACAGATGAACAGAATGCGAAGGCTAAATATCCAATGCTTACAACAGCCAACACGACGAATACAAACGCACATAGTGATTTCTGGTTGTTCAACGGTGGTTACTTCCGCGTAAAGAATATCACATTGGGATATACAATACCTAAAGCAATCACTGAAAAGGCATATATCCAAAGACTTCGAGTTTACTTAAGTCTAAATGATCTTCCTGCAATCTCTAATTACCCGAAAGGATACGATCCGGAATGGAGTAATTACAATGAGTTTATTACAACATCATATGTATTGGGAGTTAATGTTTCATTCTAAAAAGACAATGAATTATGAAAAACATATGTAAATTATTTATAGTAGGCTTAGTGGGTATGAACGCGGCCTGTGCAGACATTGATTTAAGTCCATTATCAGAAGGTTCAAGTGAAAACTGGTATCGAGACGCAACAGAAATCGAAATGTCTCTCAATGATTTATTAAGACCGGACTTCTATCCGATTGACTCATGGCAATGGGATGACGATGTTGAACGTCGTGATAATCCAGCAACGATGGTGGCAGGAACCGTAACTTCTAAAACAGGTGATGTTGTTAGCCGTTGGACCGCTTTATATAAAGGGATCTCTCGTGCTATCAAGATTGTAGAAGCTTTGGAATCGGGTACAGCAACCGGAGTATCTAATGATAAATTGAATCAATATCTCGGAGAAGCTTATTTCTATATGGGATTTGCTCATGCTACATTGGCTACCTATTGGGGAGACGCTGTTATCAACAAAAACGGAATGTCTTTGGAAGATGCCTACACTGCTACTCGCTCTCCTAAAGCAGAAGTGTTAGCTTGGGCGTATGAATGTTTTGATAAAGCAATCGAATTACTTCCTGATGCAATGAGTGCTCAAATGCGTCCGACCAAAAGTTCTGCATACGGTTTTGTAGCTCGTTTTGCTCTATTCCATGAAGATTGGCAAAAAGCAGCGGATTATGCGAAGAAGTGTATGGATATGGGTATTTATGAATTACATCCGGATTATGGAGATCTATTCGTTGCAGATAAATCACCGGAATTAATGTTTTATTTCAAAGGAGATAAGACTTATAACGGAGGTGTTGGCTATGGAATCGCAGCAAATGTCATGGCATTTACTCCGCGTCAATACGGTGCTTATTGTAATTCAGGTCCCTCTTTCTCTCTTTACTGTGCTTATCCTTGTACAGATGGTCTTCCTATTGATGAATCACCTCTCTATAATCCGAAGGACGGTTGGGCAAATCGTGACCCACGTTTCTATGAGGTTATAGCTCCACAAGTCACTAAGTATTCAGAGAAATTTGCAGCATACGAAGTAGCTCGTACGGACGGAACTATCGCCGAAAAGTTCCCGGAACATATTCTTATGCGCCATGAATGTAACCAGAATCCGTATGCAACTACTGTATATGAACCTGCCACTGGTAAAATGGTTGCAAATCAAGATAGCCGCGCAGTGAATGCACATGCCATCTATTCTATCTTAATACTTAAGAAATATGTAAAGGAAGATTGGGCTGACTACAAGTTGTACAATAGTAAAGGGGATAACATTGCTCCTTACATGCGCTATGCAGAAGTGTTAATGACTTATGCAGAAGCTATGAATGAAATGGGTAAATGTGATCAAGCTGTTTTAGACGCAACAGTCAATAAAATCCGTGAACGTGCGTATGCAAACAGCGGTCTTAGTTATCCAAGAGCAGAAGCCGGTTCCAAAGAGGCCCTACGTTCTCTGATTCGTATTGAACGTCGTATCGAATTCCCATTTGAAGCTCTTCGCTATCGTGACCTATTACGTTGGAGAATGGCAGAAAAGAATTTGAGTGAAGATGTATATGTAGCAATGGAAGCTTCTCAAAACGCTCCGGCAGGTTGGGATGGACAGTCAACAGATAATCTTTCAGCTGCATTCAAACGTATCCTCAAAATGTGGGACGATGGTAACTGGCCGCTTCGCGGAACTCCTGACATTGATGAAAACGGTACAGCTAACTTGAAGCCGCAGACCGAAATCATCGATGGACATCAACAACTATTGATCCGCAAGAACCGTTTATTCGAAGCTCATAACTATTTATGGCCTATTCCTGCTGATGATATTTTGGTAAATCCAAATTTGACTCAAAATCCAGGTTATTAATAGAAAAATTCTGACTATATTTAGTTCCAAATGAAGGAGAAGCCTGTGATTGAATCACAGGCTCCCTCTTTCTCTTATTACAAATCCCAAAGTGAAATACAACATCTATTATCATGAGAAAAATTTTATTATTCATTCTATCAGTAACTCTATTCATTTCTTGTAAACATTCTGAAGAAATAGAGTGTGACGTATGTGTTTATGGTGGAACTTCTGCCGGTGTAATTGCTGCTTATTCCGCAATTAAAGAGGGGAAATCTGTACTTCTTATCGAACCGGGTTATCGGTTAGGAGGTCTATCTTCCGGTGGACTTGGACAAACAGACATCGGAAACAAACAGGCAGTAAAGGGGCTTTCTCTTGATTTCTATCGTCGAGTTGGAGCGCATTATAATATGCTTGAGAATTGGGTATTTGAACCTAAAGTAGCAGAACAGGTGTATAAAGATTACGTAGCAGAGGCAAATATTCCTATCCTATATGGTCATCGTATCTTATCAGCTCAAAAGGATGGAACCGATATTACCTCTATTCGAGTAGAGAGTATTGAAGAAGGAGTAAAAGATAAGTCCATCAAAGCTAAAGTATATATTGATTGTTCCTATGAAGGAGACTTAATGGCACGGGCAGGTGTTTCTTATACCGTTGGTCGTGAAGATAGTACTGTTTACAATGAATCTTGGAACGGAGCGCATGAAAGCTATTGGCACCAATTCCCGGATGGAGTTGATCCTTATGTAGAAAAAGGGAACCCTGAGAGTGGTCTTTTATGGGGAATCTCTACTGATACTATGCCTGCACCGGGAAAAGGAGACAAGCGAGTACAGGCTTATAACTACCGTATTTGTGTAACTTTTGATAAGGATAATCAGGTTCCTTTTAAGAAACCTGACAACTATGATCCCTCAAAATACGAGTTGTTAATCCGTACAATCGAAGCACAACCTAACGTGGGTATCAATGAATATTTCATTATATCTCGTATGCCGAATAACAAAACTGATATTAATAACCGTGGAGCATTCTCTACTGATATGATAGGAATGAACCACAATTACCCTGAAGCCTCCTATGAAGAACGTGAAAAAATAATTCAGGCACACAAAGATTATACAATGGGACTCTTATGGTTCTGGACGCATGACGAACGTATCCCTGAACATCTACAGAAAGAAATTACATGTATGGGGTTACCTAAAGATGAATATGTGGAATATGACCATTGGACTCCGCAACTTTATATTCGCGAAGCTCGCCGTATGATTGGAGAATATGTCGCGACTCAGGCTGATTGTGAACTTAAAGTATCTCCAGAAGATTATGTAGGTTGGGCCGCTTATGGAATGGATTCACACAATTGTCAGCGTATCGTTGTAGAACGGAATGGGATGAAAATGGTAAAGAATGAAGGAGACGTTGAGATCGGAGTTAAAGCTCCTTACAATATTTCCTACCGCTCACTGACTCCCAAACGAGAAGAATGTACCAATCTACTCGTGCCAGTATGCTTATCTGCCAGCCATATCGCATTTGGTTCTATCCGTATGGAGCCGGTATTCATGTTATTAGGTCAGAGTGCGGCTAAGGCTGCTTCATTGGCAATTGATAAAAATACGATCGTACAGGATATTGATGTAAAAGAGATCCAACGTATGTATGTAGAGGATCCTTTACTTGATGGTTCTACTCCGGATATTTTTGTAGATGATCCTTCATTGACATTGGATGAAAAATCCAAATGGGAACGAGTAAAATCCAATAGAGGATATGGTCCTTCTTTCATTAAGCTTGAAAAAACAGCCACGAAAGAGAAGCTACAATTCCCTATCCAAGTCAAAAAGGATGGTAAATATACGCTTTACACCTACTTCATTCGCAATAATCAAGCGTCAAGATTCACAGAGATTACCATAAATGATGGAGATAAGGATACGAAGTTTGTCTTAGATAAAAATGAAATCGTCGTTAAAGGACAAACTTCCGGTGAATGGGTTCCCATCGGAGAATATGACCTGAAGGTAGGTAAACCTGCATTTGTAGAATTCACAAACAATGGTAAAGTAGACGGTCTCATCTTAGCAGACGCAGTACTTGCCGTTGCTAAGAAATAAGGAGTTCTTTCTTTATAGAGAACTATATATAATAACTATTTCAATTCCTATTAATAGATAATATAACAATTATGATAACACGTCGAGATTTCTTAAAAGTAACAGCTGCCAGTGGAGCATTAGCTTCACTCGGCAATATAAAAGAGGCAAAGGCTTCTGTACAAACAGTTATCCCTAATGCTGCGTTCTGTATTGAAAGTGAACGAAAGATACCTCTAATAGCAGAAGTAGATATTGTTGTCGTTGGAGGTAGCTCAAGAGCGGTTGCTGCAGCTGTGGCCGCAGCTAAAATGGGGAACTCCGTCTATTTAATAGGATATATGCCTTACTTAGGTGAGGATATATGTGGTTCTTACCTTTATGAACGCTTAAAAGAGGAGACACCTCAAACAGCTCTTGCTCAGAAGATCTTCTTTGAGAAAAACTATCCGACTCCTCTTCATGTTAAAAAGACATTAGAAGATGAATTAATATACAATCATATTCAGTTCTTGTACAGCAGTTATGTCACAAATGTATTGACTGATTCTAATAAAAAACCTGCCGGTGTAGTTATTACCAACCGGTCAGGACGGCAAGCGATTCGTTGCAAAGCTATTATAGACGCTACTCATACTGCTTCGGTAGCTTCTATTTTAGGAGTTGAAAAGACTCCTTTCACACCGGGAAATCAAAAATTTAATTACACCGTTGTAGGAAATACGCCTAAAACAGATCCAAGTATCAGCCAGGTAGAACATCTCCCACTTCCTGTAGAAGTAAAAGGTAAAAGCTATCCGGTAACTCGGTACACATTTGATTTACCGGTGAAAGATGAATCGTATGTTACCCTATCTGAAATAGAACAGACGATCCGAAATATCACTTGGGATATTGAACAAGTAGATAGTTCCGACTTACTTTGGTATATTCCTCAACAGACCATCAAAAGTGAACGAGCTTACACTGGAAATCCTCGATCACTAAGACAATTACCACTCGAAGCTTTTAAGGCTAAGAACATAGATAATATATGGGTATTAGGACCCTGTGCTGAAATATCCAGAGAGTTGGCTGCTAAAGTCATGCGTCCTATTCCGGCTTTATTCATAGGAGAAGCGATTGGAGAACAGGTTGCCACTTGTTGCAAAAAGATGACAGCCCCTCAAACTGTGACTCTCCTCCCCCAAAAAGAGAATGCAACAAACTATGGAGAGATAAAAGAAGTATTATCTACATTACGTCCTGCTCTAAACAGAGGAAGTATAACCTCTCCAACAAATGCACTTCCCATTTTAGGGTCTTATGATGTTATTGTAATGGGAGGCGGAACAGCTGGTGCTTCTGCCGGAATTACAGCTGCCAAAAATGGGGCAAACACATTGGTATTGGAATATCTACATGGATTAGGAGGACTTAGTACACTTGGTATGATTGGTGTCTACTGGGATGGATTCCGGGAGGGATATACTGCAACCGTTGATAAATCAGTTTTAGGTTTAGCCCCTAAAGATCATCCGAGACAACCTAAGAAATCAGGTCATTTTCCCGCTGATTGGAAAATGGAATGGTTACGAAAAGAGTTACTAAAAGCCGGGGGAAAACTATGGTTTGGTGTTTTAGGTTGCGGAGCTTTAGTTGAGAATAATCAAGTAAAAGGAATTGTCGTTGCCACTCCTTGGGGACGCGGTGTTATCTTATCAAAAATAATCATAGACAGTACTGGTAGTGCTGACATTGCCATTGCAGCCGGAGCCGCATTTGATTATACGGGTAAAAAGACATTAGCTGTACAAGGAGCTGGAACAGGTAAATGGGCTCCCGGTGATTATTACAATAATAATGACTGGTTGTTTATCGATGATACGGATATATTAGATGTGTCTCGTGCCTTTGTCCAAGCTAAAATAAAGCTTCAAGGACAGTTCGACATGGTGAAAATACCGCAAACACGTGAACGCAGACGTATAATTGGGGATTATACAATTTCTGTTTATGACGTGATTAATCATAGACGTTATCCGGATACTATATCATATCATAAAAGTTCATTCGATACACACGGAATGATTACAGACCCTCTCTTTATTTTAAATCCGCCAGAAAAGCGACATACAATCTATGACGCAGATGTACCACTTCGGTGTTTACTTCCTCAAGGATTAGAGGGAATCCTTACAACAGGCTTGGGTGCAAGTGCCCACAGGGACGCAATGCCTGTTATTCGTATGCAACCCTGTCTCCAAAATCAGGGATACGCGGTAGGATATCTTTCTGCACAATGTATCAAAGAGAACAAATCAATTCGTAAGATTGATATCAAAAAGATTCAACGTCATTTAGTAAAAATAGGAAACTTACCGGAACGAGTGCTAAAAGACAAAGAATTCAAAGGCTTCAGTAAGTCTGAGATGAATAAGGCATTAGCCAGTGTAACGGATAATTACAAAGGGCTGGAAGTTCTATTAACAGACCATAAACGTTGTATCGAACTTGTATCCAAACGAATTGGACAAACAGAGGGTAAAGAAAAGGTTATATTAGCAAGTATCCTCTGTATATTAGGAAACAAAGAATATGCTTCTACCATTGAAAAAGCTGTTCAAGAATACAAAGAATGGGACGAAGGATGGCATTATACAGGTATGGGGCAATTTGGTATGTGCTTAAGTCGATTGGATGCATTAATAACCGCCTTAGGAAACAGTAAAGATCCGAGTGTATTATCTACCATCTTAGAGAAAGCTCAATTATTGGAGCCAGAAGATTATTTCTCTCATTTCCGAGCTATAGCTATGGCAACGGAAGCTATTGGTAGTAAAAATGCAGTTACGGAATTGGCAAACATGCTTACTAAGCCCGGTGTACGTTTCCACTCTATGAATTCCTATATAGAGGCTAGAAATAAAGCTGTTCCTAATTTAAATGATACTTCTACTCGTAATCGAGCCCTAAAAGAACTTCATTTAGCCAGAGCACTCTATTTATGTGGTGATAAGGAAGGTCTTGGAGAAGAGGTTCTCCGCCGTTACGAAAACGGATTACAAGGACATTACGCTCGATATGCAACTGAAATTTTAAATAGCAAAAAAGGATAAAGTATATGCTTAATAGGCGAGATTTTATAAAGACATTAACAGCCGGAGGAGCTCTTTTTGCATTGAATCCGGCTTTAATTGCCCGACAAAACAGTGGGTACATCACCCCTCCTCTTGTCAGCAATGCAATCTATAATACACCTTATCAACAAGCAGTATGGAAGGATACGGATGTTATTGTTATAGGCTCTACAACAGGAGGTATAGCAGCTGCTTTATCTGCTGCTAAAACAGGAGCCAGAGTTTTTGTAGTATCCTCTTATCCTTATATGGGAGAGGATATTTGTAGTGCATTCCGATTTTGGCCTAAAAAGCGAGACAGTAAATCTGCTTTATTTAGGAAATTATTTCCCGGAAGTATTGCACCCTATCCATTACATGTAAAAAGTACATTAGAGAACGAACTGCTCTCACAAGGTATCGAATTTGTATATTGTAGTTTTGTTTCTAATGTTCTGACTAATAAACAAGGTGAATTAGTTGGTGTTTGTATCAACAACCGATCAGGTCAGCAAATCATACGAGCAAAAGCAATCATAGATACGACTCATCATGCAACTGTTGCCCGTATTGCAGATGTACCTTTTCATCCCTTTAAAGCAGGGAAGCAACAGTTCCGATTTGTAGTTGTTGGGAATACAGAGAAAAAGGATCCTTCTATTATCCATTCTCGTAAAATATATCCAGCATTCAATGTGAATGCTAAAAGCCATGTTGCATGGGAGTACTTAATGGATATTCCTTTGCAAGATGAATCTTATACAGCTTTAATGCAGGCAGAACAGACAATTAGAGATATTACATGGGATGTGGATCAGGTTGATAGTGCAGATACTCCTTACTATATACCATCTTCATACATGAAAAGTAATGATCCCTTCCAACCTAACGAATTCTCTAATCTATTCGTTCTTAGCTCCAGTTCTTCAGTTGATCGTAAGACGATTGAGAGCTATTTAGAACCTGCTCGTTACATGGAATATGGAGAGATTATAGGAGAAAAGGCTGCTAAAATAGGCTTAAGTAGAGAGTTTTCTAATGAGATTATAATCAAACCTCTAACAGAAAAGGGTACTACAGCTGGTACTATTTCCACTTATAGTCCTTTCCGTTCTTATGCTCCATTGGCTCATGCCCAGTATCCAGGGGGAGGAATTCCTATAATTGGAGATTATGATGTCGTTATTGCTGGAGGAGGAACCGCCGGAGCTCCGGCGGCAATCAGTGCTGCACGTAAAGGGGTAAAAACGCTACTGATTGAATACTTGCATGGACTTGGTGGTATCGGTACTTTCGGATTTATCGGTAGATATACTGCTGGATACCGAAAGGGATTTACAGCAGAAATTGACAAAGCTATGCAGACTATCGCCCCAGCCAACCATCCGCGACATATAGAAAAAGACAGTTCGGAATGGCCCTTGGATTGGAAAGCAGAATGGTACCGGAAAGAGGTTTTAAAAGCAGGAGGAGATATATGGTTTCAAACCATAGCAGGAGGTGTTCTAAAGAACAACGACAAAATAGAGGGAATAATCGTTTATACTCCTTTTGGTCAGGGTTTAATTCGTTGTAAACGTATAATAGATTCAACGGGAAGTGCAGACATTGCCATTGCTGCCGGAGCAAACTTTGAATATACAGGCAAACACAGTCTTGCCATTCAAGGGGCTGGATTAGGGAAGTACAATCCTGGAGATCATTATAACAATACAGACTGGACGTTTATAGACGATACGGATATCTTAGATATTACTCGACTATTTATTCAATGTAAGCTCAAACATCAAGGATATTATGATATAGGGAAACTACCGCAAACGAGAGAAAGAAGACGAGTTATAGCGGATTATAATGTATCTGTATTTGACATGATCAATAAACGGACCTATGAAGATACTATATCATATCATATTAGTAACTTTGATACTCATGGGTTTACAGAAGACATTTATTTTACAATCAGACCACCTGAACATAAATCTTGGTACGACGTAAAGCTACCTCTTCGTTCTTTATTACCTAAAAATATAGATAATATACTTGTAACGGGATTGGGCTGTGGTTCTCATCGAGATGCTATGCCAGTGATACGTATGCAACCGGATTTACAAAACCAAGGATATGCAGCGGGATTAGTGGTAGCTGAATCTGTTTTACAAAATCTCCCTATTAGGGAACTAAACATAAAAACAGTTCAAAAGCAACTCATAGAAAAAGGGAATCTACCCGAAGAGGTCTTGAATGAAAAGAATGACTATGCTATCTCCAAAAAAGAGATGGAAGAGGTCCTAAAGACGATACCGAATAATTATGAAGGGTTAGAAAAAGTATTAGCTTTTCCACAAATATCTATACCACTGTTAAAGAGATGGTATAAGAAAGCGACAGAAACAGATAAGCATTATTATGCGAACATTCTCTGTATGTCAGGAGAAGCTATAGGATGGGACTCTATTCTTGAGAAAGTAAAAGATTATAGTCAGTGGGATTCCGGTTGGAACTATCGAGGTATGCACCAATTTGGTTTTAGTGTCAGCAGATTAGATAATTATGTAATGGCTTTAGGATATAGTAAACGGAAAGAAGTTATTCCTGAGTTACTACGATTAGCCAATATGTTGACTCCTCAAAGTGAGTTCTCTCACTTTAGAGCAATTGCTATAGCAGCAGAAAAATTGGGTACGCATGATTTTACTTCAACTCTATCCGATTTACTACTGCAAGAAGGAATGAGAGGACATCACATAGCCGACCAACAAGAGGCGACACAAAAAATCACTCTTAACATCATAGATAATGTATATATATTGGAAGATTCATTAAGAAATCAATCTCTCAAAGAGTTATATTTAGCAAAAGCCCTTTATCTCTGCGGAGATAAAGATAAATTGGGGAAAACTATTTTAGAGAATTACGCTAAAGGGCTTGAAGGGCACTATGCTCGTTTTGCCCATGAAGTTTTACATTCATAAAAAGAATGCTCTTGTTTCTAAATTGAGACAAGAGCACTCTTTTCTAATTAAATTATTTATTTACAACTCGTTCTTTTAATAATTCACCCGTTTGAATATCTACTCCATTCAGCTCTACATACTCAACAAGTAAAGAGTTGGAGGGTTTCGCCTTTACATAAATAAAAGACAGAATAGCACTCTTTCCATTAATATCGACCAAGCAAACATACTTCTCCTTATGTTTACACACTTTCATTGTCCTTCCGGAATAAGCCGTTAATGATATAATACTATAATCTTCTCCTTTAGAAACCAGTTTATAACCATACGCCATTTTCCGTTGAATGTAATTCAATCCATTCGTTTTCCCCGGATTCTCCTCTCGATTCAACCAATAAATAGTCAAAGGTTCCTTACTATTCAAGACACCTCCTTCTAAGTTTACATCATAACAAACTAAATTACGATTTAAACTACGGGATATATGAAACAATCTCTCTTTTGTAGGATAAGTATCATCATCTGAATTAGAAGCCCATAAAGGCATTGTCATAATACTTATAAATACAACAGCAATCAACCGAATAATTAATTTATACATTCTAAATATACACCTTATATAAAATGATACAAACTCTCAAGCTCTTACTTCTTCAGTTCAGCAATATGATTCATTACATTTAAAAATGTATCAACCCAAAGCTCTTCTTTATGATCTGATAAAAAATCTATCAACTTTTGGTGTTCCACAACATCAACCGTATAATGAAAATTATCACCTACCCCATGAAACAAAAAGACACAAATTCCTTGTTTCTCTATAGCTTCCTTAACATAATTAATTAAGACATCCGCTTTCATTTGATTAGCGACTACTACCACGGGAGCCATTTCCAATCGAATATCTTCAACCTTATTTACAACACCGCCATATACAGAACGAGCAGACTTAACCAACCCGGCTTCCAGCATGGGTTTAGAATAATCTATTTCTTCCTCTCCAACTCCACTCTTTCCACAAGGATAAGCATAGGAACGTTCTGTCTTTCCATCAATGGCATACAAAAAGGCATTCATCAATTGGATTTCTAATAACATCTCTTTTAATGAATAACATTGCAACGCATGACAAGGTTCTGACATCGTTGAGCCCGGTTTTGCCCAGCAGGGATGATAGACACTGTGATTTCCTAACTCATGTCCTTTCTTACTTACTTCACGCCAAGCCGGGATATCCGTATCTTTTAAGACTTTCCCATATAAATAGAAAGTTCCTCGAAACCCAACCGCGTCTAACTGAGGGACTACATATTTCAACTGAGAAGGTAACCCATCATCATAAGTTAATACCACTGCAGCTTTTTTATTATGAGGCCAATTAATTTGTGCTTGCATACTTCCTATGCAAACAAACAATAGTAACAAATGAATAAAAACATATCTTTTCATCATATCTACCTATACTTTTTATTTACCATGTATCCGTTCTAAAAGGGATCAAAGGTTTTCCCCATACGTTAGTAACATTCCCTAACATAAAATCATGAAAACAGTAACGTACCGCGATTGGTTTACTTACAAATCCTGAGAAAAGTTCGATCTCTGATAAGTGCATAGTTCCTACTATTCGAGCTGTAGCTGGATAAAAGATTTTATCCTCTCCCGCGATCTCAAATCCTACCATACCTTCAAAAAGATTAAACCCCGCCTTAGCAGAATTAAAGCTTAAAATCACTCGTTCTCCTTCGACTCTCATTGCCTTATATGAAGGACATTCACCAAAGAAGCAATCTCTTTGATAAGTCTTTTCCAAAGCCAGCCAAGCAGTACGCTTCCCTATACCTATTTTTCTCTTCGGGTGAACCTGATTAAATTCATAAGGATCTACCATATCATTTGTACCTACATATTGAACCTGAGGTAATGATTGCGAAACCTTATATTGCATTTCTCGTAAGTAAGCAGACTTATCGTCTTGATAAAAACGATAAGGAACTATTTCTATTACATAAAATGGCATATTCTCCTGTTGCCACTTTTCTCTCCACATATTAATAAAGTCAGTCAGGCGTTCTCCATAAGTTTCATAACGTACCACATTATTTTCTCCTTGATACCAAACTGTACCCCGAAGTGTATAACCGGCTATCGGATGAACCATTGAATTATAAACGGTAGAAATACGAGGAGCATGATATTTTGCTTTTCCTTTTTCTCTACTTATATCAGTATAAGTATCTGTAATCTCTTTCGGTAACCAATCTTCAATATCAGTTCCTCCGTATGTACAATCAATGATACCTACAGGAACATTCAATACTTTCTGTAAAGCAATTGCAAAAGTATATCCCACAGCTGTAAACAAATAAGCATTTTCTGGGATTGACTCTTTCCAAACACCCGAACAATCAGTTTGAGGTGTCTCTGCTACAGATTTCTTTACTTTTATAACTCGAACCTTTCCTTGATATTGGGCTGCGTCAGCAACTATATCACTCGCATGTTCAATTGGACTGTTTTGAAAACCTCTAACCGGCATTTCCATATTACTTTGACCCGCACAAAGCCAAACTTCCCCTATCAATACATTCTCTACCGTATAAATATCTCCATCCGACACTGTTATCTGTTGGGGTTGATAACCGGCAATTGGAGTAGAGATAAATGTATTCCATTCTCCCTCCGCATTGCTATGAGTACGGAAAGGAGTATCATTCCAAGAACAACGAATCTCAACATCTGTATTCTTATTGGCTTTTCCCCAGATTTTTACATTAGTAGATTGCTGTAAAATCATGCCATCACTAAAAATAGCCGGTAACTGTATTTTTGCTCCAATAGTAGAAGAACAAATGAGAAATAAAAGAGATAATAGGAATTGTCTATTCATAATAATAATTGTTATTTTAGGTTTCAAATATACGTTTTTATTTACAATAAATGTACATTCGCTCAAATTATAAAGAGAATGAAGAAGATTTTATGTATGGCAGTTTCTACACTGCTACTCACAACAACCTCCTGTGTAACCAAAAAGAAATATCTCTTGGCTGAAAATGGACGTTTAGAAGCTCTTGCACGAGGAGATGAGTTACAAAAACAATTGGTCGATTGCCAAGACAATAGTGACCAACTTACAGCACGATTAGTTACCCTTGAACGAGATACATCTCGTATGGGGAAAGAGATTCGTAATTACCAAAAGATGTTGGATACTAATCTCACAGAACAAGAAAAGCTAAATGCCTTATTAAGTCAGAAGATGAGCGAATTAGATGAACGAGAACGAACCATCAATCAATTACAAGATATGATTAGCTCCCAAAATGAGCGCGTTCAGAGTCTTCTAAACAGTGTAAAAGATGCCCTTTTAGGATTTAGTAGTGATGAATTAACTGTAAGAGAGAAGGACGGAAAAGTCTATGTCGCAATGTCGGATAAACTTCTATTTGAATCGGGAAGTGCTCGCGTAGACAAACGGGGAAAAGAGGCATTAGCTAAATTAGCAGAAGTACTCAACAAACAAACAGATATAGATGTTTATATCGAAGGACATACTGATAGTAAACCTATCAACACGGTTCAATTCAAGGATAATTGGGATTTAAGTGTTATCCGTGCTACTTCTGTTGTCCGCATTTTAACCAAAGACTACGATGTCAATCCTCTACAAATCCAACCCTGTGGTCGTGGAGAGTTTATGCCAGTCGATGATAACGAATCAGCAGAAGGACGTGCAAAAAACCGTCGTACGGAAATTATTATGGCTCCTAAATTGGATAAATTATATCAGATGTTGAATCAATAAAAAAATAATCATCAATTGGAGACCATTCATTCTTTTTTATCTATATATTTGCCAGCAAATATTTATTAACTAAATAATAGAAAGGAAAGTATTATGATTTTAAGTAAGAAATTATCTGAAGCAATTAACGCACAGGTCAATGCTGAAATGTGGTCATCTAATTTATATTTATCAATGTCTGTATATTTTCAAAATGTAGGCTTGAAAGGTTTCGCTCACTGGATGAAAAAACAAGCAGATGAAGAAATGGAACATGCTCACAAATTAATTGACTATTCTATTGACCGCGGTGGTGAAGTTTCTATTGGTCAGATTGACGCAGTTCCTACAACTTGGGAAGGCCCTATCGCTGCATTTGAACACACTTATAACCACGAATGCCATGTATCAGAATTAATTGATAATTTAATGAACATTGCAGAAGAAGACAAAGATCACGCTTCAAGAGATTTCCTTTTCTGGTTTGTTCGCGAACAAGTAGAAGAAGAATCAACTGCTAAAGAAATCTTGGATCAATTAAAGACTTATGGTGAATGCCATGTTGCTATTATGGACCATAAGTTAGGAAAAAGATAAGTTCTATTAACCATTTAATTAATGGACAATTGACAATTAGAGTTTATAATCCCTAATTGCAATTGTCCATTATTATTTAAAAAAATCCAAATACATAACAACTCATATATGAAAAAAAGACTATCACTCCTATTATTAACAGTACTATGTAGCCTCTCTTCTTTTGCTCAAGAAAGTTTTGATACCTACTTCGAGAAAAAGAGTTTGCGTATTGATTTCGCGTTAAGTGGGAATCTACAACATCAAAGTGCCGCTATTCAACAGTTACGAGAAGAGCCCGTTTGGGGAGGTCCGCAAAAGAACTTAATCGACCAGTTCAATTATGGCGGTTATTATATTAATGTGTATGATAAAGCGACAAACAAGTTGATTTACTCCCGTGGTTTCAATACTCTTTTCGAAGAATGGCGTTCCACAGAACAGGCTAAAACAGAGACGCAATCTTGGACTAATAGTGCCTCTATCCCCTACCCAAAAGCCCCGGTGTATATCGAAATTACTGCCAGAGAGAAATCAGACATGCAGTTTCACCCACTGTTAAAACAGGAGGTTGATCCGAAAAGCATTTTCATCGATCGTGGAAAGCTAAAAGAAAATAAAATCTATTCGGTTCAGAACAACGGTAGCTCTACAGAGAAAGTCGACCTTGTTTTCATCGCTGAAGGTTATACGGCAGCCGAACAAGAGAAGTTCATCGCTGACGCAAAAAGATTTACTGACGCTCTCTTCAATACGCCCCCATTCGACACTCGTCGCAATGATTTCAATGTTTGGGCCGTTGAATTGGTATCTGAAGAATCCGGTACAGATATATCAGGGAAAGGCATTTTCAAAAACACAGCTCTCAACTCAGGATATTACACATTTGGAGTTGACCGTTATCTAACAACCCCGGATATGAAATCTATTCGTGACGCTGTTTGGGACGTGCCTTGTGACGCTGTTTTCCTTTTAATAAATGCTGAAACCTACGGAGGTGGTGGAATGTATAATTTTTATGCATGTGGTACTGCGGATCATCCTAAAACCCCAGTTGTTTTTACACATGAATTTGGACATAGTTTTGCGGGACTGGCTGATGAATACTTCTCTTCTGAAGTCGCTTATCAGGATTTTTATAATTTAAAATACGAACCTTGGGAACCAAACATTACTACATTAGTAAATTTTGATAGTAAGTGGAAGGATTTACTACCAGCAAAAACTCCTATCCCAACTCCACTCAATGATGAATACAAAGAGGGAATCGGAGTTTTTGAAGGCGGTGGATACTTAGCTAAAGGCATATATCGTCCGAAAGACCATTGCATGATGAGAGATTACGTTCCCTTCTGTCCAGCATGTAGTCGTGCAATTTTACGAATGATAGACTTTTTGACAGACAAAGACTATTAATTCGCCATTTGAATTGTATGAGGCTTTCCATACTTACTAAGCTCAATAAGTTTATAAGTATCTACCTCTACTTTCCCTTTGACTAATTCTGGGATATTAAACGAGAATAGAGAGAAATCATAATAATCCGTATCTTCTTGGGGCAACAAAAACGGTTGCCCCATTTTTCCCTGTTCATTCATATACACAAGATAAGGCCGCGTATAAAGTCCATCTCCGCGCCGACTACTAAATACAATCCAACGGCTATTACTACTCCATGAATGATAACTCTCAACATCTCCGCTATTTACCTTTTCCAAATAATCGGTTTGTAACATTTCTAAATCAATCAGACACAAATCCGCATTTTTATGCCAAATCGAAAAGTTACCATAATCCGACAGAGTGTACATCAAATAACGGCCATCCGGTGAGATTCGAGGAAACTTAGCACTCCGTCCCTCCCGCTCAGCAGCATAGATTGTATCGACCTTCGTTCCCAAAGCCCGCGTTTTTTCATCAAAGGAAATTCGCAATAAATTATACTTTATCTCCTTATAGGATTCAGGCATTTGTTTAGTCGGTGCAGAACAATAATAAAGAGACTTCCCATCCGGAGAAAAAGTTGGAAATGTCTCCAGATTATCTTCAGAGGATAAAACCTGCGAAGTAAATACTTCCTGTTTTTCTACATCATACACTACCACGTCGGACTTACTATCAAAAACTTCTATACGGTTCTCATCCCACAAGTGAAAATCTTGCTTCGTATCATTCGTCGAAAAGGCAACAAATCTTCCGGAAGAGTGCCAATAGGGATATACCAAAGCCGAAATCTTCTCACCTACCTTTGTATCTAACTTCTCAACTTTCCCATCTGTCAAAATATAAGTTCCGGCATGCGTCATACGTTGATGAAATAACATTCGATCCGGACTTTGCATACAGAAAGAATGGCAATTCATACAGTTGTTATTTGTCTGCTTATTCGTCAAAAAAGCTGTTTCTGTAAAATCCTCCAAGTTACGCTGATAGATTCCCATTTCATTCCACATTCGATACCCCGGTGCAATGCGACGATAGACCAAATAAGGGTCAATCTTTTCCTTCGCCACAAAGATTTGAAAAGGTTTATATCGTAACCATTGGTCTTTTTGACACACATACAATTCCACCTCAACCGTCTTTCCAGTCGAAGCCACTAATAATTGCTTCCATTTTTTCTGCGGAATCTGAAAAGCTCCTTGCTCTGAATCTATACGAACTTGTACATCTCCATGTGTAAGTAACAATATGGCTTTCGCCGGTGTCTTTAATTTGAAATTTAAAGGAGCGATATTGCAAGGTATAGTAACTCCCCGGTAATCAGGGAATAGCTCAATCTTTTCATCTGTCTGCACTGCATGAGGCAAAGCTCTACTGCAAGCAGAACAAAAAACGACACTTAAAATTAAAATACAGGACAAGTAACGCATATCGTAATCATTTATTTCTACAATAATAATAGAACCAGAAAGTATGTCCATACTTCCGGTGTAATTGTGCCAAGCCATTACTATCTCTTTGGGCTTGACGAATATCTTGTTGGAACTGTTTAAAGCGGTCTACAATCTCCGGTCGCACAGAAATCGATTGAAGAATAGCGGGATCACTGGTAGCAAGAACCAAGACCGCCTCTTGGAAATGAACAGGAAGCCATTGCCCTTTTAAGGTTTCTTTTCCATGTGCTAATAAAAAATTTTTAAATGAATCCATCTCTTTAGATAATAGATAGGAACAGCCCAAATATTCGATAACCATCCGATTGTTCTCCGATGCCGACAAAAGTTCCATCCAGAGCCTATCGATTGTCAACAGACAAAGCAAGGAATTCGGTTGCGACTTCAGTAGCTTTTTATTGGCAAAAGCACTGTTTTGTCGTACACTTTCCGGTTTATAAAGACACGATTGATACTCTTCTGCCCACGAACGATAGGTCGGTAACTGATGAAGAATATGAAGATATTTAGCCGCTAAATCCCATTCCTCACGAATAAGGCAGATCTCTACCAATCGTTGTAACATACGAGGACTTCCACCGCGTTTAGCTAAAGTCAAGCCCTCCATCGCATAACTCTCCGACAAGCTAATATCTCCTATATGATAGTGAATATCGCTCAACAATGCGCTGGTATAATAGGTCCGGTCCCATGAGGTCAATAAACTTTGTGGCCCTTTCGGTTCAAAATGAAAAAGCGAATCGCCCAAAACTTCCTTTTGGGCTAATGCCATACTAAGGTAATTCAATTGGATATAGTTAGAAGGTCGTTTATTTTCATACTTTCGGATAATCGCTTCCCAATCCTGTTGACGTTCCAAACAAACTAATTCATCCATTTCATTGTTTAGAATCTCCTCCTGATCGGGTAGATTGAAAAAGAAGAAAAAACTGAACAGCAGAGAGAAAAAGAACGTAATTCCTATTTTCGTCCAACGCTTATCCCATGAAAAAGACTTCAAAACAAAACAAACCAACAAAAGGAAGAAGACTAATGCCGTAAAACGAATCCAAACATAATAGATATAAGAATCCGGTTGTAGTTGTGACTCTTGATAACGTTCCGAATAAATACCATCCGTCAAAGGAATGTTTATCGCGAATCGGATTGTTATAAATGTCAGAAGAAGATCAAACGCACACACACCTAACGAATAGTACCACCGTTTCTGCCCCAACATAAAGGTCACGGTAAACAACAAAAGACCGTAAAGAGCCACGATCTGCCCTGCCAATAAATAAAGAAGGCATGTAGAAACAACTCCATAAAGTACTTGTAGTCGTTCCTGTCGTATCAAAACATATCCATACAGGAATAAAAATAATAAAGCAATGCCAACCGTTCCATCCAATACATAGAAAGGACTCACATGTACCTTTGCTAACGCCCAAACCGGGAACAAGGCAAGGATCAAATTATAACTGCGTGAAGCAATTTTCTGAAATAAGAGAAATGAAAGAAAACCTATCAAACAAAGGAATAACGCATTCACAAACAATACGGTCATCCCATAAGGATAATACTGTACCAATGCTTGTCCCACAATTGAACAGAAGCCTCCGGGTATCCACAGTTTTGCTACAAGAGCTGAACCAATCGGGAGAAACAGTTGAACCTCTTCCTGCCGTTGGAGCGTATAAAAAGCAAACGTTTTGAAGAAAAAGCAAAGTGCAACAAAAACGAGCGACCAAAAAAGTAGTGTTTTCCCTTTCATGACTGACCTTATTTCTACTTGAAAAAGGAAGAAGAGAGGAAGCCACTTGAACAGTGGTAGCTCCTCTCTTCTTAAAACCTAAAGAATCAATTTACATTGTATTTATTGTTTATTAATTATAACCTGGATTCTGCTCCAATAAGTTATTAGCACCGATGATACTGTAATGAATCGGGAAACGATTCAAATTCGGATCGTTTGTAGCTTTGTGATCCCACCAACTTTCAGTAACATACGCATTCCACCGAACCAAATCCGTACGGCGACGACCTTCCGCTAAGAACTCCAATTGCCATTCGTCCAACATACGATATTTATCCAAGTTAGCCACAGTTACAGGATCCGGATCTCCTTCCGGGAAGTAACGTTTACGAACAGTATTAATTAAGTCGGCAGCACCTTGTTTATCGCCTTGACGCATTTTACATTCAGCCAATGTATAGTAAACCTCAGCCAGACGTATAATCGGAGTATCCGGATTTCCTTTCAGTTTCACATCCTCTTGTGTTGGACGCGGACTACGTTTAGTCACACGAACACAAGAGTTCTCTTCTGCATGAGCAATTGTAGAAGGTAATGATTCCAGAGTAGGATATTTATCATCCTTGCCAACTTTAGCAAAATAACCCACCTGATCAACAACAGTAATTACCTGTCCTTTATACTCACGATTGCCCATACAAGTCCATTCAGGATTCTCTGGATTAACCAATTTACCTACAATAAACATTCCTCTGTACTTACCGTTACCCTCATATACATACGGTTGCTTACGAATATCCTTATCATGGAACTTTCCATACGCACCGCCTAATCTATAAGAATACTTCTTCCCTGTCGGATCCAAACTCGGAATCAAACCGATACCATTATTAGAGCCGGAACTTTCCAATCCGCCTAAATAGTTCTTATAGTTATAAGGAACCATATAACTCCAATACATTGCATCAGTTTCAGTCTTAGCATTTTCACTCGGCACTGACCAAATGATTTCCGGACAATATTCATTGTTAAAACCAAAAATATTAGTCCAATCCGTATCCAACTCATATTTGCCATACTTACCATCAAGGATATCTTGACAAATAGCTGCTGCCTCTGAATACATTGCTTTACCAATATATGCTTCCGCATTGAAGTACAAACGTACTCTTGTCATAGCGGCAACAGCTCTATGAATTGTACCCGTCTCCATTGCCCCCAATGTCTCCTTAATCGGCAGATTCGGCATTGACTCAGTCAGCAAAGAATCAATAAAGTTAAAAGTTTCTACGTCAGTAGAACGTCCTTTTACTTCACTTTGTGTTGTTGTATATAAAGGTAGACCACCGAAAAGATCCAAACCATCCAAATATAAAGAAGCAGCCAAAGTCTGTTGTTGAGCCAACATTGATTCACGCGTTCCCTCTTCAAAACCTAAAGCTTCAAAATCAACTTTTGCTAAATCTTCCAAAGCGTCCCAAGCTAAAGCAACTCCCATTCCATAGTTAGTCCAGCCATCGCTAATCCAAGCCATATCTTCGGAATATTCATGATGATGGAACTTCTGATATTTTGCCCCATTATACCAGTCACTACCGCGAGTAGGTAAACAGAACTCATCCGTTCCAAGTTCCTGTAACATCCAACGATCCGGATCATGCGCAACATACCAACGCCAGTGTGTAAACGGACGATTGAAGCGTTGCCATACAGCATCTTGTGAAGTATAGAATGTTTCCGGTACGGTTTGTGAATAGAATTCCGGCTCCACACTACAAGACGTAGCTGCCATCAAACAAGCAGCACCAGCCCAAAAACAACGAAATATATTACTCTTTTTCATCTTACTCTCTTTTTAGAAGTTAAACTGCATACCTATTGTATATGTACGAACTACCGGATAGAAATTTGACCAGAACTTTTCAGTACCATTATCCCAACCGGTAATATTGACTTCCGGATTCATACCACTATAACCAGTGATTGTACAAACGTTACCAACAGTACCGTAAACACGAATACGATCAATCAAATTCTTTGTATACTTCTTCATCGGAAGTGTATAACCCAATGTAATTGCGTCAATCTTTAAGAATGTACCATCTTCCAAATAATAGTCACAAATCTGCTTTTCTCCCTTAATATGATTGAACTTCGTATAAGTTGTTTTCAGTACATTAGTATTTCCCTGTCCTTGAATACCAAAATACATGTTGAGTGTATTATAAACATCAAAATCAATCCAACTACGCAAGTTGATACCCAAATCAAAGTTTTTATAAGTCAATGTATGATTCCAACCAACTATTAACTTCGGAGTATAATTGCCCATATACTGTTTATCCAACTCTGTCTTGTCTGACGCAGGAATAACTTCTCCTTCCTTATTATAAAGTAAGAAATTACCATCATCATCAAAGCCGGCAAACTTCCACAAATAGAAAGAACCAATAGTTGATCCTTCTTCCATACGGGCTGCATCTCCCGGAGAACCTGGAGCAACAAAACTATTACTATTATAATAAGTATTATCCCCCCACAAAGTCAAAATCTTACCACTACTGTGGCTTAAATTCAAGTTAGAAGACCAAGTAAAATCTTTCGTGCGAATAATATCTCCACCTACTTCAAATTCCCAACCTTTACTTTCCATTTCACCAATATTTTGATATTGAGAACCTATTGTATACGGAGGTTGTGGGACCTTTACACTATACAACAGGTTGGTAATCTTACGGCGGAAGTAGTCAAACTTACCATACAAACGACCATTAAACAAAGAATAGTCTGCACCTAAGTTCCACTCATGTTTTTCTTCCCAACCTAAGTTTGGATTGACATTCTGTGACTTACCATAAGAATAAGCCCAAGATCCATCCGGCAACATCCAATTGGTATCAGAACCTAACATATTAGCCATATAAGAAGAACTAAAGTCATTGTTACCTGTTACACCATAACCAAAACGTAACTTCAAGTCATTCAACCAATGAATATCCTTCATAAACTCTTCATTAGAAATACGCCAACCTGCAGTTACAGACCAGAAGTTAGCCCAACGATTATCTTCTGCGAACTTAGAAGAACCTTCATGACGAATAGAAGCAGAAGCCAAATATTTATCCTGATAAGAATAGTTTGCACGAGCAAAGAGAGAGAACAAACGCTGTGTGATTGACTTGCTTGAACTCATGCTGGCTTTACCATCACTCAAATAAGAACCTTCTCCTATGTTCCAATACTTGACACCATCTACAGAGAAGTCTGCATTACTCATGCTAAAGTCTTCACCATTATATTCAAAGTAAGAATAACCGGCTGTTGCATTCAAATTATGCCCCCCTTTAAAATCTTTTACATAAGAGAAATAACCTTCAGATGTTAAATTTTCTGTCTTATCAAATGTCAAAGTAGCATATCCTTTACGAGAATTCTCTATTGAAGAACGATGTGCATGTGATTGATAGTAATGATATTCCCACTGACGGTTTTCATAACCAATAATCTGCTGATAACTCAATCCCGGAATCGGCTTTACGTTTAACTTCAATGTTACCTCAGGCTTAAACCATTTATCTAATCCGCTATAATCAGTCAGCATAGCGTCAGCTACAACGTTATAATCATGTGATTCATTGGTCCAAACATTATAACCGCTTTCACTTTCCGGATCATACGGAGAACGTGTCGGATTATTACGCAAAGCTTGTTGGAAGTTCGGATAACAGTTGATACGATCAGCCTGACGATAATCAATAGCCGGACGTATTTCCAACCAATCATCAAACAATTTAAACGTTGCATTAATACGACCACCAAAGTCTTTACGCTCGTCCTTCAAAGCAATACCTTGATTCTTTTCATAAAAGAAAGAAGTGTATAACTGAGATTTTTCGGTACCCACTTCCAATGCTATATGATGTTTCTGTGAGAAGTTTTTATCATTAATCATTTCATCCCACCAATTTACATCAGAACCATAATCCGTACCAATTTCATGTTCTGCATACTCCCGACCTGTCAACATTTCCGGAGCATTATAATTTTGCTTTTTAGTAAATTCATTACTATAAGTTAAATTGATCTTTCCAGCAGTGTTAGAACCACTTTTTGTTGTAATCAAAATCACACCAGAAGCAGCACGAGTACCATAAATAGCACCAGCAGAACCATCCTTTAAAACATCAATAGACTTAATATCACTTTGTGTTAAAGAACGAATATCACCACCAGGGAATCCATCAATTACAATCAAAGGTTCACGACCGGCATTAATAGAGGTCATACCACGCAATTGGAAAGTTGTTCCGGCATTAGCACTACCTACGTTATTCATTACCAATCCACCAATCTTACCTTGTAAAGAGGAAGATATATCAGAACCACCTACACCGACCATCAAGTCATCCGCTTTCAAAGAAGTAATTGCACTTGTTACTTGTTTCTTATCCAAAGAACCATAACCGATAACTACAACTTCTTCCAAGGCTTCAGAGTCCTCCATCAAATGTACCTTGTAATTTCTCTGATTACCTACCTGTATTTCTTGAGTTACATAACCAATATAAGAAATAACTAATACTGCGTTATTAGGAACATTCAATAGAGTGGCTTTACCATCTATATCAGATATACTACCATTAGTAGTTCCCTTTACTACAACGTTTGCACCGACTACTGGACCTGCGTTATCAGATACTGTAATTGTAATCGTTCTTCCAACCTGATCTATGATAGCTGTTTCATCAGTAGGGAAAGAAGAGGGAAGATTATTTGTTGCAAAAACACTTGTTGTTAAACAAAAAAGCAAACCACAAGCAGTTCCTGCTATCCGAGACATTGATCTTCTCTCTTTAAAAAGAAATTCATAATCTTGCTTTTTTTGCATTTTTCATTAATTCTTTAAGTAATTATTAGATATTAGAATTCACATCTTATAATCCCTTGGGGATTTAAGAAAAAGGGGAGTAGTTTAGATATTTCTCATAGGCATTGTAAATTTAATTCTACTTATGTTTATTTATATTCATTGCAAAGAAAATAAAATTCCTTAAATTACCCCCCCCCGAAAAGTTAATATTAGTTACAGGGAAACATTTTTAATTATATAACTATTTCTCAAACTCTTTTATCTTCCACCTTAACAAGTAAAAACCTACCCCTTTTGTCTACTTCTTGCTATCCTTTTAATAAAATATTTCCATCCTCATGAAAAAATTTTTCTCAGGGCACGAAAGCATAAAAATCAGAAAACTTGAATTTTCTTTCATTTAGACAATAGACGATACAAAAAGAATTATGTACATTTGCACGCAAATAAAATTCATCCAGTAAAAATAGACACTATGGCAGTTTACTTAAACGATGTATCAAGAACTTTTGGTGAATATTTGCTTATCCCAGGTTTAACAACCAAACAATGTATTCCAACCAACGTTTCATTGAAAACTCCACTTGTAAAACACAAAGTAGGAGAAAAACCAGCAATCGAATTAAACATTCCTTTCGTTTCTGCGATCATGCAATCCGTTTCAGGTCCGAAATTGGCAATTGAATTAGCACGTAACGGCGGATTATCTTTTATTTTCGGTTCTCAACCTATTGCCAGCCAAGCTGAAATGGTTAGAAAAGTAAAGAAATTCAAAGCTGGATTTGTAATCAGTGATTCTAATTTAACACCAGATAATACATTGGCAGATGTACTTGCTTTGGTTCAACGTACAGAGCATTCAACAATCGGTGTAACGGATGATGGAACACCTAACGGTAAATTATTAGGTATGGTAACCAGTCGTGATTACCGTGCGGAAAAAGATCCACTGGATACTAAGGTAAAAGACTTCATGACCCCATTCTCAAAATTAATTGTTGGTGAATTAGGAATTACACTAAGTGAAGCTAACAAAATAATTTGGGATCATAAATTGAATACTTTACCTATTATTGATAAAGATCAGAATTTACAATATTTTGTCTTCCGTAAGGACTATGACAGTCACCGTGATAATCCAAAAGAATTATCAGGCAGCGATAAAAAACTTTTAGTAGGTGCGGGTATCAATACTCGTGACTATATGGAACGTGTTCCTGCATTAGTAGAAGCAGGTGTAGATGTTGTTTGTATTGACTCTTCTGATGGTTATTCTGAATGGCAACAGGACACATTGCGCTGGATCAAACAAAATTATGGCGACAAAGTTTTGGTCGGAGCCGGTAACGTTGTTGACAAAGAAGGATTTGATTATTTAGTTGAAGCGGGTGCAGACTTCATTAAAGTAGGTATCGGTGGTGGTTCTATCTGTATCACACGTGAACAAAAAGGTATTGGTCGTGGACAAGCTACAGCCTTAATTGACGTAGCAAATGCGCGTGATGAATACATGAAGAAAACAGGTATTTATGTACCTATCTGTAGTGACGGAGGTTTAGTACACGATTACCACATGGTATTAGCCTTAGCGATGGGAGCTGATTTCCTAATGATGGGACGTTATTTCGCTCGTTTCGATGAATCTCCAACAAAGAAATTAAAGATTGGAAACAATTTCGTAAAAGAATATTGGGGTGAAGGTTCAAATCGTGCTAAAAACTGGCAACGTTACGATATGGGAGGTAACGAAGCATTGAAGTTTGAAGAAGGAGTAGATAGTTACGTTCCGTATGCTGGAAAGATGAAAGATAATTTGAATCTTACATTAGGTAAAATGGTAGCAACAATGTGTAGCTGTGGAGCTATTACAATTCCAGAGTTACAAAAGAATGCTAAGATTACATTGGTATCTTCTACAAGTATAGTAGAAGGAGGAGCTCATGATGTAATTTTAAAAGAACAGAATTAAAAACTTTCTCTCTTTTATAAGATGGTAACAGAAAGGGATTTTTGATATTCAAAAAATCCCTTTCTACTTTTTATTTACCAATACTATGTACAAGAACAAAATCAGGTTGAACCCAATATTTCAAAGTAAATGTTTTTCTTTCTTTTGTCTTGGTTTCATAAACTTGGATATATCCATCCGTCGAATAAGAAAAAGAACAAACATGTAAATGTTTTTGAAAGTCTACCGCTTCCTGACCTATCATTTTAAACAAAGCCTCCTTTGCACACCAATAAAGAAGTAAATGCTCAACTTCATTCTCCTTATTAATTACCTTTTCCTCTTCTATATTCATAAAACGACTCCGTATTTTCAGAACTCGCTCTGAACGAAACTCCATATCAATTCCCACAAAAGGTTGCTCTTGCAAAAGAACAGTCACATAATCTTTTGTATGAGAAATACTAAGAAATAGATTTGATTCTAATAAATAGGGAGCCCCATTAGAATGATAAGCCACGCAAACCGGTGCCTCTAAAAGTTCCTGTAAAAGGACACGACTGGCAAGCCATTCTTTACGACGAGATTCAGAATGAATACTATCCAGTTGTGAAAGATAAGTTTCTCTATTTTCTAATAAAGAGAATAGTTCATCAGATGACTCTTCAATCTTCCAGATTCCTAAAAGAGGAGGTGTTTGTTTAAAAAGAAGTGCCATACTTTATTTCCTCCAATTAAATGATTGTATCAATTCAACAACATCCTGTTTCAAATATTGAGTAACCGGAGCTAAAGAATCGGCATTGGGAATACAATCATAATAAAGAGTACCTCGAAAGAAATGAGAAATACTATCAGTCAATAAGAATTGTATAGGAGCAGCTGATTCTCCATCTAACAAAAAAAGAGCTCCATAAACAGCAGCCTCAGAATTACTATAAAGTTGCTCCTTTATCTGAGTAGGATATTTCGCTTGCCGTAAAACTAAAGAACGAGACTCCTCTATCACTTCTTTTAAAGAGACAGATGTAATTGGTACATAACTACAATAAAGTTTCACTTTCAATTGAGGATAAGATAAATTTATCCATCTAACAGAACTTCCCAATGGAGGGAGTTCAACCTTGGCTAAGCGAGAAATATGAAAAGAATAAGGTAAATCTTGAACATTGAACAATTCATAAGAAGGGATTGGTAATTCAATACGGAAATACCCCCGTGGTTTAGGTGTATACTCTGTACAAGAGATACACATTCCCCACAAAAGTATACCCCAAATGACTAATCTGTACATTTTTCCGAAATGCGATTAAACTTTACTTTTAAAATACGTCGATTATCAATTTCCAAAACCTGAAAACGATAATTTTTATAATCTATTACTTCCCGACGACGTGGGAAATCACCCTTAATCTCTAACAAAAGTCCAGCTAACGTTTCCACCTCCTCTACCAACTTACCAAACTCAGCAGGATCCGCCTCTATAACCCGAAAGAAATCGGTTAATAGGATTTTAGCCTCAAAAATCAAACTACCATCTGCTAAACGAATATACTGTTTTTCATCCTCATCATATTCATCTGATATTTCACCCACAATTTCTTCCAAAATATCTTCCATTGTAACAATACCCGAGGTTCCACCAAATTCATCAACTACGATAGCCATGTGAATCTTATTAGTACGAAACTCTTCTAATAAGTCATCAATTTTCTTTGTTTCCGGCACAAAGTAAGCAGGACGAATCAGACTCTGCCAACGAAAAGTATCAGGTTTCTCCACATAAGGTAATAAATCCTTGATATACAAAATTCCTTTAATATTATCTTCAGAACCAGTATATACTGGTATACGAGAATACCCCGTATTAACAACAAAATCAATCACCGAACGGAAATTCATCTTAATATCAATATCTTCCATATCAAGACGAGGGGTCATAATTTCATCCGCTGTTTTATTATAGAACTTGATAATCTCTGAAAGCATTTCTTTCTCTTCAGGCATTTCTGTAGAAGTTAACTCTAAAGCTTTAGAAAGTTCATCTACAGAAAGGTCATACTTCTTCTTTACTAATGCTTTATTAATAATACTCGTTGACGTTACTAAAACTTTTGAAAGAGGAGAACAAATCCGTGCTATTCCATTTAATAAAGGAGCTGCCCTACGTACAAAACGCAAAGAATTTTTCTGAGCATAAATCTTGGGCATTATCTCTCCAAATAGTAATAAAAGGAAAGTTAATACAATTGTTTCTAAAATAAAGCCTAATAAAGGTGCAGCAGAAAAATCAATAACAGAATTAATTCCATACGTACAAAGCATAACAACCGCAACATTCACAAAATTATTTGCGATCAGAATGGCAGCAAGCAAATACTCTGAACTACTTAATAAACGCTGAATAATAGGATCTGAAGAGGAATTTTCTTCCCGAATATCATTTACATCACTCGGAGTCAATGAAAAGAAAGCAACCTCTGAAGCCGAAACAAAACCAGAGACTAACAGCAAAAGGGCAGCAAGACTTAACGCTATAGCAGGACCTGCCGTGAATGCCTGTACAGAAACCTGATCAAATAAACCTGAAAAAAAACTATCTAAGTCCAAGGAAATTTGTATTAATTAAACAATATCAGAACGGAAGATCATCCGCACTGTTTGTATCTAAAGATGTTGAAGATTGAACAGGTTCTTGTTGCTGATAAGAAGTAGCTGATTGTACCGATTGAGACTGTCCTCCTTGTTGAAAACTACCTATCGTATTTCCTTCACGATTACCCGATCCTGTATTATAAAATTCAACACGATCCGCATGAATTTCCGTCACATAGCGTTTCATGCCACTTTGATCATCATAACTACGAGTACGAATCTTTCCCTCTACATACAATCCAGAACCTTTCTTAACCCACTTCTCAACAAAAGGGACTAAATCACGACGTACTACAATATTATGCCATTCCGTACGTTCTGGAATAACCGTTCCATTAGCTAATGTATAACCTCTTTCTGAAGTTGCTAACGGAAAATTAGCAACAGCTGCACCATTATCAAAATAACGGACATCTGGATCACGTCCGACATTACCTATCAATATTACTTTATTCAATGACATCGTTTTATTCTTTTTATTATTTTACAAAGAAACATAAATTCAATCATTCAAACAAGTTTCCTCTCATTTTCTCTAAATAAATATGAACCAAGCGAGGCACTGCATATTTTTCAATATCCTTTATTGATATAGAAAGAAACGATTGTAATGCATTTGTTTCCTGCTCTATTTCTATCCGATAGAATGTAGCGTATAAGATTTGATGAGATAAAACATGTTTTACGTTAGCCAAATCTATGGATACATTCATATTCTCTATACCTTTAAAAAAAGACTGAAACTGGTTTGTCTTTTGTAGTTCAACAAAATTCATGGCTTGTTCCGTTTCGATAAGAGGAAATTCATAAAGTCCTTCCCATATATCTTTCCCTTTTCTACGAGAAAGCCAAGTTTTACCTTTATATATAATGTATAAATAATGAAAATAACGATTTCGAGTTTTCGTCTTATTTTGTTTTATTGGATAGTTATGAACCTTTCCTGAGTTATACGCTAAGCAACGTTCTTTTAAAGGACATACTCCGCAATCAGGATTTTGAGGCACACATTGCAAAGCTCCCAACTCCATTATAGCTTGATTATGGAGACCTGCATATTTCGGATTTAACAAAGATTCAGCTAATTCAGTAAAAGCTTTCTTGCCATTAGTTGTGTCTATTGGGATATCAATAGCAAACAAACGAGATAGGACTCTAAAGACATTACCATCCACAACTGGATAAGGTTGGTTCCAGGCAAAAGAGACAATTGCCGCTGCTGTATATTCCCCTACTCCTTTTAACGAAATGACATCTTCATATTTTTGAGGAAAAATTCCCCCAAATCGACTAACAATATCTTTGGCCGCCGTATGCAAATTACGAGCTCGGCTATAATATCCTAACCCCTGCCAATACTTTAAAACCTCATCTTCATCAGCCTTTGCTAACGATTGCACATTCGGGAATCGCTCCGTAAAACGAAGAAAATAGTCCATTCCTTGCACTACTCGTGTCTGTTGGAGGATTATTTCTGAAATCCAAATAATATAAGGATCTGAAGAATTACGCCAGGGTAATTCTCGTTTATATAACTGATACCATTCCCGTAATAAACGACTGATTTCTAAATCTTTTTCAAGTTTCGACATACCTTTTTCACCTATCTTTCAAAGACTAAAAATAAATTGATTACTGCAAACATACATAGTTCTAATGAATTGTAAAGAAACTTTTTCTCAAAATTTGCCCTATAAATCTTTCCTCACTTAAAGAAAAAGCTATATATTTGCATTCCAAAAAATTAATAGATCCAAAATCAATTAATTAAATTAATTTATAGACATGACTAAAGCAGATATTGTTAGCGAAATTTCAAAAAGTACAGGTATCGACAAGCAGACTGTACTAAATAGCGTAGAATCTTTTATGGATATTGTTAAAAGTTCTCTATCACAAGGTGAAAACGTGTATTTAAGAGGTTTTGGAAGTTTCGTTATTAAAAAGAGGGCCCAGAAGACAGCTCGTAATATTTCAAAGAATACTACGATCATTATTCCGGAACATAACATTCCGTCATTCAAACCAGCAAAAACATTCTTGAACGACGTAAAGTAACTTATTAATTATAATTAATTTAAAATTTAAAGATTATGCCAAGCGGAAAGAAAAGAAAAAGACATAAGATGTCTACGCACAAGCGCAAAAAGAGACTAAAGAAGAATAGACATAAGAAGAAATAAGTCTATTAAAACAACTCTAAAGAACAAACTTAATAAGAGACCTTTTTAAGTTTGTTCTTTGCGTATTTTATAAGGTCTCATATTTTAATCCTTTTTTATAGTGGTTAGTGAATTAGTAGTTGATGTACAACCCAAAGAAGTATCTATTGCTGTACTAGAAGACAAAAGTCTTGTCGAGCTCCAAAAAGAGACTCGTAACATTTCTTTTGCAGTTGGTGATATTTACTTAGGCAAAGTTAAAAAGCTAATGCCAGGGTTGAATGCTGCTTTCATTGATGTAGGTTATAAAAAGGATGCGTTTCTTCACTATTTGGACTTAGGACCAAATTTCAATACCCAACAAAAGTTCCTCAAACAAGCATTGGACGACTCAAAGGGAGAAAAGAAAATCCCATCCGTCCCTAAATTACAAATACTTCCAGAAATAGAAAAAAATGGAAGTATCAGTGATGTGCTTAAAGTAGGACAAGAAGTGTTGGTGCAAATAGCTAAAGAGCCGATTTCAACAAAAGGTCCTAGACTTACTTCCGAATTATCTTTTGCAGGAAGATACATTGTGCTGATACCGTTTGCAGATAAAGTGTCGGTTTCCACTAAAATTAAATCAAGCGAAGAACGGGCACGTTTACGCCAACTTATTCAAAGTATTAAGCCCAAAAACTTTAGTGTTATTGTACGTACCTCTTCCGAAGGGAAACGTGTCGCCGAACTCGACCATGAATTGAAGACATTACTGAAACGTTGGGAAGATAACATTGTTAAAATCACCAAAGTAAAAGCTCCGACACTCATATATGAAGAGACAGCACGAGCAGTGGCTTTACTACGTGATATTTTCAATCCTTCATTTCAGAACATTTACGTAAACGATGTCGACGTTTATCACGATATTCGCGATTACGTCAGTCTGATTGCCCCAGGACGGGAAGAGATTGTTCAACGATATACGGGTGAACTTCCGATTTTTGACAACTTTGCAATCACCAAACAAATTAAGTCTCTTTTTGGACGCACCGTTACGTACAAGAGTGGAGCCTATTTGATTATCGAGCATACGGAAGCAATGCATGTTATTGATGTAAATAGCGGAAACAGATCAAAAGGCAGTGACGCCCAAGAAAAAACAGCTATAGATGTCAATACGGCAGCAGCAGACGAAATTGCCCGCCAACTACGCTTACGCGACATGGGAGGCATTATTGTCATAGACTTTATTGATATGTCCGAAGTCGCCAATCGGCAAAAACTATTTGAGCACATGACTAAAGCGATGGCTAATGACCGAGCGAAACATAACATTTTGCCATTAAGTAAATTCGGGCTTATGCAAATCACTCGCCAGCGTGTGCGTCCGGCAATGGATGTAGATACGTCTGAGGCTTGTCCAACTTGCTTTGGAAGTGGAACGATCAAGCCATCGATTATGTTTACCGACAGCTTAGAAGAAAAAATTGATTGTTTAGTAAATAAACACCATGTGAAGAAATTCGCCCTGCATGTACATCCTTATGTAGCAGCATTCATTAAGAGCGGAAGATTTCCTCTTAACTGGAAATGGAAACTTAGGTACTCTATGGGTATCAAAGTTATCCCCAATCAAAGTCTAAGTTTTCTGGAATATAAATTTATAGACCCAGATAAAAACGAATTAGACATGATGGAAGAAAAAGAACTTAAATAAAAAAATCCCGAAAGTTTTACACTTTCGGGATTTTTTATGCCTAACCCAATTTTTCTTTATTTAATCTTCTTAGCTTTTGCCATATCTAAAGCCGAAGTTGTTGTGTAATACTTTGCTAACATATTTGGTACTTCCCAATCCGGCAACTTCCCATCTTTTAAATATTCCAAGAAATGTTCAGTAACCTGTCCAAAGTGTGCCTCATGACCTACACGATATTTTGTTGGTATATCAACTAACCAAACTCCATTACCAACCTTACTTAGCGTAACTCCCGGATAAGCAGCTGACACTTTTTCCATAGAAGCTGTCAAATCCTTTTCATAAGCAGCTAAATCCACTCCTTTCACTGCCTCAACGAACAATTCCGGACGATAGTTCTGCTCTTTACCTTGACGAATCACCAAATCAGCCTTACTCCCTTTCATTACAGAGAAATGGGTATCACCACCACCCTTCGGGAAAGTATAATTCCAAATTACCGATACCTTAGCTGTTACTCCTTTAATCTTATATAAGATGTCACCATTACAATATAGCTTCAATGTATCATTTTCCACATCCTTTTTCAAGAACTCTGGATAAGGCTCAGTACCTGTCACCTGTTTAAATTCTTCAGGACTAATAGCCGTTGTCCAGCGATTAGCATCTAAGATTTCAATATCTTTCTTATAATCGATAATTTGATCGGGGAAAGCTTCCCATTGAACCAAGTCCACCAAATGGGTTGTTACATCAACAATCCCTTCTCCTTGCTGTGTAACATCAAAGTACCAAACCGGACGAGTCAAAGGCTTGTTATCTACCAACTTAAAAAGATGATGTACGCTTTCCTTTACGATTGCTGGTTCTTCCGGGGTTCCCTGTAATTGCTCTCCATAAATAGCCGGAATAGTAGACAATTCGCGTTGCAACATCGTGGTAATCTCATTACGTTCCGTCATAATGTCATACAACATGATCCCCTTTTGTTTTGCTATTTCAAAGCATTCTTCCAATAATTTGAAATTCTGGCTATTAATTGCCATTGGCTTATCAGAAAGAACGTTGATACCCGCTTCTAATGTTTTCTTTATGTATTCCGTCTTTTTTCCATTATTTCCAGCCTGTACCATGACATTACCCTTTTTCTCGGCCAACATCTTTTCCAGATAATCTGAACCAGTATAGACGATTTCATTCCATTGTGTCGGATTCTCAGCACGTGAGTTGAATCCATCGATACGCTTCAAATGTTCGTTCACATCAAAGCCAGCCGGGGCATACACATGTACATCTTTTGATACTTGCGGATAAGATACTTTTTGCACCAAAGCCGCATGAAAATGTCCCGGATCTAACGTTACCAGCTGAACCTCACCCGGTGCGCCCGTAAAACCTTCTGCAGTTTTTTCCTGTTTAGGGCTACAAGAAGCGCCCAACAACAAAGCAGCCATAGAAAATACAAGATAGTTTCTCATTCTACTATAATTAAGTTATTAATATGTTTCTTACCTATTTATATATGAATGGACAAAGATAAGAAAACATTTTACCTCTTTTTAAAATCTAGTTAAAATATAAGGATTTATACCTTAAATTAAGAGAGAAATTACTTAATTTGCAGACGTATAACTAAGTAAATAAGTAAAACATGGGAACAATTATTTGGCTTGCGGGTACAATCCTCGCTATCTTAGCTGTTGTTGACGTATTCAAAAAAGACATTTCTACTGTTGGAAAAATCATTTGTACTGTCTTGTTATTAGTGACAGGTTGGGTAGGTTTAATTGTATATTACTTATATGCAAAGAATCATATCGAACAATGGTTTAAATAACCTCTGCTTCAAAAGTTATTTTTGAATCTATACAACTAAACATTTATAAAAAGGGATTAGTGAATTGAAAACAATTACTAATCCCTTTTGTTCTATCCTTCCCTAAATCTTCACAGAACCTGCCAATCTGTCAATGCCTATCCATATATAATTCCATGCCTACAGAATTACAGTTCCATGCCGATGGAATTTTTCTTCCCTGGGCATAGAAATTTTGCTCTATGCCCAGAGAAGAAAAACTGACTTATTGTCATATTTTTTGTCAGTAAAACCTTTATAAATCGTTCCTTGTTACTTTGGCATACAGTTTGTAGGATAAATTGTGTCGTTCACAAAGAACGAAGAATAAACAAAAGAAAATAATAACAATAAAATATTAGCATTATGGGAAAAATTATCGGAATCGACTTAGGAACAACCAACTCATGTGTGGCAGTACTGGAAGGTAACGAACCAGTTGTAATTGCAAACAGCGAAGGTAAAAGAACTACTCCTTCTATTGTTGCATTCGTTGAAGGTGGTGAACGTAAGGTTGGTGATCCTGCAAAACGTCAGGCAATCACAAATCCGGAAAAAACTATATTCTCTATCAAACGTTTCATGGGTGAAACGTACGATCAGGTTCAGAAAGAAATTTCTCGCGTTCCTTATAAAGTAGTACGTGGCGACAACAACACTCCGCGTGTAGATATCGATGGTCGTTTATATACTCCGCAGGAAATCTCTGCAATGGTTCTTCAGAAAATGAAGAAGACTGCAGAAGATTACTTAGGACAAGAAGTTACAGAGGCAGTTATCACTGTTCCGGCATACTTTAGTGACGCTCAACGTCAGGCTACTAAAGAAGCTGGTGAAATTGCAGGTTTGACAGTTCGCCGTATTGTAAACGAACCGACAGCCGCTTCTTTGGCATACGGTTTGGACAAGACAAACAAAGATATGAAGATCGCAGTGTTCGACTTAGGTGGTGGTACTTTCGATATTTCTATCTTGGAATTGGGTGACGGTGTATTCGAAGTAAAATCAACAAACGGTGATACCCATTTAGGTGGGGATGACTTCGACCATGTAATTATAGACTGGTTGGCAGAAGAATTCTTACGCGAAGAAGGTGTTGATTTACGTCAGGACCCGATGGCTTTGCAACGTTTGAAAGAAGCTGCAGAAAAAGCAAAAATCGAATTGTCAAGTACAACAAGTACAGAAATCAACTTACCGTATATCATGCCGGTAAACGGTGTGCCTAAACACTTAGTTAAGACTTTGACTCGTGCAAAGTTTGAACAATTGGCAGACAATTTGATTCAGGCTTGTATCGAACCGTGCCGTCAGTCTTTGAAAGACGCAGGTTTGAGTACTTCTGATATTGACGAAGTAATCTTGGTTGGTGGTTCAACACGTATTCCTGCTGTACAAGCTATCGTTGAAAAGTTCTTCGGTAAAGCTCCGTCTAAAGGTGTAAACCCAGACGAAGTAGTAGCAGTAGGTGCAGCTATCCAAGGTGGTGTATTGACAGGTGAAGTAAAAGACGTACTTTTGTTGGATGTAACTCCATTGTCATTAGGTATCGAAACAATGGGTGGTGTGATGACAAAATTGATCGAATCCAACACAACTATTCCGACAAAGAAGTCTGAAACATTTACAACAGCTGTTGATAACCAGCCTTCAGTAGAAATCCATGTATTGCAGGGTGAACGTTCTTTAGCTAAGGACAACAAGTCTATCGGTCGTTTCCACTTGGATGGTATTCCAGCAGCACAGCGTGGCGTTCCTCAGATTGAAGTAACTTTTGATATCGACGCAAACGGTATTTTGAACGTATCTGCAAAGGACAAAGGAACCGGTAAGGTACAAAGTATTCGTATTGAAGCTTCCAGCGGTTTGAGCGATGACGAAGTAAAACGTATGAAAGAAGAGGCTCAAGCAAACGCAGAAGCAGACAAGAAAGAAAAAGAACGTATCGATAAGTTGAATCAAGCTGACAGCATGATCTTCCAGACTGAAAAACAGTTGAAAGATCTTGGCGATAAGATTCCTGCAGACAAGAAAGCTCCGATCGAAACTGCTTTAGGCAAACTAAAAGAAGCTCACAAAGCTCAGGATATCGCAGGCATTGACGCAGCAATGGCAGAGTTGAACAGCGTATTCCAAGCAGCAAGCCAGGAAATGTACAATGCACAAAACGCTCAAGGCGGTGCACAGGCAGGTCCTAACTTCGGAGGTCAGCAAGCTGGTGGTAACGCAGGAAACAACAAACAAGATGGAGGCGTAACAGATGTAGACTTCGAGGAGGTTAAGTAATCATCTAAAAAACATAAGAAACAAAAAAGCGATTGTCAGAAAATTGACAATCGCTTTTTTGTTTTCATATAAAAAGAAATTGAAAAACCTATTTCAATTCAAAAGAATCAGCGTCCATCCAAACTGGGAATTTAGTGCGTAAATTTTCTAAATCAGTACGAACCAAAGTACAAGTACGAGTTATTTCTTCTCGCTTCCCTGCGTCAGCCAACTTCTTCCCTTTTGGAGAGAAAACCATTGAATCACCTCGGTAAGTAAAACCTTTACCGTCTACTCCTACCCGATTCACCCCACAAACATACGCCATATTCTCAATGGCCCGTGCCTGTAAAAGCGTTTTCCAAACTTTCTTCCTTGCTTCCGGCCAGTTCGCCACATAAATCAACAAATCATATTGATTACCGACATTTCGGCTCCATACGGGGAAGCGTAAATCATAACAAACCTGCAAACAGATGTTCCAATCCCTGTAACGAACAATCTTTTGGGTTTCACCAGCTTTGAAAGACAGGTCTTCGCCCGCCATACGAAACAGATGTCGTTTATCGTATGTATACACCTCTTCTTCTGGCGTTACGAAAAAAGCGCGATTGAAGTAGCTATCATTTTCCTTTACGATGAAACTACCGACTACTGCCAATTTATACTTTTTAGCCCACTCCTTTACTGTCCGAATTGTCACACCATCCATCGTATCTGCCAGCTTTTCTACTTCCATAGAAAAACCAGTTGTAAACGTTTCCGGTAAGACTGCTATATCCGTTTTACCACTCACACGCCGAAGCAGTTCTCCATAGTAACCCAGATTCTCATCTCTATCCTCCCAGATTATATGGGACTGAACCATACTTATTCGCAAATCGTTTGTCATAATCTATTAAATTTCTACAAAGTTTTCCGGGTGACGGGCTGTTACACCTCTGTAATAAGCTCGGATTTCACGAATGTCCTGTTCCATATTACCTGTAACATGGAAGACACCTTTATATCCTACCTCTTTCTTTTTATAATCAAAATAAACGATTGCAATAGGGACATTGGCTTTCTGAGCAATATAATAAAATCCCTTCTTCCATTCCTTTGCCCGCTTACGAGTCCCCTCTGGAGTAACTGCCAATTGAAACCGTTCTCTTGTCTTAAATTGTTCTACCATCTGATCCGTAACTGAAGTTCGCTTACCACGATCCACAGGAACACCCCCCAACCAATTAAAGATGTAATTAAATGGGAAAAAGAACCATTCTTTCTTAATCAAGAAATTAGCATGTCGTCCGATTGAAGTATAAAACACTTCACCCAATAAGAAGTCCCAGTTACTTGTATGCGGTGCTACACATATCACACACTTGGGAATGTCTTCAATCATTGGTCCCAATTTCCAACCGATCAAACGTAGAATTGCCTTACTTATCGCCTTCTTCATTATCCCTTCTTATTTACTTAACTCTCCTATTTCTGCAGCAATCGAATCTATCTCCTGCTGCAAATCTGCCCGTAACTTAGTATAATAAGCTTTTACCAAAGTTTTATTATCTTTTCCGTCCGGACGATTGGCGCGGCGAATATATTCGTCTTGCATATCCAATACTCTTGTCATTAAAACATCAGCCTTTTCTTGATCTACGCCAGGAATATAGAGCTTACAAACCAATACTTCTAAAAACAATTCACCAGCAGCATAGCCGATTTCTTTCTTTAAATTTCTTCTTTTAGCCATAATATTTGAATTAAAACCTCTACAAATCTACATAAATCATTACATTTAACAACATTACAGCCAAGAAATTCTCGAAAAAAAAAAAAAATAGTATCTTTGCAGCTTCTTAAAAAATTTGTATAGACAAAATATAGGTTATGGACAATACAACAACGCCGGAATATCTTTTCGAGAGCAGTTGGGAAGTATGTAATAAAGTCGGAGGTATTTATACCGTTCTTTCAACAAAGGCACACACATTAGTACAGTCTTTTAAAGATAACTTAATCTTTATCGGACCGGATGTTTGGGGCGAAAAGAATGCACCTGACTTTATTGAAGACAGCAAGTTATTTACAGACTGGAAAATCTATGCAGAGACGACCGATAATTTACAGATAAAGATAGGTCGGTGGAACGTGCCGGGAACTCCGCCTGTAATATTAGTTGATTTTAAACAATACTTTAAAGAAAGAGATTCCTTTTTCTATTCCATGTGGGATAGCTTTCAAGTAGATTCAATGCACGCATACGGAGATTACGATGAATCCTGTATCTTTGCTTATGCTGTAGGGAAAGTCATTGAAAGCTTTTATCACTTTTACAAACTTGAGAGCAAAAAAGTTGCCGCATTATTCAATGAATGGATGTTAGGCATGGGGGCTCTTTATATACAGAAGCAGATCCCAGCGATTGCAACTTTATTTACAACTCATGCAACCTCTATAGGTCGTTCCATTGCAGGAAACAATAAAGCATTATATGCCTATATGGATGGTTATAATGGAGACCAAATGGCAAGAGAGTTAAATATGGAGGCTAAACATTCTTTGGAAAAACAGACTGCGCATTATGTAGACTGTTTTACCACAGTTAGTGACATCACAGCACATGAATGTGAGCAACTATTAGATAAAGCTCCTGACATCGTAACTCCAAACGGTTTTGAACCAAACTTCGTTCCTGCAAAACAAGAATATACAAAGAAACAAAAAGAGGCTCGTAAAGCATTGCTTAATATGGCCGAGAAGTTGTTAGGATGTCCTATTTCATCTGATGCATTTTTAGTGTCTACCAGTGGACGTTATGAATATCGAAACAAAGGGATAGACGTGTTTATTGAAGCAATGAACCGCATACGTACTTCAGGAAAGTTACAACGTGAAGTTGTTGCTTTCATCATGGTTCCAGCTTGGGTACATGCTTCACGCGCAGACCTAAAAGAGGTTATCACAAAGGATATTAAAACAACAGCCCCACTTCAAATGCCATTTATTACTCATTGGTTAAATCAGATGGAGCAAGATAAAGTATTGAACTACATTGCACATGCAGGGTTTACCAATGCGGCAAATGAGAAATTAAAAATCATTTTCATTCCATGTTATCAAGATGGTCATGATGGTATTCTAAACAAACCTTATTATGATTTATTAATTGGCATGGACGCAACTGTTTATCCTTCCTACTATGAACCTTGGGGATATACACCGTTGGAAAGTATTGCCTTTGGAATCCCAACCGTAACAACTAATTTAGCCGGTTTCGGTTTATGGGCAAAAAAACATGTAACAGGAAATGACATTTGCGAAGGTGTTGCTGTTATAAATCGAGATGATTTTAATTATTTTGAAGTAGCAGACGCAATAACAAATGCAATTTTAACTCTTGTTAGTAAAGATAACAAGGAAACTAAAAACATTCGGAAACGTTGTTCAGAACTGGCGACAGAAGCAGAATGGAGCAAATTTATAGTGTATTATGAAGAGGCTTTCCGAATCGCTTTAGGAAACGCAAACAAAAGAAATAATTAAAAATACGCTCATAATTAAAGAAATAAGAGCTATCTTTGTGCCGTTTTTTTGCTAAACGCACAAAACATTTCAATAAAAACTTATTTTTAAATAACATAATATGAAAATTAAAGCGAATAACGCGAACAGTCCAATTTGGAAAGATGTGTATTCTCGCTCAATGTTACCAGAACAGTTGCAGCCATTATATGAAATGGCTACAAACTTATGGTGGGTATGGAATCACGAAGGTGCCAAATTATTCGGTAAAATTGACCCTGAACTTTGGGCCTCTACAGAAGGGAACCCAGTTCTTTTACTTCAAAGCTTAACGATTAAGCGTATTGAAGAAATCTTGGCTGACAAAGCCTTGATGGCCGAAATCAAAGCTGTTTACTCATTATTTAAAGATTACGTAAACGTTAAACCTGACGCTACAAAACCATCTGTTGCTTATTTCAGTATGGAATATGGTTTAACTAACGTTTTGAAAATCTATTCTGGTGGTCTTGGTGTATTAGCTGGTGACTACTTGAAAGAAGCAAGTGATAGTAACATCGACTTAACCGCAGTTGGTTTCTTATACCGTTACGGTTACTTCACTCAGTCTCTGTCTATGGATGGACAGCAGATTGCAAACTACGAACCTCAGAACTTCAACGCTCTTCCTCTTGTACAGGTTATGGAAGAAAACGGCGAACCAATGGTATTAGAAGTTCCTTATCCAGGTCGTACAGTTTATGCCTACGTGTGGAAAGTAAACGTAGGTCGTGTTCCTTTATATTTAATGGATACTGATATCCCTCAGAACAGCGAATGGGATCGTTCTATCACTCACCAATTATACGGTGGTGATTGGGAAAACCGTATGAAACAAGAATACTTGTTAGGTATCGGTGGTATCTTAATGTTGAACAAATTAGGCATTAAGAAACAGATCTATCACTGCAACGAAGGACACGCTGCATTAATCAATGCACAACGTTTGGTTGATTATATCCAGAATGATGGTTTGACATTTAACCAAGCATTAGAAGTTGTACGTGCTTCTGCACTTTATACAGTTCACACTCCGGTTCCTGCTGGTCACGACTACTTCGACGAAGGTTTGTTCGGTCGTTACATGGGTGAATTCCCTGGCAAGTTAGGTATTAGCTGGCAAGAATTCATTGACATGGGACGTGAAAACCCGGGTTCAAACGAAAAGTTCTCTATGAGTGTATTCGCTTTGAACACTTGTCAAGAAGCAAATGGTGTTAGCTGGTTGCACGGAAAAGTATCTCAACGTATGTTCGCTCCGGTATGGAAAGGCTACTTCCCTGATGAATTACATGTAGGATATGTTACTAATGGTGTACACATGCCGACATGGGCTTCAACTGAATGGAAACGTTTCTTTGCTGAAAACTTTAGCGAAAAATTCTTCAAAGATCAGTCTAACAAGACACTTTGGGAAGCTATTCAGAACATTGCAGACGAAGATATCTGGGCAATTCGCAAGACTTTAAAGAACAAATTAATTGCTTATATCAAGAATCAATATAAAGCAAACTGGTTGAAGAACCAGGGTGATCCTGCTAAGGTTGTTTCTATCTTAGACAAGATCAATCCGAATGCTTTGATGATTGGTTTCGGTCGTCGTTTCGCAACTTACAAACGTGCACACTTGTTGTTCACTGACTTAGACCGTTTGGCTAAGATCGTTAACAACGAACAATATCCAATTCAATTCGTATTCACAGGAAAAGCTCACCCAGCTGACGGTGGTGGTCAGGGCTTAATCAAGCATATCGTTGAAATTTCACGTCGTCCTGAATTCTTAGGAAAGATTATTTTCTTGGAAAACTACGACATGCGCTTGGCTCGTCATTTGATTGCTGGTGTTGATGTTTGGTTGAATACTCCGACACGTCCATTGGAAGCTTCCGGTACATCTGGTGAAAAAGCTGAAATGAACGGTGTACTAAACTATTCTGTATTGGACGGATGGTGGTATGAAGGTTATAAACCTGGTGCTGGATGGGCATTAACTGAAAAGCGTACTTACGACAATCAGCAGTATCAAGATCAATTAGATGCCGCTACTATCTACAATACATTAGAAAACGAAATCATTCCAACTTACTACGCAAAGAATAGTAAAGGATACTCACCTGAGTGGATTCAATACATCAAGAATTCAATGTCTCAGATCGCACCTGACTATACTATGAAACGTATGTTGGATGATTACATCGAACGTTTCTACAACAAGTTGGCAACTCGTTCTGCTCATTTGGCAGAAAACAACTATGCTACAGCTAAATCTATTGCAGCATGGAAAGAAGAAGTTGCTGAACATTGGGATAACTTCCAGGTAGAATCATTCACTTGCAACAAAGACTTGTCAATCGACGGTCCAGTAGTTGGTCAAGAAAACATCTTTAATATTGTGATCGACCGCAAAGAATTGCAAGGTATGTTAGGCGTTGAATTGGTGATTACATCTGAAAATCCTGAAAAACATAATTTGGAACTTGTATCTGTAGAACAGTTCAAGCTGGTTAAAGAAGAAGGTTCTAAATTATTCTTTGAATTGAAGAGAACACCAAGTTATCCGGGTCTTCACAAGATGGGATTCCGTGTTTACCCAGTAAACAGCGAATTACCTCACCGTATGGACTTCGCATACGTTCGTTGGATTCAATTATAATTGAACAAATACAACCTAAATACAACGGTCGAGATTCCTTCGGGATCCCGACCGTTTTTTATTTTACTTACACATTATTACCAACCTATTCATAACAAGGAAAAAGGATCAAATCCTTTCTTTAACTAAATTAGGTATATACTTATTTTTCTCTTGACTATCACCCAATCCTAATTTTGGATACACCATACCACCAATTCCCGGCAGAACAGCCCCTTGTTCATCCCTTTCTGAATCAATAGCAAATGTCAAAAATTTAAATTTATCATAAATTCGTTTTGGAAACTCTCGTTGCAAATTACTTTCCGCGTCCTTATACAAAACCGGAGATAATATATAAATGGTTGATGGATTAATTTTATTTACCAACCGTGTTAATTGTGTTTTTACAACACAAGATGTACTTATAATCGATTTAACCAAAATAAGCGTTTGACAATTATCTATTGGTTCCACATAGGATTTAAGAATAGGACTATACTCTAACTTCATTTCCTCATCTAATGTAATTCTACCATGCCAAAATACAGCCAAGGCTATTTCCTTTTGAGATATAGACTCTAAAACACCTTTCACTAACCAATCCACATCTTCTGCAGCACAAGCCAACATGGTTTTTCCATATCCATGCCGAACCTTTTGGTTGAGTAAATTACCTAAAGCTACTCCTATTTGATAAAAAGCATTACGATACTCATCAACTGAAGTCGTAGAAGAAGACAAAACCTCCATTAAACGTTTAACAGTTGAATCATTTTCAGTTGTTAAGTTTATATACTTTCTCATACTCACTTATTTAGCTTAGTATCTCCATTAAATCCCAAATATTCGAAATATCAGCATTTTCTAACTTAAACTCTAATTCTTTTGTCCAAATAGTCTCTCCTTTCAGTCTATGATAAGACCAATATAGAGTAAAACCATTTGTATAAAAAGACAGTTCAAATCGAGTTAGAATATCTTTACATACCTCTGAAATTTTGATTGTTGGATATGTTTTTATATTTATAAAACCTTTACCCTTTGAATAAGTAATATCCAAAATCTGCTGTAAAGATATATTTTTTTGTCTAACAGAACACCATGCACCTAAAATAGCTGAAGCAATTCCTGACAATTCATCATCTTCAACTTCTTCCTGTATTGCTATATTCTGTATTGCATTTTTGAAAGAAGAATGAGATAAAATCAATTCGTTTATACTTGTACAAGCAGGGAAATACTCAACAATAGTACATTCCTCTATCTCTGTTGGGATTTTACATACAGAACTTTTTAGATCTGAAAATACCAACTTTAAACAAAATCTTTCATTCTCCTCCGTAGATATTTCCTTTTGTCTCGTAAAATCAAATAGTAAAGAATGAGATTCTCCATACGCCCAAGTTAATCCTTTTACATCTTTTATTTGATGATAAATTAACAGAGTATCCAGATTTCTTATTAATAAATCATCTACAAATACCTCTTCCATTTGAGAAGTCAAATAAATCTCATTCAGTTGAGATAAGTATTGATTCATCAACAAAGCGATTTGATAAGTCGCATAAAAATTTTCATAAACAGCCCCTTTACTATTATTCAAACCTCCTCTATGTTTGTTCTTCAAATAGTTTCTTTCCTCTGTGCTAATAGGCATAACATTTCAATTTTGGTTATTTCTTTAAAACGATTTACTTGAGTGCCATTAAACAGAACTTTCTCAAAAAACATTGTTTTAGGACGAACCCATATTTTGGAATCACCATACAAAGCCTGATAAACAACCATTTCTTCATGTGTTTCACTATGATAAGCTATACCTATCATTTTATATAAGCCGCCCTTAAAATGTACAAAATATCGTTCTTTATTCATGACCTCATTTCAATTTGTAAAAGTAGTAATTCTAATCTAAAAAAACAGTTTGTTCTAAAAATTTTCCTAAATAAAACACCAACGGTCGGGTTCCCTTCGGAAGCCCGACCGTTCTTTTGTTTTTAAATGAGTAGAAGGGTTATAATTCCTCCGGAGCCTCATCGGTGTTGCCGGACGAAGAGCTGTCTGTGACCGTTATTACCGGCCACTTTTCTACGCTCACATCCGCAATCGCTTTCTTCAAACGAGTGCTCGGACGGAAGGTAATACGCGGATTATAAAACATTGAAGCTTTAAAATCAGACGAATTATCCACCGATTCACTACTCATTTTCAACTGGAAATGGCCTAAATCGCCTAACTGAACGATCTCACCTCTCAGCAATGCCTCCGAAGCAATATAAACCATTCCATCCAACACTAATTTAACATCTCCCTGCGAAGCTGTGCTATACGCAGAAATACTCGAACAAAGTTGTTCTAATGTTAACATACCCGTAGCCGAAATACTACCATAATATTTCTTAGCTCCTTCCTTTGCGTCCTTTGTCATGTCCGGACGTTGGACCAACTTATACTTAAGTGCCATGTTAAAAAAAATTTTAATTAACAATAGTAACCTATTCGGAGTCATTCCCTTTCGGTTACACAATAAAATTAGGAAGTCTAAACCACAGCGCCTAAAACGGATATAAATTTCTTGGTCCAATCAAACATTTGGAAATATTTAATAAAATCACCATTTTTGATTTGCTCTCATTTAATTTTCATTTGACAATAAATAATCCTCAAATCCAGCAAGACAAAAAAGCGAGAGAATTAAATATTTTCAAAACAAGAGAAAAAATCACCCTCAAAAAAAGTCTAGACTTTTTCAGAAGAAAGTCTAAACTTTTTCCGCAAAAAGTCCGGACTTTTTTGAGAAAATGTCTAAACTTTTTTCACCGATACTTTTCACCCCCTCAAACCCAAGTCATTTCCCCCCTCAAACATAACGATAATCAAACACACGAAAGATTCTTGACAATAAGCGACCTCGATTTAAAACAAAATCCATACATTTGGCAACATTTTAGACTTATCAAGAAGTTGTTACTACCCAATGATACAGCCGCCGCCTCACCTTATTCCGGATTCACGAAATCGCCAACCCAAAAAGAACTCCGCTACAGGATAACAACGAGGCGGACGGTTTATCAAAATAAAATCTCCCCAAAGATTGATAATCCCAAAAGTGATTGCTATTTTTGCGAAAACAAGAAAAAGAAATTGCGAATGACAAAATAAAGAAGAAGAAAGACATAATAACATATTAGAAAAAGCGTAAGCTTATACTTGTAGTTTTTCACGAAATCGCCAATTTTAAGAAACTACCGCAAGAGAGATAAGTTGACGCTCATGTTTTGTATATATGCATATATAGGCGTGAGCTTCCTTGTTTGCGGTGGTGGGTGTTTGGCGATACCTGTGAAATCTGACAAGGCGGTTATCACGCCTTTCTTTGTTTAATCAACTTAGTTTTCAGCTATTATAATATACAGAACGTTATGTTTAAGAAGGGGGATCTAATAAAAATATCGACAGGAGGAGAAGCTAAAGTTCTTTCTGAATTAGGTAGTGGTGGACAAGGAACTGTCTACAAAGTCAGTTATAACGACAAAGAATATGCCTTAAAATGGTACCATAAACCGGGAGAAGAGAAGTTCTATAAAAACTTAAAACAAAATATCGAAAAAGGTTCTCCTGCTCCTTTTTTCTTATGGCCTTTGTTTTTGACGGAAAAAGACTCAAACGGCTGTTTTGGTTATTTAATGGAATTACGCGATTCAGCCTATAAAGAATTTAGCGATTTCCTATTAGCTAAAGTACAATTCAGTACGGTTTCTGCTATGATTGAAGCTGGTATAAAAATATGTGCCGGTTTTCAGAAGCTACATGGGAAAGGATATAGTTATCAAGATTTGAATGATGGTAATTTTTTCATTAATCCATCTACGGGTGATATTCTGATTTGTGACAATGACAATGTCTCCTCGGCAGACGAGAATATGGGGATTTTAGGGAAATGTCGCTATATGGCTCCTGAAGTTGTAAGGGGAGAAACAATGCCAAACCCACAATCCGACCGGTTTTCTTTAGCGATTATCCTCTTTTTATTATTCTTTAATAATCATCCATTAGAAGGAGAATTAATCAGCAATTGTCCTTGCATGACTGAAAAACATGAGAAAAAATTCTATGGATTCTCTCCCCTATTTATCTATGATCCCACAGATAATAGCAATCGTCCCGTCCGCGGAATCCATACAAATGTGATTCATCTTTGGCCGGAATTTCCTCAATATGTACGCGACATATTTATTAATCAATTTAGTCAAAAGGTATTGCAAGAACCGGGAAGAAGAATTTCTGAAAAAGAATGGATAGAAAATATCCTACTTCGTATGCGTCACGAATTGGTAAAATGTCCATCTTGTGGCAATGAGATTTTCTTAGATACAGAGAAAAATGATTTCCGTTGCAGTGATTGTTCTTTTCACGTTGATCTGCGTGTACCTATTATTCAAGCCGGTAAATACAAAGTTGCGGTAAATCGGGACAAAAAGATTTATCAATATATTACAGACAGTAGCAAACAAAAGCTCTATGTCTGTACAGGGGAAATTGTCGAAAGTAAAAAAGCGCCCGGACTATTCGGACTAAAAAACTTAACACAAAACGTGTGGATGTTAACGACCAAAAATAAAAACAATCGTCCAATCGCACCGGGAGAAGTGGTACCTCTGTTGATTGGCAACGAGATTGCTTTCGGAAATGGTAGTTCAGCAAAAATTGTTTAACACTATAAATTACATAATACAATGAATACAGAGAGAGTAAAAATTGCCCGTAAAACGATGGTTTTATTTTTCTTAGTAGATACTTCCGGCAGTATGTCAGGAACTAAAATTGGTTCTTTGAATGACGCCATTCGGGAAACAGTTCCTGATTTGAAAGATCTTTCTGCTAATAATCCTGACGCAGCAATTAAAATTGCCACTTTACAATTTGACACAAATGTTCATTGGTTATATCCACAACCTATAGAATCCGAAGATTTTGTTTGGAATGATTTAAAAGTTGGAGGACTAACTAATTTAGGAGAAGCTTTAAATGAACTGAACAGCAAGTTGTCAAAAGAGCAATTTCTTCAAGAAGCAGCCGGTTCGTATGCTCCGGTAATTATTTTACTATCCGACGGGGGGCCTACAGATAATTACAAAGATGGATTAGAAAACATCAAAAAAAACAACTGGTTTAAATATGCAATCAAAATTGCAATTGCCATAGGAAACGACGCGGATAAAAATGTATTAAGTGAGTTTACCGGAAACAGCGAAGCTGTTATTGAAGTACATAATAAATCAGCTTTGAAGGCAATCATCAAATTTGTCAGTGTGACCTCTTCACAAGTCAATAGTAAAAGCAGCGGTGTGACAGATGGAACCAAAACAGATACTGTGATCAATGGAATAACGAGTTATGTAAATACACAAAATATGGATGATGTTGATGATGATTTCTTTTAAAAAACACCGTAAAGAGCTATATGCTTTCCATAGTTCTCACCTTGGGGCGTCTCATAAAAAGGTAAACCAAGTTTGCCAAGACGCCTCCGGTTCTTCTTATAAAGAGAAATATGCGATAGCAATTGTTTGTGATGGACATGGAGGAAATAACTATTTTCGGAGCAATCAAGGTTCCCAAATAGCAACAGAAGTTACAATAAAGGTAATAAAAGAGTTCATGGGAAACTTTTTAAAACCGAATGCTTCAAAATCCTTACGCGAAAAAATGTTCATCAATAAGGACCAATTTATGCGTCAGTTGGCCCAGAGTATTATTGTGGGTTGGCAAAAGCAAATCGCCGAAGATTATCGAAACAGACCTTTTACCTCAGAAGAACTTCTTTTGATGGACGAAAAGTTTCGAAAGAAATATGAGACAAATCCGGAAGAATCCTATATAAAAGCATACGGAACGACCTTAATCGCGTCAGTTGTTTACCCCGGTTACTTTTGGTTCGGATTGCAAATTGGAGATGGGAAATGCGTTGCAGCTTACGAAGATGGGACATTTAACCAACCCATTCCTTGGGATGACGCTTGTTTTTTGAATGTAACTACCTCGCTTTGCGATGGGAATGCAATCGACAAATTCCGTTATTGCCTACATGAGAATCATTTTCCTCGCGCCATTTTTATGGGTACTGATGGTGTCGATGATAGCTTTGCCAATGATAAAGATCTATATGATTTCTATCAGGAAGTATTACAAACATTTCAGGAAAAAGATGAAAAACTAGCGAAACAAGAGATAGAAAACTTTTTACCGATTCTCTCTGAAAAAGGAAGTGGTGATGATATTTCAGTAGCAGGTATTATATATAATAAGGTATGATTAACAAAAACTCATCTATTGATCAACTGTTAAGAGATTTAGTTCTTGAATATGGGAAAGAACTTTATACAGATAAACAACGGTTATATAACTTTATCGCCGATCTTTATACCGGTGAAGAAAAATTAAAACGAGTGTATCGCCGAGTAATCATGGAAGATTCTATCTCTTTGAGAATCCATGAAATTTCGCTAAAACCCTTTTCTGAACGAGCTGCATTTTGTAATCAATTAAGCAAACAAATCGCAGAAAATAACTTTTGGTCAGAAGAATTTGGACAACAAATAACCCAAAGCTTCATTGAAGGACTTTTATTATTAGAAAAGAATGGGGATACTAAAAACATAGATTCTATTAATAAAAACACAGACATTAACACTCTTTTTAAATTAGCTAATCAAGGTAATAAAGAAGGAGAATATTATCTAGGATACTGTTATTATTATGGTAAAGGTATTAAACAAGATTACTATGAAGCAGTAAAATGGTATAAACTTGCAGCGGAGCAAGGAAATGAAACAGCTCAATATAATTTAGGGGAATGTTATTATTATGGAGAAGGAGTTAAACAAGATTATAATGAAGCAGTAAAATGGTATAAACTTGCAGCGGAACAAGGAGATGAAACAGCTCAATGTAATTTAGGATATTGTTACAAGAATGGACAAGGTGTTAAACAAGATTATAATGAAGCAGTAAAATGGTATAAACTTGCGGCGGAACAAGGAAATGAAACAGCTCAAAATAATTTAGGGGTATGTTATGAGAACGGAGAAGGGATTAAACAAGATTATAATGAAGCAGTAAAATGGTATAAACTTGCAGCAGAGCAAGGATACGCAAGAGCTCAAAATAATTTAGGGATATGTTATGAGTATGGACGAGGAGTTAAACAAGATTATAATGAAGCAGTAAAATGGTACAAACTTGCGGCAGAACAAGGAAATATTGAAGCTAAAGAAAAGATAGAACGCTGTTTCCACAAATTAAGTTTAAAAACAAATGCACAACATTATTATAATTTAGGTTTAAATATAACATCAATAAGTGATTCTATAGTAAGTTATGACCAATTTGCAAAGAATATATCAAAAGCTCCGAGTTCTCCTTGGAAACATTTATCAAAAAAAAGACAAAGTAAAAAAGAACTTAATTCTTTAAAGTGGGAACGTTCAATAGGAGTAGGTTGTATTACAGGTTATAAAAATTTAATAGCTATAGATATAGATAATTGTGTCAATATAAACATATTAAAAAACATACTACAATGTTTGGGACTTTCAGAAGATTATGAATGGGTTTCCATTTCGGGAAGTCAAAAAGGATTTCATATTATAATAAGGGTCACAAAATTTCCAAACTTAGATACAGACGAAGTAGTTTCAACTTATTCTTCAAATAAAATATTCACTAATAATTTTGAAAAAATAGAATTATTATGGAAAACTCATGTCATTTTACCTCCTTCAAAACATAAATCAGGAGGATATTATCAATTCTTAAATGGTATTCCTCAGAATAGCCCTAAAATAATTGATCTTTCAAAAATTCAAAATCTAATTGATTTATTTTTAGACAGGAGTTCTGAAATTATAGGAAAATCCTATAATGAATAATTTATAAATTCTATACATCTCTATTAAAGAAAATATGATGAAACTAAAAATACCCGGAGTTACATTCTCTTGGAAAAGAGCGTTAGGAATAACAAAAGTAAAACAACAAATAGCCAAAGAAACAGGTATTCCTCTTTCTAAACAAGGAGTAGAGAGAAAGATCGGAAAAATGGTTTTGGAATGGTTTAAAAAGAAATAATTATTATGAAACAGTTTTATAGCAAATTAATGGAATTAGTTCCTTTAAAATATGAAAGTGGTAATTTAAGTGATGTACTTTCTAAAACTTTAGAAAGATATATTTCTCTATTAGAATCCAACAAGAAAAATCTGGGACCTGATAAAGATGAGATTATTAATTATGTTCAAGAATGTAATAACAAAATCAATAAATGTATTGAATCTTATTTCGAAGGGATGTATAGTGAGGCATACAATCTAATAAAAGATATATTAGATAAAGATCCTTTTCTTAACTATTCAAAAATAAACAAAGAACAAGTATTTTATAGGGCCAGAATATTTGATACGAATAAAAAACCATCTTATAAAGATATGTTTCATATACCACTAAACAAGAAAGGTATAGTAAAAACACAAAGATATAGTGCTCCTGGTTATCCTTGTTTGTATTTAGGTTCAAGTATAAATGATTGTTGGGAAGAATTAGGACGGCCAAAGTTTGACGATATGATGGTTTCAAGGTTTGTTACAAAAGAAGATTTTTCAGTTTTAGATTTGCGAATTCCAACAGAGATTGATTTTAATAAAAACTTAAGTTCGATATTAAAAAAAATACCAATGATTATAAGTTCTTCAATTTGTGTATTAAATAGAGAAGATCCTTTCAAACCAGAATACATTGTACCACAACTAATAACAGAATATATTATTACAAATAACAGAAATAACTATAGAAAAGAAGAATATACTTTTTTTGATTTTAAATTAGGAATACTTTATACTTCAACACATATAGATAATAGTTTTCCACATGCTAAAAATATATTTAATAATTTAGCACTACCCATAGTTTTTGTTAATGACGAAAATAATTATTGTCAATTTTTAGCTTCTTGTTTTCAATGGACAAATCCTACTAGCTACAGTTATGAAAACACAAAAAGAGAATTTAAAGATTCCTATATACATATCCCATATTTATTAAATAAAGGAAAATTAGAAAAGAGTTACAACTTTTCTAAAATGTTCAAATTAGAAAAACGTATTTCATCATTAAAAATGAATTATCTAGATTTTTTAATAATAGAAAAAAGCGAAATAACATTAGATTCCCAAGGTGATCCTATAAAATTAAAAATTCGTTCTAGTGATAAATTAATTATCAAACAAAACTTTGAGAAAAGTAAAACATATAATTCTATGGATGAATTATTACAAAACATAGTTCGTCAATATGGAAAAGATATTTATAAAAAAGGGCAGTTATTAAGTAATATAATTGCTAATCTATATATAGAAGAAAAAAAATTAAAGAAGATTTATCGTCAAGTTATCACAGAAGAATCTATATCTCTTCATGTTTATGAAATTTCTAAAAAACCAAAAAGTGAACAAACAACAGAATATGACCTATTAGCTCAAAAAATTGCAGAAAACAATTTTTGGTCAAAAGACTTTGGGAAACAATTAGTTGAAAGTTTTAAAAAAGGGATAGAAATACAACAATCTTAATTTTATCAAATGACACACACAACTTATGCCAATAAAAAACTGAATATTTCTAATTATAAACTTTTAATATGGATACATAACGTAAACACAGCTATTTAAACTTTTAGATATTATCTTTTCTCGGAAAACATTTTGTTATATATCCGGGACATGTATTTGTATTATACTGGTATTAATGACTTTAGGGATAATGGAATTGGCTACATCAAGTACTTATAGAGGTTCACGATCTTTTTCTCGTTCTGATATAGAGTTTTTTTCTAAAAAGGAATCTATAGAAAAGATTAAAGAGGAAGAACAGGTAACAACCCATGATACGATTTTGGGACCGAATCCTGATTTCCCTGTGTAATGGTTTAGATAGTTATATGTATTATGTGTTTGATTTAAAAGAGAATAAGTTGATAAAAATAAAGTAAGAGCAGCTATTAAATAGCTGCTCTTACTTTATTTTTTGTTTATTACTTTTTCTTGTTTTCCATATACTTTTTGATCTGTTCACTGATTTGCTTCATACCTTCACGAGAGGGATGACCGGCCATCTTTCCTATCTCTTGTAAAACAATGTAATCAATGCCGCATTTTTCACAAATCGTCTTGACTGATTCATTGATTTCCTCTTTTAATCGGGTATTTAATAGGAAATAGATTTCTACATTCGGATAGCGATCTTTCATCTCTGTTAACAGGTAAGATAAAGCAGGACGGAAAGAATACAAATCCTGAGTTGTCCAATCTGCATATTTATATTCTCCTATAGGAACTCCTGCCCAAGAATCATTTGTACCTCCAAAAATAAAGATGATATCCGGATCTCCTAAATCATCCATACGAGCAATAAAAGAACGTTGGCTATAGTCTGCAAACTTTCCTGACTTATCTTTATATCCTGTATTACAAATAGTTGTTCCTGAATAGGAATTGTTTCTACACAACTTATAACCGTTTTCTTTAATAAACTGATGCCACCAGGTTTCACGTACAGAAGCAACATCGGTTTTTGAAGGATCAAAATTCTTCCAATACCATACGGCATTGGTATCCGGCTTCATATATCCTTCATAGGTTGAATAAGAATCTCCTAAGATGGAAACTGATTTCGCATTTTGTGCCCAACAGAATGGACAGCACAATAAACCTAATAATAGGGTAACTACATATTTTTTCATATACAATACGTTTGAATGATCAATTGTTCGACATGTTATTGCCCCCAAATGTAGTAACTTTTAGTAATCTTTGTGCACCTCTTTTCCCATTTATACAAAAATAAAAGCGCCCAACCTCTAAAAATCGGTCAGACGCTTCTACGGAGAATTATAAATAAGTAAGCTTAGAATTTGAAATCAAGACTCACACCTACTACATCATTCTTACGAGTATACAAATCTGTTCCTGCGACAGCATTAGGAACTTCATGATCTTCATAGAATGAATGGAAGTAAGCAATGTTTAATTTCAATACTTCTGATAGACGAATTGCACCACCAATACCAAGAGCAACAGAGCTGATGTTAAATGTAGTGTTTTTCATATCTTCGTCATCGAAACCATATTTTGTACGTTGTACACCGAAACTTGCTAAGAAACGATCCGTAATATCCCATTCAGCACCTACACTAAATTCATACGTATTTTTACTAACTGCGGTAGGATTTCCTTTCGCGTCTTTATCAAAATACTGGTGATAACCACCGTTTACACGCAAAGTTGGTAAAACTGAATACTGAACACCTAAAGTCAACAAGGCAGGAACGTCTGAACGAACTTTTGCACCGTCTGCATACTCCGGCATTAAAGCGTCTACGTTTGCACTATTATTGGATTCGTTTTCTAAGTTAATCTTTGTACGGAATTCATATTTCGCAGCAACGTTCCATTTACCATAGTTAAAGTCTACCCCTAAAATCGGAGTAATCCCTAAACCTTCCTGTGAACAATCCAATTGATAGTCTGACATCATAGCTGCAACTGTCCCTGCTTGAACGGCAGAATTTTTCAAACCTTCAGCTTGTGCAGCCAACTGTTGTGCCAAAGTTGCATTACCTGCAGCCATAGCTGCTTCCGCACCTGCGGCAGCTTGTTGAGCACCTGCGGCAGCCATTTGTGACAGATTTGAATAATAAGCTGCATTATTTCCATCTACTGTTATGCCTGTAATAGCTCCTGTGTAACCACAATTAGCCAAAACACCACGTACACCGGCAAAGACAGAAAGGTGTTCCATTATCTTATAAGTAGCACCTACTTGAAGACCATAGAAATATTGTTCACCAACTAAGTTCTGAGTCATTGAATAAGGTTTTCCCGGAGCTATAGCATTTGCCATCTGTCCTGCAACCATTTGTTCAAACATCGGCAGACCATTGTCGAATTTACATTCTCCACCACCGCCGCCAACTGCGAACTGAGCTGAAACAGACCATTTATCATTAAACACATAAGCAGCTTGGAAAGAGGGTATAACCGGAGCTTTAGATACGCCTTCAAAGAACTTTTCAGAAGCACCATTATTCATTGTACCCAACTGATAAAGCGGAGATGAAGAGGTGATCTGGCGTTTTTGCCAAGCACCTTGCCAGCTTAATGAAAGATGAAAACCTTCTGGCAGATACGCAATACCTGCCGGGTTGCTACATACACCGTCAATTGCAATCACTGCATCACGAGACGGATTACGAAGGAATGCAGCATTTTGGTTTGTGTTGGTGAGAAGACCTCCTGCAAATGCAAGGTTAGAAGCCATCAACAATGCTGCACCTAATAATACTTTTTTCGCCATATAAATAAAACTTGTTATAATTCCAGTTATGTTTTACAACACAAAAACGGGTGCAAATATAAGTAGTTTTTTTCTAATATTGCACACTTATTACAGAAATGTGCCGCACAAAAGTGTTTTTTTTGTGCAAATTCCATCTAATAACTGTAAAGAGACATCTACTTCCTCCTATAAACTTTTTATGAAAAGGTCTGTTTCTTCTCTTAATTTAATGTCTATATTTGCAGCGAAGTTTTCAAACTTCCGTGTGCTTGTTCAACCACGTATTAAAAACAAGAAATAAATATGGATACAAGAAAAGAAGAAAACGAATTGCACCTGTTAGGAGGAGCAACTGTTTATCGTCAGGATTATGCACCTGAAGTATTAGAAGCATTTACAAACAAACATCCTGAAAACGATTATTGGGTTCGATTTAACTGCCCGGAATTTACCAGCCTTTGTCCAATTACCGGACAACCGGATTTCGCAACAATCTACATAGATTATATTCCGGATATCAAAATGGTAGAAAGTAAAAGTTTAAAACTTTATCTGTTTAGTTTCCGTAGTCATGGAGCTTTTCATGAAGACTGTGTAAATATCATAATGAAAGATTTAATTCAACTGATGGATCCAAAGTACATTGAGGTGACAGGTATTTTTACTCCTCGCGGTGGTATTAGTATTTATCCCTATTGTAATTATGGACGTCCGGGGACTAAATATGAACGGTTAGCAGAACAACGTCTGTTTAATCATAAGCCAGAAATATTAAATTCATAGCCAGAAAAAAGGGATGTATAGAATCTATCTATGTATCCCTTTTTATATCTTTGCAAAGAATTATTTTCAAACCGAAAAAACATAGAGACCATGAACAGAAACATGACAATGAAAATGGCTTTGGCTATATTAGCTTGTACAGCCAGCATGAATGCAAATGCACAAGAAAAACAGTATCCTGAACAGGAAAAAATGAGACCGGGTATGTCCGAATATTGGACACCTCAACCCAAAGTAGTTACTCCGGGTGACATTAAAACAAACAGTGCTCCTTCAGACGCGATTATCCTATTTGATGGAAAAGATCTTTCTGCTTGGGAAAGTGCCAAAGGAGGAGGACCGGCAGAATGGGATGTTCACGACGGTGTATTTACGGTAAACAAGAAAAAAGGAGATATATTAACTAAACAAGCATTTGAGAATTTCCAGTTACATATTGAATGGTGTGTACCAGAAAATATTACAGGGAAAAGCCAAGGTCGTGGAAACAGTGGAGTGTTTCTACAAGACAAATATGAGATTCAAATCTTAGACTGCTATAACAATGAGACATACGTAAATGGACAAACAGGAAGTGTGTACAAACAAACGCCGCCATTAGTAAATGCTATGCGTAAACCGGGAGAATGGAATGTGTATGACATCATCTATTCTGCTCCTATTTTTAAAGAAGATGGTACATACCGTGTTCCTCCACGTGTAACCGTTATTCAGAATGGAGTTGTTCTACAAAACAATACAACAATCTTAGGTACCACTGAATATATTGGTTTTCCGAAAGTAAAACCTCACGGTGCAGGTAAGATTCGTTTACAATCACATGGAGATCCGAGTGAACCAATCAGCTTCAGAAATATCTGGATTCGAGAAATGTAATATCTAAAAAGTAATAGAAACGGGGCAATTGAGGAAGTTCCTCAATTGCCCCGTTTCTATTACTTTTCTCTTAATCAATCCAACGTCAGATTAAATTCATCTTTCAATCTTGCCAAAATCGGATTGATTTTCAGAAGATGTTCATATTTTTCTACTGAAGTATAAGCCAAATGTTTCTGATTGGTTTCATCAATCCGTACACGCATTTGAATACGGGAGTTTCTCAATTGAGTACGTAAAAAGCTCAATATATCAATGCAGTTATTGGTCAACTCATCCTGTTGTCCGGGATTATGTACACACACCTCAAAGAAATTGTTCTCCTGTAAAACCGGTTTACAATTAATCATTGTGTTCTTCAAATAGACCTTTTTATCTATAGAGGAGGCAAAAACATCCCAACAATGTACCAAAGATTCCTGCGTAAATGGAGTCTGTAGGTCCTGTACTGCACCGGCATTCTGCTGTACTGCCTGTGCTTTCGGGCGCTCTACTCCCATCTCTTTTATAGATGTTCCGAACTGTGGAGGACGAACTGCCCTTCTTGAAGGCTGCTCTGTAGGAGTCTGTGGAATAGAAGTAACAGGTACATGCGTAGGTATTGTTTGCTGCCGAGTAGTTGCACCGGGCATTTCCTGAGGTGATTGTACCGGCTGTTGTAAAGAAGGGGCCGATTGAACTTGAACCGTCTTTACCGGTTCAATTAGTACTTTTTTTTTATCCTCTACTGCCTGTCCTTGAAAACTCAACTGACAAAGTTGGATCAAAGTCAATTCCAACAACAATCGTTTGTTCCGGCTGGTTCGATAATTCAAATCACAAGTATTCGCCAACTCAATTGCTTTAAAAAGGAACTGATCCGAACATCGTTTAGCCATCTCCTTATAACGTTCACGAATAGAAGCCCCTACTTCAAAAAGTACCAATGTTGATTCATCTTTACAGACCAATAAATCACGAAAATGAGAAGCTAATCCCGTAATAATATTCTGACCATCGAAACCTTTACACAAAATATCATTCAAGATTAAAATGGCAGCACGAACATTCCCGGCAAGCATAGCTTCCGTCAATCGGAAATAATACTCATAATCCAATACATTCAGATTATCAATAACTGCCTGATAGGTAATCTTTCCATTCGAAAAACTAACTACTTGGTCAAATATAGACAAAGCGTCACGCATACCTCCATCTGCTTTCTGAGCAATCACATTTAGAGCCTCAGGTTCAGCTGTCACCCCTTCACAGGAAGCAACATACTCTAAATGTTCAACCATATCAGCGATTGAGATACGAGAGAAATCATAAATCTGACAACGAGACAAAATAGTCGGCAATACCTTATGTTTCTCTGTTGTTGCCAAAATAAACAAAGCATGATGAGGAGGTTCTTCCAATGTTTTTAGAAAAGCATTAAAGGCGGCAGAACTCAACATGTGTACCTCATCAATGATAAAGACCTTATACTTTCCTATTGGAGGTGGAATACGAACTTGATCTATTAAAGAACGAATATCATCCACAGAGTTATTAGAAGCAGCGTCCAATTCATGAATATTATAGGAACGTTGTTCATTGAAAGCCTTACAAGATTCACATTCATTACAGGATTCTCCCTCTGCCGTTGGATTCAAACAGTTAATTGTTTTAGCAAAGATACGCGCACAAGAGGTCTTTCCCACTCCGCGTGGTCCACAAAAAAGATAGGCATGAGCTAACTTGTTATTCTGTATTGCGTTCTTCAGTGTTGTAGTCAAAGACTTCTGTCCTACAACACTACGGAAAGTAGAAGGACGGTATTTCCTTGCTGAAACAATATAATTATCCATTCTTTATCGCTTTATTCGTTTACAAAGATACAGATAAAAATCAGACGTGCAAGAAACTCTTTTTCGTGTTCATTCCTCATTTATTCGCTTTACCGAGAAAAGCGATTGCCAAGCCACTGTTTTTCGTTACTTTTGCTAAAAAGCTGATTTATGGATTCATTTGTCACCAACATTACACGCAAGCGGTTTCTGATTAGTTTTATCAGTGCCATCTTTATCATCTATCCGAATATCATCTACCTTCCCTGGGAGTTAGCTCGACAGGCAGATCTACTTCATAAACTATCATACGGAGGGTTTCTTACTACCAAATTCCTCTTTTTCTGGGTAGTTCTCATCCTGCTTACGCATTACAACCTGAATAAAGCGCTGACATTTCCACTTAAAAAGCGTTTTCTTCATAATGCACTCATATCCATAGGGGCTTATGTTGTTTCATTAGCCCTATTCCGACTATTCAAACATTACGGGATCTGTGACTTCTTCGGCAGTATTGTTGTATTCCAATTTCTTGTGATTTGTTCCCTCTGTTCTTTAATCGGACACATTGCAATGATGTATCTTAAACAACAGGAGAAGGAGGCAGAAATACAACAATTGAAAATGGAGAACCTACAAAGCCGTTGTGACGCTCTGACCAATCAGATTAATCCCCATTTCTTTTTTAACTCACTGAGTGGGATTACCTCCCTCATCCGAAAAAAAGATGACTCCAAGACTCTACAATATGTAGAAGAGTTATCAGACATTTTCCGATATATTCTTCAAAGTGAACATAAAGGTATGGTTACGTTGCAGGAAGAACTCAACTTTATCGAAGCCTTCCGTTACGTAATGGAGGTACGTTTTGCCAACAAACTTTCATTTTCCATCCAAGTAGATGAGAGTAAACAAAACACCCTCACGTTGCCTGTTCTTTCCTTATTGCCATTAGTCGAGAACGTTGTTATACACAATCGTATCGACATTGACCATAAAATGGAAATCGCTATCTACTTGAATTCCCAAGATGAGTTGGTCATTTCCAATCCGATATTTCCTAAATCCACTCCTCCCAGGACAAACGGAACCGGATTAAAGAATGTCGAGAACCGCTTTCAACTTCTGACAAATAGGAAAATCAGGATTGAACCAACCGATAAAACATTTAGAGTCTATTTACCTTTAAAATAATACCTAAAGATATGAGAGTATTGATTGTTGAGGATGAAACCTCTGCTTATGAAAACCTGAAGGAGATTCTTTTAGAACTTGCTCCGGATATTGAGATAGTAGAGAATACAGAAAGCGTAGCAGCCACCATCTGTTGGCTGAGTAGTAATCCGCTTCCAGATTTAATCTTTATGGATATTCACCTTTCGGATGACTCTGCCTTTGCAATATTCAAACAGATAGAGGTAGAAACTCCGATTATATTTACCACCGCCTATGACCAATACGCCATAGAGGCCTTCAAGGTAAACAGCATAGACTACTTATTGAAGCCCATAAAGACAGTAGATGTCCAGCGAGCTTTAGAGAAGTTCAAGAAATTGAATCAAACGGATATGCTTCAATATATCTCTCGTCTGGCTCAACTTGCGGCCCCACGTAAGTATAAAGACCGGCTACTAATCCCCTACAAAGACAAGCTCATCCCAATGTCACTTACCGAGGTCTCTTTCTTTTATACGACAGAGAAGAACACCTTCATCTATTTAAAAGACGGAAGGATTTATCCCTACTCCAAGACATTAGAGCAAATCATGTTGCTTTTAAATCCCGATGAGTTTTATAGGGCAAACAAACAATTCATTATCAAACGGGACAGTGTGTCAGATATTACCATTTGGTATGACAACCGACTGGCAGTATCATTAACAACCGATACTCCCGAACGAATCTATATCAGTAAGAACAAAGCAGCCGAGTTTAAATCTTGGATGATAAAGGAGGAGTAACCTGCGAACCTCCTTTTTCGCGTTGTTCCTCTCTTTTTTCGTTTTACAGATTAAAAGATATACAACTTATGTAATAAATTCCTACTTTTATCTCACTATTAGTAAGCGAAGAAATTCATAGTTAGCAAGAAAAAGATTGTCCAAGGTTATCATGTATGTAATATTGAATTAGAAACCATAAAATAAATAATTATGTTACGAAAGATTAGACTAATTAGTGCTACGATCTGTTTTACATTGATTACGTTACTCTTCCTGGATTTCACAGGAAGCATTCACGCATGGTTAGGCTGGTTAGCGAAAATACAATTCCTTCCGGCTGTATTGGCATTGAATATCGGTGTAATCATTTTCCTTATCTTATTAACACTCCTATTCGGACGAACGTACTGCTCCGTCATTTGTCCGTTAGGTGTACTTCAAGATCTAATGGCTTGGGTCGGGAAAAAGGCAAAGAAAAGCAAATTACCCTACTCCTATTCTCCCGCAATCTCTTGGTTACGTTACGGGGTATTAGCCCTTTTTATACTGGCAATCATAGCCGGTATCGGTTCATTAGTTGCTCTATTAGCTCCTTACAGTGCATACGGACGTATCGCCAATAACCTGCTCCAACCGATTTGGATCGGAGGAAATAACCTATTGGCTTACTTTGCCGAACGAGCAGACAGTTATGCTTTTTATGAGACCGAAGTCTGGTTGAAGAGTGTACCTACCTTGATTCTGGCTGTAGCCACCTTTGTCCTGCTTTTCGTCTTAGCGTGGAAGAACGGACGTACCTACTGCAATACCATCTGTCCGGTAGGAACCATATTGGGATTCCTTTCCCGTTTCTCACTCTATCGCGTTCAAATAGATACAGACAAATGTAACGGTTGTGGTCTGTGCGCCCGCAATTGCAAAGCAGCTTGTATCAACTCCAAAGAACATGCTGTAGACTACAGCCGCTGTGTTGCCTGCATGGATTGTTTAAATAAATGTAAGCAGGGAGCCATCAACTACATGCCTATTTGGAACAAAACAAAAACAACATCACCTCACAACGGAGAGACCAATCTTTCACGCCGCCGCGCTCTATCTGCCACCTTATTGATAACTATGGCCAGTGCAATGAAGGCGCAAAACAGAAAGACGGAAGAGGTAGTTATGAAAAAAGACGGGGGCTTGGAACCAATCAAAGAGCGTAAACCGTCGAACCGACAGACTCCGCTTGTTCCTCCGGGAGCACAAAGCATTAAGAACATGACCTCTCATTGTACCGCCTGTCAGCTCTGTGTATCAGTCTGTCCCAACCAAGTACTCCGTCCATCCGGAGATTTGATGACTCTCATGCAGCCGGAAATGTCCTACGAGTTAGGCTATTGTCGCCCCGAATGTACCAAATGTTCTGAGGTATGTCCGGCTGGAGCAATCCTTCCGATTACAACAGCCGACAAGTCTGCTACTCAAATCGGTCATGCCGTATGGATCAAAGACTACTGTGTTCCTTTGACTGACGGACAGAAGTGTGGTAACTGCGAACGTCACTGTCCGACAAAGGCCATCCAGATGGTTCCTTCCGTTGCCAACGATCCTAAGTCAATCAAGATTCCGGTAATCAATACCGAACGTTGTATCGGTTGCGGTGCTTGCGAAAACTTATGTCCGGCTCGTCCTTTCTCTGCCATCTATGTAGAAGGACATGAAAGACATCGTATTGTATAACCCTACCTAAATTCTTTCAATCATGGAAAATAAAACAAATCATCTCGACCGTCGAGATTTCCTGAAAATAGTAGGGATTACCGCAGCGACCTCTACAGCTTCGCTTTATGGTTGTGCCCCCAAAGCTGAAAAGGCCATCCCCGAAGCAACTGCTTTAGGTCCCATCCCTACCGACAAAATGACCTATCGTATCAATCCGACAACGAAGGACAAAGTCTCTCTTTTAGGCTATGGCTGTATGCGCTGGCCGACTGTTCCGGCTCCGGATGGAAAAGGAGAGATGATTGACCAAGACGCGGTAAACAAGTTAGTCGATTACGCCATTGCACACGGAGTGAACTACTTCGATACCTCTCCTGTCTACGTTCAGGGTTGGTCCGAAGAATCAACCGGTATCGCCTTGAAGCGTCACCCCAGAGAGAAGTTCTACATCGCCACGAAACTGTCCAACTTCTCCCCTGCCACCTGGTCGCGCGAAGAGTCTATCAAGATGTACAAGAACTCCTTTAAGAAGCTGCAAGTGGACTATATCGACTACCTGCTTCTTCATGGAGTAGGTATGGGGAACGGCATGAAGGCCTTCAACGAACGTTTTGTCGACAACGGCATACTTGACTTCCTTTTAAAGGAACGTGAAGCCGGACGTATTCGGAACTTGGGCTGGTCTTTTCATGGCGATGTAAAGGTATTCGACGAGGTACTGAATATGGAAGTTCAATGGGACTTTGTACAAATCCAATTGAACTACATTGACTGGCAGCATGCGTCCGGCAGAAATGTCAACGCTGAGTATCTCTATGGTGAATTGGCCAAACGAAACGTTCCCGCCGTCATCATGGAACCGCTTTTGGGCGGACGCCTCTCTAACGTACCTGACCATGTCGTTGCCCGTCTGAAACAGCAACGACCGGAAAGCAGTGTCGCTTCGTGGGCCTTCCGATTTGCCGGTTCTCCCGAACATGTGTTAACCGTTCTCAGCGGTATGACCTACATGGAACACCTGCAAGACAACATCCGTACCTATTCTCCTCTTGAGCCTCTGACCGAGGAGGAGAAACAGTTCCTATATGATACGGCAAGTCTGATCAAGGAGTATCCGACAATCCCATGTAACGACTGCAAATATTGTATGCCCTGTCCGTATGCCATCGACATACCGGCCATCTTGTTACACTACAATAAATGTGTCAATGCCGGGAACATACCGGAAAGCAGTCAGGACGAAAACTACAAGAAAGCCCGCCAAGCCTTCTTGGTAGGGTATGACCGAAGCGTACCGAAGCTACGACAGGCCAACCATTGTATCGGTTGCAACCAGTGTTCACCGCACTGTCCGCAACGTATCAATATCCCCAGAGAGCTGCAACGAATCGACAAATTTGTCGAACAGTTAAAGCAAGGAACTCTTTAATACAGAACAGGCATGGAAGAACATACAAATCACATAGACCGCCGGGATTTCTTCAAGATTGTAGGAATCACAGCAGCAGCGACTACCACCTCCTTCGTGGGGTGTAGTCCGCAAAAAGAGAACACACCTCAGTCAACCCAGCTGGGACCGGTTCCGACCGATAAGATGACCTATCGTACGACACCGACAACGAAAGACAAAGTCTCTATCTTAGGTTACGGCTGTATGCGTTGGCCGACAGTCCCTACCCCCGACGGGAAAGGGAATCTCATCGACCAAGAGGCCGTAAACGAACTGGTAGACTATGCCATCGCACACGGAGTCAACTACTTCGATACAGCTCCGGTCTACATACAAGGATGGTCTGAGGAATCTACCGGTATCGCTTTGAAACGACATCCGCGTGACTCCTATTTCATTGCGACCAAGATGTCCAACCATCGTATCGCCGGCCGGGGGCTTTCTCCCAAAGAGATATATGACGCCTCTATCAAGATGTACCGCGAATCCTTCAAAAAGCTACAGGTCGATTACATTGACTACTACCTGCTGCACTCCATCGGAGGGGCAAAGGGGATGGAGACCTTCAACGAACGTTTCATCGACAGTGGCGTGCTGGACTTCCTCTTGAAGGAACGTGAGGCCGGACGTATCCGCAACTTAGGTTGGTCTTTTCATGGAGACGTCAAGGTGTTCGACACCGTCTTGAACATGGGCATACAGTGGGACTTTGTGCAAATCCAATTGAACTATTTAGACTGGCAGCACGCTTCCGGACGCAATGTAAATGCAGAGTATCTGTATGGCGAACTGGCAAAACGCAACATCCCCGCGGTCATCATGGAACCGCTTTTGGGCGGACGCCTCTCCAATGTTCCTGACCACATCGTTGCCCGGTTGAAGCAGCAGCGACCGGAACAGAGTGTCGCTTCGTGGGCCTTCCGCTTTGCCGGCTCTCCGGAACATGTACTGACGGTATTAAGTGGCATGACCTATATGGAGCACCTGCAGGACAACATCCGTACCTATTCACCGCTTGAACCGCTGACAGACGAGGAGGCACAATTCCTCTATGACACCGCCAGCCTCATCCGGCAATATCCGACCGTCCCCTGCAACGACTGCAAATACTGTATGCCTTGTCCATACGCGATTGACATACCGGCCATCCTATTACATTATAATAAATGTGTCAACGAAGGAAATGTCCCGGAGACTCAACAGGACGAGAACTATCGGAAAGCCCGTCAGGCCTTCTTGGTCGGATACGACCGCAGTGTACCGAAGTTGCGACAGGCCAACCATTGCATTGGCTGCAACCAATGCTCTCCACTATGTCCGCAACGCATAGATATACCGAGGGAGCTGCACCGTATCGACGCGTTCGTCGAGAAGTTAAAGCAAGAGACCCTATAACACATCCCCGAGCCACCGTTTTTCTCTGTCCGATGGCTCGGGGGTCTCTTTTTTCAGCCGATTAGAAAACCCATAAGCAATTATCTTTGAAATAAATTATTCAGACTCCGATGAACATACCTCTGTTTTACTTACCTTTGCAAAAACAAAAATACTCCATGTCACGCATAAAAGAATTATACAACAAATACCTCGCTAAGGTCAATCTCTATTGGCTGGTGACCATTGTCTTTCTCGTCTTCACACTCACTGTGGGGGACAGCAGTCTCTACAAACGCTACTCCTATGATGATAAGATTCGAGACCTTGAAAAGGAAATCAGACATTATCAGCAAGAGATTGAAATCAACAGCAAGAAGTTGAACGACCTGCACACCGACAAGGAGGGGCTTGAACGCTTTGCCCGCGAAGAGTACTTCATGAAAAAAGCGGACGAAGATGTCTATATTATAAAAGAAGAGTAAATGAACGACAAGACAAGAACCCTCGTGTTTAACATCTCCGCACTGTTGCTATTGGCAGGTGCCGGACTCTATTTAGCATTCCCCGTAGTAGCTCCCTATCTCTTTGCAGTCGGAGCAGCCGGTTTTGCCGTATGCCACCTGACCACCTCTACCAAAGAGATGGACCTCCGCCAGCGTCGCCTGCATAAATACAACGTTTTTGCCAGCCTGCTTGCGATTTTTGCCTCTGCTCTTATGTTCAAAGGACAAAAGGAGTGGGTGCTCTGCCTGACGATAGCTGCCGTACTCCAGTTGTACACAGCCTTCGTGAACGGTAAGAAGTAGTCCGGACGGGGAAATACCTAAAAGTAGCTAACCACTTTTTATTAAATCAAGACTTGTACGAAAAGTAAATTACCAAAAATCGGTGATTGATGTGTCTTTCCTTTATGAGGAACTTTGCAGCGTTTTATTAACGATACAAAATTCGTCATCAATTGAAAGCAACAGTTATTACATTTCTACTCTTATCCATTTTCCACCTCTCCCCACCCTCTGCTCATGCTGAGGAACGCGGGATCATCTCCGGAAAAATACTATCTACCGAAAAAGAGATTGTCGACTTTGCAACAGTCTATCTCAAAGGGACCACCTACGGCGGGACGACCAACGAAGAGGGTCTCTTCCACCTGAAAGCCCCTGCCGGCAACTATACCTTAGTAGTCTCTGCCATCGGCTACCAAACGGTAGAGAAAGAGGTTCGTCTCACAACCGGCGAACGGGTGAAACATACCATCACCATCACTCCCCAAAGCACCGAGTTAGAAGAGATAGTCATCCTCTCCAACGGTGTCAGCCGCCTTAAACGTTCGGCATTCAATGCGGTAGCTCTCGACACGAAAGAGCTACAGAACTCGACCAAAAGCCTCAGTGAGGCATTGGCAAAAGCTCCGGGACTCAAGGTGCGCGAGACCGGAGGAGTCGGGTCTGACATGCAGCTGACTTTAGATGGCTTCAGCGGGAAGCATGTCAAAGTCTTTATAGACGGTGTACCGCAGGAGGGAGTCGGCAGCTCGTTCGGTCTGAACAACATTCCTATAAACTTTGCCGAACGAATCGAGGTCTACAAAGGCGTGGTTCCCGTAGGCTTCGGGACAGACGCCATCGGTGGGGTCATCAACATCGTCACCCAAAAGCGAACCGACCGATGGTTCTTGGACGCCTCCTACTCATACGGCTCCTTCAACACCCACAAGTCGTATGTGAACTTCGGGCAAACTCTTCGCAACGGATTTACTTACGAGCTCAATGCCTTTCAGAACTACTCGGACAATAACTACCATATCTATGCCCCCGTAGAGAACTTCGAGACGGGAAGCATAGACCGCAGCCGGAAAGAGCGGGTACAACGTTTTAACGATACCTACCACAATGAGGCAATCATCGGTAAAATAGGAGTTGTTGAGAAGAGGTGGGCAGACCGTCTGCTGTTCGGCTTCACCTATTCGCACATGTACCAGGACATCCAGACCGGAGTCCGCCAAGAAATCGTCTACGGCGAAAAGCACCGCAAAGGATACTCCCTAATGCCCTCGGCTGAATACCGGAAGCGTGACCTGTTCGCCAAAGGGTTAGACCTGACGCTGACCGCCAACTACAACAAGAACCTGCGTACCAACGTCGATACGACCTCGTATGAATATAACTGGTACGGCGAGAAGCAGCTGATGAACTCTCCGGGAGAACAGTCCCGGCAATATGCACAGGCGGACAACCACAACTGGAACGGGACTGTCACGCTGAACTACCGAATCGGGAAAGCCCACGCTTTCACCTTCAACCATGTCCTAAACAGCTTCCGCCGCTCCAACACCTCCCTACTTGCGACTGAGGCGATGGAGGAGGCGATTGACAAGGAGACACGCAAAAACATATCGGGTCTCTCCTACCGCTTCATGCCTTCGGAGCGTTGGAATCTCTCTGCCTTCGGGAAGTACTACAACCAGTTTGTAGCCGGTCCTCAGGCAACCACATCGACACAAGATGAATATGTGCGCAACACCCGTACCGCCGACTCTTGGGGATATGGGGCAGCAGGTACATACTTTATACGAAACGGGCTTCAAGCCAAGCTCTCCTACGAGAAGGCCTATCGCCTTCCTACCATCGAGGAGATGTTCGGGGATGAGGACTTGGAGATGGGCGAGCTAAGCATTCGTCCGGAGAACAGCGACAATCTCAACCTGAACATCAGCTACAACCGCTCCTTCGGAAAGCACACACTCTACCTCGAAGGCGGCTTGGTCTACCGTAACACCCGGGACTATATCCAGCGCAACATCACCGACCTCAGCGGGGGAAAGCAGGCGGCTACCTACATCAACTACGGGAAGGTAGAGACCCAAGGGCTGAACCTGACCGTCCGCTACCACTTCTCGAACTGGCTGAGCATAGGTGGGAACTTCACCCAGATGAACGTTCGCGACAAGATGAAAACCTCCATCTCCAGCAGTGCAGCCAACTTGGCCTACGGAGAACGTATGCCCAACCTCCCCTACCAGTTTGCCGACTCGGATATATCTTTCTTCTGGCACGACTGCGGGAAGCGAGGGAATGTCCTGACGGTCACCTACGACAATCAGTACCTGCATAGCTTCAGCTACTATTCGTCCGCCATCGGGGCGAACCATGACAACTATATAGTACCCAACCAGTTCTCACACAACCTTTCGTTGGTCTATAGCTTAGGCAAAGGGCGGTACAACCTCTCTTTCGAGTGCCGCAACTTCACCGACGAGCGGTTGTACGACAACTTCAGTCTGCAGAAGGCAGGACGTGCCTTCTATGGCAAGGTAAGAGTTTACTTAAGTAATTAATCAGATAACAAAAAACAATTATTTCACATGAAACAGAACTATGTATTGAGAGGGATTACGGCAGCCATGCTGTCCAGTGTACTATTCACCGCTTGCAGCGATGACGACTCCCTACCGGACACCTCCACCCCGACTCCCGATGTCGAAACGCCTCATGCCTATGTCATTCCGGCCTCCACGACTGCCTCGGGAAATACGACCCATGTACTACTGACCGCCGACCAGCTCGCTGCCGGCAGCGTCAGCACCCTCAACAACGGCTTAGTCAATGACGGCGCTTCCCAATGGATTTTCTACCGCGACCAGTATCTCTACGGCTTGACCTACAACCAAGGGAATGCCGGGGACACCCGCTCCTATATCCTGACTGCCGACGGTGCTCTAACCGCTCGCTCCCAGAGCTACAAAGTAAAACGGTTCACGACACATGGGACCTACGGCCCCTACATCATCACCGCCTCTACCGGAGACGGACCTACAGAATGGGCGGACGCCAACGGCTATCTCCCGCAATCCTTCCTCCTCTCCTACTTGGATGTGGCAGCGGAGACCAAGCGGGACAACGATACCCAGAACCCCGCCTTCCTCTCCGAGAACTTCTTAGGCAACGGGGAGTATGTGACCTTAGCCGGTATCCTGGAGCACAACCAAAAGCTCTATAGCGTTGCCGTCCCGATGGGACTCAGCCAGTACGGCACAAAGGATGGGAACGGGAAGTGGATCCTCCCCGGAAATGAGGACTTGGTCAAGACCGAATCCGGCGGCACGAACAGCAGCTCCTACGAGAAGGATGAACTGCAATGGACCCAATACCCTGATTCCTGCTGGGTCGCTATCTTCGACGATGAGACCCTCAGCAGCAAAAAGATTATCAAGACCGGCAAAATCAGTTATGCCTGCGGACGCCAGAAGTCGCAGTACTACCAGATGATCTGGGAGGCAAGCAACGGCGACATCTACGTCTTCTCCCCCTCCTACGCCAAGACGATGAAGGACGCTCGTCAGCAGACGAAGCTGCCGGCAGGCGTGGTACGCATTCCGAACGGCAGTGAGGAGTTCGACGACTACTATTGCAACCTCGAAGAGCAGAGCCAAGGCTGTTCCTTCCTCCGCAGCTGGCCGATTGCGGACGACTACTTCCTGCTCCTGATGTACGACCGCCCCTTCAGCCAGTCCGGCTACACCGCCAACCGCATGGCGATCTTCAAGGCTGAAGAGAAGAAGCTGACCTACGTGACCGGCCTCCCCTCTTCGGAGCAGATTACCGGTTTCGGTTTCGCGCCCTACGTCGAAGCGGGTATCGCCCACATCGCGGTCACAACGGCTGACGGCTATCCGGCTATCTATCAGATTGATCCGGCGACTGCCACCGCTACGAAGGGAATCACTGTCGAAGCAACACAAATCAACGGCATTGGGAAGCTGACCGCAACGGCTTCGCAGCCCTAAAAACGACATACCGATGTCACCCCGATCGACATACCGATGTCCCTGCCACCGACATACCGATGTCCCCCCTGCCGACATACCGATGTCGTCGGGGGCTACATACCGATGTCGTTTTCGGGGTGAAATCAGATAAAAATGCAGCTCTATGAGAAAGTACTTTGCAAAAATACATCTATGGCTCTCACTCCCTCTGGGGATTGTGATTGTAATCGTCTGCCTGACCGGAGCGATCTTAGTGTTCGAACAGGAAATCAAGGAGAGCCTCCACCCCACGCGCTACTTCGTGGAGGAGGTCAAAGGCGAACCCCTACCGCCCGCCACCCTCATGCAGCTGGCGCGGGAGCAACTTCCCGACTCCCTCCGGCTGAACGGCTTGCGGCTCTCTTCCGACCCGAAGCGCACCTATCAGCTGGTGCTGCCGGGGAAGAAGGCTGCCGGCTTCATCAACCCCTACACCGGCGAAGTGACCGGTGTCGACGACGGGAAGGGCTTCTTCCTGAAGACCATGCAGATACACCGTTGGCTCTTGAGTGACTACAAGCGGGACGGAAGCTTCTCTTGGGGGAAGGCATTGGTGGGTTACTCGACATTGGGGTTGGTTCTTATCCTGCTCAGCGGACTGTTCCTTTGGTTCCCCCGCAACCGAAAGGTGCTTCTGAACCGGCTGAAGATTCGGACGAAGGCGGGAGGATTCCGGTTCTTTTATGACCTCCATGTTACGGGTGGCTTCTATGCGACCCTGCTCCTGCTGGCGATGGCACTGACGGGGCTGACGTGGTCCTTCAGGTGGTATCGGAACGGACTCTACAGCCTGTTGGGAGTACAGACCGAAAGCCCCTCGCACAACTCCTCTCCCGAGCGGAAGGAGCGAACGCAGAAGAGGCGGGAGTACACCGCCTGGAACCGGGTGCTTGCCGAGCTGCAGGAGCGATACCCTGCCTATCAGAGCCTGACGTTGCAAGAGGGAACTGCCACTGTCTCCACCGCCCGCTATGGCAATACGCGAGGCAGCGACCGATACCTGTTTGACCGGCAGACCGGAGAAATCACCGAGGTTCAGCTCTACCAAGATCAACCCAAGGCGCAGCGGATCAAGGGGTGGATCTACTCCATTCATGTCGGCTCTTGGGGCGGTATCGCCACGCGGATAGCGACCTGTCTCGCCTCCCTACTGGGGGCCGCCTGTACCCTCACCGGCTATTACCTCTGGTGGAGAAAAAAAAGAAGAGGATGAACGATTCATCCTCTTCTTGTCTTTTCCTATACCTTCATCTATTATTCGATGACAATATCAAATTGGTCGAACGATTCGGTACGGTGAGCCAAATGCTTCGTTGCAGGAGAGATACCGAACAGCGGAGAATAGGTTCTTACCTTGATTGTCTTTCCATCCGGCATGAACTCCAAGATACGCAACCAGCCGTCACCACCGTTGCCTTCCCAGCCACCGCCGACAATCTGCACGTTAAACATCATCTGCGGGATGTTCTTTCCGTTGTGGTTCTTGTCTACGCGATAAGCCACTGAGTTTTCAAAAGAGCCGGGGATACCGGTATGGCCACATATCACCATCGAGATGTTATCAGACGGTTCGATCAGCTTTTCCCAAATCGCCTGTGCCCAGTTGCGCGGAGTAATCTTATAGCCCTCCTCTTTGATACGTTCTCCCTTGTGAGTCAAGAAAGAGTGTGTCATGAAGAAGACCTTGTGATTCTTATATTGTTCTTTAGAAATCAATGCCTTTGCCCAGTCTAAGACCTCATCGCGAGGAGCGAACTCGGTAGTGATGACTAAGAGTTTCCCCCAGTTCGGATCCGTAAACTCGAAGGCAGCGTTCTCCAAGGACTCTACACCGTTGCGGTTAGGACATACGCTTACGCAAATGTCACGCCAAGTAGAGTTTCTCTTGAAAGGGAAGTAGTCCGGGAAGTGTGTGATACCACACTCGGCACTCCGATAGCCATAGTCATGATTCCCGCCGGAGATGATATAAGGCACCTTATTGTCCAACCGTTTGAAGGCATGAGAAGCGGCTTCCCACATCTCTTCGCTGGTCTGGTTCAACATCTTGCGATTACGGACAATGTTCTCGTTCTGTTCCACCAAGTCGCCGGTACATAAGACCGCCTTGATGTTCAGCTGGTCGATGTTGTCGGCAATCCAAGCGGTACACAAATCGAACAACGGCTGGTTGATGTCATACTTGGTGTATCCCTGCGGGTCACCTAAGAGGATCATAGAGAACGAATTCTCATCATATAACTTTTGTTGGTCTGCCCGATGTTGAGCAGAGAGAGGCATAAGGGAGCACAATGCGCTCAAGCCTACGAATAGATACTTTTTCATAAAACGTTTATTGTTGGTAAGTGAATATAAAAATAGCATGCCGGGGGAAGCCCCCAACATGCTATCATCCAATTATCAATTAATTAATCAATCCAACCTGGGTTCTGAGTCAAGCTCGAATTCATTTCTCTTTCCTTAGCAGGGATCGGCCATACCTTAATGTGTTCACCTACGCTGATGTGTTTGTAAGTAGTTTCACCCCACATCTGCATCAAACCATTAGAACCAACTTCACCTACTTTACCAGAAGTATGATCTCTAAACTTTCTGTCGTACCAAGTACCCCAACGAAGTTCGTTGAAGAACATTGAATCTTCACCACCTAATTCATAGTAGTATTCTCTGCGGATACGTTCGCGCATATCGTCCTGACCAGTAACTGCTGTAGCCGGATAAGAAGGGTCGTTCAACAATACGTGACCGGCACGTTGTCTTACCTTGTTGACCAAAGCAACAGCTTCCGGTGTTCTACCCAATTCGTTCAAACATTCAGCACGTCTTAACAAGATTTCTGCATAACGGCAAAGGATGATGTCCTGTGAGTAGACCCAACGAGTTGTACATTCGTCGTTTTCAGTCACATACTTTCTCCACAAATAGTAGTACTTAGCATTTGTATCGGTACGGATATCGAACGGTTCGCCAGCGTCCAAGATGTACGGCCAACGAAGTGTCCAAATATGGTTACCAATACCGCTCTGGTTACCTGCATATTCTGAATACGGAGTGATGATCTGTAACATCAAACGTGGGTCGCGGTTTTCATACGCTCTCTTAATACGAGCTTCGTTGCCTTGATCCAAATATTTGCTCATATCAGCACCGTATGCTTCCATGTTCGCGTAAAGAGCCTTGTAGTTAGAAGTAGCTTCTGTAGTACCCCATGTACCGTTACCTGATTGAAGACCGTCACGAATGAAGAATGCCAATCTTGCACGTGGTTCCATAGAGTGCCATCCCGGACAATACTGTTCCCAGTTGAAAGTAGAACCGTCAGCGTTTTCGAACATTTCTACGTAAGCAGGGTTCGGCAAGTAGTTGTTCCAAGCAGAACCACCTGTACAACGGTTACCATAGTTGATACCTCTTGGGTTACCCTGGTTAGTCTGTTCTACACACTGGATAGAGAAGATCATTTCGTCACACTGTTCGTTAGCCGGTTTGAACAACTGGAATACGTCGTCGTTACCCTTAGCACCACCGCTCGGGCTGAACAAAGCGTAACCTAAACCTTCGATAGCTTCAAAATCTGCCAAAGCCTTAGAATAATCACCTAAGAACTGATAAGCCTGACCTCTGAATGCATAAGCAGCACCCTTAGTTACACGTCCGTAGCTGCTGTTACCCTGTGCATATTTGTCTGGCAAGTTCGGTTCGTTGATACAGTCTGTCAAGTCTTTAATCACCAAATCCCAAACTTCCGCTTCTGAGTTACGCGGTTTAGTAGCTTCAGTAGCTTCTACGTTTTCAGTATAGATAGGAACTCCTCTCCAAAGTACGTTCAATCCGAAATAAGCCCAAGCACGCAAGAACTTACATTCAGCGATGTATTGTGCCTTTTCGCTATCAGCCATATCAGGTACATTACCAATATTGTTGATTACGTCATTTGCTCTATAAATTACATTGTAATAGAACTTATAGTGAGTAGATACCGCACTTGTTGAAGGTGTACAGTTACCGGAAATCACGAAACAGTTACCCTTCCAGTTCATATCACAGTCCATTACAGAAGACCAAGTATCAAAAGGCATACCTAATGTATTACCGGTGTAGTTCTTTGAGAATTTGTTATAAAGGCCATTGTAAACCCCCATCACAGCCGCGCGAGCCAAGTCTGTACTTTCCCAAACGTTTGCGCTTGAGAAGCTATTATTGGGAACTGTATCCAAAAGGTCGCTATCACATCCGGCGAACCCCAATGCCATAGAAGACATTGTCAATACAGCTGTTATCTTTTTAAATATATTTTTCATGTCTCAAAATTTAGATGTTCTACAATAAATTAGAATGTTACGTTAACACCAAGTGCATACTGGCGTAAAGTAGAATAACCAATAGATCTACGCATTTCCGGGTCTTGACCAGAGAAACCAGTGATTGCGAACAAGTTTTCACCTGAAGCATATACGCGAAGTCTTTCAACGAAGAACTTCTTAGTAATCTGACTCGGAATTGTATAACCGATTGTCAAGTTTCTAAGTTTCAAGAAGTTTCCTTTTTCTAAGTGAAGAGAAGAAGTAGTTGAACTCTGAGAGCTTGAAACGTTCACCAAACGAGGTTGTGCTGATGTCAAGTTTGTTCTTGGATCTGAAGGATTCTGAGGATCATAGAAATAGTGATCATTTGCTACATCATCAGGAATTGCATATCCGTAAATAGTATTACTTGAGTTCGTTGAGGTACGATAGTAGTAGATACCGAAACCAGCAGAACCACCCCAGTTCATAGAGAAGTCAAATCCCTTATATTCTGCGCTTGCAAACAAGCCATAGTTATATTTCGGGTTTGTTGACATACCTTGGAACTCAGAGTCATGAGTATTACCATATACACCGTCACCGTTAGAGTCAGCGTAGATGTATTCACCGTACCAGATACCGTTCTGTGCGATATTGTTATATGGTTGGAAAGTATAACCTGCAGCCTGCATAGCCTTCAACCATTCCATATCCTGTTCTGTACGAATCATACCGTCTTTCGGACCACCATTGATGTTTACAGAACCGTCAGCATTGAAGTAAGTACCATTACCTTTATACGGGTTTATCATATAGAATTCATTGATTTCATGACCTTCAATAACTCTATTTGTAGAACCTGTAGAAACGTCACCGATATTAGAAGTATATTCAGTGTGGTCTTCGTTCCAACCTCTTTCTAATTCACCTTTATACTTGCTGACAAAGTTCTTATTGTAAGCGAAGTTAGCCTTTACACTATAAGTGAAGTCTGAACCAATCTTGTCTCTCCAACCGATTTCAAATTCAACACCACGGTTAGTTACCTCTGCGATGTTCTGTCTTGGAGCTGTTGCAGAACCCATTACCATGTACATATCAGGTTTGTACAAGATACCGGTTGTCAATTTGTTATAAACATCTACTGTACCAGTCAAACGGTTGTCTAAGAAACCATAGTCAACACCGACGTTAGTAACAGCTGTTGTTTCCCAACTCAAAGCAGAGTTTGCGATTGCTGTAATAGCGATACCACTTGCCAAAGCCTGACCGATTGAGTAGTTAGAAGCTGAATAAAGAGACTGCCATTCGTAGTTGTCAATAGCGTTGTTACCTAATTTACCCCAAGAAGCACGTAACTTCAAGTTGTTTACCCAATCCACCGGTTTCAACCAAGATTCTTCGCTCAAACGCCAACCAGCTGACAAAGATGGGAAAGTACCCCAACGACTATCCGGAGCAAAGCGAGAAGAACCGTCACGACGGATATTGAATTCGAACAAGTATTTGCCTTTATAAGCATAGTTTAAACGACCGAAGTATGAACGACCGGTATAAGCGATTTCATTACCGGCTGTCTTATACGGAGTAGTAGCAGCGTCCAAGTCATTTACATTCGCGTCAGTAAGACCTAATTTACTTACGTCTGTTACTCTCTTGAACCATTTCTGTTCTTCGTAACCTAACATAACAGCTACATCATGGTCGTTAGCGATTGTCTGGCTATAGTTCAACAAGTGGTTCAACTTTGTAGAAGTTTCTCTTTCATAATACATATAAGAATAAAGAGTAGCCGGGTCTGCTGCACCTGCTAACCAAGCACCTTTAGAGAAGCTATATTTACCAGTAGGATCACTTGAAGATTTCTGTTCTCTACGAAGATCTTTATAGTAGAAATCGAAGTTATAAGTAAAGTATTTCAAGAACTTCACCTGTGCATACCAGTCTGTGTAGATCTGTTGGTATTTATCTGTACCTCTACCTAAGATATCCCAAAGTGGGTTGTGAGACTGTGGGTCATCTTCCGGGCTTTCCGGTCCACCATATTTGCCATCATAGTACGGATAAGTACAAGGAAGCATTTTCTGTGTATTCAATGTGTTGAAGAAACCGCTATAACTTGCATAAGAAACCGGACGGTCTGTTACATTGGCAGACGTACGAGTACCGACTCTTAACCAATCAGTAATGTCTGAATACAAGTTGACACGTCCCATATATCTTGAATAACCAGAGTTCTTGATAACACCTGGGTTGTCGATATAAGAGAAGCTCATTGAGTAACCAGTCTTCTTTTCTTTACCATTGATAGAAACTGTGTGTTTCTGTGTCCAATCTTTTGTATAGATTTCATCCCACCAGTCAGTGTTCGGATAAGCTACATAGTTTGGATAACCAGAAGCAGCGATACCATTCGGATCAGCCTTAGCAGCTTCCCACATGTCGATAGTGCTCTGAGAGAACAAGTCTGCATTACCCAAGTTGTTAGCTGATTCGTTCATCAAACGCATGTAAGTAGGATAGTCAGAAACTGTATGGATGACCTTAAACGGCTGGTTATAAGAGAAAGTACCGTCATAAGTAACGTTTACCTTACCAGCAGTACCGTTCTTAGTAGTTACCAAGATAACACCGTTTGCACCTCTGTTACCATAGATGGCACAAGAAGCAGCATCCTTCAATACAGATACGCTTGCGATATCAGAGGGGTTTACCATGCTTAGGCTTTGCTCCATACCGTCAACAAGTACTAACGGACCAGATTCATTCAAAGTCCCGACACCACGGATGTTGAAAGAGAAGCTTTCAGCATTCGGTTCACCAGAAGCCTGCATGATCTGAAGACCTGGAGAAGCACCTGCCAAAGCCTGAGAAGCGTCAGTTACAGGTCTTGATTCCAATTCTTCGAAGTTAACAGTTGCTACAGAACCTGTTAAGTTCACTTTTTTCTGTGTACTATAACCAACGACAACGACTTCTTCCAAAGCCTCAACGTCTTCCTGTAATAGTACTTTAATGTCGCTGCTGTTACCAACAACCACTTCTTGGGTTACATAACCCACGCTTGAGATAACAATAGTTGCACCTTTTGGAATGTTTTCCAATACAGCTGCACCGTTCATGTCCGTGATGTTACCGATAGTGGTACCTTTCACCAAGACATTTGCACCCGGCATTGCTCCCATCGCGTCTGAAACGACAACGGTAATTCTCTTACCATCTTGCTGAGAAATCGAAACACTTGATTCCGCCCGTAGTAACGTTGAGGTCAACGGGAGCATCAACAAGAACATCATTAGAATCCTTGATATGTTTTTCATAAAAGATTTTATTATCTACCTTGTCTCCTAAAGGTAGGTTTTTCACTTATTAGAAGCATGGAGACGTAGGAAATGCTTCCATCTCTTAATTAGATTCGGCACGAAAGTACAAAAAACCCTAAAAATTACCCCCCCCGAAAAGTTAAATAAAGTTAGATTTAAGGCAAGGACTATATTTTTTCACTTTTTCTCTCTTTTTCATTTTGCCAGCACGAGGGTAAAATTCGGGGAGCGTGAGGGGTTAATTTTGTTGGGTATATAGCGATGTCTTTCTCGCATTATGACATTTTGGTAGTAGGATAAAAAACGGTAGAACCCTGATGGGCTCTACCGTATCCAGTCTTAATATTTCAATAAAAATCTCTTTTTTTACTTAGCAGAAGAGTAATTTTTATTCAAGATTTCCAAGAATTCAGCAGTGATATCATACGCTGGATTGCTCAACAGGATGTTGTCGCCCATTGTGTTGCTTAAGATCACCTGATAACCTTTCGTTTTATTGAAGTCAGTCAACTGAGCCACGATGGTATCGCGAAGTTGGCTGTTCAATTCCATCTGCTTAGTAGCCAATTCCTGCTCTCTTTTAGCAGCATAGCTCTGAAGTTCGTCTCTCTTCTTCATCAGACGATTGCTTTCCTGCTGTGCTCTCTCTTGTGTCAAGAAAGCGTTTGCTTCGTATTTACGTTGAAAGTCGGCTAACTCAGTTTCCAAAGCTCTTGTCTTTTGCGTCATATCTAAACGATAATCTTCTTGCATTTTCACAATGCTTTCGTTCAAGTCCTTTGAATAGTTGTAGTTTTGTAAAAGTGAATCCACATTTACATAAGCAATAGGAAGAAGATTCGTCCCAGCGCCCCCTTCTGTTGAAAAGGCAGGAGTTACTGACGATTCCTTTTTACCAGATGACTGCATAACGAACAAGATGATGACAGCCACCGCAAGCACACCATTAATAACGTAGTTAATGTTCTTCATAAAGTGTTAATTAATTCTTTATTTATTTTTTATACTTCTATTTCTTTCAATCTATCATAGAGATTCTTCTGCATACTGTCCCGTTTGTGTTGTGTCTTCGCACAACAGATTCCCTTTTTTCGCAACGCGGCATTCCCCTCTATATGCGTATTTGGGAAACGTCCTCCCTTCTTAAAGAGCACTTTTACGCTCAATAATAACACGCAAATAACAAGAATTATGACCGTAATCAATAACGTTGTAAGCATTTTCTCTATATTTGTGGACGCAAATATAAGAGTTTAAGTGAATAGAAAGTATCTTTTTCGGATTTAATTGTACTTTTTTTCATACTAAACCAAATTTTGAAGCGTGAAATTAACTAAAAAGTAGTATCTATAATACATTGTAACATTATGAACATAACAGATTTAAAACCTGAAATCGTTTGGAAATTCTTCCACCAAGTAACACAAGTACCTCGTCCTTCCAAAAAAGAGGGAAAAATGATTGAATACCTCGAATCATTTGCGAAAGAGTATCATGTAGCGATTAAAAAAGACGCTGCGGGTAACATCCTTATGTCTAAACCGGCAACTCCGGGCAAAGAGAACTTGCCTACTGTTATCCTTCAATCTCACATGGATATGGTATGTGAAAAGAATAACGCAACAGTGCATGACTTTGAGAACGATCCGATTGAAACCATTGTAGACGGTGAATGGTTACGTGCAAACGGAACAACGCTGGGTGCAGACAACGGTATCGGTGTTGCAGCTGAATTGGCTCTTTTGGCTTCTGAGGATATTGAACATGGTCCGATCGAATGTCTTTTCACTGTAGATGAGGAGACCGGATTAACCGGAGCTAAAGCTTTACAAGAGGGCTTCATGAGCGGAGAAATCCTATTGAACCTTGATAGTGAAGACGAAGGAGAAATCTTCATGGGTTGCGCCGGCGGTAAAGATACACAGGCAATCTTCCATTATGAACCGCAACCAACCGATCCGAACTTGGTGTATTTGACAATCGACATCAAGGGGTTGAACGGAGGTCACTCAGGCGGCGAAATTCACAAAGGATTAGGAAATGCAAACAAGATATTGGTTCGCTACCTATATATATTAGGTACGCAGGTAGACTTCACGCTTTGCTCTATCAATGGCGGTAACTTGCGCAACGCGATTGCCCGCGAAGCACAGGCGGTTATCGGAGTAGCGTCAAAAGACAAAGAGACGGCTCGTGTTCTCCTGAACAACTATGCAGCAGAGGTTGAGAACGAATTGAAACATGTCGATCCGAATGTACGTATCACGATGGAATCTACTGACCAACCGGCCAGCTGTATCAGCAGTGAGTTGCGAGACAAATTAATCTGGTCTTTGCACGCTTGTCCGCATGGAGTAATCGGCATGAGCCATGACATTGAAGGATTAGTTGAAACTTCTACCAACTTGGCTTCTGTCAAGATGGGACCGGACAATACCATCATCGTGGGTACAAGCCAGCGTAGTTCAATCGAATCCTACAAGAATATGATTGCCAATCAGGTGGCTTCTACCTTCAAGTTGGCAGGTGCAGAGGTAAGACATGGTGACGGTTACCCGGGCTGGGCACCGAATCCGAATTCGCAAATCTTGAAGGTTGCACAGGAATCTTATAAACGTTTGTTTAACAAAGAAGCCAAAATCATGGCAATCCATGCCGGATTGGAGTGCGGTCTGTTCTTGGAAAAATATCCGCATTTGGATATGATTTCTTTCGGTCCGACTTTGCGCGATGTGCATTCTCCTAACGAACGCATACAGATTGAAACGGTGGGCTTATGGTGGAATCACCTACTTGAATTATTAAAGAGCCTTCCGGCAAAATAAAACGAACGGTAAATCGTTATAAAAAGAGGATAAACAGAATGAGGATGTTTTTCCTCTTTTTTTATCTTTAAATCTAAAAACCTTTTTATACTTAAAATTGTTTTCATACTGACAAAAGAAAGTAAAATCGGTTTTACAGGAACAATTAATATTGAACAACATGAAAAGATTAGCCGCTCCGATACTTCTATTAGTAGCATTCCTTTTTAACCTGTTGGCATGTGACGGGTTGGATGAGAACTATTCCACCAATCCCAACCATCGGCTGGCGTTCTCCACAGATACGCTTTCTTTCGATACGATATTCACTACGATTGGTTCTGCGACGAAGGCATTTATGGTTTATAACCCGAATGCACAGCCGCTCCTCATCAGTGAAATTATCTTGGCAAGCGGAGAAGAGACCGGTTTTCGTATCAATGTCGATGGACGCAAAGGAGACCACTTTCAGGATGTACGCATTCCGGCAGAGGATAGTCTTTATGTGTTCGTAGAGGTGACAGTCAATCCGAATGCAGAGAACCAGCCTCTATTGGTGGAAGACTCGGTCATCTTTACAACGAACAACGTCAAACAATCGGTTCGGTTAGAGGCATACGGACAAAATGTAAACCTATACTCACAGGGATTGACTGTGACCGAAGATACTCGCTTTACCGCAGAGCGTCCCTATTTGATCTATGACAGTCTGGTGATTGCCCCGAACGTCACACTGACGATTGACCCGGGAGTTACGTTCTACATGCACGACGCTGCGAAAGTCATTGCTTACGGCACGATTGCAGCCAAGGGGACACGCGAACAGCCGATTCTTTTCCGAGGAGACCGCTTAGACTTTATCCTACAGGAGGTTCTACCTTACGACCGGACGCCGTCCCAGTGGGGAGGAATTTTCTTCCGACCGGAAAGTTACCATAATATATTGGATCACGTCATCGTCCGGAACGGACAGACCGGTTTGACCTTCGAGAAATCATCTCCGGAGGAATCCAAGTTAAAGCTCAGCAACTCCCAAATCACCAACATGGGAGACAACTTATTTGCAGCGTTCAACTGTAACATCGAAGTCACCAATACAGAGCTGACCAATGCAGGAGGCGGTGTTGCCGTCCTTATCGGTGGGAAGTATCAGTTTGTTCATTGCACATTGGCAAACTTCATGACGCTGAAGAAACGCACGACAGCTTGCCTCACCCTGGCGAATAATGCCAACAGTGAGAATTATCCACTCCAAGCAACTTTTGAGAACTGTATCATCGACGGTAGTTTTGACGCAGGCAAAGAGAACTACAAAGGGGAGTTGAATCTGTCTATCGACGAGGCTGCCCCATTTGACTATCAGTTCAACCATTGCGTGATAAAGTCAGTCGGAGAAAACAATGAGCAGTTCAAAGAGGTGCTATTTACCAAAGAGAGTCCGACCTATCGCCTGCAAGGAGGAGAAAAGAACAAATATGCTTACGATTTCCGTCCCGACTCTACGAATACGTTAGGCGTAGGGAAAGCGGATATTTTCATCACCCAGCAATATCCTATTGACCGGTACGGTGTCAACCGACTGACCAACGACGGACCGGATATTGGGGCTTATGAATATGTACCTAAAGAAAACAAAGAAGAATAACGTATGTCCAAAATCTTAACTATCAGTATTGCGGTTTTACTTCTCTCCCACTCCTATTTGTGGGGACAAGTAGAGTTTCGTGTCATGAGTTACAATGTAGAGAACTTATTTGATACTACAGACAATCCGCTTACAGCAGACGATGAGTTTCTTCCCTCCGGGAATCGGAACTGGAGCCACGCGAGGTTCTATCACAAACTGCAACAGATTGCCAAAGTGATTACTGCCGCCGGAGAATGGAGTACACCGGCATTAGTTGCTTTATGCGAAGTGGAAAATGACTCGGTCCTCCATCGGCTGCTTCATCATACGCCACTCAAAGAACAGGCCTATCGCTACTGCATGACGCACGGCCAGGATACGCGAGGCATTAACTGCGCACTTCTCTATCAACGAGACAAGTTTCGTTATCAAGGCCACCGGGAACATCCCGTCCGCTTTGCCCATCGGGCTAATAAGCCGACTCGAAACATTCTTCATGTTTGGGGAGAGGTTATCACACAAGAACGGTTAGATGTTTTCGTTTGCCACTTCCCCTCCCGCTATGGAGGCGAGAAAGAGAGTGAACAGGAACGGTTTGCTGCAGCAACGACCTTGCGAACCTTGTGCGACTCGCTCCATACGCTTCATCCCAACGCACATATCCTGATTTTAGGCGACTTCAATGACACTCCCGAAGAGCTCAGCATTCGAGAAAAAATGGGTGCCTATCCGATTTTATTTCCCTGCCCAGAGAATTTGAATTCTCTGCCCAGAGAAATAAAGTTTCCTGCCCAGCCCGTTTTGAAGCTCTATAATCTGCTTCCTCCGGCAAAGAGTACCCCCGCAGGAACTCATAAATATCAAGGGGAATGGAATCAGTTAGACCAGATCATCATCTCTGCCTCTCTTGCCGATACCACTGCAGCTTTCCATTATCTCCCCGGCAGTACCCGTATCTTTGCTCCCCCTTTCCTCCTCACCCCTGACAAGACTTGGCGAGGCGAAAGGCCTCATCGTTCTTTCTACGGATTCAAATACGAAGGTGGATACAGTGACCACCTGCCTATCATCGCAGAGTTTTTACTCTTAAAATAAATTACTACTTTTGTTTGCTCGCAAACGGATATATAATATATGTATAAGTTATTCATTGTAATTATAGCACTCGGCATACAAACTCTAAGCGCACAACAACTGCAACAACCATTTGATTTCCCTGTCCTATTAAGCGGAAGTTTTGGAGAGTTGCGTAGTAATCACTTTCATTCGGGAATTGATTTCAAGACACAAGGAGTAGAAGGAAAACCAATTCATGCCGTACAATCGGGATATGTCTCTCGTATATCTGTCAGCCCCTGGGGATACGGGAATGCACTCTATCTGACCCATCCGGATGGGACAACAACCGTATATGCCCACTTACAACGTTTCACTCCGGCTATCGCTCAATACATAAAGGAACAACAATATGCGCAAGAGAGTTTCAACGTGAACCTATTTCCCGAACCGGAACAGTTTCCTTTTGAACAGGGAGAGATTATCGCGTATAGTGGAAACACAGGTAGTTCCGCCGGACCACACCTACACTTTGAGGTACGAGACACCCAAAGCGAAGAGATCCTGGATCCGATTGAGTATTTCAAAGCAGAGATTACCGATACTCGTGCTCCTCAAATCAAAGGGATACTCGTCTGCCCAATCGAGGGGAAAGGGGTTGTAAATGGAAGTCGGAAAAAGTTAGAGTTGAAGAATCAGGCGAAAACGACTCCTACCAAAATCGAAGCTTGGGGAGAAATCGGTTTAGCGGTAAAAGCGTATGACTACATGGACAATACAACCAACATTTATGGTATCAAAGAGATCACGCTCTACTTAGAGGACGAGGTTATCTTCCATAGTTATTTGGATCGCTTTGCTTTCGATGAGACACGCTTCTTAAATAGTTTTGTTGATTATGAGGAATGGAAAGAGCGTAAATCCTTTTATATGCGAAGTTTTGTTGAACCGGGAAACCGGCTTCGCTTTATCGAGAGTCAAGATCAAGGTATTATTCGGATTGATGAAGAAAGACAATACCATTTGACGTATCTCCTTGCTGATGCCTTTGGAAATGAGGTTGAACAGACAATCCAAATAGAGGGGAAAGAACAAGAGATCCCGGAAATAGAGCAAACCAACCGAGAACTATTTCACTGGTATTCCGAAAATCGTTTTGGAGCAAAAAGTATTCGTATGACCATTCCTAAAGGGAACTTATACAACAACCTTTATTTTCGGTATGTGGTTAAAGAGGACAGTGTGGCAATTGCCGACACGCATATTTTACATAACACACCTGTCCCCCTCCATAAATCGGCACAACTATCTTTACGTCTGCAAATCGACACATTGGAGAACAAACAACAATACGGGATTGTTCGTATAGAGAAAGGACGTACATCTTGGATTGGAGGAGATTATCGAAACGGATGGATCGATGGAGAGATTAAGGAATTAGGGACCTACTCCATCAGACAAGACACAAAGGCTCCAACAATTACGCCAATCGATTCCAAGAACTGGATCGTCAAACAACGATTCTCATTTCGTCTGTCGGACAACTTGAGTGGAGTTGCTACGTATCGGGGAGAGATTGACGGACAGTATGTTTTATTTGAGATGAATAGTAAATCAGTCATCAGTTATAAGTTCGACAAAGAGCGATTGAAAAGAGGGAAACATAAGCTGCAATTAACGGTAGTTGACGCTGCCGGTAACCGGTCGAAACACACACATATTTTCGTTTGGTAAATATTGGGCTTAATAATTGGATATTACCAATTTATTCCTACCTTTGCTTATTAAAAACCGAAAAATCATTCAATTAAAAATTAAAAATACAATTCATGGAAAACAAAGAACTGTTAGAAATGGTAAGAAGCAAAGCCCAAAGTTGGCTTTCTGAAAGTTATGACGCTGAGACTCGTGCGCAAGTTCAAGCTCTGTTAGATAATGAAGATCCGACAGAATTGATTGAATGTTTCTATAAAGATTTGGAATTCGGTACCGGAGGTTTAAGAGGTATTATGGGTGTTGGTAGCAATCGTATGAATATTTATACAGTCGGTGCTGCAACACAAGGTTTGTCAAACTATTTGAACAAAAACTTTAAAGATTTAGAACAAATTTCTGTTTGTATCGGTCATGACTGCCGTAACAACAGCCGTTTGTTTGCTGAAATCTCTGCAAATATCTTCTCTGCAAACGGTATCAAAGTCTATTTATTTGACGACATGCGCCCTACTCCAGAGATGTCTTTTGCTATCCGCCACTTAGGTTGCCAAAGCGGTATTATCTTAACGGCTTCGCACAACCCAAAAGAATACAACGGATACAAAGCTTATTGGGATGACGGTGCACAGGTATTGGCTCCGCATGACAAAGGTATTATTGACGAAGTAAATAAAGTTTCTTCTGCAGCTGACATTAAGTTTGAAGGTAATAAAGAGCTTATCCAGATTATCGGTGAAGATATTGATAGCGTATATTTGGATAAAGTTCATTCTATATCTATCGATCCTGAAGTTATCAAACGTCAGAAAGATTTAAGTATCGTGTTCACTCCTATTCACGGTACAGGTATGATGTTGGTTCCGCGTGCATTGAAACAGTGGGGATTTGAAAATGTACATTGCGTACCAGAACAAATGGTTAAGAGTGGTGATTTCCCAACAGTAATCTCTCCGAACCCTGAAAATGCAGAAGCTTTGTCTAAAGCAATTGAATTGGCTAAGAGCATTGACGCAGATATCGTGATGGCAACAGACCCTGACGCAGACCGCGTAGGTATGGCTTGCAAAGATGATAAAGGCGAATGGGTCTTAATCAATGGAAACCAGACATGTTTAATCTTCTTGTATTACATCATCAAGAACCGCATTGCAATGGGTAAGATGGTTGGTAACGAATTTGTTGTAAAAACAATTGTTACTACTGAGCTGATTAAAGCGGTTGCAGATAAAAACAACATCGAAATGTATGACTGCTACACTGGCTTCAAATGGATTGCACGTCAAATCCGCTTGAACGAAGGTATTAAACAGTACATTGGTGGTGGCGAAGAAAGTTATGGTTTCTTAGCTGAGGACTTTGTACGTGACAAAGATGCCGTTTCTGCTTGTACACTATTGGCTGAAATCTGCGCTTGGGCAAAAGATCAGGGAAAGACATTGTATGATGTTTTGATGGAAATCTACGTTGAATATGGTTTCTCTAAGGAAACAACTGTAAACTTAGTTAAGCCGGGCAAGAGTGGTGCAGACGAAATCAAAGCCATGATGGAAAACTTCCGCGCTAATCCTCCGAAAGAAATTGGAGGTTCTAAGGTTGCTTTAGCGAAAGACTATAAGACTTTGAAAGCAACAGACGGAGAAGGGAATGTCTCTGATATTGATATGCCGGAAACAAGTAACGTACTTCAATACTTTACTGAAGATGGTACAAAGATATCTGTTCGTCCTTCCGGTACTGAACCTAAGATTAAATTCTATATCGAAGTAAAGGGAGAAATGGGATGTCCGAAGTGTTATGCAAGTGCAAACGCTGCTGCTGTTGAAAAGATAGAAGCCGTAAAGAAATCATTAGGAATCTAATTTCATTTCATCTTAAATAAGGGAAGCCTTTATTTTTCACTTTGTAAGGAGAATAAAGGCTTTTCTATTCTCATTTCAGCAATCTAAATCTTTTGCTCCAAAGCAAAGCGGCAACAAAGATTCTGCACTTTCTATAATAAGTATCTCTTTTGTTCCGCACAGAAGAACTTTCATCGGCTTACCATGACGTTGTTCTATTTCCAACAGGACCTGTCTGCAAGCCCCACAAGGAGAAATACTTTCTACTTGCTGTTTATCTGCAACCGCTGCAATAGCAAGTGCTAATACTGGAACTTCCGGATATTGATGACTGGCCTGAAACAGAGCGACGCGTTCAGCACATAGACCTGAAGGATAGGCGGCATTCTCTTGATTACTGCCTGTTATAATTACCTCATTCTCCAACAAGACAGCAGCACCAACCGTAAATTTGGAATAAGGAGCATAAGCATGTGTTGCTGCTTGAACAGCCTGATTCATTAATTCAAACTCTTTTTGTGATAGTTCCTGATAAGGAACTTTTGTTACTTTTGTCTCAATTCGAATCTCTTCCATAAACAGATATTATAGAACAAATATAACAAATGTATTTCAGAATCATTATCTTTGCCCATCACAATAACGATAAAAAATTTTCTTTTATATGCGACTTAGAATACGAATAACCGCTCTATTATTATCATTCATTTGGATAGGAATCAGTCCTGCTATCAGTCAACATAAAAACTCAAATTATGAAAAATACATTAAGAAATACAGCCTTATCGCCGTTCAACACCAAAAACTCTATCGAATTCCTGCCAGTATCACTTTAGCGCAAGGTATTCTTGAGTCTGGAGCCGGTAACAGTGAATTGGCTCGCAAATCCAACAACCACTTTGGTATAAAATGTCACGATTGGAAAGGAGCAAGTGTCCGCCACGATGATGATTTAAGAGGAGAATGTTTCCGTAAATACAAAAATCCGGAACAATCTTACGAAGATCATGCCCGTTTCTTAACAGAACGTCCTCGCTATGCTTCTTTGTTTAAACTAAAGGTTACAGACTATAAAGGTTGGGCCAAAGGGTTGCAGAGATGTGGATACGCAACAGACCGAGCGTATGCCAACCGACTGATTAAATTGATAGAAGATTACGATTTATATCGTTATGATGTTGCTAAGATTACCAAAAAGACAAAACGGAAAATAACTCAGGTGGCGAAATATACAATTTATCGCACCCATGATCTGTTATACGTTTATTCTAATGGTAGAGATAATCTGAATGACATTGCAGTCAGCCTCGGATTTCGAACTAAAGACTTAGAAAAGTACAATGAAATTCCGGAAGATTTTCCTTTACAGAAAGGAGATATTATCTATTTGGAAAAGAAAAAGAAGAAAGCTGATAAGCCTTATTATGAACATATTGTACAAGTAGGTGAATCAATGCATAGTATTTCTCAGAAATATGGAATCCAAATTAAAAGTTTATACAAACTAAACAAAATGGATAAAGATTACACTCCGGAAGAAGGAGATGTTCTAAAACTTAGATAAATAAGACAAAAAGTAGTATCTTTGTCACCAAATTTACAAAACAATGAGCGACCAACGTTATAATCTACGCGGAGTATCCGCTTCTAAAGAGGATGTTCATAACGCTATTAAGAACATCGACAAGGGAATTTTCCCAAAAGCATTTTGTAAGATAATCCCTGATATATTGGGGGGTGATCCCGAATATTGCAACATTATGCATGCAGATGGAGCCGGTACAAAATCCTCTTTGGCATATTTGTATTGGAAAGAAACAGGAGATTTATCTGTCTGGAAAGGAATTGCTCAAGACGCTTTAATTATGAATATTGACGACCTTCTTTGTGTAGGAGCAGTCGATAATATATTGGTATCATCAACTATCGGACGCAACAAACTATTAGTTCCGGGAGAAGTAATTTCTGCCATTATAAATGGGACAGATGAGCTATTAGCTGAACTTCGAGAAATGGGTGTTGGTTGCTATGCAACAGGTGGAGAAACAGCTGATGTAGGCGATTTAGTTCGTACGATCATCGTAGATAGTACTGTTACTTGCCGTATGAAACGTGCAGACGTCATTGATAATGCGAATATTCGTCCGGGAGATGTCATTGTTGGATTGGCCTCTTTTGGTCAAGCGACTTATGAGAAAGAATATAATGGAGGCATGGGTAGCAACGGTTTAACCAGTGCACGTCATGATGTTTTTGCTAAATATTTAGCAGAAAAATATCCAGAAAGTTTTGATAAGGCCGTTCCAGATGAATTAGTTTATAGTGGTGGTTTGCGATTAACAGACTCAGTAGAAGGAAGTCCGTTGAATGCTGGAAAGTTAGTTTTATCCCCTACTCGTACTTATGCTCCTGTAGTAAAAAAATTATTAGACGCATTACGTCCCGAAATACACGGAATGGTTCATTGTTCAGGGGGAGCACAAACAAAAATCATGCACTTCATTGGTGATAACTGTCGTGTGATAAAAGACAATTTATTCCCTGTTCCTCCATTGTTCCGTACAATTAAGGAACAGAGTGGTACTGCCTGGGAAGAGATGTACAAAGTCTTCAATATGGGACACCGTTTAGAAGTTTACCTCTCTCCTGAACATGCCGAAGAAGTAATTGCAATCAGTCAATCTTTCAATATTGACGCACAAATAGTTGGTCATGTTGAAGCAAGCGATAAAAAGGAATTAATTATTAAAAGCGAATTTGGAGAATTCACCTATTAATTTTTTAATAGAATGATTGAGAACAATTCTTTATTAGAGAAACTGGATGGGCTCGTTTCACGCTTCGAAGAGGTGTCAACGCTCATCACAGACCCTAATGTTATTGCCGACCAGAAACGATACGTTAAGCTCACAAAAGAATATAAAGAACTTAACGAAATAATAAAGGCTCGCAAAGAATACGTACAATGTCTTAATGGATTAGAAGAAGCTCGTTTAATGATGAACGAGAATGATCCGGAGATGAAAGAAATAGCTCGTGAAGAAATGACTATTTGTGAAGCACGTATTCCTGAGTTAGAAGAAGAGATAAAATTACTTTTAGTTCCAGCGGACCCACAAGATGACAAAAATGCTATTGTTGAAATTCGTGGAGGAACAGGAGGTGATGAAGCAGCCCTTTTTGCCGGAGATTTATACCGAATGTATGTCAAATATTGTGAAGCAAAAGGGTGGAAAGTAGCATTATCCAGTTTTAGTGAAGGAGCTGCTGGTGGTTTCAAAGAAATCATCTTCACTGTTAGTGGAGAAAAAGTATATGGAACGCTTAAATATGAATCAGGAGTACATCGCGTACAACGTGTTCCTGCCACAGAGACACAAGGTCGCGTACATACTTCTGCAGCTACCGTAGCTGTTCTCCCCGAAGCAGATGAATTCGATGTAGAAATCAACGAAGGTGAAATCAAATGGGACACTTTCCGTTCTGGTGGAGCAGGAGGACAAAATGTAAATAAGGTTGAATCAGGAGTTCGCTTACGTTATGTTTGGAAAAATCCTAATACAGGAGTTAGCGAAGAAATCTTGATCGAATGTACAGAGACACGCGACCAACCCAAAAATAAGGAGCGTGCACTTACTCGTTTGCGTTCATTCATCTATGACAAAGAACATCAAAAATATTTGGATGATATAGCAAACAAGCGAAAAACAATGGTTTCCACTGGTGACCGATCTGCTAAAATTCGTACTTATAATTATCCACAAGGACGAATAACAGATCACCGCATAAATTATACAATCTATAATCTTTCAGCTTTTATGGATGGTGAAATACAGAGTTGCTTGGATCAACTAATTGTTGCAGAAAATGCAGAACGACTTAAAGAATCAGAATTATAATATACTTAAATCATTTTATATAAATAAACAACATGAATAAACAGCAATTATTTGAGAACATAAAAAAGAAACAATCCTTCCTTTGTGTTGGATTAGACACTGATATAAAAAAGATTCCACAGCATTTACTATCTGAGGAAGATCCTATTTTTGCTTTTAATAAAGCTATAATTGACGCTACTGCAGACTATTGTGTAGCATACAAACCGAATTTAGCATTTTATGAAAGCTTAGGTGTCAAAGGTACATTAGCATTTGAAAAGACAGTTGCTTATTTGCGTGAGAACTATTCAGATCAATTCATTATTGCAGACGCAAAACGTGGAGATATTGGCAACACCTCTGAGATGTATGCCCGTTCATTTTTTGATCACATTAAAGTAGATGCTGTAACTGTAGCTCCTTATATGGGAGAAGATAGTGTAAAACCATTTCTAATTTATCCAGAAGCTTGGGTTATTTTATTAGCATTAACTTCAAACAAAGGTTCTCAAGATTTCCAAATGACAGAAGATACAAATGGAGAACGCTTATTTGAAAAAGTATTAAAAAGATCCCAGACTTGGGCAAACGATGAACAGATGATGTATGTTGTAGGAGCAACACAGGGTAAGATGTTTTTAGACATTAGAAAACATGTGCCTAATCATTTCTTACTTGTACCCGGTGTTGGAGCTCAAGGTGGTAGTTTAGCAGAAGTTGTTAAATATGGAATGAATGACCAATGTGGTCTATTAGTTAATTCCTCTCGTGCAATCATCTATGCTGATAAATCTGAGAACTTTGCCACTGTAGCTCGTGAAGCAGCAAAAGCAGTACAGGTTGAAATGGCAGAATATCTATTCCAAAAAGGACTTATTTCTAAATAGAATAGATTATTTAGGTAAAATTTACCATCTTTGCAAGATGTGTTATGATAGCCTTTTTAATATAGGCTATCATGTTTAGTAACAAACATTAATAAAAGAACAATGGAGTTTTCAGCCCAACAAATTGCAAGTGTCTTAGGAGGAACTATTGAGGGTGATCCCGAGGTAAAAGTAAATAATTTCTCTAAAATAGAAGAAGGGAAAACTGGGACATTGACATTCTTGGCAAATCCTAAATATGAGCATTTTATCTACCAAACAGAAGCAAGTATTGTTTTGGTAAACAATGATTTTACTCCGGCGGAGCCAATAAAAGCGACATTAATAAAAGTAGAAAACGCATACGCTGCACTTGCCATATTACTAAACATGGTAGAACAAACCAAAGAGAAAAAGGCAGGTATTGATTCTACAGCTTTTATTGCTAATTCTGCGTCAGTAGGAGAAAACTGTTACGTAGGTAATTTTGCTTATATCGGTAAAGATGTTAAAGTAGGAAAGAATAGCAAGATATATCCACACGTTTATATAGGTGATCACGTTTCCATTGGAGAAAACTGTATTGTTTATCCGCACGTTACTATATATGAGGGTTGTATTGTTGGAAATAACTGTATTTTACATGCAGGATCTGTTATCGGAGCAGATGGATTCGGTTTTGCTCCCGAAGGAGAAAACTACAAAAAGATTCCTCAATTAGGGAACGTTATTATTGAAGATGATGTAGAAATTGGAGCCAATACAACTATTGACCGTGCTGTCATGGATTCTACAATTATCCGTAAAGGTGTTAAATTAGACAATTTAGTGCAAATTGCCCATAATGTAGAGGTGGGAGAAAATACGGTAATGGCAGCTCAAGTTGGTATTGCAGGTTCAACAAAAATCGGACGTCATTGTATGTTTGGAGGACAGGCAGGTCTATCTGGACACATCCATATTGCAGACAAAGTTGTTTTTGGTGCACAATGTGGTGTCATAAGTGATGTAAAAAAACCGGATACTTTATTAGGAGCTCCTGCTATTAATGCTAAGAATTTTATGCGCTCCAGTGCTATTTTTAATCGCTTGCCAGATATGTATCGCCAATTAGGCCAAATGCAACGCGAGATAGAACAGCTAAAAAAAGAACTTAATAAATAAATTAGAAACGTATGCAGAAACAAAAAACGCTTGCCACAAGCTTCTCTTTGCAAGGAAAAGGATTGCACACTGGATTAGATATTCAAATATCTTTCCATCCGGCACCTGAAAACCACGGATATAAGATTAAACGTGTAGACTTAGAAGGAGCACCAACAATCGATGCTGTTGCTGAAAACGTAGCAGGAACTCAAAGAGGTACTGTGCTTTCTAAAAGCGGTATTCAAGTGAGTACCATTGAACATGCGATGGCAGCATTGTATGCTTACGGAATAGACAACTGCCTTATAGAGGTAAATGCTCCTGAATTTCCTATTTTAGACGGTAGTTCATATTATTATAGTGAAGAGATTCAGAAAGTAGGTATTGTAGAACAGAATGCTCCCAGAGATTTTTATATCGTTAAACACAAAATTGAGGTAAAAGATGAAGCAACAGGTTCTTCACTTATTATTTTACCAGATGAAAAGTTTAGTATAAATGTTCTAATCTCTTTCAATTCACCTGTACTTTCCAATCAATTTGCGACATTGGATGATTTAAGTGAGTTCCCTTCATTGGCTGCCTCACGAACATTTGTTTTTGTTCGGGAAGTAGAAGCATTATTACAAAATAATCTTATCAAAGGAGGAGATCTCGACAATGCTATTGTAATCTATGATCAGAAAATCTCTCAAGAAGCTCTTGACTGTTTAGCTGATAAGATGAATATACCTCACAAAGATGTAACAGATTTAGGCTACATCAATAACAAACCTTTAGTCTTCGATAACGAACCAGCACGACATAAACTAATTGACGTTATTGGCGACTTGGCTCTAATTGGTAAACCTATTCGTGGTCGTGTAATAGCGACTCGTCCAGGACATAAGATTAATAATCAGTTAGCTCGTACTATTCGAAAGGATATTAAACAAAATAGCATTCAGGCTCCTGTTTACAATCCTGAAAATCCTCCTATTTTTGATGTCAATCAGATCCGCAAGCTACTACCTCATCGTTACCCATTCCAATTAGTAGACAAAATCATTGAGATCGGAGGTAATTATATTGTAGGTATAAAAAACACTACAACTGATGAACCATTCTTCCAAGGGCATTTCCCAGAAGAACCTGTTATGCCTGGTGTTTTACAAATTGAAGCAATGGCACAAACAGGAGGTTTACTTGTCTTGAACTCTGTAGATGAACCAGAACGTTACTCTACTTACTTCCTGACTATTAATAACGTAAAGTTCCGTCAGAAAGTTGTTCCCGGAGACACGTTGATTATGCGTTTGGAGTTATTAGCTCCTATTCGTCGGGGTGTTTCTACGATGAAAGGTTACGCTTTTGTAGGCGATAAGCTGGTAACAGAAGCTGAATTTATGGCACAAATAGTAAAGAACAAATAAATATAACATAAAGAGAATGAATATATCCCCTTTAGCCGTTGTACATCCGGAGGCAAAGATCGGTCAGAATACAATAGTAGACCCTTTTGCCGTAATTGAGAAAGATGTGGTAATCGGTGATAACTGTCGTATTTACTCGCATGCTACAATTTTAGATGGAGCACGAATCGGTAATAATTGTAATATCTTCCCGGGAGCTGTTGTTGCTGGTATTCCTCAGGATTTAAAGTTCAGAGGAGAAGTTACGACTGCAGAAGTTGGTGACAACACTACATTACGGGAATGTGTAACTGTTAACAGAGGTACTGCTTCAAGAGGAAAAACGGTAGTCGGGAAGAATTGCCTAATCATGGCTTACTCCCATATCGCACACGATTGTATTTTAAAAGATAATATCATTATCGGTAATGCTTCACAAATTGCAGGAGAGGTAGAAATCGACGACTTCGCAATTGTAAGTGGTGGTAGTTTAGTACACCAATTCTCACGAATCTCCAAGCACGTGATGATTCAAGGAGGTTCTCGCATAGGTAAAGATATTCCACCTTATACATTAATCGGTCGTGACCCTATTGTTTATTGTGGTATTAATATTGTTGGATTACGCCGCCGAGGCTTTACGAATGATCAGGTATTCTTAATTCAAGATATTTACCGTACACTTTATACACGTGGCTTAAACAACACTGAAGCTTTAAAAGCCATTGAGACAGAGTATGAACCAAGTGAGGAACGTGATTTGATCCTCAACTTCATTAAGACTTCTCAACGCGGTATTGTAAGAGGTTCCATTGACGAATAATCAATCTCTATCTATCTCTAATAAAAGAAAGACTCATGTAACTAAAAACACATGGGTCTTTCTTTTTATTTTCATATTGGTAATTTGGCTATCCGAGCTATTGGCATATTGGTATATTTTGCTACCTTTGAAGCAATAAAAAAACATATAACGACTATGGTATTTAGATTTCTTATTTTATCTGACGAAGTTGACAACTTCAAACGTGAGATACAAATCGACTCAGAAGCAACATTCTTAGACTTATACAATGCCATCATGGATTCCGTGGGGTATACAAAAGACCAAATCTGTTCTTTCTTCATTTGTGAAGATGACTGGAGTAAGAATACAGAAATCACACTTGTCGAAATGGACACCACTTCCGAAGTGGATAATTATATCATGGAAGACACACACTTAGAAGAGTTACTGGAAGATGAACACCAGAAACTACTTTTCGTCTTTGACTACATGACCGAACGTGCTTTCTTTATGGAACTTCGTGAAATTATCACTGGAAAAGATTTAGATAAAGCCGTATGTACAAAGTCAATAGGAGAACCTCCCGTTCAACTAATGTCCTTCGACGAGATTGACACAAAAGCCAGCAGCATGGACATCGGGGAAGACTTCTATGGCGATTCAGAGTATGATATGGATGAATTAGACAAAGAAGGTTTTGAAGGATTTGGTGACAGTATGATGGATAATCCCTACGACGACGACCATTATTAATCCATGAACACCCTCATCATTCTATTAGGACCGACAGGAGTCGGTAAGACCGAACTAAGTCTACGCGTTGCAGAGCACTACGGTTCACCGATTATCTCTTCCGACTCCCGCCAGCTCTATAAAGAGCTCCCTATCGGCACAGCAGCTCCTACTGCTGAGCAATTGGCTCGTGTACAACATTATATGGTGGGAACTCTCTCCCTTACCGATTATTACAGTGCAAGTAATTTTGAAGAAGATGTAATCACGCTGCTCCATACCCTTCACCAGACACACCCTGTTGTTGTCATGACCGGTGGAAGCATGATGTATATTGACGCTGTGACAAAAGGTATTGACGATATTCCAACCGTTACTCAGGAAATCCGAAACGCTATTTATCAACAATTTGAAAAAGAAGGGCTCCCACCCATCCTTGCCGAGCTGAAAGAGAAAGATCCTGTTCATTACGAGGAGGTAGACCGTAATAATTACAAACGTGTCATTCATGCCGTTGAAATCTGTCGCATGACAGGAAAACCTTACTCTTCGTTCCGAACCAATACCCGTAAGGAACGCCCTTTCCGAATCATCCAAATTGGATTAACTCGGGATCGTGAAGAGCTATGCGAACGTATTAACCGCCGTGTAGACCAAATGATGGCAGACGGTTTGTTAGAAGAGGCTCGCCGTGCCTATCCATTCCGTACACTCAACTCCCTCAATACGGTTGGCTACAAAGAACTGTTCAACTATTTTAGTGGTGAGTGGACTTTAGACTTCGCCGTAGAGAAGATAAAAAGAAACTCCCGAGTGTACGCCCGTAAACAGATGACCTGGTTCAAACGTGATACCACCATCCAATGGTTCCACCCAGAAGATGAAGCTGCTATTTTCTCCTATTTAGATTCGGTTATTTCTTGAAAACCAAATAAACAGCCGCTACCAAGAACAAGAATGCCAACGCATGGTTCCAGCGGAATGATTCTCCCTTAAAAGCAATCGTACTGAACCCAACAAACACGACCAGCGTAATTACCTCTTGAATCACCTTCAATTGGATTAAAGTAAACGGTCCTCCATTGTCTCGAAAGCCAATTCGATTCGCGGGTACTTGAAAGCAATACTCAAAAAAGGCAAGTAGCCAACTAAAGAGGACTACTCCTATCAACGGCAAATGTTCAAACCAACTGAACTGCTGTTTCATCTTCAAGTGCCCATACCAAGCACAAATCATAAAGATATTGGATACTACCAATAACACAATTGTCAAAAAACCTTGCATACCTTACATTATTTTATGTGGCAGATACTCTGCCTGAATATTCGACATACTTTTCCAAAGACTATACCGCGCCTCCGGATTAATCTCCTCCAAACGGGCTAATACCTCCTTTATATCCGAACGGCTGGAACCAGATTCATACGGGCAGTTCTTAATCTGTTTCTGATACCCCCTCCAAGCAGCTATCTGCTTCAACTCCTGTTCCGAAACTAAGCACAGTGGACGGATGATCTCCATAGCAAACTTTTCCATCTTTAATCGAGGAGGCATTGTCCCAATTGCTCCCTGATGGATCATATTCATCAAAAGAGTCTCCAACAGATCATCCTGATGATGACCCAGTGCAATCTTATTGCACTGTTGCTGCTTCGCTATTTCAAACAGAGCCTTTCGCCTCGTCCATGAACAGAGAAAACAAGGAGACTTCCGTTTGTCAGTCGAAGCGTCAAAAGAGGTCTCGTGCACAATAAAGGGTAACCCATGCAGCTCTGCACACCCCCTTAAATACTCCAAGTCAGAACGATAAGGGATATTGGACATCACAATATGCGTCACCACTACCTCAAAACGTGGCTGAAAAATTTTAGACCGCCTGCCCAACAAATCCACAAGAGCCAATGAATCTTTTCCTCCGGACAACCCAATCAAAACACGATCTCCATCTTTAATCAACCCATACTCAAAGATCGCTTTCTTCACTTTCTCCTCTACTTTCCTGAAAAGAAGCTCTTCTGCCGTCAGTTTTGCCATATACTCATTCGTTTGAAAGAGCAAAAGTACATAAAAAATAGTTCTTATTAGACTTATTAGCCCAAAGAGAGAAATATATAAACATAAAGTATAAATATTCAGAAAAGTTATTTTTAAATATTATCTTTGTATCAACCAGTGACCTAAAAAACCACAGGCCAAAACAAAAGCTTGACCAGAGGGTCAAGATAGTAATAATTTAATAACAGTTTTTCAAAATGAGTGAAGAAAGTAGTATTCTTTACGTAGATTTGTACCTCAACTCACTCACCGATAAGCTCGGTGACTATAGCGGAAAGATCGCTATCACAGGTACAATTAGAAATGCGGACATAGCAAGCCGCATAGTTAAAAATGGCTCAGAGTTAAGAGCGGAAACGATCGAAAACATCTTGAAGCGCGCTGACCAAGAAAAGATCAATGCACTATCAGAAGGGAAAAGTGTTGTAGACGGTATCGGCCAATACCTGTTAACTGTTACCGGAAGTTTCGAAGGGGAAAAAGCTCCTTTCGAGAGTGACAAACACAAACTCGGTGTTTCCATGACCATGAGCAAAAATTTGCGTGAATCACTCACAGCTGTGAGTGTAAGTACCCGCCCGTCTTCAAGCGGAATCACCATCAACAGCGTTTATGATTCAATGACTGGAGAAAAGAATGGAGTAATAACCCCACTCAGCAATGTTGTCATCAAAGGTCAAAACATTAAAGTTGTAGGTGAAGGCGAGGAGATCGGAGTATTCTTTACTAAAGTTGGTGGCGAGAAAAAAGCCATTAAACTACTGACACACAACAATCCTTCCCAATTAACCATCTTATTACCAGATTTAGAGGATGGAGAGTATGAATTGAGTATAACTACACAGTATGGCAGTGGTAATCGCATACTGAAAGAAGCACGTAGCTATACTTACCCTATTCTACTCTATGTAGGTTCAACCCCATCTGGAGAGGATGATAAACCTGAAGAATTGTAAAAAAGGTATGTGAGGGAGTCTAACACCCTAATGTTAGTCGCCCTCACAGCCTAATGTGAGACACTCTAACATTAGGCTGTGAGAGATACTCACAACCTAATGTGAGTCTATCTAACACGCTGTTGTTAGATAGACTCACTCATTTTATCAGAACATCCTACGCCCTATTAATTCTAATTAACCACATATAAATATTTATTAACAGGGGGGGGGTAATTTTGTACCCATCAACTGGTAATACTTTGATATGTAAAACGTATTACTAAATAAAGAGAACTATAAGGAAATTATAAACAGTAAACTAATAAGTAATAATAGACTCAATGATGAAGAAAAAGTATTGCAGACTAATCGAGCTACTTTTCACAATATTTGTATGGGCAGCTACTTCTCATGCTCAAACTATTAGTGGTAAATTAATTGATGAGAATAATCAACCTCTGTCCTATGCCAATGTAGTACTCTTATCGCTACCGGATTCCACGTTTATCACAGGAGTTGTAACAGATGAAAACGGTATCTTCCAATTACAAGAGAACGAGAAAGGAAAACTTATCCGTATATCAACAATCGGATATGTTACTTTATACAAGAAGTATACAGAAAAGCAATTGGGAATAATACAACTCACACCCGATACCCAACTATTAAGTGAAGTCGTTATTCAAGGTACTTTACCTAAAACACAACTCAAAGGAGACGCAATGGTAACCAATATACAGAATAGTGTCTTGGCAAAAGCAGGTTCTGCAAATGATGTCTTGGGGAAAATCCCTGGTATTATTCGGAAAGAGGATACTTTTGAGGTCTTTGGAAAAGGGACACCGCTCATTTATATCAATGGCCGTTTAGTGCGTGACAACTCGGAATTGGAACAACTTAACTCCGATGACATCAAGCATATTGAAGTTGTACAGAATCCAGGTGCCCGCTATGACGCAACAGTTAAGGCGGTCATTCGTATCCAGACCGTTCGCCGACAAGGAGATGGCTTTGGATTCAACTTGCGTGCAAGCTATTACCAAAGTGAAAACACCGACTGGTACGACCAACTCAACCTAAATTACCGTCACAATAACTTGGATCTGTTTGCCTCTTTAACTTACCAGAAGGCAACCTACTTTCAAAAAGCAGATATGATACAGACATTAAACAGCAAGAGTTTACTGGAGATAAAACAAAAGGCAGATTGGAACGGGACCCACCGGAGTCTCTACCCAACTCTTGGGTTCAACTATCAATTTAACGAGAACCATTCCATGGGTATGAGGTATCGTCCGTATAAACAACTTATGTTTAAGACTGATGACGAGGTATACAGTGTTGCGATGATTAATGGGGAGGTAGACGACCAGATTCGTACCTTTTCAAATGCAGAGACAGATTCCGATCCGAATCACCAACTGAATGCCTACTACAATGGGAACATAGGGAAACTGAACATAGACTTCAATGCAGACTTGCTACACAAAGGTTCTACCGAAGAGACTACTTACGACGAGCAGAGCCAACTATCCGACAGCCGTATGATCCATACATTCAACCGAGTAAAGAATCGATTGGGAGCTGCTAAGCTTGTTCTCTCATACCCGTTACTGGGAGGGAATCTTTCTGTCGGCAGTGAATATACTTATACCTACCGGAAGGATGATTATCTGAACGAGGAAGACTATATACCAAGTACTTATAGTAAGATCGAAGAGACAAAAGCGACAGCCTTTACGGAATACAGCCATCCTCTCCCTTTCGGTAGTCTCTCTGCCGGAGTACGCTACGAACATGTCACGTTCGACTACTACGAGGAGGAAATCTATCAAGACGACCAAAGCCGAAAGTACAACAACTGGTATCCCAATGCCTCGTTCAGCACACAGTTTGGTCCGGTACAAACTCAACTAAGCTATACCGTGAAAACAGTCCGTCCATTCTATAATCAGTTAGGGAACGCCGTAACGTATGTAGACAGATACAGTATCTCGACAGGGAATCCGACACTGAAACCGGAGTTGAATCATGACCTATCTCTAACAGCGGCTTGGAAATTCTTTCAGTTCACAATGAGCTATCAACTGCAAAAGGACGCCATCCTTCACCAAGGAATTAGCCAAGAGAACAACGATGAGGCTATCTTGCTTTATTATACGAACTACCAAGAGAAGATCCCCTCTCTGCAGGTGCTACTGACAGCGGCTCCTAAGATTCAATGGTGGTCTCCAAGGATCAGTGTAGGCATGCAGAAACAGTGGTTAACCTTGGAGTATGCAGGTGTAGATATTCCGATGGATAAGCCTATTCCTTACTTCTACTTCAACAATTCATTGGAACTACCAAAGGATTTCTTAATCAGCTTGGACTTCAATTGGACAGGTAAGGGAGTCATGCAAATCTATTCAACAGAAAAAGTAAGATACCAGATAGACCTATCCATACGCAAATCCTTCCTGAAGGATAAGCTAAGCATTGAGCTGAAAGGGGTAAACCTTACCGACAGTATGAACGATAATATACGAATGTATAGCCAAGACTACTCCATTCACCAGATAAATGAACGAGATAACCGGGAGTTCGTCTTAACTCTCCGCTACAAGTTCAATACTTCTAAAAGCAAATACAAGGGGACTGGAGCTGGAGCAGAGTCAAAGAGTCGCATGTAACAGCAACAATATGTCTGATTTTCGTCTTATCTTTGTCACTCCATACTAAAGTGACAAGCTATGCCATACGCAGAACTATTGACGCAACTGACGGTTGATTGTAAAGACGACGGAGTCCGTTTCCTACAGCACGAGCGGATCCAAGCTATAAAATCAATATTGAGAGATTCTGAATACCAACTTCTTGAGGAGGGGAATCTCTCTCTTCTCTATGGGAAACCGACAAAGGGGACGGAAGCATACCGTACTCTCGTTTCGTCTCATATTGATTGCGTTTATACGGAATGCTTCGTACGGGAGGATACAGCTACTGACTGCTGGCTGGGAACCTTTGACAATAGTGCGACTAATGCCGCAGTGATTGACCTTATGTTGCAAGGGAAATTGGAAGACTCTGTGCTGATCGCTTTTACGGGAGATGAAGAGAAAAACTCAGCAGGCGCAGAGGAAATCTTACAAACCCTACAAAAAGGGAACTACCCTATAGAGAGGATTTTTGTTCTTGACGTCACGAATGAAGGATGGGAAGACGAAGCCGCTTTTTCTATTGAGAACGACCGCAATTTCGACATAGTAACAGGCTTCCAATTGGTTAATATGTTTCAAGAGAGTAATCAGCTTTGCATGTTTGTTCACGAGGCAGAGCCGGATGAGACTTGGGTATATGGCAAAGTAATGGATGCCGACCGCTCCGGAATCCCCTGCCTAAGTCTTTGTCTACCGATCGGCGGGAATATGCACAGCGATGCCGGTGTCTTTTTGCGTAAGTCTTCAATACAGCCTTATGAGCATATTCTAAGTCTTTTAGCGAATGCACAACTCTGATAAAAATGATTTGACAAAAAAGAGTATGAATAAGTTCCATCCTTTCACCCAGTCCATTGATTCGATAGCGTTACCGAAGCTGTTCACTTATCCATTCCAATATACACCTCATCCACTTTGCGTCAAGGCGGCAGAGGAATTACAGGCCTACCTGAAAACAAAAAAGGAATGGCAAACAGAACTACAGAAAGGAAAGATGTTCGGTGTACTGCTCGTACGAAATGAGGTGGGGGAGATCGGTTATTTAGCTGCCTTTTCCGGTATCTTGGCAGGAAGGAACCTACAAGACTACTTTGTTCCGCCTGTATATGACGTCCAAGATCCGACTGGATACTTCTACATAGAGGAGAAAGCAATCTCTGCAATCAACCAACAAATCGACCTACGTCAAAAGGATTCATCCTATTTAGCCCTAAAACTACGTCTCTCCACCGAGAAACAAGAGGCAAAACAGGCTTTAGAAGAGATGAAAGCATATATACAAAAGGCAAAGGAGAAAAGGGAGAAATTGCGTCAGCAACCTTTATCTCCTGAACAGACAGCAGCCTTGATTCGGAAAAGTCAATTTCAAAAGGCAGAATTAAAGCGACAGAAACAATTTTGGGAGGAACGTCTATCTCGGCTACAAACAGAGATAGACACTTTTGAAGAGGGGATTGAGCGGCTAAAGACAGAGCGTAAAACACGTTCTGCAGCTCTTCAGCAATGGCTTTTCAAACAATTTCAAATGCTAAATGCGTATGGAGAGAAACAAGATCTGTGTACGCTATTTAAGGACACGGCACAAGGAGCGCCCCCTGCAGGAGCGGGTGAATGTGCTGCTCCTAAACTATTGCAATTCGCTTACCAACTTCATTTAGAGCCATTGGCTATGGCTGAATTTTGGTGGGGCGATTCTCCCAAGAATGAAATTCGCCGACATGGGTGTTACTATCCAGCGTGCAAAGGGAAATGCGAACCCATCCTGAAGCACATGCTACAAGGGTTATCCGTCGAAGAGAATCCTTTATTAAGGGAATTACAACAAGAGAAGGATTTAGAGATTGTGTACGAGGATGACGCTTTAGTGGTGGTGAACAAACCGGTGGGGATGTTGTCGGTACCCGGAAAGCTGGATGTGGATTCCGTATATCAGCGAATGAAGAGAAGATACCCGGAAGCTACCGGTCCCATGATTGTACACCGTTTGGATATGGCTACTTCCGGATTACTCCTTATTGCAAAGACCAAGGAGGCACACCAGAACTTGCAAGCACAGTTCAAGAACCGGATCGTCCAGAAGCGATATGTAGCGCTATTAAGTGAAGTCCTCGCAGAAGAGGAAGGAAAGATTCTTTTACCACTGCGTCCTGACCCGGAGGATCGTCCACGCCAAGTAGTTGATAGGATTCATGGGAAAACTGCTATAACTCATTATCAGGTAATAGGCAGGGGAAAAGAGGGAACTCGAGTTTTCTTCTACCCACAAACCGGACGCACCCATCAATTACGTGTTCATGCCGCCCATCCATCCGGGCTTAATGCGCCCATCATTGGAGATGAACTTTATGGGAAAAAAGCTGAAAGACTTTATCTCCATGCGGAGTATATAGCTTTTCACCATCCCATTTCCGGTCAGTGGATTGAAGTAGAAAAGAAGGCTGATTTCTAAACAGAGCGTTCTATCAAATACGCTCTAAGACAGTCTGGATAAGATGTTCGATAGAGCCTTTGTATTCTGTATTCATCTCTTTATTGAAACGTCCGGCAATGATACAACAAACTGTCATAGCCCGGTGTCCCATCAAAGCAGACAATCCTGCCAAAGCGGCACTTTCCATCTCAAAGTTTGTTATCTGATGACCTTCATACTCAAACGCTTCAATCTTCTGGTTCAACGTCGGGTCTGCCAACGGTAAACGCAACTGGCGTCCTTGAACCCCGTAAAAACCATTCGCTGCGATAGTCACACCCCGGACAATGTCTTTTTGTGTAATCTGTTCTACCAAAGCAGAATCAGCAGGAACAACATAAGGCTGTAATCCCTCAATCTGCCATTGCAGTTGTTTGCGTAGCTCTGCCTCAAAAGCAAAGTCACGCACTTTGTCTGTATCAGCATAGAAGTAGATGACCCCATCAAAGCCGATGGATCTCTCTGCAGCCACGTAGGTACCTATAGGAACAGATGGTTGTAATCCTCCGGACGTACCTATGCGAACTAATGTTAGTTGGTGAAAAGTAGGTTTGATAGAACGGGTTGAGAAGTCTATATTAGCCAATGCGTCTAACTCGTTTAGTACAATGTCTATATTGTCCCCTCCGATACCATGTGAAATCGCTGTAATCCGTTTCCCCTTGTAAGTTCCTGTGATTGTATGAAACTCACGGTTCGAAACCTCACACTCCCGACTATCAAAATAAGACGCGATTGCGTCTACACGTGCCGGATCACCAACTAACAGTACTCTATCTGCCAGCTGCTCCGGCTTCAAATGCAGATGGAAACAACTTCCATCTGCATTAATAATTAGTTCAGAAGGGTCAAGCATATTACTTTACTCTTTTAAAGGTTTAGAAGGAGTAACAGTCGGTTTAGCGATTGCTTCACGCATACTGGTATCCGCCTCTATATTCTTCATCTTATAATAGTCCATGATTCCCAAATTACCACTACGGAAAGCCTCTGCCATTGCTTTAGGTACTTCTGCTTCTGCTTCAATTACTTTCGCACGAGCCTCCTGAGCTTTTGCTTTCATTTCTTGTTCAACAGCTACTGCCATTGCGCGGCGTTCCTCTGCTTTTGCCTGTGCAATGTTTTTGTCTGCTTGTGCCTGGTCCATCTGTAAATAAGCACCGATATTCTTACCTATATCAATATCTGCAATATCAATAGACAAGATTTCAAATGCAGTACCAGCGTCCAACCCTTTACGAAGCACTAACTTAGAGATTGAATCCGGATTTTCCAATACGCTCTTATGATTCTCTGATGAACCGATGGAAGAAACTATCCCTTCGCCAACACGAGCCAAAATTGTCTCTTCCCCAGCACCTCCGACTAACTGTTTGATATTAGCACGAACAGTTACACGAGCTTTAGCAATCAACTGAATACCATCTTTTGCAACCGCAGTTACCGGTGGGGTATCAATTACTTTAGGATTCACAGACATCTGTACAGCTTCAAATACATCACGCCCAGCCAAATCAATCGCTGTTGCCATCTGGAACGGCAAATCTATATTAGCTTTGGAAGCAGATACCAACGCATGTACCACCTTCTCAACATGCCCTCCAGCCAGATAGTGTGCTTCCAATTCATCGCGTGTCAGCATTTTCAAACCGGCTTTATGTGCTTCAATCATTGCACGAGTGATAATATAAGGTGGAACATTTCGGATACGCATAAGGAAAAGCTGTATCAAAGAAATGTTTACCCCAGAGACTTTTGCCGATATCCATAGTAAGAACGGCACATAATAAAAGAAAATCACCAGCAGCAGTACCGCTGCACCCAATAGGGCAATAGGCATAACTGTTACTTCCATACTTATTCTAAATTAACTTTGTACATTTATTTCTTTTTCAACAATGATATTGTAACCATCTACCCGAATCACTCGAATAGGTGTATTTTCATCAATCAATTCGTCTAAAGACTTCGCTTCTACAGTAATATCCTTAATACAAGCTTTTCCTATAGGAGCAAAACGAGAAAGAGTAATACCAGTATCTCCCGGTTGGATTCCTAAATCCCGACTGGAAACTAACTTAGAATCTACATCGGCTTTCAAAGCTACCCGATTAAAAGAGTTTGAACGTAATAACCAAGCAAAAGCGATAACAAATACCACAATTGAAACGCCAAGTGTCACATGCCCCACAAAAGAACTAATCGAATAGGCATACACTAAACCACCAACGGCAAAAATAAATCCACCTATCCCCGCGACTGAAATACCTGGCAAAAGGAATATTTCCATTAATAACAGTCCAATTGCAAGGAACATTAGACAAACTATAATAAACGTTTCGAATACCATAAAGTCTTCATTTAGTGTTTCTTCTTAAAATAGTTTACTTCAGCGTTACGCGCTTTCTTTTCCATTTCTACAGGCTGAGCCAACAATGCGTCTAATTGTGCTTCTGCCTGTAGAATAGTTGGTTTCAACTGTTCTTTACGAGCCGTATTCCCTTGTACATAAGAAGTACGCAAATCACTTAGCTTCTCTTTTAAATCTTGAATCTGCTTATTTAAAGAGACCACTTTCTCGTAATAGCTTTTAGCTTCCGGACTGTTGATTTCTTCCCATTTATAGTAAACTAAATCATGACCTATAATAAACTCAAAGTCTTTTTCAATCTTCACTTCACCATACGGAATTGCTTTATGAGAAAGTGCAACTAAGTCCGCATAATTACTACCCTCTTTCCAAGAATCTCGAATTGAAGCAATCGCTGCACGCGCTTGTTTCTCTGCTAATTCTTCCGTCTCTACTCGTTTATGATCTGGATTTGGAATGAAAAGATAAACACAAACTTTTCCTTCAGGCTGGAAACGGTCTGAAACAAACCAGCCTAAACCTTTCACTTCATCAAAAACAATCATATAATCATTATAAGGCGAATTGAAAGGCATACCTAACTGCTCTGGAGCCAAATAAGTATCGGTATTAATATTATAGCGTGTTACAAAGAGATCATATCCTCCAATTGAACCACTTCCTTTCGTTGCGTAGTACATCGTTGCTCCATCTGAAAGGACAAATGGGAAATTTTCATCTCCCTGATTTTCAGAATTCATCACCAACTGTTTCTCATCTCCCCATTTATCCATTAACATGGACTGGGTGAATAATCGATATTGTGGCTGTTCCTCTTCATTTGGATGGGCATAATATATTTTATCCCCTTTTTGATTTCTATAAACGGTAGAAACAATAGGTTCATTAGTCTGAAAGAAGTGTTTATAAGAGTCTAAAGTACCACTTTCTTCGCTTAAAAGATACGCTGAAAGCATATTCGCTTTATCCACCACGACACTATCAATGATTTGAATATCTTCGACTTTTTCTACCATACGCTGAGCTTCATTAGCTAATTCCAATTGTGCTTCAGCAATTTCAGTATCCTGTTTTTTCTTTTCTAAGAGTTCAATGTATTCCTCTAAGGTTTCACTGGCTAAATCAAAACGGTACGTTTTATAGTAAACATTAGCCATATAACGATAAGCGTCCATTACCTTTCGCTTCAGTGCTACCTTTAGGTGTTTTTCAGCTCCGATCAAATCTCCCGTTTCATAACAACAAACACCATACCATTGATTATAAGAAGGATTACTCGGAGACTGTTTTACCAACTTCTCAAAAGCAGGTTTTGCGTCTGCATATTTCCCCTCATTATACATTTTCTTGGCTTCGGCCAAACTTTGCGCATGAAGCCCTCCACATAGCAAAGCGATACCTATCGTATAAAACAGTTTATTAGAAAACCACTTCATTGTCATTCTTTTCTTTATCTATAAAATATAGTCTCAAAGGTAAGAATTATTTTGAAGTAGCCTACAAATAGAAGAATAAAATGGCAGATAACCTCTGACTCATACAGATAAATCTGTATAGATTATTCCAAAAGAGAAATCTCAGCGTCCACAATATCTCTTTTATCTATGCATAAAGCAGGCTCAACGCCCGTACTTTCGACATAAGCTTCTATGATAATAAGTTCTCCTGGTTTCCATTGTTTAAAATAGAGTACAGATTCATCCTCCACCGCAATGTCATTTTTCGAAAAAATAGCAACAACATTCTTCACATTTTCAAAATAAATAGGTAATCCCTTACCTATAAGAGAGGTATTAACTCCCTCTCCTATTATATTCTTATCACCTACATTTCGAAAAGTATAATATAACTTCCACAAATTAGTCAGTAATATAGAATCTTGGAATTGTAAATGGGCACTTAACCCAGGAATATCAGGATACTGAGTTAATAAAGTCTTTTTACATTCTATTTCAATTAGCGTCTCTTCTTTTGAAAAAATCTGATAAGCAGTTAATAGAAGTCCTGCTAATCCTATTATAATCGTTATATAAACACTTTTTGTACTATTCATAATTACCTCCTTTATGATTTTCTTGTATTTTCTCAAGTTGTAAATAATAGGATTCTATTTGCCTATTAATCTTAAAAAACTCAGTTTCTAAAGAACTAATTTCAGATTTTAAACGAGGAACATCTATAACAGGTTTAACTTTCTCTTTTTTGACATACTCAGAAATAAGAAAAGTTGCCTTCTTCTCTAAAATTTCATCTATCGTTGATACATAAGCGTATTGATTTTCTAATACACCGGTAAACTCTGGAGTATTTAAGAATAAATTATATACAGAAACAATATGATGAATCGTATCTAATGACAACCGATTTCTCTTTTTTAATTTTTCAAAATCTTGGCGAGCATCAATAAACAAAGAGTGAGAATGTTCCTTTCTTTTATTAAATATAAGAATAGCAGTTGCAACAGTTGTTCCATAAAATAGATTTTCAGGTAAAGCGATTACAGCTTCCAATAAATTATTTTCCACCACTCGTCTTCGAATCTTTTCTTCCGAAGAACGACGAAACAAAGCACCTGCAGGAACAACAACAATAACTTTCCCTGTATCTTCTTTAGCAATAGCCAACATATGGCTAATAAAAGCCCAATCACCTCTACTTTTTGGAGGCATCCCATAAATAAACCGACTATCAAATGTACTACAAATATCTTCGGCACCCCACTTAGTCAAGCCGAAAGGAAGAACAGAAACAACTCTATCAAATTGTAATAATCTATTTTCATCTTGTGTCATTGGATTCCGTATGGTATCCCCCCAACACAAATTATAATTTCTAAAACCGTTTAGCAATAAATTCATTGAGGCAATAGAACAAGTAGAACGAACTATCTCTTGTCCATATAAATTCATACCATTACATTTTAAATTTTTTCCTAATCCTATTAATAAAGAAGCTGTGCCGCAAGTAGGATCACACACGGTCATATTAGAGTCTCCATCTGTTAACTGTACCATTAATGTTACAATATCTTGAGGTGTATAAAATCCATTAGTATTTTTTGATACTTCATTAGCAAAGACGTCTAGCAGATTCAGAAATAAGCCACTAATATCAACAGTATCTCCCCAGTCATCCACAAATATTAATTCATGAAAAAACAATATCAAATGATACAAACGACGATTTCTCTCTGTAAGCGTTCCCAAAGTAGAACTTTCAAAATCAGTATTACTAAAAAATGGATCTTTTGCCATCTGATTTAGTTCTTTCAACTGAGAAAAAACATTATTCATTAAATAACCTAAATTATCTGACTTCCTTTTTCCCCACAAATAATCAAAAGTTATTTCTTCGGTAATAACAATATCTCTCCATGAAGAATCATATTTACCCTTTTCTGTTACATATTTTAAGAAAAGTACAGAAAATACATAATCTTTATATTGGAATGGAGATAATATTCCTCCAAAAATATTTCGAGCAACTTCTACTATATCTGTAACATTTGGTTTCATTCTACTATCTCCATTAATAAATGATCCAATAATATTTTCTTTTTGTATATCATTTCAGAATAAACCAATTCCGATCTTTTTTGCAATCGTTCTATTTCTATAAATATCTGCTGCACTTCAATAGAAGGAATAGTCAATTCTAATTCACCCAAAACAGATTGAGGTATTATCTGAATTGTAGTACCAACAGCAGCAGATCTTAACTTATCCAAAACAGACAAAGAATTCAAATAATAACAAATGAACTCAGGTAAAACATGATTAAGATCTTTCAATCGTATTAATATAAACGAAGAGGAAGCCATTGTTTTTCCTCCTTCTCCATGATACATTACACAATAGTTAGAAAGTCCTTTTGAAGAAAATAACAAATCACCAGGTCTTAAAAGATAATTTGAAATCTTCCCATTATCAACAACCATCGATAATTGTTCATAATTAAACCCATTTTCTTTACTCACATCTTTAATTTGCCAATATCCAATATCCCCAGAAGGATCTGTTTTCATATAAACACCTGACAACATCAATGCGATCTCTTTAAATTTTACTTTCATAATACACAAGTACAAATTATACTTACAAAAGTAGTATATATAATTAATATCGACAAGGAAACTCAAGTATAAATTATACTTATTATATCTACATAAAAAAAATCCGACATTTATTGTCGGATTCGTGGAGCTGGAGAGATTCGAACTCTCGTCCAAACGAGGAACTAATCTGCTTTCTACATGTTTATCTTCGCCTTCGATTGTCGGGCACAAGCAAGACCGAAGCCACCCACTTGAACCTTATCCTCTAAAATTTCATCTAAAGTCCGAAGCTTACTTTAAACTATCTCCGATATTGCTGCACCACCTGATCGGAACGCTTCGGAGCAACAGCATCCGGGTGATGTCACGTCCCCGCAACTTTTGCAGGGATTAAGCTTCAATCTACTATTCTTCGATTAAGCAGCGAGAGCGTAATTGTTTTCGCCAGTTAATTGTTTGCCGTCTGAGATTAAAGTGCAAGCCGACCACGCACTACATGCTTACAAATCACTTCTACCCGCTGTCAAAACCGGTCAGCCCCGTTGTCTTGAACTTGTAGAAATTATTCTAATGGGAACAAAAATAGTACTTATTTCTGAACTAAGCAAAAATTATTTCTACTCTTAACAAACTTATTCTATTATACCTATTTCACGAAACCAGTCTTCAACCCTATCTGGCCACTCATTTACAGAAGCCCCCGTATCTCTCAAACCATAACCATGACCACCTGTACTATACAAATGCATCCAAGCTGGAACTCCTGCTTCTTTTAATGCATAATAATAAAAAAGACTACTATTAATATAAGACTTATCATCTTCAGCCTGAATCAGTAATGTTGGAGGTGTATTAGAAGATACTTTTATTTCTGAAGCTAACTGAAATTTTTCACCATCCAAATAGGCTGGATAAACCAATAAACAAAAATCAGGACGGCAACTAACTTTATCCATCGCATCTATCTCTGGGTAGGTTCGCTTTTCAAAAGTATTACTAGCCATAGCAGATAAATGAGCACCAGCAGAAAACCCCATAATCCCAATACGTTGAGGATCTAAATTCATATCTTCAGCATGAGCACGTACATATCCTATAGCTCGCTGGACATCTTGTAAAGGAGCTTCATGCTTTGCTAAACCATCACGACGAGGTACTCGATATTTTAACAACACCGCTGTAACTCCTAAACTATTTAACCATTCACAAATTTCTGTACCCTCTAAATCATAAGCCAAAATATTATATCCTCCACCTGGACAAACAACCATAGCAGCACCTGTAGCAACCTCTTCCGGTGCAGGATAAATAGTAATAGTAGACTCGCTTACGTTCGTTATACGTAAAACGGTTTCACCACCAACTTTACCTCCATCTGTACCACCTTTTTCTACTAATTTTACAGTCTCGCCCGGAACTCCTTTAGGAAATAAAAAAATAGGATTATCTTGTGCCATAACAGAACTTGCTATACAATTTATACCAACCAATATATAACTCAATATTTTCACCATAAATACAAAATTTACCTTCATTTATTTAGCGACGAAGATAATTATCTTATTAAAAAACTCCAATCAATCAGTAAAAATATTCTCTAAAACTTTTCGACAATTCTCACACTCACTCTCATCCACAAAAAAAGGAGTCAGTCATTATGTTTGACTAACTCCTTCTTCTCTTCTTTCGTCTTTCTCGAAAACGGCGGCTACCTACTCTCCCACTTTTACGCAGTACCATCGGCGCGGTTGGGCTTAACTTCTCTGTTCGGAATG
>JAFUOJ010000005.1 GCA_017481945.1 Parabacteroides sp. | reverse complement strand
TATAGTGTTGGGGATCCACCTCTTCCCATTCCGAACAGAGAAGTTAAGCCCAACCGCGCCGATGGTACTGCGTAAAAGTGGGAGAGTAGGTAGCCGCCGTTTTCGAGAAAGACGAAAGAAGAGAAGAAGGAGTTAGTCAAAGATTTGACTGACTCCTTTTTTTGTGGATACGATTATACTATTTCCCGTTTTTTCCCGTTTATAAAATTGTTGATTTGTAAACATTTTTATGAAGAGTATTTATGATTCCCGCCAACGGCTGAAATTCCTTTTTATTTTTACAGCTATTCTTATCGCAATAGCTTCGTGGGTGATTTCTGATATGTTGATAAAAGATTTAGCACACGAGGAACGCCATAAAATGGAGGTATGGGCAGAGGCTACACGTCTGACTGCAAGTAAAGACGCTGCTGTTGATATGTCATTAGTCTTGAAAATTTTGCAGGGAAATACTACGATCCCGGTTGTTTTATGCAATGAGCAAGACAGTGTTTTGTTTTTTAAGAATATAGATCTATCGGATAATGAAGTAGAGAGATTCCCTCAAGCGAAAGTTCAAGAATTGAAAAGTAAGAATACAATTGCTATCGATATGGAGGATGGGACCTTCCAATATGTCTATTATGATGATTCGATTATTTTGAAGCGATTGTTAGTTTTCCCTTTTGCTCAGCTTGCAGTTGTTTTTGTCTTTATCGCTATTGCTTTTTTGGCATTGGCAAGTACAAAGAGGGCCGAACAGAATAAAGTATGGGTAGGGCTATCTAAGGAAACTGCCCATCAATTAGGAACACCGATCTCATCTTTGATTGCTTGGTTGGAATATTTACGGACAAAGGAGATAGATACCTCTTTATTGAATGAGATGGAGAAAGATGTGAAGCGGTTGGAGACAATTGCAGAGCGTTTTTCAAAGATTGGTTCTAATCCGGATCCGATTCCGGTTGATATAAATGATTCGATTCGTACGGCTTTAGGTTATATGAGTACACGTATCTCTTCAAAGGTGAAAATTTATACCCATTTAACAGCCACTCCTGTATTTGTATTAATGAATGACTCTCTGTTTGCTTGGGTTATTGAGAATCTGACGAAGAACGCAGTGGATGCTATGGAAGGACAGGGTGAAATTACTTTTCAGGTGGAAGAGCGAGATAAGTTGGTGCGTATAGATGTAACGGATACCGGTAAGGGCATCGCGAAATCTAAATTTAAGACTGTTTTTCATCCCGGATATACAACCAAAAAACGTGGATGGGGGTTAGGTTTGTCTTTGGTAAAACGAATTATAGAGTCTTATCATGGTGGAAAGATCTTTGTGAAAAATTCAGAATTAGGAAAAGGAACCACTTTCCGTATAGAACTTAGAAAATGTAAAAGTTAATTCTTTTGATAGCAAAAAATAATTATGCAGATATTGCATTTGTACTTAGTTTTTTCGTACCTTTGCAAGGTTTTTACATAAAAGGCTTTGGGAAAGTTTAATTTATACAATATAGATTTGAAAAATCTCACTCCGGGAGTGCATGAATTTGAATACTTACTGGAGAATAAGTTTTTTGTGGACATCGATGGAGATCAGGTCCAGAAAGGAAAAGTAAATGTTTCTCTCTCTGTAAAACGTTCCTCCATGATGTTTGAAATGAACTTTCAGATACAAGGTGTCGTATGGGTTCCATGTGACAGATGTTTGGATGATGTAGAGGTTCCTATTGAAACACAGAATCGCTTGATAGTAAAGTTTGGTAGAGAATATACCGAAGAAAGTGATGAAGTGGTCGTTGTACCGGAAGATGAAGGGGCTATTAATTTAGCTTGGTTCTTGTATGAATTTATAGCATTGGCTGTACCGATGAAGCATGTACATGCTCCGGGAAAATGTAATAAGGCTATGTCCTCTAAATTAAAAAAGCATACTGCCAGAAGCATGGAGGATGAATATGAGGATGACGACACGGAAGGTGAGGTTAAACCAGAGATTACAACGGATCCGAGATGGGATGGTCTGAAAGGATTACTTGAGAATGATAACAATTAAATAAATAAAAACATGGCACATCCTAAAAGAAGACAAGGTAAGACAAGAACAGCCAAGAGAAGAACTCATGACAAGGCTGTAGCTCCGACAATGGCTATCTGCCCGAATTGTGGCGCATGGCACATTTATCACACTGTATGCGGCGAATGCGGTTACTACAGAGGTAAATTAGCTATCGAAAAAGAAGCAGCAGTTTAAGTTTATCATTTCTGAGTTGTTCTGGTAAACGAAGAAATAGCCCTAAAATAACTTTTTAGGGCTTTTTTTTAATTGGGATGAATAGTCCTTTTTATTTTTAGAATTTATGGAAAAGATTAATGCGGTTATAACAGGCGTTGGAGGTTATGTTCCTGAGGATATATTGACGAATGAGGATATCTCAAAGATGGTTGATACGACTGACGAATGGATTATGACGCGTGTCGGCATCAAAGAACGCCGAATTTTAAAAGGAGAGGGGTTGGGAACCTCTTATATGGGTATACGAGCTGTGAAGCAGTTACTCGAAAAAACAAATGTAAATCCGGAAGATATTGAAGTGTTATTATTGGCTTCTACCACTCCGGATCATCACTTCCCTACCACAGCTTCTATTATTGCTTACCATACCGGATGTAAAAATGCAATGACTTTTGATTTGCAGGGGGCTTGTGCCGGATTTTTGTATGCGTTGGAAACAGGTGCAAATTATATCCGTTCAGGTCGTTATAAAAAGGTTGTTGTTGTAGCCGGTGATAAGATGACAGCTATTACAGATTATACAGATCGTACGACATGCCCGCTTTTCGGAGATGGTTGTGGTGCCGTATTGCTTGAACCGACAACAGAGGAATTGGGAATTATGGATACGGTTCTTCGTACGGATGGTATAGGATATTCCCATTTGATTATGAAATCAGGTGGTTCAGCTTATCCTCCTTCTCATGAGACGGTGGATAATCGGGAACATTTCGTATATCAAGATGGTAAGTATGTCTTTAAGTATGCTGTATCCTATATGGCTGACGCAGCTGCTGAAGTAGCGGAACGAAATCATTTGACTCATGACGATATTGCATGGATTGTCCCTCATCAGGCGAATTTGCGTATTATTGACGCAACAGCTAAACGTTTGGGTGTAGATATGGACAAAGTCATGATTAATATCCAGAAATATGGTAATACCAGTGCCGGTACGATTCCTTTGTGTTTGTGGGAATGGGAGAACCAATTGAAAAAAGGAGATAATTTGATTTTGGCAGCATTTGGTGCCGGATTTACTTGGGGAGCTGTTTATCTTAAATGGGGATATGATGGAAAGTAAGCATAAATCGGGCTTTGTCAATATCGTCGGGAATCCCAATGTCGGAAAATCAACGTTGATGAACCGTTTGGTAGGTGAACGTATTTCGATTATTACTTCGAAAGCGCAAACTACTCGTCATCGTATTATGGGGATTGTGAATACTGACAATATGCAGATTGTGTATTCCGATACACCGGGAGTTCTGCAACCCAATTATAAGTTGCAAGAGTCCATGCTTAATTTCTCAGAATCTGCATTAGGAGATGCAGATGTCCTTCTTTATGTAACAGACGTTGTAGAAAAGATTGATAAGAACGAAGAGTTCCTTTTGAAAGTGCAGCGGATGGATTGTCCTATCTTGTTATTGATTAATAAGATTGATACAACCACGCAGGCAGATTTGGAAAAGTTGGTTTCTGAGTGGAAAGAACTTTTACCGAAGGCAGAGATTATTCCAATCTCCGCTCTTTCAAATTTTAATATAGACTATTTAAAACGTAGGGTAGAAGAGCTAATGCCTGAATCTCCTCCCTATTTTGAAAAAGATGCGCTAACCGATAAACCGGCTCGTTTCTTTGTGACAGAAATTATTCGTGAGAAAATCCTTCTGTATTATCAGAAAGAAATACCGTATGCGGTTGAAGTCGTTGTCGAGCTGTTTAAGGAAGATGCTGACATGATTCACATCAAAGCGCTCATTGTTGTTGAACGCGATTCCCAAAAAGGAATCATCATCGGGCATCGTGGCCAAGCATTAAAAAAGGTGGGTGCTATGGCTCGTAAAGATATTGAACGTTTCTTTGAGAAGAAGGTATTCTTAGAAATGTTTGTGAAAGTTGAAAAAGATTGGCGTAACCGAGATAAAATGTTGAAGAATTTCGGTTATCAGTTGGATTAATTAACAGCACCGACAGTAGAATAAGTTGTTTTATGGGAAATATTGTTGCAATAGTTGGTAGACCCAACGTAGGAAAGTCCACGTTGTTCAACCGTTTGACACAAACGCGCCAGGCGATTGTTAATGAAGAGGCAGGTACTACGCGCGACCGCCAGTACGGTAAAGTGGAATGGGTCGGTAAGGAATTTTCATTGATTGACACCGGAGGATGGGTTGTTAATTCGGATGATATTTTTGAAGGAGAGATTAATAAACAGGTAAAGATTGCCTTGGAAGAGGCAGACGTGATTCTGTTTGTTGTAGATGTCGTAAGTGGTATGACAGATTTGGATAACGAAGTGGCAGGTATTTTGCGTCGTCATAAGAAACCTGTGATTGTCGTAGCCAATAAAGCAGATAACTTCGATTTACACCCTGCTTCTGCTGAGTTCTATTCATTCGGATTGGGAGATCCTTTCTGTATCTCTGCTATTAATGGTTCTTGTACGGGGGATTTATTAGATAAGATTGTTGCAACGCTTCCGGAAGAAAAAGTAGAAGAATTGGAAGAGGAGTTGCCTCGTATTGCTATTATCGGTCGTCCGAATGCAGGTAAATCTTCTTTGATCAATGCTTTCATGGGTGAAGATCGCCACATTGTGACAGATATTGCCGGAACAACTCGTGATTCTATCTACACGAAATACAATAAGTTTGGTTTAAACTTCTATTTGGTTGATACTGCCGGAATCCGTAAAAAGGGAAAGGTGAATGAAGATTTGGAATATTATTCTGTAATTCGTTCTATCCGTGCGATTGAAAATTCAGATGTTTGTGTCTTGATGTTGGACGCTACTCGTGGAATTGAAAGCCAGGATTTGAACATCTTCTCTTTGGTTCAGAAGAATAAAAAGGGCTTAGTGGTTTGTGTGAACAAGTGGGATTTAGTTGAAGAAAAAAGTCAGGCTGTGATTGATTCTTATACGAATGCCATTCGTGAACGTTTGGCTCCGTTTACCGACTTCCCTATTTTGTTCATATCTGCTTTGACAAAACAGCGTATTTTGAAGGTGTTGGAAACGGCTAAGATGGTATATGAAAATCGTCAACGTCGTGTTTCTACCGCTAAGTTAAACGAGACGATGTTGCCAATCATTGAAAACTATCCACCGCCAGCATGGAAAGGCAAGTATATTAAGATTAAATATATCACACAGCTGCCAGCCGGTTCCGTTCCGTCGTTTGTATTCTTCTGTAATCTGCCGCAATGGATTAAAGATCCTTACAAACGTTTCCTTGAAAACAAGATTCGCGAGAATTGGAACTTCACAGGGACACCGATAAATATATTTATTCGCGAAAAGTAAGATAATATTGGTTTAAGATAGAAATAAGGTCAGTTATCTCGGGTGCAGAGTGGCTGACCTTTTCTTTTTCCCCCTATTGAAGTGTTGCAACCCCACTTTTGAACTTTGGGAAAGTCCTAAAAAGTGCTGCAAGTTGCCTTTTAAAAACCTAAAAATGGCTTTACACCACTGTAAGTTCGTTTTTAGGGTCTTAGAAATGAGTTTGCAGTGTTGAAAGTTGTCTTTTAAAACCCTAAAAGTGAGTTTTCACTACTGCAAAACGATTTTTAGAGTCTTAAAAACCATTTTGCAGCGGTGAAAAGCCATTTCCAACTTTTTAAATTGCAGGTTACAGGTGGGAAAGAGGGAAATTTTAGAAAAATGATTTTGAATCTTTTTGTTTCTTCACTTGAAAATATTTCCTTTGTAATGTATTAGAAGAAGTAACGTAGAAGCGTTTCGATATTATCTTGCTTTGAAATCTGGACAATTTCAACTCATCAAGATAATGGGATGGCTCCTACGCTTTTCTTTTTATAAATACCGACCGGAGGGGACAGGTGGGAAAAGTAAATATTGTATTGAAAAAATTGTTCTTTTTTACGAAGGTTGTATTAGTTTTTGTGTTATGGGTAATTGCAGTAGGTCATTTGGGTAAATTGAAAAATGAATTAAGGGCTATAGACGCTCCTTATGCGTTTCGATCTGTTTTATGGATGGCATGGCCTATGGGAATAATTATGGCTGTAACTATTTTTGGAAAAAAGATAATAGATTCTTTTGGGATATTTTTAAGCAAAAGAGACAAGAGAAAATAGAAGAATAGTGCTATTATAAAGATAAGATTCAAAAGGCGAGAAAATGGTTCTCGCCTTTTGAATCTTATCTTTTTTACAACGAATTCAGTAACGAATTCAATTCGTTTACCATTTCGCTTGCGGACTTTTGGGTTTGTTCGACACCTTCCGGAGTAAACATGGAGACTGCTTTGTTTAGCTTTTCAAGTTTGCTGCCTTTTAGTCCTTCGCGAAGGATACGGACTTTTTCGCAATCTTGAAGTCCTTCAATTAGACGTTCAAAACGAATACTGCTGCGAGGTCCCGGATAGATACTGTAAGTATCACCTGCCGCCCATGTACGGAAGCGTGAATCACGCAAAGGATCGGCTACCCAACTTTGAACAGCCCAACGTAAATATCCATCATATCCGCCAGCCAAAGCATGTAAAGGAGTCCAAGTTGCTTCTGCCGGATCGGAGAAAGTAAATGTATTTGGGAATGCTTCTGCACAGCAAGTATAGACACAACTATACTGTCCTTTGCGTTTACGTTCAGCTTTTACATCTTCCGGATATTTGTGTCCGTAAGGAATAGCAATGTAATATAGATCTTCTTGAATTTCCGGATGGTAGTTACCAGCCAAAGTGATTTTAAATTCAGGGTCTGCATCTTTAATCACTTTAATCGCTTCGCGCATGGCCTCCATGGGGCGTTCGTCCATAGAAATAGCAGTCTTTTCAAACCAACCCTTTTGACGTAAATGGCGAGAGAAGTCTTTTAAGAAAGTTCCCCAATACTCAGTATAGGCAGCTTCTCCCGGTTTTGTATTGACAAATTGTACGCGATTGGTTGCCTGATCATAGTAATCAAATGTCAAAGCCCAAGGAATCAGGGTATAACAACTAATCATTTCGTCAATACCAATTTCGTTCATCATGAACTCAACCCACTTGTCAAATACCGTATAATCATATTCCCAAGTTCCGTCTAATTTCTTCATACGGAAGACCATACTATCAAAATGATCCTCTGTTTGTCCTGCCCAAGGTTTGTGCATAATGCTTGTTGTGATTGCGCGTTGCCCAGCATTTGCCAACATTTTCATGATTGGACGCATAGCGTCAAAGTGTTCTTTGCTCCAAAGAGGCACTTGATAATAGCGGGCTACTGCGTATGGATTCTGCCACAAGTCCAAATGAAGCACCCATTCTTTTGGATTTGGCAATGTACGGTTTAACACTTGGATTTCAAATTGCAGGTTCATCGCCTGGAAATTCTTACCGGAAACTGTCAACGTCCCTTTATATTTCCCTGCACGTGTATCCGAAGGAACCCACACATTTAACCAAATAGGGCGGGTCGTACGAGCTTTGATATCCTGTATTTTTACAATGTCTAATACATCAGCTACAATAGAAGAGTCCCATTCTGCCTTGTTTGGACGTTTACTACAAGCCCCTTTTTTATCTTTGTTCAGCTCATCTGTCATGACGTAGCGAACGAAGTTTGTCGTAATAGCTGACGCAGGAATGACGGAAGAACCGCTTTTCAGTTCGCTAACAGTGATAGTTGCTTCTTCCAAATCAGCCTTTGTCCATAGAACAGCCTGTGCATTTACTCGTTCCCCTTTCCAAGCTTTCAACTGGATACGTGTTGTTTTCTGTACATCAGGAATGTCTAATTTCTTGTAACGGATGTCCGTTGTTCCCCAACTTAACTGGGTTGCTACCTTTAACTGATCCCACACTTCATCACTGTCATGTGGTTTTGTGTCAGTCAATTCTTCGTACTGCCCTAAAGGATACTTCTCTGCCTGCTGTGCAAAACAGAGAGGGCTTACGGCTAATAAAAACGATAAGATAATAGTGTTTCTCATGTTTAATTTGTTTTTGAATTATGTGGATAAAGGTAGAAAAGATTTTCTAATCCACAATCCTTTTGTAATGACAAACCAACAGATTCCCATTGTCGTCGTAGAGGTGCATGCCGTTCCCTTCGCAATAACGGAACATTTTGCAGTCGGCACACTCGCCTTTCTTTGTCCAACTGCGGTCTCGATAGGGTTTGAATTCGTTGTTCCAGACATCAATGAAACGATCTTTGTAGATATTACCTTGGTGAAAGTTCGTTCGGATACTGGGACAACCGGAGATAGAACCGTCAGCTAATATGGAAGCAGTATTCAATCCTGCATTACATTGAAAGAGAGAATCTCGAACCTCTGCCTCATAATTCCCTAAAAATCCTTCGCAACCGTAGCTGGTATGTATCTTTCTCTCTTGGCGACAAGCCCGGATAAAGTTGAGTACCCACGTGAACTGTTCGTTGTTTAGTTGCAACTCTGCTTCACTGCTGGCACGTCCTACCGGGAAGATTGTGAAGATTCGCCAACGTTTTACTCCTAACTCTACCAAATAATTCTTGAAACGAACCAAATCTTTGAAGTTCTTTTGATTGACGCATGTCACGACATCCCAGACGATTTCTTTCTCCTTTGTCAGCATTTTTACTGCATTCAACGCCTTTTCATAGCTTCGGAGATTGCGGCGTAACCAGTTGTGTGCCTCCTCGAAACCATCCAAACTAATGGTTGCAGAATGTAGACCGGCTGCCAACAAGCTGTCTAATCGTTCGCGAGTCATCAGGTAACCGTTGGAAACAATTCCCCAAGGATAACCACGACGATAGAGTTCTAAGCCGCACTTCTCTATGTCTTTCCTAACCAAAGCTTCGCCTCCGGTGAAGATAACAAGTACTTTGTTGGGCTCTACATAAGGCGTAATGTCATCTATTACTTTTAGGAAATCTTCAACAGGCATATCAGGTATGGAGGTAGAAACGTGGCAATCGCTTCCGCAATGACGGCAGGAGACGTTGCAGCGTAGCGTACATTCCCAAAAGAGGGTACGCAGTTCATGTATCTTTGTTCGGTTCTTTTTGATTTTTCGAAACAGTTCTAATACCAGTCGTTTCTTAAAAGTCGGCTTTTTGTTCATGGTTATTCTCCTTCCGTTATTTTAACTTTCAGCTTAATATCCGGAGCATTTATTCATATTTTCAGTCGAAAATTTACCTCCTTACTGCCTTTGCCTTTTAGCAAACCTTTACCGCCGGTCAATTCGATATCCGCAAAGTTTACGCTAATAGTATCATTGACAATTGTGTATATCCCTTTCTCATAACTACTGTGAGGCTTTGTGTAAATAAGATGTTCCGCAGGAGATTCTAACTCACAAGTAAAAGCATAACGACCGTATATGTCTGTTATGGCGAGGTAATTCGCAGGATCATCTCCCGTATTCGGCTTGTATGCCGGATCGGTAAGGATGAAAATTCCTGGCATTGGATTGTTGTTTTGGTTTGTGACTTGCCCATAAATGGTGTATTTTGCGTACGGTTCTGTATGGGTGTCTACATAGTCTTGCAGGGTAATAGTCATCTCTTTTGTCGCTTTTCCTAAGAACCAACTATCCGCTCCAACAAGTTCTGTGCCCTTAAAATCAATAAAAGAGGTATCAGACGCAAAGGTCCCTCCATTATTTTCCTCGTCAATATCCTCGGAAATAAGCCTGTATTGAGTAGACTTTAGTAGGTAGTCGGTCGTTTTCCATTCAAAGGTCCCGTCCGACTGAGTGGTTATTGTATCTGTATGTAGTGTATAATAAGAAGCCTTTTCTTCGTCTTCCATATTGGTCCGAATCTGTATATTCGGAATCGGTTTCCCCGCTTTGTCTACGACTTTCCCTTTTACTTCAAACGTAGCATACGGTGTTCCATATTCACAAATAATGTGATTATTCTGTTCATCATCCGAACAAGCGAAACCTAACATCGCTAATAAACCAAATAATAGCTGATTGATTCTCTTCAAAAAACGAATGTAAAAACTGTTCATAGCTCCATAGAATTAAATTTGTAAATGCTTTTCATTTGGATAGATACAAATATAGATTTTTTTGCTGCATGCCGAGTTTATTTTTAACGCTTTTTTATCGCTCTAAAAGTTTCACGCTTGAAACTCGGAGTTTCATTGAAAGAAACTTGGAGTTTCATCGGGTGAAACTTTTAGAAAAGTGTAGACTTTTTTTGAAAGCGATCGGCGGTTGTTGGGAAAGGAGTGCCGAGGAAAAAATGAAATAAATAGGAGGGAATGTCGGGAATCAGCCGGATATTGAGTAAATTGCAGCCCGAAATATAATCTAACAATTAGAACATGAAAGATTTTTTGCGCGTATTGAGGCGGTTTGTTCCTCCTTATAAGAAATATATGGTGTGGAATGTCATCTTTAATTTCCTTTCGGCCATTCTGAACCTTTTCTCTTTTGCATTGATTATTCCCATATTGAATATCTTATTTAAGATTAATGACGAGACTTATACCTATATGGATTGGGCGTTTAACCCCATGTCGTTGGAATCTTGGAAGGTATTACCGGAAGTTTTGAAGAATAACTTCTTTTGGTTTGTTTCCAATATGATTGAGACACAAGGCGGTTCCTTTACGTTAGTTGTCTTAGGCCTGTTCTTGGTGACAGCTACTTTTATGAAAGTAGCAACCATGTATATGGCGTTTTTCACGATGATTCCGATTCGAACCGGGGTGGTTCGCGACATACGTAACCAGATTAATCGAAAAATAACCGAGCTGCCGTTAGGCTTTTTCTCCGAAGAACGCAAGGGAGATATTATTGCCCGTGTATCGGGAGATGTAAACGAGATAGAAACATCTATAATGAGTTCGTTGGATATGCTCTTTAAGAACCCGATTCTTATCTTGATTTACCTGATCGGAATGATTGCGATTAGTTGGCAATTGACCATCTTTGTCTTTGTGCTTTTGCCTATTGCCGGGTATATTATGGGGCAGGTCGGCAAGAAATTGAAACGGAAATCCTTTGAAGGACAGCAACAATGGGGCTATCTGATGAGCCAGATTGAGGAGACTTTGGGTGGATTGCGTATCATCAAAGCCTTTAATGCGGAGAAGAAGATTCAAGATCGTTTTGAAAAAAGTAACGATACCTTTAGGCGATTGACCAATCGTATTTATCGCCGTCAGCAGATGGCTCACCCGATGAGTGAGTTCTTGGGGACAGCAACTATTGCCATTGTGCTTTGGTATGGCGGTACTTTGATATTGAGTGCTAACAGTCCGATTGACGCTTCTACCTTTATTTATTATTTAGTAATCTTTTATAGTATAATCAATCCGGCAAAGGATTTGAGTAAAGCTTCGTATGCTATCCAGAAAGGGTTGGCTTCAATGGAACGTGTAGATAAGATTTTACAGGCAGAAAGTAATATCAATGACCCAGCAGATCCGAAACCGATTGCCTTGAATGAACAGATTTGTTACCGGGATGTTTGGTTTAAATATCAGCAAGATTGGATATTGAAAGGGGTAAACCTGACAATTCCTAAAGGGCATACGGTCGCTTTGGTGGGACAATCCGGCTCCGGGAAGAGTACATTGGTTGATTTGTTGCCGCGTTTTTATGATGTGGACAAGGGAAGTATTACAATTGACGGTACGGATGTCCAGGAATCTACCCTGTATGATTTGCGAGGTTTGATGGGAAATGTCAATCAAGAGGCGATACTCTTTAATGATACCTTCTTCAATAACATCGCTTTTGGAGTGGAAGGAGCTACCTTAGCGCAGGTAGAAGAGGCAGCTCGTATCGCCAATGCGCATGATTTTATCATGGCAAGTGAGGAGGGATATGATACGAATATCGGTGATCGTGGCGGAAAGTTGTCCGGAGGTCAGCGCCAGCGTATCAGTATTGCTCGCGCCATCTTGAAGAATCCACCGATATTGATTTTGGATGAGGCTACCTCTGCTTTGGATACGGAGTCAGAACGTTTGGTACAAGAGGCGTTGGAAAACTTAATGCGTAACCGTACAACCATTGTGATTGCACACCGTTTGTCTACTATTCGGAATGCCGATGAGATTTGTGTGATGCACGAAGGAGAGATTGTTGAGCGAGGACGTCATGAAGAATTGATTGCGTTGAATGGATATTACAAGCGGCTTTGTGATATGCAAAGCTTTTAATAGCATAATATGCGGAACAGGATACAGATAAAATATGTATTGTTTGGATTGATTCTTTTGATGGGATGTGATGTCCCCCAGATAAGAACACACCAGACGTTGTCTTATTATCTGGATGAACCGGCCCAGATATGGGAAGCTTCTTTCCCTTTAGGTAATGGTCGTATCGGATTAATGCCGGATGGAGGAATTGAGCAAGAGACGATTGTCCTGAATGAAATTTCCCTTTGGTCGGGGAGTAAGCAGGACGCAAATAATCCGCAAGCCTATTATTATCTGAATACAATTCGCCAGTTGCTTTTTGAAGGACGGAATGATGAGGCGGAGGAGTTGATGTATCAGACCTTTGTTTGTAAAGGGGCTGGCAGTGGAGAAGCGAAGGGTGCGAATCTCCCTTATGGAAGTTATCAGCTGTTAGGAAACTTAGTTCTAAACTATAACTATCCGAATCCGATGGACTCAACGCTTATGTATAGGCGGACTTTGAGTCTGGATCATGCGCTTGCTACGACTACTTTTAAACGAGGGAAAGTAAACTATACCCGCGAAGTGTTTACTTCGTTTGCCCATGATGTGGGTGTTATTCGTCTGATGGCAGACGTGGATAGAGGGTTGAATTTCTCTTTTGGAATGAATCGGCCGGAACATTATGAGGTAAAGACGGTTGGAAATGATTTGCTAATGCAAGGCCAACTGCCGGACGGTGTGGATACACTGGCTGTAAAAGGTATGCGTTATGCCTCACAGGTACGAGTCCTTTTACCGAAAGGCGGAAACATTTTACCGGGAGATTCTACCATTACGGTGCAGAATGCTTCCGAAGCCATCTTATTAGTCGGGATGGCTACCGACTATTGGGAGAAGGATGTGGAGGAAAAGATAACCTCTTTGTTTGCCAATGTGGAGGGAGAAGACTATCTATCTTTGCGGAAATCCCATGTAACAACCTATCAGACTCTGTTTAATCGGGTCAATTTAGACTTAGGATATTCGCCTCGTGAGGAACTACAAATAGATGAACGGTTGGCTGCTTTCCAAGAAGATTCGGAAGATCCTGCTTTGGCTGCCCTCTATTTCCAGTTTGGTCGTTATTTACTTATCTCTTCAACGCGGGTCGGATTACTGCCTCCCAACTTGCAAGGGCTTTGGTGTAATACGGTTCATACGCCTTGGAATGGAGACTATCACCTGAATATTAATTTACAAATGAATTTATGGCCGGCAGAGGTTACCAACCTATCCGAGCTGCATTTACCTCTGATTGAGTGGACGAAACAGCAGGTGGCCAGCGGGGAAAAGACGGCAAAATCTTTTTATAATGCGCGGGGATGGGTGACGCATGTCTTAGGAAATGTCTGGGAATTTACGGCTCCGGGGGAACATCCTTCGTGGGGAGCAACCAATACTTCGGCAGCTTGGCTTTGTGAACACCTGTACACCCATTATCTTTATACAAAGGATACTACCTATTTGAGAGAGGTTTATCCGGTATTAAAAGGGGCTGCTCTGTTTTTTGTAGATATGTTGGTAAAGGATCCGCGTACGAATTATTGGGTAACAGCCCCGACTACATCGCCGGAAAATGGTTATAAGGGGCCGAATGGAAAGGTGGTTCATGTATGTGCAGGCTCGACAATGGATAATCAGATTGTGCGGGAACTGTTTACAAATACAATAGCCGCTGCTCAGATTTTAGGTATTGATTCTGTCTTTACAAAGGAGTTGACCGCTAAATGTGCCCGTTTGAAACCAACAACTATTGGAAGGGACGGACGGATTATGGAGTGGATGAAACCGTATGAAGAGGCTGATCCTCACCATAGACACGTTTCTCATCTCTACGGATTATATCCTGGAAATGAAATTTCAGTGGAACGGACTCCTGAATTAGCGGAGGCGGCTCGTCAGTCTTTGTTGGCTCGAGGTGATAAAAGTACAGGTTGGTCAATGGCTTGGAAGATGAATCTTTGGGCACGTTTGCATGATGGAGCCCATGCTTATAAGTTATTGGTCGATTTGTTACGCCCATGTGTAGATAAACAGATGAATAAACAGGAGGGAGGAGGTACTTACCCCAACTTGTTTTGTGCTCATCCACCTTTTCAAATAGATGGTAATTTAGGCGGGTGTGCTGCCATTGCTGAGATGTTAATACAGAGTCAAACCGGGAAAATAGAGGTGCTTCCTGCTTTACCTCCTACGTGGAAAAGAGGTAGTTTTAAAGGATTAAAGGTACAAGGAGGGGGCGAAGTTTCTGCCAAATGGACGGAAGGAGTGGTGACGGAGATTGGACTAAAAGCCCTTATCCCCGGCACTTTCCAAATCAAACTTCCTGAAAATTCCTCTAACCTAAGCATTCTCATCAATCAGAAACCCACTTCATTACCCGTCGTAAGTGGTACATTAACAGTGAACCTGCAAAAGGATGATGAGGTGTTGTTAGAGTTTTGATCTCTATAACGTAGAGAGCTGTTGAAGCCATTCTGGTCGGTCATTATAAATGGTTAACTGATTCTTTTGGTATTTAGCAACTAAAGAGGGAGAGGCAAGAGGGTGTTGAGCGTCCATAAAAACGATAGTATCAAACAGTTCTATATACTTTTGGATATTAATATAACACTGAGTGAAATTCCATCGAATAGACTGTAAAGGTAAATCATGTCCTTGTTTTTGAACTCGTAGACTTACGTTTGTGATACTTTGTTCGACTGTATTTAAACCAAAAAATATACCGTGAATAGCGTATCCTATTGTCTTGAAATACCAGACTTCATTTAATCCAAAATTATCAGCAAAAGGAGTTTCTAAAGCAAAATCTGCTAATTCGTTTGTACAACATTGTCGTAACTCTTTGTATTCTTCCTTTTGATAATCATCAACCAACAGGTCAAACATCTCTTCAAACATATCAGAAGTATAGGCAGGATAGTACTGTTGTCGTTGAGAAATATTTAAGTTTGATAGATAGTTCTGTATCTCCATTTTTCTACGATCTGGGTCATATACTGGAACTCCATTAGTATATTGGAATCCAAAAGTACTTTTTCCTGCTCCATTGGGCCCCATGATAATGTAAAAAACAGGAGGCATAAGTAGTTTATTTAGTTATTTGATTGAATAAGTATCCTTCACCTTTACTACGAGAGGTCTTAATCTTTTTCAATTTGATGTCGTGACTATAGATAGCTTGGTTTAAATTAGTTAGTTCTACGATGTCTTCACTTCCATCAGCATTTGCCCGAACGAAACGGTTGGTTTTTCGGATTCTTTTTTGATCTTTGTATAAATAGGGAATCTCTAATTGCCAGCACTTTTGAATTTCTTGTTTACTAATGTCCAAATGTTTACTAACCCCAATGCGAGTCCGCATTTGGTTAATAAAAGAGTGAGTAAAATGGTTGTCTGTTAATTTGCTCATAAATTTCCCTGTTTTTGTCTGTTTACAAATATACAGAAGATAATTAAGAATTTATCGAATTTAGGAGTTTTTAGTTGAAGCTAAAATAAAATTGCCGTTAAAATAACGGCAATTTATAAATGAAACCAACTGAAAGACGTTGGGTATTGTCTATTGAGGCACCTAACTCTTTCGCTCTATCGGTCAGACTGTAGGAACGTCCTGTTCCGGTAAGGTAGAAATGTAGGTTATCATCAGCCATTGGGAAAAATTCAAGACCGGCTTGGTATCCCCAAGCAGTGCGGTATTTCCCGGAAGTCAGTCCCGCCTCTACATCTCCATCATAAAGAGAACCAGTTTCATACATTCCTTTTGCGAAAACGTTCCATTTAGGATGGAAACGATAATTTAGCTCAGCCACTAAAGAAAGGTATTCTACATTTTGTAAACAGACTGGCCCGGCTTCTTCATCTTCAGCAGGAACTAATTCTGTCAAGATTCCTAATGGATCTAAAGCTGCTCTGGTGTACATAACATCAAAGTAACCATCAAAAGGACCGGCACATACATTGTGACCTGCCCAAGCCATGTACATCCATTTCCCTTTAGCCTGTTCACCTGCCGTAGCAGAGTAGCGTAAGTTCAAAACTTCATCGAAGTAACTGCTATTCCAGTTAAAAGTATAGAAAAGAGGAGCTTTCGGTTTTTCAATCCCTTCCGGAAGAAGACCATAAGCATCTTCCATACTGCCGATACGATTATCGGTTACCTGTACGCGAAGTTCTTGATAGTCGGCTAATTGATACGCCAGAGTGACCCCCGTAAACCAGCAAGACATGTATTCATTCATATCACTGTATTCATATACTTCAAAAGGATTGATGTCATATTCAAAGCCTCCCCAAGCAGCGTCTTGCTTACCTAAAGTAATAGTAAACTTATCATTGATATTATATCCAATCAATGCATACTCGATAGATTCCGGAAGATTTTCCAAATCCATCCCTTCATTTCCCTGGTTGAGATTCTGTCTGTACCAGTAAAAGATACGGTCGTTTATTTCTCCGCTGGCTTCTAACTTGATATTGTTAAAGCGGAAAGCTGCTTCATCCAATGAACCTCCGTTGAAAAAAGAGTTGAACGAACCGTGCATTTCTAAATCTAAATTGAAAACTTTATTCCGTTTAGGAATCTTAGTGGCGTATTCAAACAGGGAAACTGTTGATGAATCACGTTCCGGAATGAAAGATTGCGCCTGCAAAAGAGAGGAGCAAAGAAAAAGGCCAACCAGCCATAAAGTAGTTAGTCGTTTCATTTTCACTATCAATTGTATTAGTTTGAGCGGGCAAATATACGATGGTTCCTTTAATTTTTTATATAGGATTTTACTGTTTTATAAGATAGTTTCCTGTATATTTGTGAAAATCTTTCTAATCTTTTATATATGAACAAGCTTTTTAGGGCAGCTATATGGCTAACAGGACTTTTATTGTTGTCTTGTAATAGTACTCCGCAAGAGGAACCACTTGCTGATGTGATTGAACGTGGTTTAAAGGTTTCTACAGAACAGGCTTTACTGATGGCTAAGGAATTGGAACATCAAGAAGGGCGTCTTCCGAAGAGTGTTAAGGAGGGAAAACTTGAAACCAGCGATTGTTATTGGTGGTGTAGTGGTTTCTTTCCCGGTGAGCTTTGGTATCTGTATGAGAACCAACCGACTCCGGAATTGAAGAGGTATGCGGAACTTTTTACTGAACGTTTGGAGGATGTACAGCATGTGACTAATAACCATGATGTCGGTTTTATGTTGTATTGTAGTTATGGAAATGGGTATCGTTTAACGAAGAATCCGGCCTATGTGGATATTATGTTGACCGGAGCTTCCTCTCTTTGCACACGTTATAGACCGGCTGTTGACGCGATTCGTTCTTGGGACTTCAATAAAGCCAAGTGGCAATATCCGGTGATTATTGATAACATGATGAATTTGGAACTTCTTATGTGGGCTGCTAAAACCAGTGGGGAAAAACGTTTTGAGAATATTGCTCTTTCTCATGCGAACAAAACATTAGCAAATCATTTCCGCTCGGATTATAGTTGCTATCATGTGGTATCGTATGATACGATTACAGGTAAACCGCATGTGAAGATGACACACCAAGGGTATGCAGATGAATCAGCGTGGGCACGTGGACAGGCTTGGGCGATTTATGGTTATACAATGATGGCTCGTGAAACAGGTAAACCGGAATATTTGGCACAGGCAAAGAACATTGCCCGTTATTTGATGAATCATCCGAATATGCCGGTAGATAAAATGCCTTATTGGGATTTTGATACACCTGATATACCTAATACACCACGAGACGCTTCGGCTGCAGCTATTATGGCTTCTGCTTTGATTGAATTGAGCCAGTTGGATAAATCTGAAGAGGCAAAGAGTTATTTAGAATATGCAGAACAGCAGATTCGTTCGTTATCATCGCCTGAATATTTGGCAGAGGTAGGAACCAATAATCTTTTTGTCCTGAAACATTCAACCGGCTATTTGCCTAAAAATAGTGAAGTGGACGTTCCGCTTAGCTATGCTGATTATTATTATGTTGAGGCATTGATGAGACTTAAGAAATTAAATAGATAAGAAATGAAAACAAATTACGAATTACGTTACGCTTGCCATCCTGAGGATGCAAAGCATTACGATACGAAACGTATCCGCCGTGACTTTTTAATAGAAAAAGTATTTACAGCGAATGAAGTAAATATGGTTTATTCTATGTACGATCGTATGGTTGTAGGTGGAGCTATGCCGGTGGGAGAAGTTTTGAATTTAGAAGCGATTGATCCTTTGAAAGCTCCCTACTTTTTGACCCGCCGTGAATTGGGAATTTTCAATGTAGGTGGTCCGGGAATTGTAAAAGCAGGTGATACTATTTTTGAATTGGATTTTAAAGAGGCTTTATATTTAGGTTCAGGGGATCGGGAAGTTATGTTTGAAAGTAAAGACGCTGAACATCCGGCGAAGTTCTACTTTAATTCAACTACGGCTCATCGTAATTATCCAGATAAGAAAGTAACCAAGGCAGACGCAGTTGTAGCAGCTATGGGTTCTTTGGAAATGTCCAATGATCGTAATATCAATAAGATGATTGTGAACCAAGTGCTTCCTACTTGTCAGTTACAAATGGGAATGACAGAGTTGAAGCCGGGTAGCGTTTGGAACACAATGCCGGCACATGTACATAGCCGTCGTATGGAAGCTTACTTCTATTTTGAGATTCCTGAAGATCAGGCAATTTGTCATTTTATGGGTGAAGTGGAGGAAACAAGACATATCTGGATGAAAGGGGATCAGGCGGTTCTTTCTCCTGAATGGTCAATCCATAGTGCAGCAGCTACGCATAACTATACTTTTATCTGGGGTATGGGAGGTGAGAACTTGGATTATGGAGATCAAGATTTCTCTTTGATTACTGATTTGAAGTAAAGAATCATATAAGATTAAGGTGTATGGTTAATTTTTCATTGGAAGGAAAGGTCGCTTTGGTTACCGGAGCTGCGTATGGTATTGGTTTTGCTATGGCACAAGCATTGGCTGAAGCGGGTGCTAAGATTGCATTTAACTGTCGCGGACAGGAACACATGGATAAAGCTTTGGCGGATTATGCTGCGTTAGGCATTGAGGCAAAAGGGTATATCTGTGATGTGACAAAGGAAGATGATGTAAAAGCAATGGTTGCAGATATTGAGTCGGAATGGGGCACCATTGATATTTTGGTAAATAACGCAGGTATTATCAAACGTATCCCGATGACTGAAATGAGTGTAGAGGATTTCCGACAAGTTGTGGATATAGACTTGACAGCTCCTTTTATTATGGCAAAAGCGGTAATTCCGGGTATGATAAAGAAAGGACATGGAAAGATTATTAATATTTGTTCCATGATGAGCGAATTGGGTCGTGAGACCGTTTCGGCGTATGCTGCAGCAAAGGGTGGTTTAAAGATGTTGACTCGTAATATCGCTTCCGAATATGGAGAATATAATATCCAATGCAATGGTATCGGTCCGGGATATATTGCAACTCCGCAGACTGCCCCTTTACGGGAGCCGCAAGCGGATGGCACTCGTCATCCATTCGATGCCTTTATCGTTGCAAAGACACCGGCAGCGCGTTGGGGAACTCCGGAGGATTTAATGGGACCAGTTGTGTTCTTAGCTTCTGAAGCCTCTAACTTTGTGAATGGTCATGTCTTATATGTAGACGGGGGTATCTTGGCTTATATTGGTAAACAACCGAAGTAATCATTCGTATATAGACAAAAAGTGGGGCAAATCGCAATGATTTGCCCCACTTTTTGTCTATAAGATTATTTATTGTATTTACTCCAATCAACGTTGTGCATATCACCGCTTGCTGCTAACTCTTCATGGAAAGCAAAGCAACATTTTAAGTTCTGAGGTGTATGTCCCTTGATACCCATTGCCAAATATTCTTCCAACAGTGGTTTGTAGTCCGGATGAACACAATTATCAATAATACAGCGTGCGCGTTGGATCGGAGATTTGCCTCGTAAGTCGGCAACACCGTATTCGGTAATGATAATTTTAACAGAGTGCTCACTATGATCCAAATGTGATACCATTGGAACGAATGCACTGATTTTGCCCTCTTTTGCAGTAGATGGTGTCGTAAAGATAGACAACATAGCAGAACGAGTGAAGTCACCGGAACCACCAATACCATTCATCATGCGTGTACCGGAAACATGGGTTGAATTGATATTTCCGAATATGTCAGCCTCTAAAGCAGTGTTGATAGCGATCAAACCTAAGCGACGAGCAACTTCTGGGTTATTTGATATTTCTTGTGGACGAAGCAGAATCTTATCTTTGAAGAAATCTAAATTCGCATAAATGTCACGGATTACTTCATTACTAACAGACAATGAACAACCGCTGGCAAATTTTACACGACCCTGTTTCATTAAGTCAATCACTGCGTCCTGAATTACTTCAGTGTAAACATTGAATGCCGGGATCTCTTTATTTTCTCCCATACAACCTAAAACGGCATTTGCAACGTTACCTACACCACTTTGTAGAGGAACAAATTCTTTCGGTAGACGACCTGCTTTTATTTCGCTAACCAAGAAATTAGCTACATTCTTACCAATAGCCATTGTAACATCGTCCAGTGGAGTGAACTTGCCTCCTTCGTTAGGCTCATCAGTCTTAACAACACCTACAATTTTAGCAGGATCCACTTTTACACAGTCACTACCGATACGATCAGATGGCGTATAGATAGGAATCTCACGGCGGTAAGGAGGATCTGCCGGTTCGTAGATATCATGCATACCCCGAATCTCTTTCGGGTGACGACAGTTTAACTCAACAATGATACGGTCAGCCATACGACAGATCGTAGGCAGGATACCTACACCACTGGTTGGAACAATTTCACCCTCTTCTGTAACATCGGCAGCTTCCACAATTGCTACGTCGATTTTTCCTAAAAAGCCATAGCGCAAGCTCTGTGCTAATTCAGACAGGTGCATATCATAGTAGTGAGTATCACGTGCATTCAACAAGGCACGTAGATCTTTGTTGGATTGATAAGGAGTACGGAATTTAATCGCATTAGCACGTGCTAATTCTCCATCCAACTTGTCACCAGTTGAAGCACCGGTAAACATACCAATCTGGAAAGGATTGCCCTTTTCATGTTCTGCGATTGCTTTTCTTGCGATAGCTCCCGATACCACTTTCGGACATCCGGCAGGAGTAAATCCGCTAAAGCCTACATTGTCATTGTGATGTACAAAAGAAGCAGCTTCTTCAGCTGTGATAAATTTTAATGCCATGATATTATTCTTGTTGTTAGATATTTAATTCTATTTTTGATTTATCTTACGGTGCAAAAATACAACAAAAGCATATAGGTTAATACTTACGGTTTAGAATTTCCGCATAAATGACCGCTTTTCGTAACTCCTCTGCATGATTCAGTTCAATATCAAATGAATTCGTTTCTTCCTCTTTAGGCTGATGGGTAAAACGGTTTTGATGTGAACTGGGTTGCGTTTCCCTATTTTTTATCTGTTTCTTTTGGGGAGTAACAACCGGTTGAGGTACGGGATCCGATTGTGATTCCTGTATCTCTTGTAAAATATCCCAAATCCCCTTTTGAGGACCTTCCGTATTTTCGGGAATAACCTCTTCCTCCTCGTCCGGTTGCGTACTAACCGACTTCGGACGTTTCTTTTTGTTTTTGGAACTAAATAGGCTACTGATTCCTGCTATAATTAGGAATATAAAATAGAGCCAATCACCAATGTTTTCGCCTTCCATAAACTTTCATTATTTTTGCACCCTCAAATGTAGGAAATATTATTTAGAAGTGAAAGAAAGGATGTTTATATATGAGGATAAAAAATAAGGGGAACTTCACAGCCCCCCTTACTCAATTTAACCAAAACCTTAACTATGAAAAAATTTACGTTTTTCGAATGCAAATATAAGTGCGAGATTTGAACTATGCAAGAGTTCTTCTATTTATTTTTGCAGAAAGTTTATTTTTAAAACAAATTAACGAGATGGAAAATCAAGAAAAGGGCGTGGACTTAAAATCCGCTGCTGTTAATGAAGAAAAAAAGTTGTTCATCGAAACTTATGGCTGCCAGATGAATGTGGCAGATAGTGAAGTAGTTGCCTCCATCATGCAAATGGATGGATATGTTATGACAGACAAAATAGAAGAGGCTGACGCTATTTTTGTCAATACCTGCTCTGTACGTGACAATGCTGAACAAAAAATTTACGGACGTCTTCAGTATTTCCAGTCATTGAAAAGAAAAAAGAAATCTTTGATTATCGGAGTACTGGGCTGTATGGCAGAGCGAGTAAAAGAAGATTTAATTAAGGTTCATCATGCTGATTTAGTGGTTGGTCCTGATTCTTATATGGACTTACCTAATTTAGTGGGAGCTGTTGAGCGGGGAGAAAAGGCAATCAATGTCGAATTGTCTACCCAAGAAACTTATAAGGATGTCATTCCTTTGAAACTGGGAGGCATGCAGATCTCAGGTTTTGTCTCTATTATGCGTGGATGTAATAATTTCTGTACCTATTGTATTGTTCCTTATACCCGTGGACGGGAACGCAGTCGGGACATTGAAAGCATATTGAACGAGATCCGTGATATGCGTGATAAAGGTTTTAAAGAGGTGACTCTTTTGGGACAAAACGTTAACTCCTATTTATTTGAAAGCGCAGGAGAGAAAATTTCTTTCCCCATGCTGCTGGAAAAAGTAGCAGAGGAAGTACCACAAATGCGCGTACGTTTTACAACCTCACATCCGAAAGATATGAGTGACGATACGTTGCGTGTGATTGCAGCCCATGACAATATTTGTAAAATGATTCATTTACCGGCACAGTCCGGTAGCTCTCGTATATTGAAAGTGATGAATCGAAAATATACGCGAGAATGGTATTTGGATAGAATAGCTGCCATCCGTCGGATTATTCCTGATTGTGCAATCTCAACAGATTTATTTTGTGGTTTCCACTCTGAAACAGAAGAGGACTATCAAGAGACCCTTTCTTTAATGCGTGAAGTTGGGTATGATAGTGCATTCTTGTTTAAATATTCAGAACGCCCTGGTACATACGCCTCAAAACATCTTCCGGATACTGTAAGTGAAGAGGAAAAAGTTCGTCGTCTGCAAGGTATGATAGATTTACAGAATCAGCTATCCGAGGAGAGCAACAAGCGTGATATAGGAAAAGTGTTTGAAGTCCTGATTGAAGGTTTTTCAAAACGTTCACGTGAACAGTTGTTTGGCCGTACCAGTCAAAACAAGGTTGTTATCTTTGATAAAAAGAACTACCATGTGGGGCAGTTTATCAAAGTCCGCATCAACCGTGCCTCTTCAGCTACGCTGTTCGGGGAACCGGTAGAGGAGTAAATAGAAATAAATTCTTCAGCAGAAAAATAGTCTTAAACTTTTAAAAAGCTACTATTTTTTGTTGAAGAATTTAGTTTTCATTCTGAGAATACTTTCTTGTTAAAGAAATGTAAACTTGTGCCTGTTTCGTAATTTATTTGTTCTTTTGCAGAAAAATTGGGATATGTATGCTCTGTATGTATCTCGGCGGTTTATTTAATAACAATAAGGTAGCAACTAATGGCTGGAAATAAAAAAGTCGGGACTGTTTCTTTTTTTCATTCTCGGTTGACTTCTATTATAAGTATTTCTTTGGTACTATTCCTTTTAGGATTAATCTTTTTGATTGGATTATTGGGTAATAAACTTTCTGTTTATGTAAAGGAGAACATTTCTTTCTCAATCGTATTGAAAGATAGTCAGAAAGAGGCAGATATAAAGAAAATGCAGCGCACCTTGAAGGCTTTACCTTTTATTAAATCAACTGAATACATTTCAAAAGAACAAGCTGCCAAAGAATTAGAAGAGGAACTTGGTGAAAATCCTGAAACTTTCTTAGGCTTTAATCCCCTTCAGGCCTCTATTGAAGTTAAATTACATTCGCAATACGCTAATCCGGATAGCTTAAAGATGATAGAGAAAAGGATTAAGAACTATACTTCTGTCTCTGATTTACTTTATCGGAAAGATATGATGGAGATGGTCAATGATAACATGAAGCGTGTCAGTTTAATATTATTGGCTTTGGCCGGAGTTCTGATGACTATCTCTTTTGTTCTGATTGGGAATACGATACGCTTATTGATTTACTCCAAACGCTTTTTAATCCATACAATGAAATTAGTCGGTGCGACTGCCGGTTTCATCCGTCGTCCTTTTGTTTGGTATAATGTGGTAAGTGGCTTCTTCGCTTCTATTCTTGCCATTCTCATGTTGACTGGGGCTTTGTTCTATTTACAAAATGAACTATCCGGTTTTATTCAGCTATTGGATATAAAGGCTTTGATTATAGCTTACGTAGGTATTTTAATAATAGGAATCTCCCTATCAATTGTAGCCACCGTCTTTGCGGTCAATAAGTATTTACGTATGGATGTAGATAAATTATATTATATATAAGTATATGGCTAAAAGAGATTTTGCTTTTGGAAAAGAAAACTTTGTACTAATAGCGATAGCTGTTTTCGTTATTGCTATCGGTTTTGTATTAATGAGTGGGGGTGGTTCAGAAGACCCAACCGGCTTCAACCCGGAAATATTTAGCAGTCGCCGTATCGTGGTAGCTCCAGTAGTGACATTGATCGGTTTCGTATTAATGATTGTGGGTATAGTCAGAAATAACAAAAAGAACGAGATCGCGGAATGAGTTGGTTAGAAGCTTTAATTTTAGGCATTATACAAGGACTGACTGAATATCTGCCAGTAAGCAGTAGTGGACACTTAGCCATCGGTTCTGCTCTGTTCGGTATCGAAGGAGAGGAAAATTTGGCCTTTACGATTACAGTCCATGTGGCGACCGTATTCAGTACTTTAGTTATTCTTTGGAAAGAGATAGATTGGATATTCCGCGGACTATTCAAGTTCCAAATGAATGCAGAGACTCGTTATGTAATCAATATTCTTGTTTCCATGATCCCTATTGGTATTGTTGGTTTGTTCTTTAAGGATACTGTGGAAGAAATCTTCGGATCTGGATTATTGATTGTAGGTTGTATGCTGTTATTGACTGCTACTCTTTTGACATTCTCTTATTATGCCAAACCGCGTCAAAAAGAAAATATTTCTTTAAAAGACGCTTTCATCATTGGTTTAGCACAAGCTTGTGCGGTCATGCCGGGACTTTCTCGTTCGGGTACAACGATTGCTACCGGATTATTGTTAGGTAATAACAAAGAAAAACTGGCACAATTCTCTTTCCTGATGGTGATTCCACCTATTTTAGGAGAAGCCTTATTAGATATTTTAAAGGCACTGAAAGGGGAAGAGGTCGCTGGATATATTCCAACGCTTTCGTTAGTTGTTGGATTTTTAGCAGCATTCATTTCCGGATGTCTTGCATGCAAATGGATGATTAACATTGTAAAGAAAGGAAAACTGATTTACTTTGCTATCTATTGTGCTATAGCCGGATTGGTAACTATTGCTTGTACATTATTAAATTAAGGTATGGATTTTATCGCAGGAGAAGTATTATACTTTAATAAACCTTTAACGTGGACATCTTTTGACTTAGTCAACAAGTTCCGTTATAAACTATCACGGAAATTAAAAGTCAAAAAGATAAAGGTCGGGCATGCGGGGACATTGGATCCTTTAGCTACCGGAGTAATGATCGTTTGCACCGGAAAAGCGACTAAGAGAATTGATGAATTTCAATACCAAACCAAAGAATACGTTGCCACTCTCAAATTAGGAGAGACAACTCCTTCTTTTGATTTGGAAAAAGAGGTAGACGCGGTCTATCCTACAGAACACATCACTCGAGACGCCGTAGAGAAAGTTCTACAATCTTTTGTTGGAACCATTCAGCAAGTACCCCCCGTTTTTTCCGCTTGCAAAATAGAGGGGAAACGGGCGTATGAACTGGCGCGTAAAGGAGAAGAGGTGGAATTAAAATCAAAGACCTTAGTAATTGATGAAATAGAGTTATTGGAATGTAACTTACCGATCATCAAGATTCGGGTCGTTTGTAGTAAAGGTACCTACATTCGTGCATTAGCACGTGATATTGGGGTTGCATTAGAATCAGGTGCTCATTTGACGGCCCTCGAGCGGACTCGTATCGGAGAGATTACGTTAGACAAATGTATGTCTCCAGAGGATATCGATACTTTTTTAGAAGAACATATTACATCGGATATGTGATAACAAGAATGATAAAAAATAAATAAAACAGATATTACATTATGAAACTGTCTAAATTCAAATTTAATTTACCACAGGAGTTAATCGCTCTTCATCCTGCAAAGAATAGAGATGAATCCAGATTGATGGTTATTAACCGCAAGACGGGAGATATTGAGCATAAAATATTCAAGGACATACTAGGATATTATGGAGAAAACGACGTGTTTATCTTTAATAATACAAAAGTATTTCCCGCTCGCTTATATGGAAACAAGGAAAAGACAGGAGCTCGTATTGAAGTTTTCTTGCTGCGGGAACTGAACGAAGAGTTTCGTTTATGGGATGTTTTAGTGGACCCAGCTCGTAAGATCCGTATTGGTAACAAACTTTATTTCGGAGAAGACGATGCTATGGTTGCTGAAGTAATTGACAATACCACTTCACGAGGTCGTACATTGCGTTTCTTGTATGATGGCACTCACGATGAGTTTAAGAAAGCTTTGTTTGCTTTAGGAGAAACCCCACTTCCTAAATACATCGAACGTGAAGTAGAACCAGAAGATGAAGAACGGTATCAAAATATATTTGCAACTGAAGAGGGAGCTGTTGTTGCACCGGCTGCCGGACTTCATTTCAGTCGTGAATTGATGAAACGTTTGGAAATAAAAGACTGTCAGTTTGCCTATTTGACACTACACTCTGGCTTAGGGAACTTCCGCGAAATTGATGTGGAAGATTTAACTAAACACAAGATGGATTCAGAGCAGATGATAGTAAATGCAGACATTGTCAAGACAGTAAACACAGCGAAAGATAACGGCCGTCAAATTTGTGCAGTAGGTACCTCTGTCATGCGTGCGATCGAAACAGCTGTAAGTACAGACGGACATTTGAAGGAGTTTGAGGGCTGGACCAATAAGTTCATTTTCCCTCCGTATGATTTCAGTGTTGCTACCAGCATGGTTACCAACTTCCACATGCCACTGTCTACTTTGTTGATGATGACAGCCTCTTTCGGTGGATATGATTTGGTTATGAACGCCTATGATATCGCTTTGAAAGAAAAATACAAGTTTGGTGCCTATGGTGATGCCATGCTAATCTTGTAAAAAAAGAACTATGGCTATTACATATTTGGGGTTAGGAACCAATATTGGAAATAAGCGCCGCAATCTGATAACAGCCGCTGCGCTGTTAGCTGAAAGGGTGGGAGATGTTCTCGCCCTTTCCGGTTTCTATGAAACAGAACCTTGGGGGTTTGAGTCAAACAACTGGTTTCTGAATGCAGCCGTAAAGCTAAATACAGACTATTCTCCTCAAGAGCTATTAGTAGTTACACAGCAGATTGAAAAAGAGTTAGGACGGACGGAGAAAAGCAACGGGACCTATCATGACCGAATGATTGATATAGATATTTTACTCTACGACGACGAGGTCCTTCAAACGCCGGAGTTGGTACTCCCCCATCCCCTTATGCACGAACGTAAGTTTGTCATGGAGCCGTTAGCGGAGATAGCACCTTTTGTACAACATCCAATATTCAAAGAAAGTATAATGGATTTAAATGAACGATTATGAATGATATTGAAAAAATAATGACAGGCGGTGGTATGGTTTTCAAGAAGAAAGCCAAAGAAGAAAACACCGGAGAGAAGAAAATCAAGTTTTCTGACTTTCTACGCGGAACGCATGGCTCGGATTCTGCTAAATGGAAAGCCGGCTTTAAATATAAAAAAGCACTGCGTAACACAAAAAAGAAAAAATAAATCATAAATCATATCGTATAAAAGTATAATTCGTTGTACTTTTGCAGCCGAAATTGATGTGGATAGATTTGTATTGCTTGCAACCACAGGAAAAAATGCTAAAAAACAACACTTTTTACCGCCGTTCGGCGAGCATAATCTCCCTCATCAATCTCGATTTATTTATTAACCGTCAATTGGAAATCGGATAATCATCCGTTCGGAAACGGATTCCCATCGGTTCATTGCCCGGTCCCAGTTGCCCATAAAAGAAATAATGAGTTATTTATTCACCTCCGAATCGGTGTCTGAAGGACACCCCGATAAAGTAGCCGATCAGATCTCGGATGCTTTGCTGGATGAGTTCTTGGCGTATGACAAGAATTCGAAAGTTGCTTGCGAAACCCTTGTTACAACCGGACAGGTTGTCTTGGCTGGAGAAGTAAAATCAAGTACTTATGTAGATGTTCAGGATGTAGCCCGCAGTGTGATTGAAAAGATTGGATACACAAAAAGCGAGTATCAGTTTGAAGCCAAATCCTGCGGTGTATTTTCTGCAATCCATGAACAAAGTGGTGACATCAACCGTGGTGTAGAACGTGAAGATCCTTATAATCAGGGAGCCGGCGACCAAGGTATGATGTTCGGTTATGCAACCAATGAAACGGCTAATTATATGCCATTAGCTTTAGACCTTTCACACAGTTTGTTATGGGAATTAGCGCAGATTCGTAAAAACGAGAGCCAGTTAATGCCCTACTTACGTCCAGACGCCAAAAGTCAGGTGACAATTGAGTATAATGATAACGGCAAACCGTTACGCATTGATACGATTGTAGTATCTACACAACATGATGAATTTATCTTGGCTGAAGGAATGTCTCAAGAAGAGGCTGACAAGGCTATGCAGGAAAAGATTGAGGCAGACGTCAAGAATATCTTAGTTCCGCGTGTGAAAGCAAAATATCCTGCCCATGTACAGGCATTGTTCAACGAACACATTATTTATCATGTGAACCCAACCGGAAAGTTTGTAATCGGAGGTCCTCATGGAGATACAGGTTTAACCGGACGTAAGATTATTGTAGATACATACGGAGGAAAAGGAGCACACGGTGGAGGTGCATTCTCAGGGAAAGACCCATCTAAAGTAGACCGTTCAGCCGCTTATGCAGCTCGTCATATTGCAAAGAATTTGGTAGCAGCAGGGGTTGCAGATGAAATCTTAGTACAGGTTTCTTATGCTATTGGAGTCGCTAAACCGATGAATATCTTTGTAAACACATACGGACGTGCCAATGTAAATATGACTGATGGAGAAATTGCCGAAAAAGTATGGAATCTTTTTGATATGCGTCCGAAAGCAATCGAAGAGCGTTTGAAACTGCGCAATCCTATCTATTCAGAGACTGCTTCCTATGGTCACATGGGACGTGAGCCGAAGATTGTAACTAAAACATTTACATCTCATTACAACCCGGAACCTACGGTTTGTGAAGTAGAACTGTTCACGTGGGAGAAATTAGATTATGTAGACAAAGTGAAAGAAATTTTTGGTTTATAAAATCTAACGGTTTTAAAAGTTAAAATAAAAAAAGAGGGTATCTAAGTCATCAAGATACCCTCTTTTTTATATTTTTGCGGACAAAAATATAAAAATATGTATCCCAAAATAGACATACAAGCGATTAAGGAGGGAGACCAGCAGGCCTTCCGCCGGTTTGTTGATTTGTATGCTAAGGATCTATATTTCTTCGCTCTCGGATATGTTGAAGTACGAGAAGTAGCGGAAGAAGTGGTCATGGATGTTTTTGTCAAAGTATGGGACAACCGCTTCCAGTTGGATACTATTAAATCCTTAAAGGCCTGGCTGTTAACAATGACTCGTAACCAAGCTATTCTGTATTTAAGGAAGTCAAACCAAGAGAAAAATATCTCTTTTGAGGAGATTGAGGATTACCAAGTCCCCTTCGTACAATCTCCTGATTTGGAAATGATTAGTAAACAAGAGATTGAAGAAATCAATTCCGCAATAGCCTCTTTGCCCCCTAAGTGTAAAGAGGTTTTTATATTGGCCAAAATAGAGAAAGTCCCTTATAAAGAGATTGCCGAAATGCTTGGTATATCCGTAAAAACAATAAATATCCACGTCGCAAAAGCCATTGAGAAAATAGCTTCTGTCCTGAAGAAATCCATCTTCACTTTGTTCCTGTAAAAAAGGGACATGAAAAAAAATTTACATAATCTTCTTTTTTATTTCAATTTGCAGTAGGAGATTTTTTGAGAAAAAGCGTCTTATTAATATACACACATTCATTCGTATGGAAAATAAAAACGATATACAAGCTTTTGTCGAAAAAGAGAACGAAGATATTCAGAAGAAGATAGACTACTTTTGGAATGATTGTAATCCGGAAGTAGAAGCTTCTATCGTTGATTCAATTCGAGAAAAGACTTTACAACGGATACAAGCCAACAAAGGAAATAAGCTTTACTTACGAAGAAAAGTTTATCTCGTTGCAGCTTCTATCGCTGTTTTGATGGCAATTGGTTTGACTTACTGGTTGAAAGTGAAAGAGAATCCTTCACAGGAATCAATCAAGAACTGGGTAGTCAGTCAAAATTCACAACTACCAGAAGAGGTTGAAGAGGTAACATTGATCATGGCAGACATTCAAAAACGTTGGTCCAAGACAGATGTTCAGGTTTCGTACACCAAAGAGGGACAGGCTAAAGTCAATTCAAAAGGAGTTGCTTCAGAGAAACTTGTCAAAAGCGATTGCAAGGATAAAAATTTCTATGACCAGCTAATTGTCCCCAAAGGGAAACGTTCCCGTCTGTTGCTCTCTGATGGTACAAAAGTTTGGGTCAACGCCGGAACAAAAGTCATTTATCCCAGAGTCTTCAGCAAAGAGAAACGAGAAATCTATGTGGAAGGCGAAGTTTATTTGGAAGTACAGCCAGACGCAAAGCGCCCCTTTTATGTGTCCGCAAACGGTTTTGATGTAAAGGTTTTGGGTACCTCTTTCAATGTCTTCGCTTATAAGCAAATGCCGGTTAGCCGAGTAGTTTTGCTCGAAGGATCTGTGGAAGTGAAAGACCAACAGAACCAGACCACGAAAATTGTTCCTGATGAGATGATTGTCATCGAAGGGAATGAGTTGGCTGAGAAAAAGAAGGTAAAAGCAAGTGATTATAAGGCTTGGACAGAAGACGTGATGATTTTAGACGGTCATTGCTTGAGTGAACTGACCGACCGATTGAGTCTCTTCTACGGAAAGAAGATTGTTTGTGACAATTCTTTATCCGACGAAGTTGTGTACGGAAAGCTGAGCCTTCATGATGATTTGAATGATATCATAGATTGCATAAAATCAATGATACCGCTTTATGCGTACGATAAGGAGGGTGTCATTTATTTAGAGAGAAAGTAACTGTATGTACCACTAAAAAATTAATATCATGGACTGAAAAACATTTTTTATATAAAAAATGCCAGAGAGCGCATGCGCTCTCTGGCGACATGAGAAACAACTCTATCTATAGAACTTTTAGTATTAATTTAAAATCTAAGCAAAGTTATGGCGAATAAAGATTTAGTTTTTTGTCATAGAACAAAGAAAAACACCTTTTGGATTTACTTCTTAGTACTAGCATTATTACCGATTTCTTCCATATCGGCAATAAGTCAAGACTATGTGCAGGAAAAGTCCCTTACAGTTAAATTGGAAAACAAAACTGTAAAGGAAGTACTTGACGACATCGAAAAGAACAGTAGCTTTATCTTCATGTACTCTAAAGAGTTACTGAACGTATTGGATAAAGTAGTTACTATTCAGGTAGAAAATGAAGATATTGCGTCTATCATGGCAGTCTTAGCTAAAGAGACCAATATCAATTACGAGATTAAAGGGAAACAGATTATTCTGTCTAAGGCTTCAGAACAACAGAAACGTCAACAGGGTATCAATATCAACGGTTCTGTTTGGGATGAACAAGGGAATCCGTTACCGGGCGTAAACGTAACTGTCAAATCAACTACGATTGGTACAACTACAGACGTCAACGGTAATTACTTCTTGGAAGTACCCAGCAAGAATTCAGTCTTAGTTTTCAGTTACATTGGTTTTAAAAGCAAAGAAATTCAGGTTGGAAATCAGATCAACATCAACGTAAACCTGTCTGAAGAATCTAACAGTTTGGAAGAAGTCGTTGTTGTAGGTTACGGTTCTCAGAAGAAAGCTTCTGTTGTAGGTGCTATTACCTCTGTTGAACCTGCCCAGTTGCAACAAGGAACCAACCGTGCCGTATCTAATAACTTGGCAGGTCAGTTGGCCGGAGTTATTGCAGTACAAAGAAACGGTGCTCCGGGTTCTGATGGTTCTGACTTCTGGATTCGTGGTATCTCCTCTTTCCAGAGCACAGGTACAAGTCCGTTGGTTTTAGTGGACGGTATCGAACGTACCTTGGATGACCTTTCTGCAGCAGAAATTGAATCTTTCTCTGTTTTGAAGGACGCAGCAGCCAGTGCAGTGTATGGTGTTCGTGGTGCGAACGGTGTTATCATCGTGAAGACAAAACGCGGTGAATTAGGTAAACCGAAAGTAGATGTTCATTTTGAACAAGGATTTACCAGCCCGACTAAGTTGCCGGATTATATCGGATCTGCTGACTATTTGACTTTGATGAATGAACTTTATTTGGACGCCGGTAACCCGAATCCGATTTATACAGAAGAAATGATCAATGGATATAGAAACCATACAGACGCTGACCTCTATCCGGACGTAAACTGGTTAGACGCAGTCTCTAAAGATATGGCTTCAAATACTCGTGGAGATATTACCGTAACAGGTGGTAGTGACATCCTTCGTTATGCTTTAGTTGCTTCTTACTACGGAGAAAGAGGTATCTTGGAAAGTGACAAAACCAAAGAATGGGACTCTTCTACACGCCTTAATAAATATAACATTCGTTCAAATGTGGATATTAACTTGACAAAAACTACAGTTTTAGGTGTTAGTATCGGTGGTTATCTACAAGAAATGAATAGCCCGGATGCAAGTGATAGTGATATCTGGTCGTACGCATTCCAGACACCTCCTTATGTACATCCGACTCAATACTCAGATGGAAGTAATGTTCGCGTTTTGAATCGTCAGAACCCTTGGGCTCGATTGACACAGCACGGATATCAAACAAGCTCTTCTTCCAAAATTGAATCAACTTTCTCTTTGGAACAGGATTTGAAGTTTATCACTCCGGGATTGAAAATAAAGGGTATCTTCTCTTTCGACAGATATTCAAACTCTTGGGTTACTCGTTCAGGAACTCCGACTTATTATACACCGACTACACAACGTGATGAAAACGGAGAGTTGGTTTTATCAGTAGGTACAGACGGACAGGAATTCTTGGATAGCTCCAATGACGCTTCATGGGGAAATAAAGCGACCTATCTGGAAGGAAATTTGACCTATAACCGTACGTTTAATGAAAAGCATGCTGTCAGTGCGATGTTATTGTATAACCAGCGTGATTATAGCGATGGTTCAGTCGTTCCTTACCGCCGTATGGGATATGCAGGCCGTGCCTCTTATACTTTTGACAATCGTTACATTGCAGAGTTCAACTTCGGTTATAACGGTTCAGAAAACTTCTCTGCAGGAAATCGATTTGGTTTCTTCCCTTCAGTAGCAGTAGGTTATTTATTGTCTGAAGAAAAATTCATGGAGAAATACAAAAATACATTCTCTAAGATTAAGTTCCGCGCTTCTTGGGGTTTGACAGGTAATGACCAGTTGTCAGGTCGTCGTTTCGCTTTCTTGTCTACCATTGATACAGATGGTAGTTACAGATGGGGTATCAACAACGACTTCAACCGCTCTTCTCGTTTCGAAGGTGAAATCGGTGTTACGGATTTGACTTGGGAAACTGTTGAAAAGCTGAACGTCGGTATGGAATTAGGTTTGTTCAATGTATTGGATTTACAAGTAGACTGGTTTAAAGAACAGCGTCGAGACATCTTCATGCAACGTTCTAACATTCCTACTGCAGCCGGATTCCGTAAGACTCCATGGGCGAACTTCGGTAAGGTAAATAACGGTGGTGTTGACCTCTCTTTGGTTTACAACCAATCTATAAATAAGGATCTTAATATCGGATTCAGAGGTACTTTCACCTATGCACATAATGAAATCATCGAACAGGATGAACCGATGGGTAGAATTGGAACAAACAGACAGCGTACAGGACACAGTGTAAACGAACTGTTTGGTTTAGTGGCTGAAAGATTGTTTACTGAAGACGATTTCGTTACGAATGAAGAGGGTGAATTAGTCCTTAAAGAAGGAATACCTGCACATACATTTAACACAGTACGTCCGGGTGATATTAAATACCTTGATTTAAATGGAGATAACGCAGTCAACTCAATGGACGAAACAGCCTTGGGTGGAACCAACAATCCGGAAATCGTGTATGGATTCGGTGCAACAAGCCGCTATAAAAACGTAGACTTCAACATCTTCTTCCAAGGTAATGGTAGAACATACCGTTTTATTGGTGGTGTGGCTAACTACTTCTTGCCGGGTACAGCAATGGGTTCAATGGGTAACATCTTCTCAAACTACAACGATCGTTGGACTGCAGAAAACCCAAGTCAGGATGTATTCTATCCTCGCTTAACCTGGGGTACAAACACCAACAACAGCCAGAATTCAACTTGGTGGTTGCGCAACATGAGTATGTTAAGAATGAAAGACGTAGAGATTGGTTATACCTTCCCGAAACGTTGGATAAATCAAATTGGACTTTCTAATTTTAGAATTTATGCGAAAGGTTCTAATTTGTTTACTTTCTCTGCTTTTGATTTGTGGGATCCGGAACTTGATACAAACAATGGTGCTAAGTATCCATTGATGAAATCGTTCTCTTTTGGGTTTAATATTGATTTCTAATTATTATCCATCTCTTAAATTAATAAGAATATGAAAAGATTAAAATATATAATATTGCTGGTTTGTGGATTTTTCTTCTCAAATTGTTCGGATTTTATTGACAATGCACCGGATGACACATTGACCATGGAAATGGTATTTGAGGATAAAACACGTATGGAAGACTGGTTGTCTGGAGTATATAATAAGATACCAGATCCATCTTGGGCATTAATGAATAGTTATGGCTATGATTGTTTAGGGGATGATTTGGACCCATCTCAACGTTGGTACCAGTGGTGGGGAAACGTTTTGAACTACGTCGTAGGACAGTGGTACACAAACTCCGGTTGGGGTGGGTCTTTATGGAATCATTGTCCACAAAGAATCCGTTCAGCTTATCAGTTTATTGAAAATGTTCATGCCTTACAGGAACAGGATGTAACAGAAGAGGATGTAGAAATCATGAAGAATGAGTGTCGTTTCTTGATCGCTTATTACTATTGGTTGATGATTGAAGCTTATGGTAGTGTTCCTTTCTTTGACGGATTGGCAAATGTAAGTGATCCGGATTTGATGAGAGGACAGGTGCCTTTTGATGAAATGGTCGATTGGATCGACAATCAGTTGAAGGAAACTTCTACAAAGTTACCGGAAACTTGGTTGAACAAGTCTACTCAATATTATGGACGCGCTACTTCAATCATGTGCTTGGCTGTACGTGCTCGTATGTTACTTTTCGCTGCCAGCCCATTGGTAAACGGAAATGAATGGTATCAGGGATTTAAGAATCACGACGGAAAAGAACGTTTCAGTCAATCATACGACGCAAGCAAATGGAAACGCGCTGCTGACGCATGTAAAGAGTTGATCGACGCTGCTCATGCTGCAGGTCATGACTTGATCCGTGTGTACAATGCTGACGGAAGTATAGACCCGTTCATGTCTTGCTACAATGTGCATTTCTTGTTAGGCGATGTGAATAAAGAAGCATTATTTATTTGTGCAAGTAACGATTACACCAGATTTGAAAGCCACAGTACTCCTCGTGGCGCTTCCGGTAACGGTGGTTTAGGTGTATATCAGACATTGGTAGACGCATTCTCAATGAAGGATGGTTCTATTCCTATTACAGGATACAACGGAAACTATGGTTCTCCGATTATCAACCCGGCTTCTAAGTATACAGAACGTGGCTTCTCTGCTCAAGCTGATGTCCGTAAGACTAAATACAATTTGTATAGAGGATGTCCGGGAGCAACAGTTGACTCTGTTGGTGCTGACGGTTGTACTTATAATACAGTAGCTTCTGCCGGTACATATAATATGTATGTAAACCGCGAACCTCGCTTCTATTTGACTGTTATGTGGAACAGACAATGGTATCATCAGGCAAGTCGTGAAACAAAATTCATGTACGGTGAATCCGATGGTGGTCCTACTCATGACGCTCCTCAGAATGGTTATTTGAACCGAAAGAGAGTTTCTTTGGAACAGAATACGAGAAACGGTATACACCCTTACAGACCGGGTATTCTATATCGTTTGGGTGAAGCTTATTTGAACTATGCTGAAGCTTTAAATGAATGCGATCCGGGTAATACAGATATTTTGAAATATTTGAACTTGATTCGTGAAAGAGCAGGCGTGCCACAGTACGGAACAGGTATTGACAGCAATGGTTTTGAAAAAATACCTTTGAACGGTCAGGACGAAGTACGTGAAGCAATTTACCATGAACGCCGTGTTGAATTGTGTTGCGAAGACGGTATTCGTTATTTAGACTTACGCCGTTGGAAGAAAGCTGAAGAGGTTTTGGATCAACCGATGTACGGTATGAACTTCAATGGTACAGAACTGTCTGACGATCCGGATAATCCAAAAGCATTCTTCGTTCGTACTCAATACATCACTCGCGTGTACAAACGTAAATTCTATTGGTGGCCTATTTATCAAGATGAAGTAGATAAAGACCCAACATTGGTACAAGCTCCATTCTGGGACGAAAACTAATATTTATAAACGTAGATTCTTGTAATAAAAGAGATTGGCGGTTACTCGTCAATCTCTTTTTTAGTATCTAATCCCTTGATTTTGTTTAAAAATCCATATATTTGCACCCCATTTAAAAGAACTTATCAAAATCAAATCAAGATGCGTAAAATGATTCAGTTTGTGCAGCTTGCTGTAGTATTCTTACTGGCGACTGCATGTACAAAAATGTCCTCGTATCCCTACGAGTCGGTCCCCAATGACCCACTGAAAGCCCGTATCTATACCTTAGACAATGGCTTGAAAGTCTACATGACGGTAAACAAGGAGACCCCTCGCATTCAAACGTACATCGCGGTACGTGTAGGAGGAAAGAATGACCCCGCTGAAACAACCGGGTTGGCACACTACTTTGAGCACCTGATGTTCAAAGGCTCTCAGAAGTTCGGAACACAGAACTACGAACAGGAGAAACCGTTGTTAGATCAGATCGAACAACTATTTGAAGTTTATCGCAAGACAACTGACGAAGCAGAGCGAAAAGCAATCTATCATCAGATTGACAGTATCTCTTACGAAGCCTCTAAATGGGCAATCCCGAATGAGTACGACAAACTGATGGCTGCTATCGGAGCGAACGGAACCAACGCCTATACCGGTTTCGACCAGACTGTCTATGTGGAAGATATTCCTTCCAATCAGATTGAAAACTGGGCGAAAATTCAGGCAGACCGCTTTGAGAACAATGTGATTCGTGGTTTCCATACAGAGTTGGAGACAGTGTATGAAGAAAAGAATATGTCTTTGACACAGGACGCACGCAAAGTGTATGAAGCTGTTCTTAGCGCGCTATTCCCAGACCATCCGTATGGTACACAAACAGTCTTGGGAACACAGGAAAACTTAAAGAACCCCTCTATCACTAACATTAAGAATTACCACAAAACCTGGTATGTTCCTAACAACATGGCAATCTGTCTCTCCGGTGATTTCGACCCAGACCAAATGATTGCGACAATCGATAAGTATTTCGGTCACATGAAACCGAATCCAAATCTACCGAAGTTACCGGTAACACAGGAGTCTCCTATTAAGACCCCGGTAATAAAAGAGGTATTGGGATTGGACGCTGAAAACGTAACTATCGGTTGGCGGTTCCCGGGAGCAGCCTCTCCGGAGCAAGACCTGTTGAACCTGACCGGTGAAATCATCAACAACGGTAAGGCAGGATTGATGGATGTGAATTTGGTACAACAGCAGAAGGTACTGAGTTGCTATGCCGGAACGTATGGTATGTCTGACTACAACGCTTTCGTGATGAGCGGACGTCCTAAACAGGGACAGACTTTGGATGAAGTGAAAGACCTCTTCTTGGCTGAAATCGAAAAGTTGAAGAAAGGGGAATTTGATGAAGGACTGTTGGAAGCTTGTATCAACAACTATAAGTTGGCACAGATGTACCGTATGGATGAAAATGCAGGACGTGCGGATATGTTTGTCTCTGCCTTCATCGATGGTATCGATTGGAAAGACGAAGTAGCTTCCTTGGATCGTATGAGTAAAATCACGAAACAGCAGATCGTAGACTTCGCCAACAAGTATTTTGGTGATAACTATGCGCTGATCTATAAGAAGCAGGGTAAAGATCCGAACGAAAAGAAGATGGACAAACCGCAGATCACCCCGATCGTAATGAATCGTGACAGCTCCAGTGCTTTCTTGAAAGAGATCCAGGCTTCTCAGGTGGCACCTATCGAACCGGTCTTCTTGGATTACGAAAAGGATTTACAGCAATTGACAGCTAAATCCAACATCCCGGTATTATATAAGGAAAACACTTCAAATGACCTTTTCACGTTGATCTATGTCTTTGAAATGGGAACCAACAACGACAAGGCAATGGGTACTGCTTTTGATTACATGAAGTACTTAGGAACCTCCAAGAAGAGCCTGCAGGAAATCAACGAAGAATTCTACCGTCTGGCTTGCTACTTCAGTGTCTCTCCGGGTTCTGACCGTACCTATGTCAGTTTGATTGGTTTGAAGGAAAACATGCCGAAGGCAATCGCGCTGTTTGAAGAAATCTTGGCAGACGCTCAACCTAACCAGGCAGCGTATGCGAACTTGGCAAATGACATTCTGAAGAGACGCGTGGACGCCAAATTGAATCAAGGTCAGAACTTCAACCGATTGATGCAATATGCAATCTGGGGACCGAAGTCTCCGACAACTCATGTCTTGACAACGGCAGAATTACAGAACATGAATCCGCAAGAGTTGGTAGACCGTATCCATAAGATGAATACTTACGAACACAAGATTCTGTATTACGGACCGGAAAAACCGGAAGCAGTCTTGGATATCATCAAACAGTATCATAACGTACCTGAACAATTGCAACCGGTTCCGGCAGCTGAAACTTTTGAACAGCAAGAGACTCCAGCCAACAAGGTCTTGTTAGCACAGTATGACGCAAAGCAGATCTACTTCTCTGCCATCTCAAACCGAGGAGAAAAGTTTGACCCTGCTATCCAACCGACTTTGGATATGTACAACGAGTACTTTGGAGGCGGTATGAATGCGATTGTATTCCAGGAAATGCGTGAAGCACGTGGATTAGCTTACTCTGCCGGAGCCTACTTAATCTCTCCGTCTAAGTTGAAGTATCCGTATATCTATCGTACCTTCATCGCTACACAGAACGACAAGATGGCGGATGCCATGAAAGCTTTTGATGAAATCATCAACAATATGCCGGAATCAGAAAAGGCTTTCAACTTAGCAAAAGAGGCTTTGATCTCTCGTCTGCGTACAGACCGTATCACCAAAGAGAATGTACTTTGGTCTTACCTGAATGCTCAGGATTTAGGTTTGACAACCGACAGCCGCAAGGAACTGTTCGAAAAAGCACAGACCATGACACTGCCGGAGGTGAAAGCCTTCCAAGAAAAGTGGGTAAAAGGACGTACTTATATCTACTGTGTCTTAGGGGATGAAAAGGATTTGGATCTAAAGAGTCTTTCTACTTATGGACCGATCCAACGAGTTACTAAAGAGGAAATCTTCGGATACTAAACAAAAAAAGCAGTGAGCCTTCGCTCACTGCTTTTTTTATGCATATAAATAGGATTTACTTCATATACCCTGCTTTATTGACTAACTTAATCCACAATTTGGACATATAGCTATGTCCTGCCGGAGTTGGGTGGCAACCGTCCCACAACCAATAGGTATTCGGATTATTGGGATATTTCTTTACCAAATCATTGAACATTTTATGGAAAGGAACATACACCGTCTTGTACTCCTTTGCCAATTTTTCAACAACTGCGATACATTGATAGACATACTTTTCTCTTTCCGGATAATTCTCTTTATCAAAACCGCCGGCACGGAAAAGGAATGGAGTCCCCAATACAATCTTCAGGTTTGGATTGGCCTGTAACGCCTCGTCCAACAGTTTCCGATAACGTTTTTCCCAACCGTCAATATCAAACGGTTTTTCGGGATGATGATTCAGATGGGTCTGCACATCATTGATTCCTACTAGTACAGAAAGTACATCCGGCTTCATGTCGATCACATCTTCCTGCCAACGCTGTTCCAAATCAACCAGTTCATGACCCGAAATTCCTCGGTTGAAGAACTCATACGCCTTCTCCGGTTCAGTCGCTGTATAGTGAGCGGCACACAGATACATATACCCGCTACCGAACACATGATTCTTATCCCACTCTTTGTGCTTCCGGTCAGATGATTTTTTCCCATTCAGACAAGCCCAGTTACCATCGGTAATGGAGTCTCCGATATAGACTATCCGCTGCCCCTTCTTCTCAGCAGCAATCCCTTGGAAGGCGATACAGCCTAACAAGATTGTTACAAGCAAACTCTTTACTTTCATTTCTTTTCTGTATGTTGGTTTTCTCTTATTTCGCTCTCCTCTACCTCCTTCACCTTACGGAACAGATCCGAAGCAAAGATAAAGTCGTTCAAAGCCTGATTCTTAGAGGTAATAACCTCCTGACTGTTTCCCTGCCACTCTTTGACACCCTCTTTGATGAAGATGATGTTCTCCCCGATGTTCATCACCGAGTTCATGTCATGGGTATTGATGATTGTGGTCATCTTGTATTCAGCTGTAATATCATGAATCAAATCATCGATAATCAAAGAGGTCTTCGGGTCCAGACCGGAGTTCGGTTCGTCACAGAACAGATACTTCGGGTTCAACGCAATGGCTCGGGCAATCGCTGCACGTTTCATCATACCTCCACTGATCTCCGAAGGATAGAGATGACCGGCCTCGGACAGGTTCACACGGTCCAAACAGAACTGGGCACGCTTCAAGCGGTCTCGGTAGGTGTCATTGGAAAACATATCCAACGGGAACATTACGTTCTCCAATACCGTCATACTGTCGAACAGGGCTGACCCCTGGAATAACATTCCCATCTCGCGGCGTAACAGGTTCAGCTCCTGCTTGTTCATCGCTGTCAAATCACGTCCGTCATACAGAATCTCCCCCGAATCCGGAGTCATTAATCCAATGATATTCTTAATCAAAACCGTCTTACCGGAACCGCTTCGGCCGATAATCAGGTTTGTCTTTCCATCTTCAAAAAGGGCACTGACATCATTCAGCACTGTTCGTCCTTCGAAGGACTTGATGATATGTTTAATCTCTACCATGTTAAGTCAACATTAAGTTCGTCATAATCACGTCCGCCAGCAGAATCATGATACTGCTCATCACTACCGCATTGGTACTGGCCTTACCGACTTCCAAAGCACCGCCCTTCACGTTGTAACCGAAATAGGCAGCAATGGAAGAGATAATAAAGGCATATACTACTGACTTGATAATAGAGTACCAGATATAAAACTCTGTAAAATAGAACTGCAACCCATATTCAAAGGAGGCAGGTGTCATGTTCGTTCCGGTTGAATAGCTGGCGGCTATACCTCCCAAAATACCGGTAAACATACTGAAGATTACCAATACGGGAATAAAGGTCATCATACCAACCATCTTCGGCAGAATCAGGAAATTTGCCGAGTTTACCCCCATGATTTCCATCGCGTCAATCTGTTCCGTCACACGCATGGTCCCAATCTCCGAAGCAATGTTACTCCCGACCTTACCGGCCAGAATCAAACACATGATGGAGGACGAGAACTCCAGCAAGATAATCTCACGGGTGGTGTATCCGATGGTAAACTTAGGAATCAAAGGAGAACTGATGTTCAACGAAATCTGAATTGCAATCACCGTACCGATAAATACGGAAATGATCACCACAATCCACAGGGAGTCAACCCCCAACTTATAAATCTCTTTAATCAACTGCTTGAAGAACATGCTCCACCGATTGGGAACTGAAATACACTTCCCCATCAACAGCACATACTCTCCGACCTGATGTAATGCTTTATTCATCATTTTCTAATTCTATTCAATTATCTATGCAAAGATAAAGGAAATCTGGGGATAGTGGACTGTCAAGCGTTAAAATAGAAAAAAGAGTGGCGAATTTATTTAGAGGAGTGAGTGAAAATATTTGTAAATAACCTCCTGATTATTTGCGATTTATAGGATAAATTCGTATCTTGTAAGGGTTAAGAAAACACAAAAATAACAACGAAATGAAACACGAAAAAAAAGAATCTCCCTCTGTTCGAGGGGCGATGGGCGTTACAGAATTTGCCCAACTCTATTTCCCTGACTGTACACCCGAAGTGGCCTACAAACGCATGTGGGTCTGGATTGCCACCTCACGGGGGTTGAAAGAAAAGCTGATTGCCGCCGGTTGGGTCAAATTTCAAAAACTTTATACTCCTAAACAGGTGGCTTGCTTGGTAGACCACTTAGGAGAACCCTAATTCAATTAAACAATGACTTTATGAAAGAAAAAGAAAAAATTGAAGGAACCTACTTTGATTCTCTGTTCCATCCGGAAACGAACAGTCCAATGACTTTGAGTCAATACATCGACAAGGTGAAAAGTTCTGAATTTGCTTCGCGGATCACCCGCCTGCGTCATTTGGTGAAAGTAGGAAAAGCACAAGAAGCTGAAACACTGAAAAAACAACTCCCACTCTTTGTGGTCGGAGGGGCTTTGAAAGGAGGGAGACGCTTGGAACACTTCGTGCACTACAGTCAATGTCTCTGTATTGATATTGATGACAGTCCGATTCCTCCTTCGGAAGTAATCCGGCAAGCACAGGAGTTACCTTATGTGAAAGCCGGACATATCAGTCCTACCGGGACCGGTGTGAAACTTTTTGTAAGGGTAGATAGCTCATTGGAACAACATGCCCAAGCTTTTGAGTGGGTACGACAACAGATAGAAAAAGATATTCCGGGAGTGAAAGTCGATGTGAGCGGTAAAGATGCCAATCGGGGTTGTTTTGTCAGTTATGATCTTCTCGCATTCAATAAGGTAGAAACGGAGAAAATGCATATTGCCGGAACCTCTTCCCGACACTCTCAAAGTCGTTTACTGCATTATTTGACGAAATTTGAGGAGAACAACAGTTTCTTAAACGGTTCCCGCCATCAATTTCTCGTCAAACTTTCCGCCCAGCTGAATATGGCCGGATTCTCTATGAGAGAGGTGATAACCGCTTGTCAGGAACGGTATGCCTGTTCAGATTTTTCTACCGCTGAAATAGAGAAGACTGTCCAAGATATTTACCAGCGGTATGGCACTGCTATAGGCGAAAAAAGTCTCAATAGTCTCAAAAGTCTCAAGGGGGTTCCTGAAAAACAGATACTGCAGGATGAAGACTCTGAAGCTCCTGATATAGAGCTGGATGAATCCCTTTTACCCCACTTCGAAGAGGCTATTTATGACCGTCTTCCACCTATCCTCACGGACATTTTGAAAAAGGCGCGAAGCCGGGATGAAAAGGATATTATGCTCCTGTCTGCCCTTACATTATTAAGTAGTATTATGTCTGATGTTACCGGTTCTTTGGGAGAGGAAAAATATTTCTCCTGTCTCTTCAGTGCTGTCATTGGACCTTCCGGAAGTGGCAAAGGATGTCTGGCATCTATGCATAAGCTGATAGCTCCTTGGCAAAGTTACGTGTACGAACAATCCCGGCAGGAGGTAAAAGCTTATGAAAAGAAGAAACGGGAATATGAACTCTATCTACAACGAATGCGCCGTCCTTCGCGTAAGGAACCGAAACTCCCGCTGGAGACATTGGAGGAACCGGAGGTGGTAAAACAGAAGAACCTGAATGTTTTTGGTTATGTTACATTGGCCCGTTTGATGGAACTGTTGCAGGACAATAGTCCTTACGTCTCCTGTATGTTTGAAACAGAGATGGAAGCTTTGACGCAAACGATGGGACAGGATTTCGGAGGGTATGGCTATTTACTGAATCAGGTGGCACATCATGAACGGGTCGGGAGTGATACCAAAAATGGAGGTTCCTGTTTAGCTGCTCGTCCCAAATTAGCTCTCTTGGTTACCGGAACGGATGGTATGTTTAAACAGTTGGTCCCCTCTACGGAGAACGGGACGTTCAGTCGACTTCTGATTTATAAGCTATTGGGGAATGCTCCCTATCGGGAACTGACCTCGGCAGATGATACACCGGACGCAGCAGACTATTTTGATACGTTGGGACAACGGGTCTTGGATATTGCTTTGCATTTGGAGAGTTCGCCGACTTGGGTGAAATTTCGAGACGCTCATCGCAAATGGTTAGACCGTTATTTTAATCGAGAATATAATAAGGTACGGGCGTTCGATAATGAAGACTTAGCCTCTGCTGTCTTTCGCTATCGGTTGGCGACCTTCCGTATCGCAATGGTTTTGACTGCCCTGCGTAAAGGGGAAATGCGTTTGCGGGAAAAAAGCTGTACGGTGAGTGATGAGGATTTCCAAACTGCTTTTGCAATTACGACTGTCTGTTTGCAACATGCTTATGTCGTGAGTACGACTTTGAAGCGTCCTCAGAAACGAGCACATTATAAGTTCCCGTACACGCAGCAGAAGCTGTTTGCTGATATGCCGGAGTCTTTCAAATGGGGAGAGTTTTTAGAGGAGGCTCGCGTCCGCGGTATTTGTAAATCCAGCTTTGCTCGGATGGTTAATAAATGTGAGAAGTTGGGCTTAATTGTTTCATTAGGAGCTGGTTACTACCAGAAAACAACAGAAGGGAAAAAAGTGACTGCACCGGAAATACCATAGAGACTTTTGAGACTTTTGAGACTTTTTTAACGAATCCTTTCCTTCAAAATCAGCAAGATTGCAGGGAAGCACGAAAAAAGGCGAAAAGCACCCCTTCGGAAATCGCTCCGCAGGAGTATTTAACTCGATAAGCACCAATTAGTTAGCTATTGCTGACGCAAATAGCTGAAAACCCACTAAAATGGTTGATCTAAAAGTGTTAAATCAAATGTTAAAACGGTAATACTCAAAATCTTAGGAGGGGAAAAAGGATGACCAACGAAAAGGAACGTTTTCGTTGGTCTTTTTTTGGACGTTTTTTGCTTCGTATCAAAAAGCAGGAATTTCGTCCTCGATTTTCTATTTAATTGATAAGAAAGGATATAGAAAAAGAAATTTCTTGGAGAAAATAATTGCAGGAATAAAAAGTATATGTATTTTTGCAGTTGAAAATGACAAGTATAAACGTTCGTTTTCGTTGGTCTTTATACCAAAATTAAGTTAATCGTTGAAAATTAAGTGATTACAAATAATTTGTTAATTAAAAAGTTAAATTTATGAACAAGAAGTTTTTTACTCTTTTAGCGGCTTCTTTGATGATGGGAACAAGTGCATATGCACAGTGCCCCTCTACAACAGAAACCCCTGCGTCTTCAATTGTTAGTGGTGAGTATTATTATCTTCGTCACACAGATGGTGGTGCTACAGATGTAACAATTGATCTAAACGTTGATGATTATTTTGCTGTGACAAAAGTTGCTGGAAAAGATTCAGTAGTTTGTGTTGCTCCTGGTGCTACTTTAGAAGCAAAAGGTGACTCTGCAATTTGGATTATTACAAAGTCTGATGATAAATACTATCAATTCCAGAATAAGGCAACTGGTAGTTATTTGGATTTGACAGTTGTTGCTGGTGTATCAGCTGATAAATTTGGTTGGAACTTTGAAGCAACAGCTCCTGGTACTCCTGCTAAGTTAGGTTACATTTACAATTATCAAAACTATCAAGTACAGACTCAGGGTACATCAAACGTTGTTGAAATGGAAAAGACTGATGATAATGGTGTAAATGTTTATGCTACTATCCCAGGTTGGAAACAGATGACAGCTGCAGAATTGAATGCTATGTATTCAGACTGGTTCAAGTTGACAGATAATTCTGCTACTTCTCAGACTGAACAGGCTCAGAATTCTCATAAAGCGATTGAAAGTAAGTTCCATGCAGAAGGTATTAATGGTAATAATACAGATGTTTGGTATTATTTGAACGTTTATGGTTCAGATAAATATTTGAATGTCGATACTGTTTATTACAACCGTATTGGTTTGTTGGATAGTACACAGAAATTAGGTGGACATGTTTTGACATTGGATACATTGAATAAGAATTCAGCATTGAGTAAAAAGGTAGTGGCTAGCTATAAGTTCTCTATTTGGAAGAATGTAAAAGATTCATTGGCTATTCAAGTTTTGGGTGTTCCTGTAATCAGTGCTTCTGGTGATGTTTTTGAATCAACAGCTAGTAAAGTTGCATCAGTTGTTAATGCTCCTGAGTCAGCTTGGATTACATTGTCTTCTTATGACGCTGGTTATGATGAAACTGCTTTGACTGCTGCACAGGGTTGCTTCAGCAAAAATATGCCGAATCCGTCAATTACTTTAGTTCAAGGTAAGGGTAAACAAGTAGACGCTGGTTACTACTATATCTATAAAGGTTTAACTCAGGATTCTGCTAAGGTTGCTGTTCTTGACGATAATATGAACTTGGAAGATTTTGAATGGATTAAGAATCTTGAAGATAAGAGCTTAGTACCAGCTGCACAGTGGTATGTTCCTGAAACTTCTTATTATCCGTATATCTTCAACCGTGAAGCTACAAAACCGTTGGTAGATAACAGCGCTAAATCAGTTAAGTTCTATGAAGTGCTTGACGCTGATGGTAATGTAGTAGAAAATGCTTATGAAGTAGTAGGTGCTGCAGGTATTGATACTATTACAATGATTAAATTTGATTCTAAAGATGAATATTTAGGATATAAGAGATTTGGTGAAGATGCAGAAGAAGCTGATGTAACAGAAGTTTATTTGCAGTTCAATACTGAAATTATGGGTGGTAACGACTTGGCTTATGTACTTGCTACTCCGTATAAGACAGACTCTTTGTTGAAAGTTCAGGTTGTTGATAAAGAAAAAGCAGCTGCTTATAAAGTAATGCCGGTTGATACATTCTCTATCGGTCGTGATATTTTGAGAGCTATCTCTTATAAATTGTATTATGTAGAAGGTAACGATACTCTTTATGTAGATGGTTATTCTGATGCATTGAATCGTGTAAGACATACAAAAGAAGCTTCTAAAGCAGATTCTTATTTGATGCGTGCTACTTATGAAGAAGGTAAATATCAGATTTTGACAGTTAACGAAGCTGTTCCAGCTCCTAATACAGGTATATTGGTTAAAGCAGAAAATCGTATTGATTTGACTGCTGCTGCAACTGCTCAACCTACTATTAATAATCGTTATGTATTGGATCAGGTATCTGTATCTGCTACAACAGCTGAAGTTTACAATCAAGTAACAGACTTGAATAAGATGAACGGTTTGTGGTCATTCATTGATGTAGTTATTCCTGAATACTTGTCATTAGAACCAGGTCACTACAGAGTAGCTTCTACAGAAAATACTTCATTGGCTATTACAGCTAACGCTGATAACAAGAACGCAATCTTGAAAGCTGAACAGGATAAACCGGGTTACGAAGCAGACTGGTTCAAATTGTGGGTTGACACAGTTGATACAAATGTAGTACGTCCTACATTCTTGATCGGTACAGCTCAGCAAGGTATCGTATCTGATAGCTTGAAGGCTGTTGGTTACATGGCTTATTTGAAGAACTCTGATGCGTTTGCTACTCCTGCTAACGATGTTCTTGCAGCAAATGATTCTGTAAGCTTTGCTCCTGCTCTTCGTGTTGGTTCTGATTCTTTACAGATTAATGATACTACAAAGATAGCATTGGCTGCAAATCCTGAATATACAGTAGCATTGCGTAAGGTTGAAGGTACAGAAGGTAATGTAGCATACGTAGAATATCGTGATGGTTCTGATTATGGTTACTTAGCACAATCTAACGGTGTATTGTATTACACAACAGGTAACTTGAGAACTGCTTTGAACAATGCTTTGACATTCGAATTTGAAAAGGCTGAAAAAGCTCCTACAGCAAACGAAACAATCGCTGCTGAAGGTGTAACAGTAATCGCTGGTGAAGGTAATGTAACAATCAATGGCGCTGCTGGTAAGAAAGTTGTAGTAAGCAACATCTTAGGTCAGGTAGTAGCTAACACAGTTCTTACATCAGACAACGCAACAATCGCTGCTCCTGCAGG
>JAFUOJ010000013.1 GCA_017481945.1 Parabacteroides sp. | reverse complement strand
TGTTCCAAGATGAGTTGTACATCAATGCAAATCACGCAAGTATGTAGAAATCAGAACAGTTGCCAACTCATTACCTCGTTCTTGAACTTTCCGCATAAACTTTTTATTCTTAGCGGATTATAAGATTATTCCAAAAATAATCTTTATTTTTGTATGGAGTTAGAATTAATCAGTTTATTATGAGAAAAAAAAGTATGATTTTAGCCTTGCTGGTGACAGCATGGTTGGGTCTGGGAACTGCTTGTGGGGGAGATGGCTCATATCAAGTAGATTCACCGGATAGTAATTTGCAGGTAACAATACAACCACAAGAGGATGGCTTGTTAACCTATTCTTTTTTTGCAAATGGAAAAGAGTTGATAAAAGAGTCTGCCTTAGGTTTTAAATTAGAAGCTGAAGAAATTATTCCAACGACAGGATGGAAAGTAAGTAATGTCTCAAAGCGTCAAGTACGCGATGAATGGAAACCGCTTTGGGGGAAGAGAGCTGTTGTAAAGGATCATTTTAATGAATTGATCATTGATTTATCAAATTCTACCGGTAAGCTACCGCAAATGCAGTTAATCGTACGTAGTTATGATGACGGAATGGCAATCCGTTATCATGTTCCGGAAGGAAAAGGAGAAACTGTGAATGTGGAAGATGAGTTGACTGCATACAACTTTGCAGGAAACTATACGGCTTGGTATTATAATAAGGAGAATCATAATATTGGTCCGGAAAGATTGTCGGAAACGGATACGATTCGTCTACCGATTATGATACTCCAAGCAGGTGATTCTCATTTTATGGCAGTTCATGAAGCGGATTTGAGAACAGGTGAACCGCTATTATTAGAGTCTAAGGAGGGAGAAATTAATTTCTCAGTGGCTTCTAAACCTCGGACGTTGGAGCCGGGTTATACTTCGGCTTGGCGTGTTGTTATGTATGGAGAGAAGCCGGGAGATTTGGTGGATTCTCATTTAATAGAACTTTTAAATCCAGATCCGGATCCTCAATATGATTTTGCTACTTGGGTAAAACCCGGTATGGCAGTTTGGGATTGGCGAATCGATGGAGCTATTTGGGAAGGTTTCAAATATACAATGTCTTATCCTTCTTGGGTTCGTATGGTCGATTTTGCTGCTGAATCCGGTTTTAAATATTTGGTTTTAGACGCTAACTGGTATGGTCCGGAATTTGAATCTGATTCTGACCCGACAAAGGGGGATAAAGCAAATGATGTACAGCGTATTATTGCTTATGGTAAAGAAAAGGGTGTTGGTATTTGGCTCTATTTGAATGATGTGGGTGGAAGAAAATACCCAATTGAAGAGACTTTGAAACAATATGGAGAATGGGGAGCTGCCGGTGTGAAATATGGTTTTATGAAAGGTACGCAGGAGGAGAAGAATTTACGTACACAAATGATTACTGAATTATGTGCAAAGAATCATCTGTTGGTGAATTATCATGATGGTCCCGTCCATCCGTATGGACAAGCACGTACTTGGCCGAATGCGATTACACGTGAATATTGTCAAGCACAATTGGACGCACACAAAGTTTTTTATCCGAAAACCTTTGTGACTTCTGTTTTTGTGAATATGGTAGCAGGACCTATTGATATGAATAATGGAATGTTTGATTTGCGTCAAGGACATACGACACGTGTAGATGAAAGCCAGCCAGTCCCTTCAACAGTTGTGGCTGAAGCTGCACGTACGTTGATTACTTATTCAGGGGTGACTATTATGCCGGATATTCCGGAGTTTTATCGTAAATATCCACCTTTGTTGAAGTTTTTATCTGCACAGAAACAACCGTGGAAAGAGAGTCGTACGTTGGCTGGTGAAATTGGAGAATATATTGTGATGATGAGAGAAACCGATGAGGCTTATTTAGTTGGTGTTGCAACGAATGAGTCTGGTCGTACTGTAGAAGTTCCGCTCCATTTCTTACCCAATGGGGATTTTCAAGTAGACATTGTTGAGGACGCAGATGACGCACATTATTTAACGAATCGTGAATGTTTGAAAACTTCTCAGAAGCAGGTAAATAATCAAAGCCCATTGTCTGTACGATTAGCTCCAGGTGGTGGTGCTTGTCTGATATTCAAGAAATAAAAAAGGATTGATCTTATTTAATAAAAAGAACGAGGAAATTTTCTACTGGAGATTTCCTCGTTCTTTTTGTAAATAAATGCCCTCTGGGATGATATCGCTACCTACCAGAGGGCTTACCTATGTGTCTATTGATCTTTAGTTTTTAATAAAGAAAATTTATAGATAGGTTTTTATTATTCATTTGGTGCAACATCCCACCATACACGAGTGTCAAAATTATCAGCTCCTTGTGCTGCAATTGCTGCATTGTAATTATCTACATTTGTAGCATAATCATCTGGATAATAGATACGACGATATGGAATATGAGTTACTGTTGCAGCTGTACCTGGTTTCAATTTAGGTACGTTTAATCGACGCCAATCTGACCAAGCTTCAACACCGTCGTGCATAAAGTTGGCTAACCAACGTTGCATAGCGATTTTTTCAATTTTTTCTTGTTCTGAACCACTAAATGCAATAGTTGGTTGTGCATAATAAGCGTCAAATTTATCTGCTAAATCATAAAAACCGAAAGAGGCTGCGATACCTGCTTTATATAATGTTTCAGCATCTGCAGAAATCCATCCACGAACAGCAGCTTCTGCCTGAATCAATAAGATATGAGCAGCAGAGATAGATACCATTGGAGAATTTTGTTGATAGAAACGTGGATCGAATGAAGCACAATCTGTATAGTTTACGATTTCAGATTGAGTAATACCAAAAGGAACACCTTCATATTTACCTTCACTATTCGGATCTGCATAAACTTCTACACGTGGATCATTGTAAGCATTTAATTGATCTAATAAAGTTTTAGAAGGAGCGAAGTCCTTACGACCAGAAACGATTACATTGTCGTATAAAGGGTTCTGGTTTGCTGTTTCTGCTAAATATTTATATTCTAAACGATCATCGTTATCAACAATACCACCATCTGCATAAGCCTGGACAAAACGGGCTTTCCCTGCTGCAGGATCTACATCTGATAATTTGATAGCCATCATCATACGAATAGAAGCATTTAATTTTTTCCAACGAGCAATGTTTCCTGCATATAAAATATCATAATTTCTGTCTAATGTTCCTGATTCGTTGAATTGAGCATATGCTTCTTTTAAATCACGATCCAAATCTTCATAGATAAATTCCTGTGTATCATATTTAGGATTGAAAATATTTTCATCTCCTAATACTGCTTCTGAATAAGGAATCATACCGACAATGTCTGTTAAGTGCATATAAACAAATGCTCTTAATGTACGACAAGCTGCGATTTGGTTTTCTGTACTTCCTAATTGTACAACATAGGATTGACCAGAAGTCGCTTCATTTTCATTTAAAGAGATAATCGTGTTCAAGTTACGGATCGTTGCATAATAATAAGGACCCGTATTAAAGTCGGTTTGAGCATAACCTGTATATTGAACGTTCTGTCTTTCTGCATAATACTGAGGATAGTATTGTGTCCAAGGATCATACGTACCATTCAATGTAAAGTCTGGTACATCCTTACATGCGTATGTAAACAAGAAACGTGTATCTGGGGTAGATGGATTGTTTGGATCTACATTTGTATCTCCAAAATCCCCACAACTGGTAAATGTCATTAAACCAGTTAATGCTGTCGCTAAAAATTTTATATATTTCATAATTCTTCTTCGTTAAATTTTAGAATGTAAGATTTACAGTGAAACCAAATGAACGAGTAGAAGCTGCCTGACCTCCTTCGATATAGTTATAGCTTGCACCTCCTGCTTCTGATGGGTCAATATTAGGAACTCCTGAATAAATTAACCAAGGATTCTGTGCAACGAATGCCAAACTAGCTTTCTTAATACCTGTTTTTGTCCGATCCAAAAATGAAGTCGGGATATTGTAAGTCAAAGACAATTCACGTAGTTTTAAATAACTTGCGTCATAAACATATTCTTCCCAAACATAACATTTACGAGATTGATAGTAATAATTTGCGTCAACATATGCTGTAACTGGGGTATAAGTTCCATCGCTGTTTTCTACAACACCGTCTACACGAACACCACCTCCATTCGCTACGCTATTACGGATTGGGTTACCTTTATCGTTAAGCCCTACAGTTGAAGATAATAAACCTGAACCTTCTCCAAACATATTGGTTGCAGAAGCGATATCACCTCCAATCTGGAAGTCGAAAGAAGCTCCTAAACGGAAATCTTTAAAACGAAGAGAAGTAGAGAAACCTCCTGTCAAATCAGGTTGAATATTTCCTAATTCTTCTTGTGCACTTGTATTCAATAACGGTGCATATGGACCATAAGGATGATTTGGATTACTACGTTCAGAAAGGATGATACGACCTTCTGGATCTTTTTTCCATGTAGAGCCTCGGATAACACCGATTGGTTTTCCTACTTCAGCCCAAGAATATACACGTGAACCTACACTCCACCAATAAATCTGGTAAGCATCTTGACCTTCAACTAATTCTTCTAATGTGTTATTGTTCTTAGAAATATTTGCATTGATTTCCCAATTCCAATCTTTTGTACGGATTAATTCACCTCCTAAAGAGAACTCAACACCTCGGTTACGGATCAAACCTGCGTTCATTTTACGAGTTCTATATCCACTTGCAGGAGTTGTGTTTACATTAATAATTTGATCTTTTGAATCACGATTGTAGAAGTTGAAATCTCCCCACAAACGATTGTTGAACATCTTAAATTCGGTACCGATTTCCCAAGAGGTAGAAACTGTTGGTTTGATATATGGATCTTTTAAGTTTGTATTGTTCCACATATTAGAAAGTGTACCGTATTTAACAGCATTACCGTTGCTGTCTTTTACACTATAAGTAGGATATACTTGGTAAGCACTCATGGTAGAACCAACTTGAGCCATAGAAGCTCTTACTTTCCAAAAATCTAACCAGTCTGCCTCTTTTAACCAATTACTTGCGATGACTGCTGCAGAAACACCACCATATAAATAACTATTTACATCAGGGTGTAGAGTTGAAGTCCAGTCATTACGTAAAGAAAAATCAACATAATAAGTATCATCCCAACCTAAAGTACCTGTACCGTAGATACTTTGTTCTTTAATGTCTGTTTTAGAATTGTTACCACCAGATAGACCCACTGAAGCAGCAGTACTAAAGAACTTATCTTGGAAAAGTCCGTCACGTGTGAATGCGCTAACTTCATTGTATGTATAATTTCTATTTTCTAAGAATAAAGCTGCGTCTACAGACAAACGGTCTTCGAAGAAACGATTTCCCCAAGTTAAACGACCTTGAACTTGAAGATCGATTAATGAGTTTTGTCCTTCTTCATAGGTTGCAACTTCACCTAAAATATTCATAGGCATTTTACCTTCAGAACGTTGGTTACGGATGTTTCCGTTTACTTTTACTCCAGCTTTTAGATTCCAGGGTAATTCTAATTGTGCGTCGGCACTAAATACATTCCACTGGTAAATGTCTGTATTGTTGATTTCATTGTACAATGCAAACGGATTTTCGTGATAAGTCGGATTCAAGTTTGTTGGGCTTGTGATGTTCCAAGAACGGAAAGAACCATCTGGACGTTTGTAATCATCGCGCAACTGACCCAAGTCTACGTTTGTATGACCCCATTGTTGATAAGAATAAAGAACGTTTCCTGCTCCACCATAACCTTCAACCGCTGCATTGTGGTTTTTACGGTAAGTGTATTTATAGTCCAGAGAAACGGTTAAACGTTCAACCGGTTTAAACTGAGTTTTTGCTGCTAAAAATCGACGAACTGCATTACTGTTTGGAGCAACACCGTCACGAGCCGCATTTGTGAACGAGATACGGGTCATGTAATCTTTTCCTGAACGAGCAAATGATAAGTTTGTTGTATTGGAAACGCCTGTGTCAAATAAGTCTGCTAAATCCATATTTGACTGCCATTTAGTGGTTGTTCCAAACAAAGAGCTTGTTGGATCCCAAGCGTATGCTGGCGCATATTCTTGTCCATTGAAAGCAGGTCCCCAGCTGGCGTCATTTCCGTAGTCATAGTAACGAACACCATCCATCTGTTGTAGGTAGGCTGGATGTTTACTTGCATCGTAATGGAAAGTAGGTAATTCTGCTTCTGCGCCTAAATAACCTCCACCATATTGATCTTGAAGTTCGTTGTGTAAATAGACTTGTTCAAAAGCAAGTGTGTGACTTACATTGAATTCCATTTTATCACCAGAAAGGCTTCTTGTTGTAATGATGATTGCACCATTACCACCACGAGAACCATAAAGAGCTGTAGCTGCCGGACCTTTCAAAACGTTTACCGATTCAACATCGTCCATGTTGACAGAGTTTGCACTTGTAATGACACCATCAACAACGTACAGAGGTTCACTACCACCAGCATTTGTTAAAGAACTTGTTCCACGCAAAACGATTTTACCAGCGTCGAACTTTGCACCAGAACCTCCTAAGAAACGGACACCAGAAACTTTACCAACCAATGCATTGTTTAAGTCTGTCTGACGAACCGCTTGTAGGTCTTCTGCTTTGACTTGTTGTGTTGCGTATCCTAAAGATTTCTCTTTACGAGTTAAACCTTGGGCTGTAACTACTACTTCTTCCAAGTTGGCAACGTCTAATTGCAACATAACGTTTACTACGGGTTTTACTGCAACTTCTTGCATTTTCATACCCACGAATGAAATCTGAAGGATTTTTGCATTTTCAGGTACATTCAATGTGAATTTACCATCAATATCTGTCATTGTTCCAATTGTAGTACCTTTGGCAACGACAGAGGCTCCTGCGATAGGTAAGCCATCCTCTCCTGATGTAACTGTCCCGTTAACTCTCGTTTGGGCGACAATCATACTAATCCCTATAAAAAGGAATAGAATACTGAAAATTAACTTTTTCTTCATAATACAATTCTTATGAGTTAGATTAGATCAAAATAATTGACGCGTTTTAATAATAGTCCTTAGAGAACTTGGTAAGCAGTCTGCTAATATGTTAAAAAAGTTATCTGTATTTCTACTCGTAATTTAATCAGTGTTTTACTCCCAATCTTACGTATAAAAAGTACCAAAAATTATTTTAGTTGTAATTCTTTTCTGCCCCTTTCCTCTAAAAAATATCAGAAATAAATATTTTAAGCTTCGTTTTTAGGAATATGTAATAGAGGTAAAACAACGATTTTATAGTGAAAAAGTATATTTTTTCTAAAAACAAGTTGCAATTACAATATTTTTACATAACTTGCGCCCGTTTTCAAAATGATCAACTTGATAAAAGTTTTTTAGAAAATAAAAAATTAGTCTTAATCAGAGATTCTTTCTAAAAAGAAAAGTATTTTTCAACTGAGTTCTCTAAGAACTTAGTAGTATAAATATAAATGTTTTATTACGAGTTGAAGGCATAACAAAGGCGGAATAAATTAGTATCTATTCCGCCTTTATACAGTTAATATGTAATTATCATATAGATAATATTCAAACTCTATTAAATCGCATATAAAGAACTAATAGATTCTCCACTACATACGCGGCGGATAGCTTCAGCAACCATGTCTGCAATAGAAAGAACTTTTACCTTTTCGCATTTCTTTGCATAAGGAATAGAGTCTGTGAAGATGATTTCGGTTAAAGCTGATTGATCTACACGAGAAGATGCAGGGTCAGACATAACTGCATGACTAGCGATAGCGCGTACAGATTTTGCCCCATTTTCCAACATTAGATTTGCAGCTTTTGTGATTGTACCTGCTGTATCAACCATATCATCTACTAACAGGACATCTAAACCTGCTACATCACCGATGATTCGCATTTCTGCTACCTCATTAGCACGTAAACGAGATTTATGACAAATAACCATCGGAACTCCTAAATATTTAGAATAGGTGCTGGCACGTTTTGTTCCACCTACGTCAGGAGTTGCAATACATAAGTTTTCTAATGGTAGGCTGGTTTTGATGTGTTCAAGGAATACTGTAGAAGCATGTAAGTGGTCTACAGGGATATCAAAGAAACCTTGAATTTGATCGGCATGTAAATCCATTGTGATGACACGGTTTACACCAGCTGTACTTAACATATCTGCAATTAATTTTGCTCCGATAGATACACGCGGCTTATCCTTTCTGTCTTGACGAGCCCAACCGAAGTAGGGGATAACTGCAATAATTGAGTGTGCGGAAGCACGTTTTGCAGCGTCTACCATAAGAAGAAGCTCCATTAAATTGTCTGAGTTGGGGAATGTGGACTGCACCAAGAAAACATCGCGACCGCGAATTGTCTCTTCATAAGAAACAGAGAATTCTCCATCTGCAAAATGTTGAATATTCATTTGTCCCAACGGACAATTAAGACTCTTGCAAATTTTCTCTGCAAGATATCGGGAGTTAGTTCCCGAAAATACCAAGAAAGGAGTTTGTGCACTCATTATTGCGAATATTTATCTTAAGTAAATAGATTTGTTATGTTTGCAAAAGTACAAAAGAGTTATGAATAATGAATTATGATTTATGAATTTATTTCCAAATACTTCTATTTAGGTTCCCTTCATAAATCATAATTCTATTCTTTATTAATATGTGAATTTTAAAATACGACCTGAGTAAGCAGGTAAAGTGACTTGATAAGGCCATACGACAGTCAGCGTACTGATACAACTTTCTCCTGTCATTAGATCAGTTAAAGTTGCTGCCTTGTTCTCTTCAAAATCCAATGTTTTAAATACCTCTTCTGGAATCTGAATACGAACAGTCTGTTCTGCTTTGTCAAAATTAACCACTACCAATAAAATCTCATTCTTGTATTTACGCATGAATGCATATTGACGATGTGAGTTGAAATAAGGGTTGTTCTGATTTGCGTACATCAAATCATAGAAAACCCCATTGGTAACGACCGGCTCAGATTGAGCTATGTTTAGTATTTGGGCATACGTCTTACGTAATTGACGCTGCTCTTCTGTTAATTTCCCTCCGTCGAACGTCTTATCATTCATCCAGTTTCGTAAGCTGGTGAGACTCCAATAATCAAAAATAGTAGTACGTCCATCTCGTCCACTGAAGCCCTCTTCATCCATACCCGGTTCTCCTAATTCTTGTCCGCTATAAATCATTACCGGATTGGTATTCATTAAAGCGGAAACGATCATACCAGGAATACCTGGGCGTGGATCATTGGCAAAGAATGCAGAAGCAATACGTTGTTCATCGTGATTCTCTAAGAAGTTCAACATGTTTTGTTGGATTCCCTCTAAACTTTGCCAACAATTAGAGATTGTATGAGCAGAAGTGTGGTTACACATGACAGAACGTAACGTATCATACAATCCTACTTTGTCATAAAGATAATCGAAATGGCCATTCCAAATATAATTACGATATTCCGCCGGATTATATACTTCAGCAATGAAACATACATCATGTTCCTGTTTAACCTTCGGTATCATCCAACCCCAAAATTCAACAGGTACCATTTCTGCCATATCGCAACGAAAACCGTCAACCCCTTTACTTGCCCAGAAAAGTAAAATATCCAGCATTTTGGTCCATGTGTTTGGAATCGGATCGAAATGTTTGCTTTTACCGTTTAAGTAATCTACTCCATAGTTCAATTTTACAGTTTCATACCAGTCGTTTTGTCCGGGACAGGCATCAAAATGATCATTTCCTGTGACTTTTGCTGGAAATTCACTGTATTCGAAATCCTCTTGTTGCGCTCCAAAAGGAAGGCTGAGCGTACTGCCCGGTATATAATAGAAGTTATTATTGGGGTCAAAAGCTTTAGAGGTATTATCTTTTTGTCCTAAATCATCTATGTAGGTCATTTTTGCGTCAGAATAATATTGACGAGCCACATGGTTCGGAACAAAATCAATGATTACTTTTAATCCAGCCTCATGAGTTCTTTGAATCAATGCTTCAAATTCAGCCATACGGTTGGGAACATTTTCTGCCAAATCTGGGTCTACATCGTAATAATCTTTGATTGCATAAGGTGATCCAGCATTCCCTTTCACAACGGCGGCATGGTCTTTTCGTATTTGATAAGCTGTATAATCCGTATTTGTAGCGTGTTCTATAACTCCGGTGTACCACACGTGAGTGGTTCCTAATTCTTTTATTTTGCTTAAAGCTGACGGTGTAAAATCGGAGAATTTACCGACACCATTTTCTGCTTTACTACCATTTTTTATCAGGTTAGATTGTAAGTTCCCAAACCAACGTGGGAAAACCTGATAGATTACCATTTTCATGCTTAATTTTCTGTTTTTGTTCTAATTTCGTGACAAATATGCTGTTTTTTTTAGAATGAAACATTATTATTTACAAAAAAGTTTCCTTTTAAGACTTTAGGATAAAGTAAAATTGTTTTTTCTCACTCATATAAAAACGAAAGTTTTCATGTAAATTTGCGCCCGGAATAACATAAAAACAAACTGTATGTCAATCTCACGCTTTAATGCAGTGGAGAAGGCATCCAACCGTAAGGCAGTGGAAGCTATTACTCCCAATCAAAAAGTATCGGAATATTATGGTGAGAATGTTTTCAATCGGAAAGCAATGCAAAAATATCTCTCCAAAGAAACCTATAAGGCTTTAACTTATTCTATTGATAACGGAATCCCTATTGATCGCGAAATTGCAAATCATGTGGCTGCAGGTATGCGTATGTGGGCATTAGAAAAAGGTGTGACTCATTATACGCATTGGTTTCAACCGCTTACCGATGGAACAGCCGAAAAGCATGACGCTTTTGTTGAGCATGACGGAAACGGAGGAATGATAGAGGAATTTAGTGGAAAATTGTTGGCTCAGCAGGAACCGGACGCCTCCAGTTTCCCGAATGGCGGATTACGCAATACGTTTGAAGCTCGTGGTTATTCCGCTTGGGATCCCTCTTCTCCTGCCTTTATAGTAGATGATACTTTGTGTATTCCTACTGTCTTTATCGCTTATACCGGTGAAGCCTTGGATTATAAAACTCCTTTGATTCGTTCGATTGAGGCATTGAATCGTGCCGCTAAAGATGTATGTCATTATTTTAATGAAGATGTCAATAAAGTAACGACCTATTTAGGATGGGAGCAGGAATACTTTTTAGTAGATGAAGATCTCTATTCTGCACGTCCGGATCTCTCTTTGACGGAGCGTACTTTGGTGGGGCATGAAAGTGCTAAGAACCAGCAGTTGGATGACCATTATTTTGGTGCAATCCCTTCTCGTGTACAAGAGTTTATGAAAGACTTGGAAACAGAATGCTATAAATTAGGTATTCCGGTAAAAACTCGTCATAACGAGGTTGCTCCTAACCAGTTTGAGTTGGCTCCTATTTATGAAGAATGTAATCTGGCGAATGACCATAACCAGCTGCTGATGTCTGTCATGAAGCGAGTATCCCGTCGACATAACTTCCGGGTCTTGTTGCATGAAAAACCTTTTATGGGTGTAAATGGTTCTGGTAAACATTGTAACTGGTCGATGGGTACAGATACCGGTATTAATCTTTTCTCTCCGGGAAAGAATCGCGAAGATAATTTACGGTTCATCACTTTTATCGTGAATTCTTTGATGGCTGTTTATAAATATAATGCACTTTTGAAAGCCAGTATAGCTTCTGCTTCGAACGCTTATCGCTTGGGTGCAAATGAGGCTCCTCCGGCTATTATCTCTTCCTTTTTGGGAACTCAGATTACAGAGATTTTAGATCGGTTCGAAAATAGCTCGATAGAAGACGCGATAGAGGTAGATGATAAGAAACGGTTGCATTTAGGTTTTGGACAAATACCGGAGTTACTATTGGATAATACCGATCGTAATCGTACCTCTCCTTTTGCCTTTACCGGAAACCGTTTTGAGTTCCGTGCGTTAGGCTCTTCAGCCAACTGTGGTTCTGCCATGTTAGCTTTAAATTCCGCTGTTGCTTATCAACTCCGTCAATTCAAGCAGGATGTCGAGGCTTTACGCGCTGAGGGCAAAAGTAAAGAAGCCGCTATTTTTGAGGTCTTGAAAGCCTATATTAAGGAATCTAAACCGATTCGTTTTGACGGAAACGGTTATGGAGACGCTTGGAAAGAGGAGGCTGCTCGTAGAGGTTTGGATTGTGAGAACAGTGTCCCTTTACAGTATGACGCTTATCTGAAGCCGGAAGTCATTCAGATGTTTAAAGAAACCGGTGTGTTAAGCGAAAAAGAGTTGGAAGCTCGCAATGAAGTGAAGTGGGAGATTTATATAAAGAAAGTACAAATTGAAGCGCGAGTTTTGGGCGATTTGTCTATGAACCACATCATTCCGGTAGTTCTTCATTATCAATCCTTGTTGTTGAGTAATATTACGAAGCTAAAAGAAACTTTTAGTGCAGATGAATATGAAGACCTGTCAGCTGAGCCACGTCGTTTGGTACGTAAGATTTCGCTACATGTCAATGCCGTAACTCGTATGACAGATGAAATGATTGAAGCTCGTAAGAAAGCAAATCGTATAGCCGATTTACGTAGTAGAGCAATTGCTTACCACGATACGGTAATTCCTTATTTGGACGAGATTCGTGATCATATAGATGAATTGGAACTGATGGTCGACAACAAAATGTGGCCATTACCCAAATACCGTGAATTGTTGTTTATCCGATAGTCGGGGGCTCATGGTAAAATTAAAAAGTGTTTAAGTAAGAATGCAGCATTCTCCTCTCTCTTTAATTGTAGGGACGCGAGAATGCGGCATTCTTTTTTCTTTTCAATTGTTTTGGCTTCAGAATGCAGCATTCTTGTATCACTAAGAAAATTTTGATAGTAGAATGCCCCATTCTTGCCTCTCTAAAAATATATAGACCCAAGAATGCTCCAATCTGCTATCACGAGAAACGTAGTGATGGCAGATTGGAGCATTCTTGTTTCCCTTTTTTGTAATTACCTTGTTGTTAGTGAAAAAGTTATTTATTTTTGTTATGGATATGATATATAGAAGGCGTTTTAATTAATAATAATAGGTATTATGAATAAACTTTATGCATTAATATTGCTACTCTGTATTTCTTGCAGTAACAGACAGAAAGAAGTCGCTGTTTCGATAGAAAACGAAACAGATTCTATCCAAAGTGAAGTCTTAGGGCAAGCGTCTGAACCATTTTTCCGGATTGATCTGTTCAAAGAGATGAAAAAAGCTCAGAAAGGACAACTTAAACTAAGTGACTTTTTTCAGAGTATTGAATATGTTCCATTGGAAACAACTGATAAATCTCTTATTGGTGGAGGAAAGCGATTAAAAGGTTTTACAGTAAGCTCAAAAGTGATAATAGATGATATGAAACTTTTTGATCGTAAAGATGGACACTTTATAGGAAATGTAATGAATCAAGGGCAAGGGCCTCAAGAATATCTATTTATGTTTTCTATTGCTGTTGATGATGAGCGAGAAGAATGTTATGTGTATGATTCAGGGAAGGGGGTAATTCATATTGTTGGTTATGACACGATGTATAAAAGAGCATACCTTGTAAAAGTGATGTAAAATTGATATCTGCCGGTAAGGGAAATTTGTTAATAGCTCGTTCTGCTTCTTTAAAGGGTGGTTATGATGATTATTATGTGCTGAACATTGACTCGGGAGAGATTATTGCGAAGCGCCGTTCTTCAGCTTTTACAAATTTGAAGTCTATAGAGGATTGTAGACATATTAAAAGTGATCAATTTAAGACTTTGGCATTGGGAGAAAATGTATTTTGGAAGTATAAAAATGAAATCCGATATTATGATTATCTAACAGATTCCATTTACTCGATAAATGAACATTTTAAGGTAACTCCTATTGGTTATATAAATTGTGAGGATTTAAAAATAACCAAAGAGCAGTTTAAGGTAGGTTTTTTAAGTCGTGATTTTTTAACATGGTCTATTACTGGTATAATGGAGACAGATAATGAACTAATTGTAAGATATCGTTCGGTAATAACGAAACCAACATCGAAAGTAACATTATATGAATTACTTTATTCAAAAAAAGATGCAAATAGTATGTCTTTTCAATGTGATGATGGAATATTTATAAATGATTTGGATGGAGGATTGGCTGTAAGTCCATATAGTCAAGTATATGGGGAAAATGGATTATGTTCTTATTGGTCAGCAGAAAAAATAAAGGACCACAAAATAAATACGGGAAAAAGTTCGGTTTTTAAAAGTATGGCAAATAAATTGAAATATGACGATAATGAAGTTGTAGGCATATTGAAGTGGAAATAAAAAGGTCTCTTTAGGTTTTCTCTTTTGTAAAAGTTAATCTAAAGAGACTTTTTATTGGATTTTTATTTTGTCTCATCAATAATCATACCGCTACCGAGACAGAGATGGTGGTCTTTATCATAAACTACACCATATTGTCCGGGAGCAATACCTTGAATCTTGTTGTCTGACTCGATCCGATATAAATCTCCTATTCGACGAATGTATCCGTGGGTAAACTCTGGAGTATGGCGGATTTTGAATGTGATCTCTTTCTCATCTGTAAATTCTCCCCAAGGGTCCTCAGTGATAAAATCGAATCCTTGCATATTGATTGTTTTACCGTATTGTGTTTCTGGGTCATATCCATTAGAAACATAAATAATGTTTCGTCTGATATCCTTTTTGATGACAAACCAAGGACCGCCGCTTAAACCTAAACCTTTGCGTTGGCCAATGGTATGAAACCAATATCCATTGTGTTTTCCTAAAACTTTACCAGTTTCTAACTCAACGATTTTTCCTGTGCGTTTACCTAAATAACGTTCGATGAAGTCATTATAATTAATCTTACCTAAGAAACAAATTCCTTGGCTGTCCTTTCGTTTGGCACTGGGTAATTTCTGTTGTTCAGCGATAGCACGTACTTCACTTTTCATCAGATGCCCAATGGGAAACATCAGCTTCTGTATTTGTAAACGGGTAATTTGTCCTAAGAAGTCAGTTTGATCTTTTACAGGATCTTTAGCTGTTGAGAGCCATACTTTACCATCTATTTCGGTTGTTGTAGCGTAGTGTCCTGTTGCTATTTTATCAAAGTCTTTTCCCCATTTTTCCTCGAAACAACCAAACTTGATGTATTTGTTACACATCATATCTGGATTGGGTGTCAATCCACGTTTAACGGAATCAATTGTATAACTAACTACGCGATCCCAATATTCATCGTGTAGAGAAACAATTTCTAATCGACATCCATACTTTTTTGCTATATAAGTCGTGATCTCAATATCTTCTTCTGCAGGACAGTCAATATATCCATCTTTATCTTCCATTCCGATTCGGATATAGAAAATAGTAGGATCATATCCCGCCTCTTTTAACTGATGAACGACTACGGAGCTATCTACTCCTCCTGAAACTAACGCTGCAATTTCCATATTTCAATAGTGAATAAGAATGAGACAAAGGTACTGTAAAATTTTTAATTAAAATAAAAGGAAGACTTTGGACGGTTTCGCTGATATGTCTAATTTTGTATAATTAGTTATCATTAATAGATGAAGATATGAATTTTCGTAATTTGATTTTTGTGGTAGTGACTTTTTGGAGCTCAATACAAGTTTATGCACAAGAGGGTACAGTGCGTAATCAGTGGTACGGAAAAAAGGTTGCTTATTTAGGTGATTCTATCACTGATGAAAGGCATGTAGGGACAACAAAAAATTATTGGGAGTTCCTATATGAATTGTTGGGTATTGAACCATTGGTTTATGGAAAGAATGGACATCAGTGGGTGGATATTTTAGGACAGGCAGAAAAACTGAAAGCGGAACGCGGAGATGATGTTGACGCGATTCTCATTTTTGCAGGAACAAATGATTTTTATGGGAATGTACCTTTAGGTGAATGGTACACGATAAAATATGATTCGGTAGAAGTGTCGGGACCCACTAAAGAGGTACGGAGAAGAAGATATTTTCAGATGGAAAATGCAACGCTTCGTGGACGTATCAATCAAGTTTTATCTTATTTGAAAATGAATTATCCAACAAAGCAGGTGATAGTATTAACTCCGATTCATCGTGCGTATGCTAAATTTGGGCAGAAGAATATACAACCAGAAGAATCTTATCCGAATCGGATAGGTTTGTATATTGATGAATATGTGGAGGCTATAAAGGAGGCAGCTAATGTTTGGGCGGTTCCTGTGATTGATTTGAATAGCGTTTGTGGGCTTTTCCCTATGTATGACTCTCATACTCGTTACTTTGCTAATGAAGTGAAAGATCGTTTACATCCTAATGCAGAAGGACATTATCGTATGGCAAAAGCTTTGATGTATCAGTTATTAGCTTTTCCTGCAGATTTTGAGTAATTATTTAATGTTAATGATTTATGAGGAAGTATCTTTTATTATCCTTGGTATGCTTTATTATAGGCTGTACACAGAAAACTGTTACTGTAGAAGTTATAGAGAAAAACAGTGAGTTAGTATCAACTTTTAATATTGCAGAAAACCTTTCTGCTTCTGTTTTAGATACTTTCACATGGAACAGTATAGCGAAATCAACTCATTTAGTACCACTCAGTTCTAAATCAATATTAGGGCGTGCTCCTAAAATTGAATTTTTGAATGAGAATTTAATTCTTGTAAGCGAATCTCAAACTCAGAGTATTAATTGTTATGATAAAAATGGAGAGTTAAAGGTTCTAATTCAAAAAGTGGGACAGGGACCTGGAGAGTATAAATATTTGAGTAGTGTTCACTATAGTAAATTAGATTCTACAATTTGGATATATGACAGTGGAAATAAAAAAATTCTAACCTACAAATTAAATGGGGAATTTGTACAAGAGAAAAATGTAAAAGACATAATTGGAAGAACAATTTCAATGATAGATGAAGATGGTAATTTTTTACTAATCAAGGTGGTAATGGAACAGATTATATTTATCAGATAAATAAAGATTTAGAGATTGTCAATAAATATTTCTCTTTTGATACAGTATTAACTATAAAAGGGAAGGCAGGTTTTTCTTTAATGTGTAACAGGAGTAATACAAAAGATAAATATCTTGTAAATATTCCGACTAATGATACTCTCTTTTCTATAACTAAAAATGGTATATCTCCTTTAGTGGTTTTACAAAAGTCTACTCATAATTTAAATGTTGATTTATTTAATAATGGGATTTTGAAGTTACCAGAAAATAATGATTTCATTACTTATTCTCATATTGACTTATGTTCTTCGCTTTTATTAAAGATTCATTTTGTATTTCATAGAATAAATCGTTCATTATAATTCATTCAATCTCTTATCCCTGAAAGCCGACCTTCATCTATTTAAGATTTGATATATCTAAAACCTCTTCTGTGGTCAAATCAAACAAAGTCGTACGTCGTAAAACCTCAATCGTCAATTTATAGATTTCAGCAAAGGGCTTACGAATCGGACAAATACTTTCATCTTTACAAAACTCGCAAGATTTGTAATTTTCCCGACAGACACACGCCAAAAGACTCACAGATGTTTCAAAAATAGAGACAATATCAAACAGAGTAACTTCTTTGGGATCTTTTACAAGATAGTATCCTCCTACTTTACCACGAGTACTCTCTAATATACCTGCATTTTTCAGTTTCAATAATATTCCTTCCAAAAAACGCTGAGGAATTTGCTCTCTGTCGGCAATCTGCCCTATTGTAACAATACCTTTCTGATATTGACCAGCAAGAATAGAAAGGGCCATCATGGCATAACGTGTTTTCCTTGTGAGCATATCTTTTATTAAATAGATTGTTTTGACACAAAGATAACATTTTTCCAATATACTTTTTGCTTTTTCATTTGTATTAAATAATACTAACCAAACAAATACTACACTAAAAAGATGTAGATTAAATTAGTATATTTCTTGTAAATACTTTTTAAATCTCTACCTTTGCAGTGTAGTTTTGAATTATAAACAGAAAAAATGAAAAATTTATTGCTTCTATTTTGCTTTTGTACAGCAATTTACACTACAAAAGCACAAGAGGATTCAGTCGTAACTAACTCTACCCCTATTGAATCCCGCGTATCCACTTTAGAAAAGATTATTTCTAAACTGCCCAAAATATCGGGCTTCATCAACATGAGATACCAGTACTCATCCGCAGATGATTCGCATAGTTTTGACATTCGTAGAGCCCGAGTAGATTTTAAAGGAGATCTTTCCTCTCAATTGGACTATCGCTTACAGATTGAGTTCGTAAATTCACCCAAAATACTGGACGCTTATATCCGATACAAAATCCATCCCTACATCGCAGTCCAAGCCGGAGAATACAAAATTCCCTTTTCACTGGAAAATCCCTACGGTCCGCACACTTTAGAGACCATAGAAAATTCAATGGGTATATCTAAATTATGTAATTACTCTGACCTGTCAGGGCTTTCAGCTAACGGTCGAGACATAGGTATTACTTTATACGGAAGTTTGATCAAACGAGGAGATTACAACCTTCTCGACTATGCTTTCGGGGTGTTCAACGGTAACGGAATCAATCTAAAAGACAACAACAAAAACAAAGATTTCTCAGGCATACTTACCCTTCATCCATGTAAGAATCTCTCTTTAGCCGGCTCATGCTACCTTGGTAAATACGGTAAACAGGGAGAAGAAAAAGATAGAGACCGCTACGGTGCCGGTATCAAATGGCAAGACAAACACCTTTTAATAAGAAGTGAATATTTATATGGAAAGACAGGTACTCTGAAAAGCGAAGGAGCTTACGCAGTAGTAAGCTACTTCGTCCATTCCAAAATACAACCCGTTGTTAAGTTTGACTATTTTCAGGAAGACAAATCCAACAGTCAAACACGTGAATATGATTATTTAGTCGGGCTGAATTACTACCCGATTAAAGCGCTACGATTGGTTGTAAACTACACCTATAAAGATGTAGAAGCCAGTAAATCCAGCCATCTTCTGGCTCTTCAATTTTTTGCAATGTTTTAAATAAAATAAAAGACTGAGTTATGAATCGATTTTTTAAGATTTCGCTTTTCTTGGTAATGGTTGCCATCGTCACTATCTCTTGTGGCGGAAAGCGTGAAACAAAAGAGGGAGAATTAAGTGGAGAACTATCTCTTTCAGGAGCCTTTGCCCTTTATCCATTGGCAATCCAATGGGCCGAAGAGTTTCAACAACTACATCCCGGAGTCCGCATTGATGTCTCTGCAGGAGGTGCAGGGAAAGGAATGACTGACGCACTTGCCGGAGTAGTCGATCTCGGAATGGTCTCACGAGAAATTTACCCACCCGAGAAGGAAAAGGGAGCCGTTGGATTTGCTGTTGCCAAAGACGCAGTCGCTCCGACAATCAATGCCAACAATCCCAAATTGAACGAATTATTATCCAAAGGACTTTCTCGCGAAGCCGCTATTAAAATTTGGATCACAGGTGAAGCCACTACTTGGGGAGATGTATTAGGGACAGAGGATAAAACTCCACTACATGCCTATACTCGTTCAGACGCTTGCGGAGCCGCTGAAACATGGGCCAAATGGCTGGATAAAAAACAGGAAGATTTAGGAGGAACAGCCGTATTTGGAGATCCGGGTGTTGCCACCGCAGTACAAAAAGACATCTACGGTATCGGATTGAATAATATAGGTTACGCATACGACAATGATACGCATAAACCGAATGCCGGCATTTTAGTCCTTCCTATCGATAGTAACAACGATGGTGTCATCACACCTGACGAGAAATTTTACGACACCAAAGATGAATTAATCACAGCTATTGCCGAAGGTAAATACCCTTCTCCTCCAGCACGTGATCTCTATTTAGTGACAAAAGGAGTACCGACTAATCCCGTAATCAAAGCATTTTTAAAATATGTATTGAGCAAAGGACAGGAGAAAAATATTCCGGCAGGTTACATCGGTATCTCTAAAGAGAAAATCCAAGCCTCACTTGATCTAATCGGAACGGACGAGTAACTATGAATCGTTCACGTATCTTTAAAGAGAAAGTAGCCGGTAACCTGATGTTACTCATTACTACAGCCGCCCTGTTGCTGGTTGTAGCAATGAGTATTGGTCTATATGTCAAGTCAGCCCCAATTTTTGAAGAGCATTCTTTATGGGATCTCCTCTCGGCAAGTGAATGGAAACCTTTCAAAAATCAATTCGGATTCTTTCCTTTCATTATGGGGACTTTATGGGTTACGGCTATTGCTCTGTTGCTGGCTCTTCCAGTATCTTTACTGACCGCAGTCTTTCTAACGGAATATGCCAACTCAGGAATCAGGCGATGGGTCTATCCGGCATTGGATATTTTAGCGGCTCTTCCCTCTGTCATCTATGGAGTATGGGGAACTCTGTTGATCGTTCCCTGGATATCCGAATGGTTGGCTCCCTTCTTTGTTGAATACTCAGCGGGATATACCGTACTGGCAGGAGGTATTGTCCTTAACGTTATGATCCTTCCTCTATTAGTGAGCCTATTCGTTGAGATCTTTTCAACCGTTCCCCAGGAATTAAGAGACGCGTCACGTGCTTTAGGGGCTACCCACTGGCAGACTACGAAACAGGTCGTCTTTCGCCGTTCGCTCCCCGGCATATTGGCTGCTGTTGTATTGGCTGTATCACGCGCATTGGGAGAAACCATTGCCGTACTGATGGTTTGCGGAAACTTACCTCAAGTTCCCCATTCCCTCTTCGACGCCTGCTATCCCATCCCGGCTCTGATTGCTAACAACTACGGAGAAATGCTTTCATTGCCACTCTATGAGTCGGCTCTGATGTTTGCCGCTTTGATGTTATTCATCGTGGTATTACTGTTCAATCTGCTTTCTCGTATTATTCTTTACCGATTAAAAAACAGATAAACATGAAAATCAAATATATCGAAGAGTTCGCCATAAAGATTCTGATGGCTTTATCCCTACTGACCGTTTTAGGTTTCGTAGTTGGAATCATTTACACGATTTTCCATCGTGGTTGGAGCTGTATCAGTTGGGAAATGGTATCCTCATTGCCCGGTGGTGGTTTTTATATCGGAAAAGAGGGTGGTTTTCTGAATGCCATCGTTGGTTCTCTGTACATCGTCATTGCGTCTACGTTCCTCGGTCTTCTGGTGAGCATTCCTGTGGTTTTCTACCTGAATATTTTTCTGAAAAGCCATTCAAAATTTGCCTATATCGCCCGGATGGCTTACGATGTCCTTTTCGGCATTCCCTCCATCGTTTACGGAGCTTTTGCCTTCACATTAATGATTTGGCTCGGACTTCGCACCTCCCTGTTAGGCGGTATCTTAGTGACCACTCTGCTCATCATACCCATCCTGATCCGTTCAATGGATGAGGTGGCGAAAAACTTCCCACGCGATTTGTTGGAAGCCTCCTACTCGCTTGGGGCGACACGTTTGGAGACGTTAGGAGTCATGTTGCGCCAAATTGCGCCCGGTATTGCCACAGCCACGCTGCTTTCTGTCGGACGTGCCATTGGTGACGCCGCCGGTGTAATGTTTACAGCCGGTTTTTCCGATTCGATACCAACTTCTCTCTCACAGCCGGCTGCCACATTGCCGTTGTCTATCTTTTTTCAGCTTAGCGCTCCTCAAGCCGAAGTCCAGGATAGAGCCTATGCCGCAGCCTTAGTCCTAACCATCATCGTGTTAGTCATCAGTCTGGCGGGACGATTCATTTTACACAAATTCTCGAAAAATAAAATATAACCATTATGATAGAGGCTTTTAAAAGATGGTCTGAGAGTCTGAAGCTCTCAACGAACCAACCCCATACTCCTCCTGTCCAAGGAGCAGATTCCTCCCATGAATTTATCCCTGACAGGAAGTTTTCACACACCCAGTCGCAAGCACCTCTTGAGGTACGGGACTTGAATCTGTCCATTGGCGAACAACCGATTCTCAAAAATGTCAATTTACAGATTCCACGTAATAAAATTACCTGTATCATCGGTCCGTCCGGTTGTGGAAAGTCTACGTTACTAAAAACATTCAACCGCATGACCGATTCAATCGAACAGGTGAAGATAAATGGGAGTGTGCTGTTAGGAGGAGAAGATGTCATCCATAGTCGTGGAGCCGATCTTATCGAATTACGTCGCCGAATAGGTCTGGTTCCTCAACGTCCCTGTCCGCTGCCTATGTCCATATTCGATAATATTGCTTACGGTTGCCGGATTCATGGTATTCGAGGAAAATGGAAGCATGAACAGGTGGTAGAACATTATTTGCATGAAGTCGGATTGTGGGAAGAGGTTAAAGACCGCCTTCGAGATCCTGCCACCAGCCTTTCCATTGGTCAGCAACAAAGATTATGCCTTGCACGCAGTCTCGCGGTAGAACCTGAGTTCATTTTGGCGGACGAAGCGACCTCAGCACTCGACCCGATCTCCAGTAAGATTGTCGAAGATCTGTTTGTCAAATTAAAACAGCATTATTCGATTATCATGGTCACGCACACATTAAGGCAGGCACTTCGTATTGCGGATTATGTAGTATTCATCTATATGGGCGAAGTGATAGAGGCAGGAGACGCCGCTCAGGTCTTTCACAATCCTCAAAACGAACTGACTCGCAATTATCTGTCAGGTGTTTTCAGTTGAGCTAAAAAAGGCTGTCTCTTTGCGGGTCGAGACAGCCTTTTAAATCAGAACTCTCTTATAATGAACGAATCATTATAATTCATCCGGCATTTCATCCTCGTCCGAATCCGTTTCGGTATTTTCTGAGTCAGGGAGCGGTGTTCCCGGATCAACGTCCGCTTTAGCTCCTCTTCCTCTACGAGAAATTGCCACCGTGTACTCCAACAGAACAGCATTGATTCCATCAATCATCGCCTCCAACTCTGCGACCTTCTCCGTTTCTTTGGTCACAATGCTATTCACCACAAAAAGAGCTGAAATTACCTCTGCCAATTGCTTAAAGGCTGTGTCAGTCTGTTTACGTAAGTCCTTCATCTTATCGGCTAAAGCGCGGGCCAACCGTTCATCTGCACGTGCTACATAATAATTGTTACAAGAGATTATTGCCGATTCCATCTCGTTCACAATCGTATCCAGTCCCAATAAAGTGACTGAATCCTTCATATTATCAGCACGTAATGAGGAAATTAAATCCATCTGCATTGCGATGTTTTCCGCAATGGGTTTTGCATAAGCTTTCCAGTAAGGTTTCGCAACATAATAAATTGACTCATACGCGGTTTGCTTCTCCGCATCCGGCCAATTCTTATAACTACTTAACATGGATTTAAACGTAGAAAAGTAACTGTTACTTAAGGCTTCAGCTTCATTCAACGCTTTGGTATTGGCAAATTGTTGGTTTTGAAGATAAACATCTTTCACTCTGTTAACCAGTTCTACATAAGGTTGGTACACCTGTGTAATTTTAAACTTTTCTGCAAATTCTGTGGTAATTTGCGAACTCATGTTTTGACACATTAGGTAGTATTCTGAATTCCTACCCAATAAAAAACTCACATTCGTAATTTTTTTCATTAATCAAAATAATTTAAAGAACGCATTTCTCCACTATGGAGAAATTTCTACTACAAAGATACAAATTATTTTACAATATGAAAGCATTTTATAAGAAAATTACTTCTATAGGAAGCAATTTGCTTACAGAATGTCACGTAAAAGTTCTTTCTACTCCATAGAAATGATACAATTGATGTTGATAACAGATTCTACTTTGTAGAAAGCTTCCAAAACATGTAAATTATGGATTCTACATCGTAGAAAACATGAGAAAACCAATTTCTGTTAATTCTACAATGTAGAAAAGAGTAAAACGTAAATATTTATTAATTCTACAACATAGAAAACGCCAGAATGTCAACAATTATAAATTCTACTCTGTAGAAAACACAAAAAACAGGTTTCTCAAGGATTCTATCATGTAGAAAGCACAAGAAACAGGTTTTTAAAAGATTCTATAAGGTAGAAATGATAATTTCCTACGAATGGATTGGTAATTTAAAATAAGATACCTATATTAGAGCCATACTATTGTATGTTTACTTTATTTACCGATTTCAGCAAAAGCTGAAATAAAAATTGAATCTTATGAGAAAAACAATATCCATATTTTGTTTGATTCTTTGCAATTGTGTTTTCGCAATTGCTCAAACTTCAGAGTTTTTTAATATAAGCTTTGGGAAATATGAGATTGAATTAACTCCCAAAAATATAGTCGAAGTAGAAAAAGGGGCCAGTAGAATGCCAAGCTGTGATTTTATTTCACTGACTGAACAGGTGATTGCTCCTATCGTAAAAGAGAACTTCAACAAACTAAGCGAAGATCAATTAGAACTATTGAAGCATATCAAATTCTATTTTATCTTTAATGAAAAATTGAAGATTGGCTATTGTCGGTTTACTGTAGACAAAAAGTATCAGTCTGAAATCAAGAACATAGAAAAAGAGTTGTATAATTTATCTCAAAAGTTTTTATACATAGATGTCAGTCCGTATTTCAAAGTAGAGGACGATCAATTTAAAGGGATGGAGATTTGTACCGGCAGATCTTTATACGGTTCATATATGTTTAAAAGATAAATAAGAATAAAAGTAAAAGGGGAAGTTTCCATCGCGGAAATTTCCCCTCTTTCTGCATCGGCAAATGTGTCTAACTATAAATTACAATGAAATAGAAGTTCCATTATAGAAATCTAAGATCTTGGCACGGAAAATAAAGTTATATTTTGCTTGTGCCTGCTCAGATAAACTTTGTGCATACTTTGTTTTGGCTTCTGCAAACTCAAAAACGGTACTTTTTCCGGCCCCATAGCGATCTTCCGCATAGGAAAATGCCTCTTTGCTCGCCAATACCGATTTATCAGAAGCAATGTACTTCGCTTGAGCGGCTGTCGCATTGTAATAGGCCTGTTGAATCTCTTTATACAGGGCTTTCTTCGTATTCTCCATGAGTAACTCCTGATTGCGAATATTGATTCGAGCCGACCGCACGCTGTTGCGTACTTGGAAGCGGTTGAACAGGGGAATACTAAGACTGAAACCGATCGTTTTACGTCCGTTATTCTTCAATTGGTCGCTGAAAGCAAGATTGGTGTACTCTCCTTCGCCGGAATAGTGGTAATATCCATTGCTATAGCTTGCCCCAAAGTTCAATTTGGGATAATAGCCGGCTTGTGCAACTTTCAACATCCTTTTCTGACCCTCCAACAGATATTCCTGCTCCTTAATCTGGGGTTTGACAGCAACCGCATGGTTGTAAATCTGATCCGGAGGTAAAATGCTTCCCATGTACTGTTCAACTGCGTCTTGAAACTCAGGGACAACGATGTCAAAGTTTTCGCCATCGCGTTCCAGCTCTAAACTCTGTGCCAAATCGAGTAGCGCCAGTTTGACGTTGTTCTGTGCTTCCGTCAAAGAGACTTCATCATTGGCCAACTGCGCTTTCATATCGTACAGTTGGGATACCGGGGCTTTGCCGTTCTTAACCAAAGCTTCCGTTTTCACCACCTGTTCCTGACTCAAAGCGACTTGGAGTTCTGCAATCTTCTGCACCTCTTTATTATATAGAACTTGCAGATAGTAGGAGGCAATATTGATAGCCAAATCCTCTTTGGCTTTGCTAAGTGCCTCGGTTGCCGCTTTCAGGTTCAATTTGCGAGCAGCAATCGTATTGGGAATCTCCATCCCGTCAAAGATGGGCATACTCAGGCTGATGGAAGCCGATGTATTGGCTGAATTTTGGTCTACAATAACTCCGGTTTTAGACGGAGAACGCCCGAAGTCAAAATTCTGTCCTACGTTGGCATTCAAATTGGGGAGCCAGCTGTGTTTGCTGGTGTGAAGCTCCACCTTTCTGCTTTCCTGTTCCTGTTCACGTTGTTTCAACTCTATATTGTGCTCAATGGCATACTGAATACAGTTTTCCAAAGACCATTTTTTCACAGCTTCCTGTGCCCAAGCGTAGCCACCGGAAAAGAGTAAAATCGCAGTGTATAAAAAGTGTTTTCTCATTGCTCTCTGGATGATTAAAAGAATGTGTTATTATTTATTTGAATCCATCTCTGCGCCACGGATCTTTTCATTTTCAGCCAATCCCTCCTGAATCTCTATTTTGATTCCATCAGACAAGCCGACCTTCACCTGACGCTTTTCAAAGACCTGTTCAGGTTTTTCCTGCTTTATCACCTGCACGAAAGTAGAGTCTCCGCTAAATTCCACACAACTTTCAGGTACAGACAAAACATTTTCAGCCCGTTTCAATACAATCTCCGCGTTGGCACTATATCCTGCCCGGATAAAGGCATCCTTCGGCATGTGAACAGCCGCCTTGACTTCAAAAAGGACTGCACCGTTCTCTTCGACACCTTTCGGAGCGACATATTCCAATTCTGCGTCAAAGACTCTTCCTTCCATCGCTCCGACAGTCAACTTGATAGGCATACCTTCGTGGATACGCCCCACCTCGGTCTCGTCAACCTGTCCTTTAAAAATCATATTGCTCATATCGGCTACGGTCGCAATGGTAGTTCCGTCATTGAATGTATTGGATTGAATTACGGAGTTTCCAACCTTTACGGGCACATCCAGAATCATTCCGGTAATTGTCGAACGAACCTGCGTGGTACTGGTCGCTGTCGAACGTTTGGAGATACCTTCTCGGATGATTTCAAGAGCGTCTTGTGCATTTTCAGCCTCCTCTTGTGCCTTTTTATAATTGGCTAAAGAGGTTTCGTACTCTTCTTTAGAGATGACTCCCTGTTTGTATAGTTCTTCATCCCGTTTGAAGGTTGCGCTTACCTGGTCCAAGCTGATTTTAGCGACTCTCACACGTGATTCGGCACTGTTTAATTGTACCATCTCCGGGATGACTTTAATTCGCGCTATAATTTCTCCCTCTTTAACCATCTGACCTGCCTCTTTCAACAGTTCAGAGATGATACCTGACATTTGGGGTTTAATCAGGACTTCATCACGAGGTTCTACCTTACCCGTCGCCACTGTTTTCGTTTCGATCGTGTCACGAGAAGGAGTTACTAACTCATAAACGGTAATTACCGGCTGTGCTTTCTTCCATAGAAAATAGAATGTACCAACAACAGCAGCTCCAACCAGAGCCAAGAAAATAATCCGTAGGGCTTTCTTAAAGTTACGATTCTTCATATTTATATTGCTTTACTTATTTATCTGATTCATCCAATTTGTATTTTCTTTTTATTCCTCGCGAATGGCGTCAATCGCTTTAATCTGCATGGCACGCCACGCAGGAATTAAACCGGCCAATAATCCGCAAACGAGTAGAACGAGGGTAGCAGCAAAAGCTGTTCCGATATGTATCTCCGGATTTGAGAAGAAAGAATCGTTTGAGGCCTCTCCTCCGCTCATCAGCGCTTTATCCACCAAATCCAGTAAAAAGACACCCACACTCAACCCCAGCAATCCGGCGATAGAGGTTAATAAAAGACTCTCACTCATAATCTGAGAAATGATATCCCAGGGCTTTGCTCCGATTGCCCGACGTACCCCAATCTCCCGGGTACGCTCTCTGACTGTCACCATCATGATGTTGCTAACCCCGATAACTCCTGCTAAAAGGGTACCGATACCGACTAACCAGACCAAAATATTAATTCCGGTAAACAGCAGATCAAATGTTTCAAACTGCTTTGCTATCGTGAAACTGCTAATAGCCTGTTCATCGGTAGGAGATATTTCGTTTTGCGAACGTAATACGTCCTTTATATCTTCCATCATTTTTTCACACGAATAGCCATCTTCTGCCGTTGCACAAAGGAACCAGAACTTATCTCCTTGGTTGGAAGTTTGCTGAAGTGTCTTAAAAGGAATCATGATACTTTCTTCCGTCCTTCCTCCAATGCTTACGCGGGGTTTCGGTTTAATCACTCCCACGACTTGATAATAGATTCCATTTACGCGAATGTATTGGCCGACGGGATCTTCCTGCTGTGTAAAAAGAGCCTCTCTAACACTACTTCCTATCACACAGACTTTCCGTTTTTCAATCATATCGACCTCATTTAACAAACGGCCTTCCAAAACATGCTGCGTCTCGATATTGAAGTATTCTGAATAGACACCACGTACGTTATAGGTCCCGAACTTCTGTCCTTTCACCACGTTGTTCTGTCCACCCCACTGCATAATCATCGGAGAGATGTAACGAACCCCCTTCACACGTTTCTGAATGGTTTCCAAGTCACGGTTCCGCATTTGCCAATAGCGTCCCTTTTTATATCCTTTATAAGGTTCTCCCGTCCGTTCCGAGAAAAAGAATGCGGAATTAGTAGAAAAACCATCCACATTTTTCAATACGCCATTTTTGAATCCATTTCCCGAACCCAACAGGATAACCAACATCAGAATCCCCCAGAATACGCCGAATCCGGTCAATAAACTGCGAGTTTTATTTCGAGTAATCGTTACCCAAATTTCAACCCAACGGTCTGTATCAAACAGGAACATATCTTTCTAAAGTTTTTTTAATTAGTTTATTTATTCACTTCGCATAGCTTCAATAGCCGTAATTTTAACTGCTTTTCGAGCAGGAAAATAACCGGCTAAAACTCCGGAAACAATAATCAATGCCGTAGCAGAGAGCGCAACACCTAAATTGACTGTCGGATTCAAGAAAATACTCATATCATCTTGTGCGACCTCTTTTCCGGCATTAGCCATTTCCATGAATGAATTGATTCCTTCTGTTAAGCCAATACCCAGAATCATTCCTAAATAGCCGAACACAGCCGTAATCAAAATAGATTCGATAATGATTAGTTTTAAAATGGAGAAAGGTGTCGCTCCAATTGCTTTCCGGATACCGAACTCTTTGGTCCGTTCTCGTACCGTTATCAACATAATATTGCTTACGCCAACGATTCCAGCAGTCAATGTTCCTATACCGATGATCCAAATAAAGAGAGTTATTCCGTTAAGCATTCCATTCAACATCATAAAATTCTCCAACGTGCTCCACATGCCAATGGCACGTAAATCTTCCGGATCAAATTTATGCCTTGCTCCTAACTGCTGACGAAAACGTTTCTCAAATGCGTCAAATTCTTCTTGAGTAGAAATGCCATTCACTGTAAAAATAATATCAGCAAAACCATACCCTCCTTTGTAAAGTGTTTGAGCTGTACTGAAAGGGATATAGGCAGGAGCGTCATTGTTGTTATTTTCCGCTTTATAAACACCGATTACTTGATAGGCAACACTCCCCACTTGAATATATTTACCTAATGGATCAGCTCCTTTAAAAAGAACCTCCTTCATACGAGGACTCAAAACAATCACTTTCCGTTTCTCTCGCACATCAATTTCATTGACAAAACGGCCATTACCGACTGGCATTTCTACATTGTCTATGATAGCTTTTGCGGGATGTACACCTTGTAAAGTATAGGTATTGTATTCTTCTCCATACGAAAGTGTATCAGTCCGATAAATAACAGCTGTGATTAAATCAACTTCAGGATTCTGACGGGGGATAGCAATTAAATCTTCGTCTTTATATCGAATCTGGCGATTCACTAGCATGCCTTTATAAGGTTTACTCGTGTAGCGTGTCCAAGTTTCTACCCGATTCAAACTGAAATTACGGAAGTTTGCCAGAATACCATTCTTCATACCATTGCCGGCTCCCAACAGGACAATCAGCATGAAAATTCCCCAAGCAACGGAAAATCCAGTCAAAAAAGTACGAAGTTTATTCTTTTTGATCGTACTCCATATTTCACGGAAGTTATCAAAATCAAACATGGCCTAATCCTTTTTCTATCGTTTCAATCAAACCATCTTTTACACGAACAATACGGTCAGTAGCTTCTGCAACGGAAGGTTCATGAGTTACAATGACCATAGTCAAACCTTCCCGATTTACATTCCGAAGTAGCTCCATCACCTCTACTGTTGTTTTACTATCCAATGCTCCGGTCGGTTCATCAGCCAAAATAATTTGAGGTTTAGCAATCAAAGCACGAGCGATAGCAACACGCTGCTTTTGTCCACCGGACATTTCATTCGGCATGTGCTCCGCCCAATCCTTCAGTCCAACCATATCCAAATATTCCAATGCCATCGCATTTCTCTTCTTCCGACTGACTCCCTGGTAGTAAAGCGGTAATGCAACATTCTCCATTGCATTTTTAAATGAAATCAAATTAAAGGACTGGAAAATGAAACCAATCATTCGGTTGCGTAACTCAGCAGCCCGAGTTTCACTCAAATCCCGTATCAACTGTCCATTTAATGTATACGTCCCGGTATCATAGGTATCCAAGATTCCTAAAATATTCAATAAGGTTGACTTACCGGAGCCTGATGCCCCCATAATGGAGACCATCTCCCCTTTCTCTATATCTAAATCAATACCTTTCAAAACATGCAAAGGCGCACCATTAAAATACGTTTTGTTAATTCCTTCCAGGTGAATCATGACATTTATATTTACTTTATCTTAATAGACGAACATTTTAAAAAAATGTTACACCCAAATAGAGACTATTTTTCTTTTCAACAATGCAAATATATAGTTTCACACAATACTATGTATCACAAGGTACTTATAATTACAAAACATTAACAAAAGAAAAAGTACGCATGATTTTCAAAAACAATTCTCATCTTACATAAATAAAGTCACTTTTTATAATAGAATCACCGGATTAAGCGTACCTTTGCATACACAACTAAAAATAAAAACATAACATTCATATAATTATGGTAACAATTGGTACTCCCAAATCAACTACTGCAACCAAAGTTTTACTCTGCGGTTCTGGAGAATTAGGAAAAGAGTTTGTAATCGAACTACAACGCTACGGTGTAGAAGTTATTGCTTTAGATAAATATCCAGACGCTCCCGCTATGCAAGTAGCTCATCGTTCATACGTTATATCTATGTTAGACGGGAAAGCACTACGTGAAATCGTTGAAAAAGAAAAACCGGATTATATCGTTCCCGAAGTTGAAGCGATAGCTACAACTACTTTGATGGAATTAGAAAAAGAGGGATTTCATGTTATTCCTACAGCACGAGCAACTTGGTTGACTATGAATAGAGAAGGTATCCGACGTTTAGCAGCTGAAGAATTAGGATTACCAACATCACCTTATCGTTTTGCTGAAACAGAAGAAGAATTTAAAGAAGCCGTTCATACCATCGGTATGCCTTGTGTTGTCAAACCGATTATGAGCTCAAGCGGTCATGGGCAAAGCGTAATTCGTAAAGAAGAAGATATTGATAAAGCTTGGCAATACGCACAAGAAGGTGGACGTGCCGGAGCCGGGAAAGTTATCGTTGAAGGATTTGTTAATTTCGATTATGAAATTACTCAACTAACAGTTCGCCATATTGGAGGAACCTCTTTCTTAGAACCGGTAGGACACGTACAAGTAGATGGAGACTACCGAGAATCTTGGCAACCTCAAGCAATGAGTCCTGCAGCAAAAGAAAAGGCTCGGGAAATTGCAGGAAAAATCACTGAAGCCTTAGGAGGTCGTGGTATTTTCGGAGTTGAATTATTTATTAAAGGGGATGATGTTATCTTTAGTGAAGTGTCTCCTCGTCCACATGACACAGGTATGGTCACTATGATTACACAAGATCTATCACAGTTTGCATTACATGCACGCGCTGTTTTAGGTTTGCCTATCCCGAACATTGCTTTTCATGGAGCAGGAGCTTCTCGAGCAGTTGTAGTAGAAGGAGACAGCAATCAACTTGCTTTAGGAAATTTAGACAAAGTATTAGAACAACCTGATACTCAAATGCGCTTCTTTGGTAAACCGGAAGTTCACGGGCACCGTCGTATGGCTGTTTTATTAGCACGTGGGTTAGATGTAGCGGATGCTCGTCGAAAAACAGGTGTCATGATGGATAATTTAGAAATCAAATTATAAAATACCTTATGAAGAAAATCCTATTTGCGTTGTGTACTGGTATCATAATCAGTGCACAAGCACAAAACAAGAAACTTCCACAATTAGGAAAGGATCCTATTGAAAAAATTGTAGCTGCGATGACTTTGGAAGAGAAAGCTACTTTACTTGTAGGTTATCAAGTATCTTCCGACGGAGCAAATATTATTGCAACAGCAGCGGGCACTACTGCGCCATTTGAACGCTTTGGTATTCCTTCTACTTATATGGTAGACGGTCCTTCTGGTGTTCGCGTTGACACGATTATTCCAGGAAGTGACAAACGTCTTTATTGTACCGGTTTTCCCACAGCTACACTACTTGCCTCAACATGGGACACGCAAGTTCTCGAAGCTGTTGGAGCTGCGATGGGAGATGAATTGGTTGAATATGGTTATGATGTATTGTTAGCTCCGGCTCTTAATATTCAACGTAATCCTCTATGTGGAAGAAATTTTGAATACTATTCGGAAGATCCACTATTGTCTGGGAAAATGACAGCAGCAATGGTAAAAGGTTTGCAATCAAAAGGGGGTGGCGCTACAATCAAACATTTCGCAGCAAACAGCCAACAATCTATGCGTATGTTCAATGACGCACGTATCTCTCAAAGAGCTTTACGAGAAATCTATTTAAAGAACTTTGAAATTGCGGTAAAAGAATCCAAACCTTGGTCAGTCATGTCTTCTTACAACAGTTTAAATGGGGAACATACTCAAGAGAGTCCTCTCCTATTGACATCTTTGCTACGTGATGAATGGGGATTCGAAGGTATTGTTGTGACCGACTGGGGAAGTCCTAAAGAGACAGTCACCCGTATTCATGCTGGTAATGATTTAATGATGGGAGGTGAACCCAGACAGACACAAGAGATCATTGAAGGGGTAAAAAATGGCACACTCTCTATGGCAGATGTTGATAGAAATGCAAAGCACGTCTTGAAATACATCTTACAAACTCCCTCTTTCAAGAAATACAAAGCTTCCAAAAATCCAGACTTAAAGGCACATGCCCAAGTATCTCGTGAGGCAGCAGCAGAAGGTATCGTGTTATTAAAGAATAACTCAGAAGCCCTTCCTTTAGTTAAAGAGGATACAATCGCATTGTTTGGTGTTGGTTCTTATTATTTCTATGCAAATGGTTTAGGCTCAGCAGATGTAAATAAGCCCTACGTAATCAATATGATTCAAGGACTTCGGAATGCAGATGTAAAAACACATCCTATTGTAGATGACTTCTATAACAAATATTTGACAGCCCAAGAGATCCAATTGAAAGAGACCAATATTCCTAACTGGAAAAACTGGTTCTTCGGATTTAAGAGACCACAAGAAGCAATTATTGAAGATTTCTTTATTGCACACCGGGCAAAAGACTGTAGTAAAGCTGTTATTACAATCTCTCGTAACGCAGGAGAAGCTTTAGATCGTGAAAATGAAGAGGGCGATTATTTACTGACACGCGGTGAACGAGAATTAATTTCTAACGTGAGTAAAATTTTTCACGCGAGAGGGAAAAAAGTTATCGTAGTTTTAAATACAGGTGGAGCAATGGATATTGCTTCTTGGGCTGATGAAGTGGATGGTATTGTTATGGCATGGCAACCCGGACAAGAGGGAGGTAATGCGGTAGCAGATATTTTAACAGGAAAAGTCAATCCATCAGGTAAATTACCAATGACATTGGCCATAGATTATTACGACATACCTTCTTCCAAAAATTTCCCTCAACATTGGAAATTTAGTTGGGATGAATTATTAAGACCCGGCAAAGAGGTTATGGCAAAAAAAGATTTAGGCTACACCTTATATGAAGAGGACATTTGGGTTGGTTATCGTCATTTTAATACATTCAAAAAGCCTGTTGCTTTCCCATTCGGTTATGGATTATCATACACTACATTTGAATATGGCAATGCCAAATTGAAGAAGTCTAAAAACAGTTGTATTGTTACAATTGATATAACGAACAGCGGTAAAGTCGCAGGAAAAGAAGCTGTACAGCTATACAGTACAGCCCCCAAAGGTAAATTAGAAAAACCTTTACGGGAATTAAAGGCTTTTGCCAAAACAAAGCTTTTACAGCCAGGTGAAACAACAACTGTTACAATGACTTTCCAACTTTCAGATTTAGCTTCATTTGACGAATCAATAATGAGCTGGGTTGCAAACAAAGGAACCTATACACTATCTATCGGGGCTTCCGTAGAAGATATAAAAGCTTCTTTATCTCTCGACATGAAAAAAAGTCTTATTCAGAAAGTACCGACTAAGATTCAACACTAATATTCTAAAAAAGGCTCCCATTTCTCTCAACAGAAACGGGAGCCTTTTCTTTAAATTCCTAAGTTTATCATTTCATCAGAAAAACTGCCTAATTCTTCTGCTTTCATTAAAAGAAGCCAAATAATAAGTGTTACACTTGACAATATAAAAATCAAATAGAATAAGATATAGACAATTAAAGTTTTTTGGAAAGTCTTTAACCATTGTAATCCAAACACACGTTTAAAGGCAACTAACATATAACCCAATAAATAAAGAAGGAAGAAGGAAACAGAGACCTTCCATACCCAAGCTGATTTTACACCAGAAAAGAAAACAACTAAAGGAATTGATATCAGTAACAGAAAAACTGAATTAATATGTAAGGCACAAACAAAGTGTGACATATAGTTTAACTGACTTTTTCTAAAAAACCAACGTGTCATCAACGCAAACACCGGAAGCAAAAACATCATCAAAAAGGGAGTATATTTAGATAAATCAGCCATAAACATCTCTTTAAAAGCTTTTATCTGAAAAGTTTTTTCTTTTTGAATTCTTAAAGCCTTCCATTCATAAACTACAACATTTTCATCCACCCCTGTTAAAAAGTTTTTCAATTCTTTGGGTAAATCTTTTTGTGAAACAGGCTCCAAGCAATGTTCAACCCATTCAGTAGGTAACTTAACCTGCGAACATTTTAAATACTCATTATTATTTAATAAAGGAGAGATTTGAAATAGGCTATCTATATTTTTAATTTTACTTTCTTTTAATTTCTCCAAAACGACTTCAGCCTCTAACACTACAACACTGGTATCAGCAACAAAAAGCACATTTTCTAAATCAGTTAATTCAGAAGAAAACAAAGTATCAGTCAATACATTATCTGTTTTAGAAGAAGCCATATAAAAGAAAGCCATAAAAAAGACTGTCGCAATAAACATATACAGCTTAAAAGGATGTACATAAGAATTAATCTTACCTAAATTAAACTCCTTCGTTAGAAAACCGGGAGAAGCAAATAGACGATAAAGTGTTTGCCACACTTTCCCTTCAAATTGATAAACATTTTCAAAATATTGACGAATGTATTTCCAGAAAGGTTGTTCCGTATCTAACGCATATTGTCCACATTGATAACAATACATCCCCATCAACTTCGTCCCACAATTCTTACAATAAGAATATTGAGGAGTTGTCTGCTTCCTGATTCTTTTCAATCGAGCATATTCAATATTTCGTTGAACAAGTTTAGATTTTGTGTGGCTCCAAACCTTCCACTCATCTCTTTTATGTTTCAACCAATCGCCTAATTTCATCTCTTTTCCCATTTTAGTATTTTAGTGAGCAACAAAGGAAAAAATAGTTTTCCATCGGACAAAATTATCAAATAGCATTCTCGTATCAAAAAGAGTATTTTATCTTTGTGAAACAAGAGAAGAAATTCTCTGTTTTAAAGACAAAGAAGGAGACAAGGAAAATGAAACTTACTTACATTTATCACAGTGGTTTTGCTATTGAAGCGAATGGATTTTCCATATTGATGGACTATTTTAAAGATACGTTGAAATCATCCGATATGGGGTTTGTACATCAGGAACTACTCAATCGTCCCGGTACATTATATATATTAGCTTCCCATTTTCATCCCGACCATTTCAATGCAGAAGTCCTACAATGGAAAAAACAGAAAAAAGATATTGTCTATATCTTCTCTAAAGATATTCTTAAAAGGAAACGTGCCGGAAAAGAAGAAGCTATCTATCTCAAAAAAGGAGACTGTTTTGAAGATAAAAACCTTCGAATTGAAGCATTCGGTTCCACTGATAGTGGCGTCTCTTTTTTTATAAACACAGGAGGAAAAAATTTTTTCCACGCTGGAGATTTAAATAACTGGCATTGGCAAGACGAATCAACTCCTGAAGAGGCAACCCATTCTGAAAAACATTATTTAAATGAGTTAAACGACATTGTCACAAAAATAAAACAGTTAGATGTAGCTATGTTTCCTGTAGATCCACGCATAGGGACCGGATTTGCACGAGGTGCAGAACAATTCATTACCCAAATACCAACAAAAATCTTTGTTCCTATGCACTTTTGGGAACAACCAGAGACAACAAAGAGCTTCGGGACTTACGCTGAAAAACAGGGATGTCATTTCGCTTTAATGGCTACTCCGGGAGAAAGTATAACTATTTAAATTATCATCTTTATAAATCATAAATTTCATCATGGAAATAAAAAGTAAATTCGATCACTTTAACGTCAACGTTTTAGATTTAGAAAAAAGTATCGCTTTTTATAATAAAGCATTAGGTTTGAAAGAACACCATCGGAAAGAAGCAGCTGACGGCTCATTCACATTGGTCTATTTAACAGACAACGAAACAGGCTTTTTATTAGAACTTACTTGGTTACGCGACCGACAAGAAGCTTACGAATTAGGAGACAATGAAAGTCACCTTTGTTTTCGTGTTGCAGGAGACTATGACGCCATAAGAGAATATCATCGTGAATTAGGCTATGTCTGTTTTGAAAATAAAGAGATGGGGTTATACTTTATCAATGATCCAGACGATTATTGGATTGAAATATTACCTGCTAAATAACATATAAAGCAAACATATTCACGTCTATTTCGGTTTTTTTTCAATAAAATCATTGTGGCTTGGCAGATTCATCCTATATTTGCTTTCCAGTAACGATTTTCATTATTAATCTAAAATATAAAATCATGGAGAAGCCTTATGTAGTAGGTATTGATATAGGTGGTACCAATACTGTTTTCGGCGTAGTAGATGCAAGAGGTACAATCTTGTATAGTGGTTCAATCAAGACAGGTAAATACACTGAAATTGATGATTATGTTGCTGCTTTAGCAAATGGTTTAATGTCAGTTATTGACCAGGCAGGTGGAACTGAAATGATTAAAGGTATTGGTGTTGGAGCTCCTAACGGAAACTTCTTCAACGGATGTATTGAATTTGCACCCAACTTACCTTGGAAACATAAAGTTCCATTGGCACAATTAATCAGCGAGAAAGTAGGTGTTCCAGTTGCTTTGACAAACGACGCAAATGCTGCTGCTATCGGTGAAATGACTTATGGTGCTGCACGTGGTATGAAAGACTTTATCGTTATCACTTTAGGAACAGGTGTTGGTAGCGGTATCGTTATTGGCGGTAACTTAGTTTATGGTCACGACGGTTTTGCTGGTGAATTAGGTCACGTAATCATGCGCCGTAACAACGGTCGTCCATGTGGTTGTGGTCGTCAAGGTTGTTTGGAAGCATACGCTTCAGCTACAGGTGTAGCTCGTACAGCACGTGAATTCTTGGAAATCCGCAAAGATGACAGCTTATTACGCGAATTAGATCCTGACCAAATCACATCTAAAGACGTGTATGACGCAGCCATGAAAGATGACGCATTAGCTAAGGAAATCTTTGAATTTACAGGTAACATTTTAGGTGAAGCTTTTGCTGACTTTGTTGCATTCTCAAGCCCAGAAGCAATCATCTTGTTCGGTGGTTTAACTAAAGCAGGTGATTTGATCATGAATCCGATCAAACATGCAATGGACAAAAACATGTTGAACATTTTCGCAGGAAAAACTAAATTATTGTTCTCTCAATTAAAAGAAAGCGACGCAGCTGTATTAGGTGCAAGCGCATTAGGTTGGGAAGCAAAATAAAATTTCTTCGAAGTAAAAAACAAATCCATCGCCATAGATTCTAATTTCCACGGCGATGGATTTTTATATCTACTAACAGCCAAAAAATCAACACACATTATGTCACATCCTTTTCATCAATTTTCTTTCTGCCCGAAGTGCGGAGCACAAACTTTTATCGTAAACAATGAAAAATCAAAACGATGTACCAACTGCGGATTTGTCTACTACTTCAACCCCTCCTCTGCTGTTGCCTGTTTTATTCGAAACACAAAAGGAGAATTATTACTTGTACGCCGGGCAAAAGAACCGGCAAAAGGGACCTTGGATCTACCCGGAGGATTTGTAGATATGTATGAAACAGCCGAAGAAGCTGCTCGCCGAGAAGTAAAAGAGGAAACCGGATTAGAAATCAAAGACTGTCGTTATCTCTTCTCTATTCCTAACATCTATCCCTATTGTGGCTTTGACGTACACACAGTAGACATGTTTTTTGAATGTGTGACTGATTCTTTTATCGGAGCAAAGGCTGAAGATGACGCAGCCGAAATTGTAATCCTCCCTATTAAACAGATAGTCTCAGATGATTTCGGATTACAATCCATCAAAAAAGCCGTTTCCTTGTACCGCCATCAAAAGTAATAGCATGTTAAACATTTGGTTACTTTTCTTTCTTAACATAAAGTATATATTTCTTATCTTTGCAACTTAGAATCAACATATACCGTTATATTTATATATATCTGTATCATAAAAGTTAAGGAGTGATGAAAAGAATACTGATTCCACTGTGCATAGTAGTGGGTAGTCATGTCGCAAATGGGCAACGGTCGTACCAATTTGATGCACCCAATCGCCTATTTGTAGAAGGAAAAGAATTATTTAGTTTAAAAAATTATGCGGACTGTATTGATAAACTGGAAGCCTACAAACAGCATTCCACCGACGCAGACTTAATTCAAGAGGCTGACTACATGTTAGTCTACGCTGCCTTTGAACAAGGACGTCCCAATACTGACGCTTTATTAAAAGATTACTTAGAAGCCTATCCAACTTCTCGCCACAGCGATGAAGTAAAATTCCTAATCGGCTCCGTACACTTTGAGCGTGGAGAATATGAGAAAGCAATCTTCTGGTTCAACGATTCAAACATCGATGTCTTAAGCCCGGAGCAACAAGAGGCCTACTCATTCCGCCTGGCCTATTCTTTATTGCAGACTGGAGATTTAGAAAAGGCTCGTGGTTATTTTGCCCGCATTGAACAAGTAGGAGATAAATACAAAGCTGCCTCTACTTACTATGTCGCTTATATCGACTATGCCTTAGGGAAGTACAATAATGCACTTATCGAATTCTCCCGTTTGAAAGACAATCCTGAATTCCGCGAACAATCTCAATACTACATCACGCAGATTTATTTTATCCAGAATAAATATGAAAAGGTTGTGAAAGAGGGCGAAGAACTTCTCTCTCTCTATCCCAACAGTGAAAATAACAGTGAGATGTACCGTATTGTCGGAGACGCTTATTACCATTTAGGAGATCAAGACAAAGCACTCCAACTATTAAGTAAATATGTCTCTACAACAGAGAATCCTTTACGTAGCGACCTATACATTTTAGGTGTCTGCTACTATAACAAAGGGAAATACAGCAGTGCTGTGAATGCTTTGAGCAAGACCGTTCGCCAGAATGACGCCTTGACTCAAAATGCTTACCTCTATTTGGGACAATCTTATTTGAAATTAAAAGACAAGAACAATGCCCGTATGGCTTTTGAAGCAGCTGCAACCTCCTCTTTCGACAAACAAATCAAAGAGGTGGCGATGTACAACTACGCATTGTTAATCCACGAGACCGCCTTCACCGGATTCGGTGAATCGGTAACTATTTTTGAAGATTTCTTAAACGATTTCCCCAATTCACAGTATGCCGACAAAGTAAACGACTACTTAGTCGAAGTGTATCTCACAACCAAGAACTACGAAGCCGCTCTGAAATCAATCAATAAGATTAAACATCCAAGTACAAAGATTTTAGAAGCGAAGCAAGACATCTTGTTCCAGCTCGGTACGCAGGCTTTCACCAACATGCAGTTAGACAATGCGGTGGATTTGCTCAGCCAGGCAATCAAGTTAGGTTCCTACAACATGGAAGCACGCAACGATGCCTACTTCTGGCGCGGTGAATCCTACTATCGTCAAGGCGAATATGAAAATGCCATCTCTGACTACCGGACTTATCTGAACAATACCCGCCAACGCAACACCGATATGTATGCTTTGGCTTACTATAACTTAGGTTACAGTTACTTCAAGCTGAAAGATTATGACGCAGCGTTGAATCGCTTCCGCCAATACGTTGATCTGGAAAGTAATCAAAAGGCAGCCTCTTTAGCAGACGCTTACAACCGTATCGGTGACTGCTTATACCAGAATCGCCAGTTCGCTTCAGCAGAAGAAAACTATTCATACGCCGCTCAGCTGTTGCCATCTGCCAGTGATTACTCTATTTATCAGAAAGGATTTTTGTTAGGACTACAAAAAGACTATACAGGCAAGATCAACGCAATGGATCGTCTGATTCGCGAATATCCAGAGTCTCAATATGTGGATGACGCACTGTTTGAAAAGGGACGTTCATACGTTCTGTTGGAAAACAGCTCGGCTGCAGCCCAGTCTTTCGAGAAATTAATCAGTGAATTCCCACAAAGCAGCTTGGCTCGTAAGGCCGGAATCCAATTAGGATTACTTTACTACAATGATAACCAACCTGAGAAAGCTTTAACAGCTTATAAACAGGTTATCAACAACTATCCGGGCAGTGAAGAGGCAAAAGTGGCTTTGCAAGACTTGAAATCGGTTTATATCGACCTCAATGACATCAACGCTTATGCAAACTACGTGAACTCTTTAGGCGGTAATATCCGCTTAGAGGTTGGAGAACAGGATTCTTTGACCTACATCGCGGCTGAAAAGCTCTTTATGCGTGGCGATAATGCCGGAGCACGTCGTAGTTTAGTCAACTATTTGCAGACTTTCCCCGACGGGGCATTCAGTTCCAACGCCAACTTCTATTTAGGTAGTATCGCATTCTCACAAAAGGAATATGACGAAGCACTTCAACGCTTTAAAGCCGTGATTGCAAGCGGGGATACCAAATACATGGAGGAATCCGTGGCGCGTTCAGCTGAAATCGAATATTTGAACAAAGACTACGCCGCTGCATTGGAAAGCTTCAAGCGTCTGCAAATTGTTGCCGAGAGTCCGGAGAACAAACAGGCATCGCGTTTAGGCGTAATGCGCTGCGCTTTGCAAACCGGTCAGCAGAAAGAGGCGCTCTTAGCCGCAGAAGATTTATTAAAGACGGCAAAGCTCTCTCCTGAAATCGAATCCGAAGCCCGTTACGTCCGCGCAAAAGCGTATATCGACCAGAAACAGGCCAATAAAGCCCTGGCAGACCTGAAAGTCTTGAGTCAAGACACCCGTACAGCACACGGAGCAGAGGCTAAATATCTGTTAGCTCAATTGTACTACGACAATAAGGATGATAAGAACGCTGAAAAGGTATTGATGAACTTCATTGAAAACGGAACGCCTCATCAATACTGGTTAGCACGCGGCTTCATCCTGCTTGCCGACATCTATATCCGTCAAGGAGACGACTTCCAAGCTCGTCAATACCTCACAAGCTTGCAAAACAACTACAAGGAGGACGATGACATTGCTGCTATGATTGAAAACAGATTGGGTAAACTTAAGAACTAAGAAGAAGAGATGAAAACAGTAGATAAAATCAAAGCTTTGTGTGTTGTAGTGCTATTAGGAAGCACAATGACCGCCCAAGCACAAGAGACAAAAGAAAAGGAGAAAGAGAACTTGAACCGCGAAATGACGTTGGAGCGTGAATACGACCCGACTGTCCAGGACGCAAGCAAGGTCAATACCCTTCCGGTGATTAAAGAACCGGAAGTCAAAAAGATGTCTATCGACTACGCTACTTATACGGTCCCTACAGACCCGGAAAAGGAGATCAGTATCCTGCCTTCAGGCAATGTCATGACGGATATCCAGCATAACCATCGTAAAGGATACTTCAACTTCGGCGGAGGGACTTACCTGAACTTGAACGGCGACTTGGGATACCATATTTTAAGCACCGACAAGGATCATTTGAACCTTTGGTTCTCTCATCGCTCTACCAACGGAAAGGTGAAATACATTGATACGGATCTTGAGAAGATCAAAGCCAAACTAAACGACAATATGGGTGGCTTAAACTTCAAACATGTCTTTGAAAAGGCCATTTTAGACATGGGTATCAAGTATGGCTACTCCGCTTTCAACTATTACGGCATGCCAATCGCTGATCCGGTTCTGTCCAACACGTTCGAAGAGCAGTTAGCCGGTTACGACCGCGAGACCAATCAGGTTAACCAGACGATTCAGGCAAAAATCGGTGTCGAATCCAAAGAGGAAGCCCCTATCGGCTATCTGTTGGATTTGGGATATACCAATTTCTCTCAGAAATATGCTTTGAGCAAAGAGTATGACGGAGCTACCGAACAGACTTTCGATGTGAAGTTCGATTTGAACGCCCGTTTCAATGGGGAACAGCGAATTGGTATCGGTGGAAACATCGAATACTTCAATTATAGCCTGCCGACGGCAAACGGAGAGGAGCTTATGGAGTTCCAAAACCATGCCGAAATCATGTTATCACCCTACTATAAGGTACATGGAGACAACTGGAAAGTACGTTTAGGCGCGAACGTCATGTTTTCAACCGGCGACGAGAGCGAATTCATGGCTTCACCGAATATTGCTGCCGATGTAGAGGTTGCCGACAAGACTCAACTCTATCTAAACGCCGGCGGTAAAATGTATTCCAACAGTCTACACTCGTTAGCAGTTATCAACCGCTACGCTGCGCCTTTTGTTGAATTGTTACCCTCTTTAAACTACTTGGACGCGACCGTTGGATTGCGCTGTGGAGCCGCTCCGGGTTTCTGGTTTGACATTTTCGGGGGCTATCAAGTCACTAACAATGAGGTATTCTTCATTCCAACCTACAATTCTATGTCCGGCGCTTTCTCTCGCCTGACTACACTGCAGGCAGATGCTAAAAAGGCTTTCGGAGGGGTGAATCTCAAGTATAGTTATCAACAACTTTTCGACATAAACCTGAAAGGTGTTTATAATAGTTGGAGTGTAGACGATATTGAGGAGGCTTACGGCAAGCCGGAGATGGAAATCACAGCCGGAATTACCGTCCGACCGATTCAAAAAGTCTCTGCTTCCTTAGATTATTACTTAGCAACCGGTCGTAAAGCCTACTTGGGCGAAGCCGGAGGCGTTTTCGATATGAACAACATCAATGAATTGAACTTAACCGGCACGTACACATTCAATGATACGTTTGGCGCTTACCTAAAGCTCAACAATGTATTGGGACAGAAGTATGAATTATATTACGGCTACCCTATGCAGAGCTTTAGCGCAATGGTCGGTGTAAATATCAACTTCTAATTGGATCTTTTGACACTCTAAAATTGTAAAACGACATTTCAATGTTGCAAAAAGGTTTCCGGAAATGCGGAAATGATTTTTCACCATTGAAATGTCGTTTTTTTGATTTACAAAATAAGCTCGCAAGATTGCAATCTCATAATGTAAGCTTACATTATCACATTACAGTGGTACGAGTCCATAATGTAACTTTACATTATCTACTTGCAGAGGTGCAACCTCATAATGTAAACTTACATTATCAACTTGCAAGGATACAAAGGCATAATGTAAATCTACATTATTACATTGCAATGGTAAAACATTATAATGTAAACTTACATTATTATTTTGTAGGATTCAATTCCAATAATGTAAAGTAACATTATCAGATTCAACATTAAAAAAACGTAGATTATGCAAGGCACAAAGAACTTAACAGAAGGACCTATACGAAAACAACTTTTCCAATTGGCGATTCCCATCATGGGAACCTCCTTTGTCCAAATGGCTTATAGCATTACAGACATGGCTTGGGTAGGCCGATTGGGTAGCGAAGCGGTAGCAGCGGTCGGAGCAGTCGGCATTCTGACGTGGATGACCTCCTCCCTCTCTTATCTCAATAAAGTGGGAGCCGAAGTGAGCGTCGCACAAAGTATTGGGGCTCGCGAAGAGGAGAGCGCCCGAAGTTTTGCGTCGCACAACCTTACCATTGCGCTGATTATCTCTATCGCATGGGGATTACTGCTTTTCCTCCTCGCCTATCCCACTATTGGATTGTTCAAGCTGGAAGCCGAGATTACGGAGAGCGCTGTCTCCTATTTGCGAATCATCTCGACAGGCTTCCCGTTCATTTTACTGTCTGCAGCCTGCACCGGAATTTACAACGCGGCAGGATTGAGCCGGATACCTTTCTATATCAGTGGAAGCGGATTAGTTATGAACATGATACTCGACCCTTTGTTCATCTTCGGCTTTGATTTAGGGACGGATGGGGCAGCTTGGGCGACCTGGTTGTCAGAAGCGACGGTGTTTATCCTCTTCCTCCTCTTTCTGAAGCGGAAAAGAGTGCTGTTCGGAGGGATTCCTTTCCTCGTACGGCTGAAAAGGAAGTACAGTTGGCAGATTTTCCGATTGGGACTCCCCGTCGCACTGCTCAATAGCCTCTTTGCGGTCATTAATTTGCTGATGGGACGAACGGCTTCTACCTACGGCGGACATATCGGGCTGATGACACTTACGGCAGGCGGTCAAATCGAAGCCATCGCGTGGAATACATCGCAGGGATTGAGTACTGCGCTCAGTACTTTTGTCGCTCAAAACTTCGCAGCTAAAAAACAGGAGCGTGTTATGCAGGCTTTCCATACGACTTTGAAAATGACGGCTTGGATTGGGGTCTTTTGCACGCTGTTATTCGTCTGCTGGGGAAGCGAAGTGTTCTCTTTAATCGTGCCGGAGCAAAAAGCTTATGAGGCGGGCGGGATTTTCCTCCGCATAGACGGATACTCCATGCTTTTTATGATGTTGGAGATTACAATGCAGGGTGTGTTCTATGGGACCGGGCGAACCATGCCTCCGGCGATCATTAGTATTACCTTCAACTGCCTACGCATTCCGCTGGCGCTACTTTTAACGCACTGGGGAGCCGGAATCGAAGGTGTATGGTGGGCTATCAGTATCTCAAGTATCCTAAAAGGGATTGTTTCCTACGGTTGGTTTCGCATTTTGCAGAAAAAGATATTGTGAAGCAGGCAAACTATCCGTATTTTTGTCGAAAAAATTAACAAACACAAAATAACAACATTCTAATAATGAACAAATCATCTAAACCAGCCACCCTTTGCGTGCAAAGCGGCTGGCAACCGAAAAAAGGAGAGCCTCGCGTTCTACCGATCTATCAAAGTACAACCTTCAAATATGACACCAGCGAACAAATGGCCAAATTGTTCGATTTGGAAGAGAGCGGCTATTTCTATACCCGCTTGCAGAACCCGACAAACGACGCGGTAGCTGCCAAAATCGCAGCTTTGGAAGGCGGTGTGGGTGCTATGCTTACCTCATCCGGACAAGCAGCCAATTTTTACGCTGTTTTCAACATCTGCCAGGCAGGTGACCATTTGGTTTGCTCTTCTACAATCTACGGAGGGACCTTCAACTTGTTCGGTGTGACCTTGAAGAAGTTGGGAATCGAAGTTACATTTGTGGATCCGGACGCTCCTGAAGAGGAAATCGCAGCGGCATTCCAGCCAAACACCAAAGCGTTGTTCGGAGAGACCATGTCTAACCCGGGAATGAATGTTTTGGACATTGAAAAGTTCGCTCGCATTGCGCATAGCCACGGAGTGCCTTTGATTGTGGACAATACATTTGCGACACCTATCAATTGCCGTCCGTTTGAATGGGGTGCAGATATTGTTACACACTCTACGACTAAATATATGGACGGTCATGCGACCAGTGTCGGTGGCGCAGTTGTAGATAGTGGCAATTTCGATTGGGAAGCTCATGCGGATAAATTCCCCGGATTGACTACACCGGATGAATCTTATCACGGCTTGACTTATACAAAGGCTTTTGGCAAAATGGCCTATATGACGAAAGCGACAGCACAACTTATGCGTGATTTAGGCTCTATCCAATCACCGCAGAACGCTTTTCTATTGAACTTAGGCTTGGAAACTTTGCACTTGCGTATGCCGCAGCATTGTAAGAACGCTCAACAAATCGCGGAATGGTTAGAAGCCAATGAACAGGTCGCTTGGGTAAACTATCCGGGACTAAAAAGCAATAAATATCATGAGTTGGCTCAGAAATATATGCCAAACGGAACTTGCGGTGTTATCGCGTTCGGCTTGAAAGGGACTCGCGAAGAGGCAATCCGTTTCATGGATAGCTTGAAGATGATTTGTATTGTTACACACGTAGCAGACGCTCGTACTTGTGTCCTTCACCCGGCAAGCCACACCCATCGTCAATTGACAGACGAGCAATTAATCGAAGCAGGGGTTGCTCCAGACCTTATCCGTCTCTCTGTCGGTATCGAAGACGCTGAAGACATCATCGCAGACATCGAACAGGCACTAAAACAGTAACCATTTTTCCCCTTATACAAACAACAAAAGAGCCGATCTTCACAGATGGGCTCTTTTAAACTTTATTATTAGTGATTTAAAAATTTAGTATGGTTTTATATATGTGATTGTATAAAACCCATGTTTAGCTCTGTATATACAGAGAATTTTCAGTTACAATTTTATCTACTTACACTTGCCCAATGTGGGTTAGTCTGAGTTTCCTTATCAGGAATTTCCCATGTCATGTTCTCAATAGCAACTGTACGACCATCACTCCAATGGTTAGAACCATCATAAGTAGGAACTTGATTCCAACGTTTAGCATTCCAAAATGCCCAACCATTTTCTAACCAACATTCTAATCTCCACTGTAACTTACACATATCCAATGTAGACATACCTGCCATTGTATTGTCACATGTCATAGTCGGAGCACCAGCTTTAGTACGAGCTGCTAACAATTTATTCAATGTGTTCTTTGCTTCTGTATCGTTACCACTCTGAGCATATGCTTCAGCTAACATCAATACAACTTCTGAGGTACGGAACAAAATCTGATCAGAATTTGATCTATCATGTTTACGAGCTGACTCATCAGAAGCAATAGTTGCAGCCCACTTCAAAGAAGTATAAGCAGGAACTTTTGTCGGATACCATGTTGAATCGCCACTAATAATTGCAAAATATGGGAATTCTGCGGCTTCAGTCATGTAACGAGATTTACGATAATCATTATCTGACATTTTTGCCCACAAAGCATTGTCAATCTGCATATAAGCATGACTTGTCATATCAGAACCATTAGCAAACGGATTCAAATAAGACCAATTGTAAAGGTTTGCATCCGTATCCCAACCAAAAATAGTTTCTGGATTCTTTGCAATACTTAAAAATGCATTATCATCAGATCTCATATCATCTGTATTTGCACAGATACCTGCAACACGACTGTTATCAACACCATAATTTTCTTCTTTTATAAAAGACCAATTATAGGCATTCATAACATCATTACCTGCAGTAATAACAGACTGGTAATCACCAGTCCACATAGCTGCCTTTGCCAAGAAATATTGAGCAACACCACAGTCTATATCATAACATTCAGCCTGAGTTGTACCAATTGTATATCCATTAGAACCCAAACCTGAATCTTTGAATAAACGAACGGCCTCTTTTAAGTCATTGATGATAAAATTCCAAGTCTCAGTTGCAGAAGATGGAGCAACAGGATCGTTATAGCCATAAGTAGTGTAAATTGGCATACCATGACCACTCTGACCACCATGTAAATAAGCCTTTGTAAAACGTTCCATCAATTGCATGTAACCCATACCACGAATTACCAAAGCTTGTGCTTTATATTGCTTCAATAAACCGCTATTACTCTTTTCAATAACCTCATCTGTTAAATACATCAAGATATTATTGGCCTTACTGATAGAAATAGCCGGTGAAGCCCAAAATCCATAACATTCTGATTCTCTATCTGAATCCCAATATTGGTTATCAGCACTATTTCTGTAATACTGTCCCCAACCAGAAGAATGGCGAGCACCGTCACCATACACAATATCACCACACTGCAAATTACGATACATATTATTATGTACCCACTCGTTATCAATAGATATGTTAGAGAAGCCTCCAGACATAATTGATCCACGATAGCATAAATAGCTCTTCAAACCAGTAGCCATACCACCGAAAACCAATTGCTGCTGTTCCGGAGTTCCATCTATCAAAAGACCTTCGATCTGCTCATCCGTCAATTTAGTTGGATCGGTAAGATCCAACTTGGAATCACAGGCAGTCAATGCTGTAACCGCAGCCAAAGCTCCGCAGATATTTTTAATATATTTTTTCATTTTTACTTCGCTTTTTAATTAATTTAGAATTCAAGATTTAAACCAAGAGATACTGTACGCATAGTCGGATAAACATACTGTCCAACTTCCAAACCACCTGTCATTGACATAGCAGGGTCTACACCTTTCTTTGCAGAAATATACCACAAGTTATCTGCTGAAGCATAAACACGTAATTTGCTGATACCTGCTTTATTCAATAGTGATTTAGGCAAAGTATAACCTAAAGTGATATTCTTCATACGTAAGTAAGAAGCTGAGAACAATGACATATCTGTATACTTCCAAGAACCAGTTGTAGAACCGTCATAATAGTTAGAAGAGCTATTTGAAGCCCATTGCATTGGGAAGTAAGCTCCTGTATTATCCGGAGTCCAAGTATTACCTATTAAGTCTGTTGACTGAGGCTGTGCACCACGAGACAAATAAGAAGAACGATACAAACCATTTGCATATTCAACTGACAAGAATTTACCACCGATCTGATATGCAAATACTGCCTGGAAGTCAAAATCTTTATAACGAAGAGATGTATTCAAACCTCCAATCCAATCCGGAGTTGCACTACCCATTTCATACAAAGAAGCATCAGCAGAAACTGTAGTCTTTACATCTTCACCAATTTGCTTACCTGCATAACGATCACCTGAACCGTTATTATTTACATCATCGTAAGTTACACGGTGCCAGTACATAGGCAAACCAGATTCTTGGTCAACACCTGCATATTTATACAAATACAAGTTATACCAGTCACGACCTTCACCACGCAAATAGAAAATACCAGATGCATTGCCTGTACCTGCTGCGGACCAACCTTCACCATTTGCTGTCCATGTTCCATCAGGAAGATCATCTGTAGCATTAGGGGCAGGGATTGTTGTTGCCGGAACTTCCACCAAAGTAGTTCTATAATGAGTACCATTGATACCTACATTCCAAGTCCAATCCTGATTATTTATGATAGTTGCAGACAAATCTACTTCAAAACCACGGTTACGAAGTTTTGCTGTGTTACGCTGACGAGTTGTATTTCCAGAACCAGCCAAAATTGAAATAGGTTCATTAAAGAATGAGTTAGTAGTCAAGCTGTTGTAGAAATCAAATGTACCGGACAAACGACCTCCTAAAACTGTAAAGTCTAAACCAACGTCTGTTGTATGTACATTTTCCCATGTTAAATCTTCATTAACCAAACCACCATAACCAATTGAATACAAATTATCTTTAACAGTACCTGTACCATTTGATACTGTATTCCAAGTACCAACACCATAAGTCCAAGTATGGTTACTATAATTACCAATACCATTCTGGTTACCGATCACACCATAACTTAAACGTAATTTAGCATTATCCAACCAACTCTTCGTTCCTTCCATAAATTCTTCAGATGTGAAGCGCCAACCACCACCTATAGAATAGAAGACACCCCATTTATCTTTCATAAATTTAGAAGATCCATCAGCACGTACAGATCCTGACAAATAATACTTATCATCATAAATATAATTTACACGAGCCAAATAAGATTCCATACGTACATTTGCTAAAGACCAACTTGGATTAGAGAAAGTTGTAATATTAGAATAACGATTTACGAAGTTACCCGGAGAGATATAGTTCGGAATCAATTCATCTGCAGACCCCCAAGTCAAAATTTCATAATCATTATCATTGTACTCGTGACCGGCCATTGCATCTACATGGTGTTTTCCAAAATCTTTGTTATAGCTTAACAACTGTTGAGTATTGATAATTGTACGAGTATATTTGTTAATCATAATACCACCAATACCTTGTCCCAATGCACTCAAGCTGTTACGGTATTTCAACAGACGATTATGATGTTGGTCCATTGAGAAGTTAATTGTAAACTTGAAATCATTCAAGAATGAGAAATCTGCATACATACGAGAAGTCCACAAATCAACCTGGTTTTCATTGATATTACTGTCGATATCATAAAGAACATCTGCAGCAGTACGGTTACCGTCTGTTTGTCCTAATGGAGAATAAGTTGAATTAGCATAACCAGCTTCGACTTTTTCTCCGTTATCTAATACATAACCACCAATAGAACCATCAGCATTTGCTTCACGAGCCCATACAGAAACGATTGGGTGAGTTGCATTTACATACATCATCACGTTACCTGTTGCAGCACCCGGGTTACGTCCCCAACGAGTTGACATAGAGTTAGTTTCTGATTTAGTATAACCAACGTTAGCACCCACCTTTAACCATTTGAACAATTCTGCATCTACACTTGCACGACCTGTATAACGACTAAAGTCTGAAGCACGAACGAAAGATGGTTCATCCAAATAACCTAATGATGCATAATATTTCACTTTATCTGTACCACCACTGGCTGATACATCATACTGTTGACGGAAACCTGTTTGCAACAATACATCTTCATATCTATCGCCATCACCATAAAGATACTGCGCATTCGGATTAATCTTACCGTCTAACCCCACCAAATAAGCACCTGTCATAGTAGCTGAAGCTGTTGCTCCAGAACCAGCCATTGTATAAATAGCTCCCGGAACATTGTAAGCCATCCAGTTACCCAAACCATTACGTTGGAAGTTTGTTTCAGAATTTGTTGCACCAGCTACATAGTTAAACAAATGCTGGCTGGCAAATTCAGCTGCCTGTTCGTGAGTATAGTTCGGATTATTTACATTAGTATAAGGATAACCGTTTGCGTCAACACCAGGCATACCTGTACCATTTACACCATAACGATAAGAGTTGTAAATAGATCTCCAATAGTACTCATAATAATCAGAAGCCTCTCTCATACCAGATGTATTGAAAGCACCCACAGAGTTCCAACCCCAACGAGCATCAAAACTGATACGAGTCTGACCACTTTTACCCTTCTTGGTTGTTACCAATACAACACCGTTCGCACCACGAGATCCATAAAGGGCTGTTGATGCAGCATCCTTCAAAACTGTGATGTTCTCGATATCTGAAGAGTTCAAGTTTGACAATGGGTTTTCATTCTGAGCTGGCACACCATCAATTACAACCAAGGCACTTGCACTACCACCGACTGCAGAACTAACACCACGTACACGGATACCCATGTCGACACCCGGCTGACCGTCTGTTGAAGCAACCTGCAAACCCGGTACAGAACCTTCCAACATCTTAGATGTAGAAGCTGAACTTTGAGCTGTCAACACTTTAGTATCAATTGCACTCATTGATCCTGTCAAGTCTTTCTTTTTAGCAGTACCATAAGCAACTACTACAACTTCTTCCAACTGCTCCGAGTCTTCAGTCATTGTTACATTAATAACCTTCTGGTTACCTACCACTACTTCTACCGGTTTGAAACCGATGTAAGAGAATTCCAACACGGCTTTTGCTCCACCCGGAACATCTTGCAACGTGTACGTACCATCACCTAATGTCATTGTTCCTACGGTTGTACC